>NZ_SBLC01000024.1:0-301 GCF_004054105.1 Falsigemmobacter intermedius
GACAGTGAGCAGCCCACGATGTACGCCCCAGCGACGCGCGACGTCGGAGATGTTCGCGCCCGGCAACGCGCTCTCCGCCACGATCTGCGCACGCTCATCATCGGTCCGGTTACGGCGGCGACGGCGCCCGGTGATCACCTCGATCCGCTGATAGTCACGGGCTTCATGCATGACTTGATGCATGGCATTATCTGTACTCTTCGGCTCGTCGAAGCCCATCGGCAACCTCTCCTGAAAGTCCGTGCCGACTATCTCTGGCGCGCAGAGCTCACCCGCAAGATGACCCGCTCGTGACGCTCAC
>NZ_SBLC01000024.1:311-41422 GCF_004054105.1 Falsigemmobacter intermedius
CGTTGCTAGTGGTCAAAGAAAAGGCGCGGCAGACCGGCTGCCGCGCCTTTGAAATTTGTCGTTTGAGACAAACCTGCCCGTCTCAGTGCTTCTTCTGAACGCCGAAGATCGGGCCTGCAATCAGGGCCAGAATGGCGGCGCCAAAGGAGAAAAGAGCGCCCATTTTCGCTGCGGCCTGCACCGGGATATCGCCGAGCATAACCTCGGCATCGAATGCGACGGAGGCCACGAAAAGTGCCACGGTGAAGCCGATCGCTGCAACGAATCCCATAACCGGCAGATCGTTCAGACGCATCCCCTCAGGCAGGCCGAGACGCATCGGCACGGCCGCCAGCCAGCCAAAGAAGGTGATCCCCAGCGGTTTGCCGATCACCAGCGCCAGCAGAACGATCCAGGTCGGGGAGCCGATGGCCGAGAACTCCACCCCTGCATTGAGCAGCCCGAAGAGGAACAAAACCACCTGCACGGGGGCTTTGATGCCATGCTCGATGGTGTTGAGCAGATCGGTCTGATGCGCTTCGTCTTCTGCGAAGATGCCAAAGCCGCGGTCGGCATGGGGGATGGTCACCACCACCGGCAAAAGACCAAGCGCGGGGTGAATACCGGCTTCCTGAAAGGCGTACCAGCTGATGGCCCCGGCCAGGGCATAGGGCCAGAAGCTCAGCTTCTCACGCACCCAGGTCGAGTTGGGACGCGCCTGGTTGCCGCGGTCCAGGCGACGCGGCAGCCAGTTGGCCAGCATGAAGACCGCAAGCGCTGCTCCGGCAGAGACCAGCAGCCATTCGGGTGCCAGCGGGGCAGAGGGGTAGAAGAGCGCAAGGATGATCAGACCCACCGCATCGTCAGCAATGGCCAGGAGCAGCAGGAAGCCCACTGCCGGATGGCCCGCACCAAAAACCAGTCGCCCGACCAGATAGGCAAAGGCGATATCCGTCGCCGTAGGCACGGCCCAGCCACCGGCCACCGCCGAGAAGGTTGCCGCCCCCATCATCGCCGCGAGGGCCAGATAGACGGCCACCGGGCCCAATACGCCGCCCGCCGTGGCAATCAGCGGCGTCAGGGCCTTTTTGCCGCGCAGCGAACCCTCGTCCAGGATGATCGCCTCCCAGACCTCTTTGGCCGCAATGGCGAAGAAGAAGGCCATCAGCAGATCATTGACCAGATAGTGCAGGGTCAGTGTGCGATGAGTGATTACCCCCTCAGCGCTGAAATTCGGCGCACCGATCGGCGCGTTGTCCCAGAGGACCAGGTGGACAAGATGGTGATAGCTGTCATGAGCCGTATTGGCCCAGATCAGCGCAATGACCGCACCGCCGATCAGCATCAGCGAATAGGTCGTGATAATATTCCAGATCCGGTACACGCGGCCTCCTGCGGGATGTAACAGTGACACCCGGGTAGCGGATCAGCCTGAACCGGGCAAGATCAAGCCTGCCAGCAGAAGGGCCTCTCTTCCGTCGTTCCGCCTCTGACCAAAGGGAGGATCTTTCGAAGGAGAGGCCCTTCGGGCATTTTCTCCGGGCCCCGCTCTGTCCGTAAGCCGCGCTGAGGTGTATGGCTGCGTCGTAATTGCCTGAACCGGAGCAGAGCCATGACGCGTCCCGTGACCCGCTTTTCCACCGCCCCTCTTTGGCAGATGACCCGCCAGCTTGCTGCTGTGGCCGGTGGCCGCGCAGCGGCCGATCTGGTCATCACCGATGCGCGGATCCTTTCGACCTATACCGACCGTATTTCCGGCCCCAAAGAGATCTGGCTCTCGGGCGGCCGCATTGCGGCGGTGAAAGAGCTCGGCGCGCATCGCGCCGCCCCCGCCCCGAATGCCGTCTATGACGCGAAGGGCGGCATCCTCGCCCCGGGTCTTGTCGATCCGCATATCCACATCGAAAGCTCGATGATCACCGCCTGCGCCTATGCCGAAGGCGCGCTGCTGAACGGCACCACCACGATCTTCTGCGACAGCCATGAGATCGGCAACGTCATGGATGTGGCCGGTGTGGAAGCCATGCTCGAAGACGCGCGCCTTGCGCCGATGTCGATCTTCCTGACCGTGCCCTCGACCGTCCCCGCCACCTCACCCGAGCTGGAAACCGCAGGCGGCGATCTGACGCCCGAGAAAATCGGCGCGCTCTTTGATGCCTGGCCCGAGGCCGTGGCCCTTGGCGAGAAGATGGATTTCGTGCCGGTCGTCATGGGCGATCCGCGCAGCCATGCCATCATCGCCGAAAGCCTGAAGCGTGGCCGCCCGGTCTCGGGCCACGTCTATGGTCGTGAGTTCATTCCGGGCTATGCGGCCTCCGGCGTGACTGACACCCATGAGGCGATCGACCGTGACATCGCCAATGATATGGCTGATGCCGGCATCTGGGTTTTCCTGCGCGGCGGCAATCCTTCCACCCCCTGGAACTCGATCGCTGAGGCCATTGGCGCGATCACCAAAGACGGTGCCTCCCCCAAGCGCTTTTGCGTCTGCACCGATGACCGCGACGCCGATGACCTGCTGACCTTCGGTCAGGACTGGGTCGTGCGCGAGGCGATCCGCCTTGGCATGGCCCCCGCCACCGCCTGGGCCATGGGCTCGCTGCATGGCGCGACGCGCTTTGGCATGGACGGCGACTTCGGCGCACTCGGCGGCGGCCGCCGCGCTGATGTGATTCTGCTCAACGACGATCTGAAGGTGCAGAACACCTGGTACGGCGGTGAGCTGATGGTCGAGGGCGGCAAAATCACCCCGCTCCTCGATCACTGCCTTGAGAGCCGCTATACCTATCCCAAAGCCGCCTATCAGACGGTGAAACTGCCCGCCGCCCGCAAACTGCTGCCTGAGCTGCCCGCAGGTCCGGTCACCGTCAATGCCATCGGGATTGAGATGCCCGGCATCGCTCTGCCGCACCGCAAAGTGCCGGTGACCCCGGGCAAAGACTGGGCCGAAACCCTGGCCGCCCACAGCCTCACCCATGTCGCCGTGATTGAGCGTCACGGTAAATCGGACGGCAATATCGCCCATGGCTTCCTGCATGACTTCACCCTGAAGGCCGGTGCGGTGGCCTCCTCGGTCGGCCATGACAGCCACAACATCATCGTGGCAGGCCTCAATGAGGCCGATATGCAACTCGCCGTGGCCGAGATTGAGAAACATCAGGGCGGCATCGCCGTGGTGCGCGACGGTGAAGTCAAAGCCTTCGTGGCGCTGCCGGTGGCGGGGCTGATGTCCGACAAGCGCGTGCATGAGGTGGCCGAGGAAACCCGCGCCCTCAAAGCCGCCTGGGAAGAGGCGGGCTGCGCGATCCCCTATATGGGCTTCAACCTGATCCCGCTCTCGGTGATCCCGGAAATCCGCATCACCGACAAAGGTCTCGTGACGGTGCCGCAAATGGCCATCGTGCCGACCTTTGAGGCCTGAGCAGCATAAAGATTCGGTCCCCGACAGGCCCGGGGCAACCCGGGCCTGTCTCTCTGCCGCTCCTGCCGCTTTTTCCTGCAGAATTCACCCTGCGCCGCGCAAAAATTTCCGTGACTGAGACACAACCCGCAGCCACAGGTGACCCCACGTCGCAGGTGCTGAAGGGGAACGCCTGTGGTTCCGCGCCGGATTTTGCGGGAAATAATTCCACGCTGCGGGATTTATGACCTGAGGTGCAGGACTGTTCTGCAATCCGGTCGCTATACCGCTTTGAAATCTCCCGATAACCTCGCCGGACTGAGATCTGGGAGGATCCCTCATGAATATTCAACGTCGCGCCATCCTGGGTGGCCTCTCCGCGCTTGCCGCCCTGCCGCTCACCTCGCGCATGGCGCTGGCCTCGAACGATCCGATCACGCTGATCGTGCCCTATTCGGCCGGCAGCGGCATCGACGGCATTTCGCGCGTGCTCGCAGACGGCCTCTCGAAAGAGCTTGGCCGCTCGTTCCTCGTCGACAACAAGCCGGGTGCCAATGGCATCATCGGCGCGCAATATGTGGCGGGCAGCAAACAGCCCAACAACACGCTCTTCGTCGGCGGCACCGGCCCGCTCTCGCTGAACGTGCTGATGCGCAAAAGCGTGCCCTTCAAACTCGAAGACTTCAAATCGGTCTCGTATATCTCGAACGGCCCGCTGGCCGTCACCGTGCCGACCTCTTCGGGCCTCAACACTTTCGAAGAGTTTGTGGCCCGCGCAAAATCGAGCGAGAAACCCCTGCGCTTCGGCACCTTCGGCCCCGGCTCGCTCAGCCAGGTCTTCGGCGCGATCCTGCAGCAGGAATTTGGCTTCAAACTGACCGAAGTCTCCTACAAAGCCACCTCGGAAGAGGTCCGCGACATCCTCGGCGGCCAGGTCGATTTCACCGTCTCCTCGCCGCTCGGCGTGCTCGGCCAGATCCAGGCCGGCACCATGAAGATGCTCGCTCTCGCCCGCGATGAGCGCATGGAGCGTCTCTCGGATGTGCCGACCTTCAAAGAGCTGGGCTATCCGCAGATCACCACCTCCTTCTGGACCGGCATCTTCGCCCCCAAAGGCATGGATGACGCGCTGGTCACCCAGATCAACGCCGCCCTCGACAAGGTGCTCGAGCAGCCCTCGACCCTCGAGTTCCTCGACAAAATCGGCCAGTTCAAAGTCGGCGGCGCGCCCTCCGTCATGGACGACCAGCTTGCCGCTGACAAAGAGCAGTTCGGCGCCGTCATCGAGGCCCGGGGCCTGAAACTCGACTGATCCCGGCAGACCTCCGCAAAGCCGCGCCCTCCCCGGCGCGGCTTTGTGCTGTCCGCGTCTCAGACAAACAAAAGCCGCAGATCCCGCCTGCGGCTTTGGCTTTTTCAAAAATACTCACGGGGGTCCGGGGGCCGTCAGCCCCCGGCGCCTGCCGCCAGGCTCACCCTTTGTGGTAGGGGCGCGGGATATGGCTCATCAGCGTCTGCGAAAAGCCGCCGTCCACGATGATCTCAGCCCCGTTCACATAGGCCGCCCGGGCGGAGGAGAGATAAACCACCGCATCGGCCAGATCTTTCGGATCGCCCACCCGGCGCAGCGGCACCACGTCTTCGCGGCGTTTGCGGTCTGCCGGATCTTGATAAAAATGCTTCGTGAGCGGCGTCACAAAAAGCCCGGGGCTCACCGAGTTCACCCGCACGCCCTCCGGCCCCCATTCCAACGCCATCTGCTGGCTCAGCATCAGGATCGCAGCCTTCCCGGTGGCATAGCCGCCCGAATTGAGTTGCGCATTGCGCCCGGCGATTGAGGCGATATTCACGATCGAGCCCGCGCCTTCCGGTCGCTGCGCCAGATAGACCTGCGCACAGAGCAGATAGCCGCCGACATTGACCTGCATCTGCCGCTCAAAGGCTGCAGGCTCCAGCGCCTTCAGCGGCGCAGGGTTCGACATGGCCGCGTTATTGACCAGCAGATCCACCGCGCCAAACGCCTCGCGCCCAAGGGCAAAAGCCGTTTCCAACGAGACCCGGTCGCTGACATCCGCGGCAGCAAAGCGCACCTTCAGCCCGGCAAATTCCGCCATGGCAGCCGTTTCATCGGCAGGCGCGCGGTCGATCAGCAGAACCTGACAGCCCGCCTCCAGAAACGCCCGCGTGATGGCACGGCCAAGGCCGCCCAATGCTCCGGTGACAGCCACGGTCTTTCCCGCCAGTCCCAGCCAGTCGCTCATCAGATCCTCCCGAAAGTGAAACGCTCCGGGGCCTTTCAGACCCCGGAGCGCGTCGCGGTTCAATAAAGGAATCCGGCGATCTGACCTGCGCAGAGCGCGGGGATCACTCCATTCCCATCCGCGCCAGATAGCTCTCAATCAGCGGCACATCGGAGGGGTTGTTCAGTTCCCAGAACGCCGCTCCAGGGGCCGAAACCTCAACCGTGCGGATCGGATGGCCGTTTTCCAGGAAGCGCAGCTGCTCCAGCCCCTCAAGGGTCTCGAGCGGCCCCGGCTCCCAGGCCATATAGGCCGCCAGCGCTTCCGGGCGATAGGCGTAAAGCCCGACGTGATGAAAAACCGGCACCTCGCCGTTCACCACGCCTTTGCCATTGGTGAAGGGAATGACCTCTTTCGAGAAGTAAAGCGCCTGGCCCACCCGGTTCGAGACCACCGTGGTCGCACCCACGCGGCCATTGGCACGGTCATTGATGAAATTCTGCACGGCCTCGGCGTCACAGCGCAGCACCGGGGTCGCCATCTGGCATTCCGGCTCGTCGATCATGGTGCGGATCAGCGCGGTGACGAAATGCGGCGGGGTCAGCGGCGCATCGCCCTGCAGGTTTACCACAATCTTCGGGGCGATGCCTGCGTTCTTCAGCGCCTCAGAAACCCGCTCGGTCCCGTTGCGGCAGCTTTCAGAGGTCATGATGACTTCAGCGCCGATCCGCTTGGCCTCATCGGCGATGCGATGGTCGTCCGTTGCCACATAAAGGGCAACATCGCCGCCGAAATCCGCAACCGCCTTACGCCCGGCCATGACCGAGCGTTCCAAAAGCGTCCGCGACACCCCTGACGCCCCCTTCAGGGTTGCCAGCGGCTTCGCCGGATAACGGGTTGAGGCATAGCGGGCGGGAATGATGATCGCGATATCAGACATGGCTCAGATCCCCTTCGCCAGGGCGTCAAAGGCGCGCAGATTAGCAATCAGAGCGCCCATCTGCTCAATCGGGATCATATTCGGCCCGTCCGAGGGCGCATTATCCGGATCCTCGTGGGTCTCAATAAAGAGGGCCGAAACACCTACCGCACAGGCCGCCCGCGCCAGAACAGGCGCAAATTCGCGCTGCCCGCCCGATGAGCCGCCAAGCCCGCCGGGTTGCTGCACCGAATGGGTGGCGTCAAAGACCACCGGCCAGCCGGTCGCGGCCATGGTCGGCAGGCCACGGAAATCGGTGACAAGCGTGTTATAGCCAAACGAAGTCCCGCGCTCGCAAAGCATGATATTGCGGTTGCCGGTGCTTTCGACCTTTTCCGCCACGTTCTTCATATCCCAGGGCGCAAGGAACTGGCCCTTTTTGATATTGATCGCGCGGCCGGTCTCGCCTGCGGCCAGCAGAAGATCGGTCTGACGGCAGAGAAAGGCCGGGATCTGCAGCACTTCGCAAACCTCTGCCGCCGGGGCGCAATGCGAGGGCTCATGCACATCGGTCAGCACCGGCACGCCGAACTCATCGCGGATGCGCGCAAGGATCTCGAGGCCCTTTTCCATCCCCAGACCGCGCTGGGTTTTGATGGAAGAGCGGTTGGCCTTGTCGTAGCTCGCCTTGAAGATGAACTTCGTGCCGGTGGGGGCGCAGGCTTCCAGGATCCGCTCGCACATCATGCGGGCGTGCTCATGGCTTTCCAGCTGGCAGGGGCCGGTGATCAGCGCGATGGGGTTTTGTCCGCCGATGGCGATATCGCGGATCCGGACGATCTCTTGGGTCATGGGTGTTTCCTGTCAGGGCTCACGCAACGCCTGCGCGCAGGCAGTCATGGATATGGAGGATGCCGAGCGGTTTTGCATCCGCATCGGTGGCAAAAAGCGCGGTGATCTTGCGGGCATTCATCACCGCCAGCGCTTCCGCCGCAAGCTGGCCGGGGCTGACGGTGACCGGGCTTCTGGTGGCCACTTCACCGGCGCTGAGATCAAAAAGCCCCGTGATATTGCGCCGCAGGTCGCCGTCAGAGATGACGCCGCACAGCCGCCCCGCCTCATCCAGAACGCCCGCAATGCCGTAGCCCCGCGCCGTCATCTCCAGGATCACCTCCTGCATGGGGGTGGCTTTTGTGACCAGCGGCAGCGGCTCTTCGCGGTGCATCAGCTGCGCCACCGTGGCCAGACGCGCGCCGAGTTTGCCGCCCGGGTGATAGGTGCGGAACTGATCGGGCCGGAAGGCACGCGCCTCCATCAGCGCCACGGCCAGCGCATCGCCAAGCGCCAGGGTCAGCGTGGTCGAAGTGGTGGGGGCCATGCCGATAGAGCAGGCCTCGGGTGCGTCAGGCAGCAGAAGGCGCAGGGTGGCAGCCGTCATCAGTGTGCTGCCTGCAACCCGGCTGATCCCGATGATCGGGATGGAGAACCGCTTACAATGCGCAATCAGATCGCCCAGCTCAGAGGTTTCCCCTGAGTTTGAGATCATCAGGCAAAGATCATCGGGCGTCACCATGCCCAGGTCGCCGTGGCTCGCCTCGGCGGGGTGCACAAAGAACGAGGGCGTCCCGGTCGAGGCGAGGGTGGCCGCGATCTTCTTGCCGATATGGCCCGATTTCCCCATGCCCGAGACGATGAGCCGGCCTTTTGCGTTCAGGATCGTCTGCACGGCAGCGGCGAAATCGCCCGGCAGCTCTGCTGCCAGCCGCTCCAGCGCTGCGGCTTCCACCCGCAGCACGCGCTGCGCGACACCGCGCGAGGCCGTTTCCGGATCGGTTCCCGACATGTTCTGATCCTTTCTGAGCGCAGCCCGTTTCCCTTTGATCTACCTCAGGCGGGAGCCGGAGGCGAGGGTCGGCTGTTTTCCTTATATCGGGTTTCCGCCTGCGCAGGGGAAGGGGCAGGGGGTCTTCTTGACAGCCAGGGCGTCATGGGGCAGCAGAAATCCGACAGGTTCACAGGCTCCGGGAGAGTGAAATGCCCCGCAATATCACCATCGCAGGCCGCGGCATCGGCCCGGACTTTCCGCCGCTCGTCATTGCCGAGATCGGCATCAACCACGGCGGTGATCTTTCGGTCGCCAAAGAGATGGCCCGTCTGGCCGCGCTGGCCGGCTGTGAGATGATCAAGCATCAGACCCATATCATCGAAGATGAGATGACGGATGAGGCGAAGTCGATCTTCCCGCCGAATGCCGATGTCTCGATCTGGGATGTGATGGCGGGCTGCGCGCTGAGCCTCGAAGATGAGGCTGAGCTGAAGCGGTATTGCGAAGAGCTGGGGATGATCTGGATCTCGACGCCGTTTTCGCGCGCGGCCTGTGACTTCCTCGAAACCCTTGACGTTCCGGCCTATAAGATCGGCTCGGGTGAGGCGGATAACCTGCCGCTCATCCGCCACATCGCACGCAAGGGCAAACCGGTGATCCTGTCGACCGGCATGCAGACCATCGACTCGGTCCGCGCCTCTGTGCAGATCCTGGAAGATGCGGGCGTTGACTATGCGCTGCTCGAATGCACCAATCTTTACCCCTCGCCGCCGGAAATCGTTTCGCTGAAAGGCGTGACCGATCTGAAAGAGGCTTTCCCCAATGCGGTTGTGGGCTTCTCGGACCATTCGATCGGGCCGGAGATGGCGCTGGCTTCGGTGGCGCTGGGCGCCTGCATTCTGGAGCGTCACTACACCGACACCCGCTACCGCAAGGGCCCCGATATCATCAATTCGATGGACCCCTCGGAACTGCGCCACCTCGTGGACCGCTCGAAAGAGATCTGGATCGCGGCCAATAACCCCAAGCAACGCACCGCGCCGGAAGAAGACGTCTACCGCTTCGCCCGTGGCTCGGTCGTGGCTGATAAGGACCTGCCCGAAGGCCATGTCATCACCGAGGCCGATATCTGGGCGCGCCGCCCCGGCTCGGGCGAAATCCCGGCCTTTGAGTTTGACCTGGTGGTGGGGAAGCGCCTGACCCGCGCGGTGACCCGTAACACCCAGCTGAAGTGGGCGGATCTGGCGTGAGCAAAGACCTGACGCGGCTGGCCGCCTGGTATATCAACCTCGACCGCTCGACAGACCGCCGCGATGCGATGGAGGCGCAGCTTGCCGCGCTCAATCTGCCTTTTGCGGTCACGCGGTTTTCGGGCGTTGATGGCCGGGCTGACGCGTCACTGGCCGGGCGCTTCGTTGATGCGTCCGCCTTCCGGCGTCAGATGGGGCGTGAGATTCTGCCCGGCGAGATCGGTGTGTTCCTGTCGCATCTGCGCGTCTGGGAGGCCTTTCTTGCCTCTGACGCCGAAGTGGCGCTGGTCATGGAGGATGATGTGGTCTTCCATGACGATTTCAAATCCGCCCTTGAGGTGGCTTTGTCGCAGCAGCCGCGCTGGGATATGCTGAAGCTGAACAAGATCCGCGCGAAGGTGCCGGTGACTCAGTTCCGCGCTGAGGGGTATGACTTCAACCTCTATATTGGTCCGGCGACGGGCTTTGGTGCTTATCTGATCACCCGCGATCTGGCGCAGAAGCTGGTGGGCCGTGTACTGCCGATCCGGCTTCCGGTTGATTATGAGGCGACGCGTTGGTGGGCGCATGATTTCCGTTTGCTTGGGCTTGAACCCTTTCCCAGCCATGTCGATGACGGCGGCGTCAGCACCATCAACGGGCGCAACTTCGAGGCGGTGAAAAAGCCGCCAAAGCATAAGCGCTGGCGCAATTATGCCATGCGTGGTGGGAATTACGGGCGCAGGCTGGCCATGATGCTGAAACTCAAACTGCTGAAGCGGATCTGAACGTCATGGCTCTGCCCTTTTGGAAAGTGAAGCGCGAGCTGAAGCGTCTGGCTTTTCAGCTGCAGGATCTGCCGCGCCGTCTGCAGAACCTGCCGGCAGTACTGCGCCATGATAAGACGCTGGCTGAGTATGAAGCGGGTTTTGATCAGGCCATCCGTTTGATTCCGGGGGCAGCGCCGATCGGCCCGAAGGTGGCTCTTCTGGTCATTTACCAGCCCGGCGGCCTTCCGCCCTCGGTCCTTCACACCATAGGTTACCTGACCCGCCACGGCTATGCAGTGCTGGCGGTTCTGAACACTCCGCTGCCTGAGGGCGATCTTGCGCGGCTGACGTCGCTCTGCTGGCGCGTGCTTGAGAGGCCGAATTTTGGTTATGACTTTGGCGGCTACCGCGACGGGTTGCGCATTCTGAGCCGCGAAGGTGTGACTGCCGAGCGGCTGATCATCATGAACGACAGCGTCTGGTTCCCTTTTCAGGGCGATCCGCTGTCGCAGCTGGAAGCGATGCTGGAGGCGGAGGGGCTTGATGCTGTGGGTCTCAACCAGGACCAGAAACTGCGGCGCGATGCCAGCGGTGCTGAGAGCTTTGAGACCCGCCAGCTCGAGTCCTATTTCTTCCTCTTTTCCGGAGAGGCAATCCACAGCGAGCCGTTTCAGGCGTTCTGGCAGAGCTATCGGATGTCGAGCGACAAATCTTATACCATCAAACATGGTGAGGTGGGCTTCTCGTCATATCTGATGGAGCGCGGCCTGCGCCTGAAGGGCATGATCCGTCGGCAGGAATTTCTGGAAGCAATGGAAGCGGCAGCTGTCGAGGATCTGCGTCTCGCCCTCGATTACGCTGCCTATGCCGATGAAACCTATGCCCGCGACGGTGCGGCGCTCCTGGCCTCTTATGACGGATCGTCTGACTGGCGTGTGAAGGCGCTGGCCCATGTGAGAACCGTTGCTCTGCGTCGGCCTTTCAATGTGGGCTTCCCGCTTGCGGCGGATCGTCTTTTCGGAACAGCCTATGTGAAGAAAAACTCGCAGGCCTTTTTCCACCGGATGCGCATGCAAATTCTTCGTGGCATCGACAACGGGCTGATCGCGCCGCCACCGCCTGAACTTCTGTCGGAGTTCAGAGCAATGGTTGAAACCTATGAGCGCAATCCTCCCGCCAATGCGGAGCGTACTCTTTGACCCGTAAAATCCTCTTTCTCACCGGCACCCGGGCTGATTTCGGCAAACTGGAGCCGCTGGCGGCGGCGGCGCGTGATGCGGGCCATGAGGTCAGCTTCTTTGTCACCGGCATGCATATGATGGAGCGCTACGGCCTGACTCGGCTGGAAGTGGAGCGGATGCCGGGCGTCAAAAGCCACGGTTTTCTGAACCAGCGGCCCGGCGATCCGCAGGATGTCATCCTGGCGAAAACGGTGATCGGATTTTCCGATTACATCGCTGAACATCGCCCCGATCTGATCGTCATTCATGGCGACCGGATTGAGGCGGTGGCGGGCGCCATGGTCTCGGCCACCAATTACATCCGCTCGGCGCATATTGAAGGCGGTGAGGTCTCGGGCACCATTGATGAGGTCTTCCGCCACTGCTGCACCAAGCTTTGCACCCATCACTTCGTATCGTCCGAGCTGGCGAAGCGGCGGGTGATGTCGCTGGGCGAGCCGGAGGATGTGATCCATGTCATCGGCTCACCCGAACTGGATTTCCACGCCCGCCCTTCAGGGGTGACGCTCGCGGAGGTGAAGGCGCGGTATGCCATTCCCTTTGAGGAGTTCGGCATTGCGATCTTCCATCCGGTGACCTCTGAGCAGGCCACCATGGGGGCACAGGCGGAGGCGCTTTTCGGCGCCCTGGTCGACTCGCGGCGCAATTTCGTGGTGATTGCGCCGAACAACGATCCCGGCTCTGACGGGATTTTCCGGGTGCTGAAGGATCTGCCGGAAGAGCGTTTCCGGGTGCTGCCCTCCATGCGTTTTGCGCATTTCTCGGAACTGATGAAAAACGCAGCCTGCATGGTCGGAAACAGCTCTGCCGGGGTGCGCGAAGCGCCCTTCTTGGGGCTGCCCTCGCTTGATGTCGGCACGCGGCAGTCAAACCGCTCGGAAGCCGGGTCGGTGACTTCGGTGAAAGCCTCTGACCGCGGGACCATCCTTGGGTTTCTGACCAATGAATGGGGCAGAAACCACGGCCGCGATGCGGGCTTTGGTGAGGGGCTGGCCTCGGATCAGTTCCTGAAAGTGCTGAATGATCCGGAGTTCTGGACCCGTTCGCTGCAAAAGGCCTTTGAGGACCACTCAGTATGAGCCTGCAGCTTGCGGCCTATCTTGCGGCCTCGCGCCTTCTGCCGCTGATCGCGCCGAAGCTTCTGACCCGTCGTCTGGCGAAGGGCAAAGAAGACGGCGCACGCTGGCGCGAGAAGCTGGGTGAACCCACTTTGCCCCGCCCGGATGCGCCGGTGATCTGGCTGCATGCGGTGGGGGTGGGCGAAGTTCTGGCGCTGCGCGGACTGATCGTGCAGCTGGCCGATCTGCGCCCGGATGTGGAGTTTCTGGTGACCTCGACCGCGCGGTCTTCGGCGGAAGTGATGGGCGGGCAGTTGCCGCGCCGCACCCGCCACCAGTTTCTGCCCGTCGATGCGCCGCAGTATCTGGCGAAGTTTCTTGACCACTGGAAACCCTGCCTCTCGATCTGGGCTGAGCAGGACCTCTGGCCTGGTGCTGTCGTGGCCGCCGATCGGGCGGGGATACCGCTGGCCATGGTCAATGCGCGGATGAATGATGCGGCCTTCACGCGCCGCGAAAAGGCGAAAAGCCTTTACGGCAATCTTCTCAAGCGCTTCCGGCTGATCACGGCTCAGGATGCGATCACCGCGGCCAATCTGAAAAAGCTCGGCGCACGGGAGGTGGAGGTGACCGGCTCGCTGAAATCTGCAGCCCCGCCGCTGGCCGCCGATAAAACCGCGCTGGAGACCGCCCGGCTCGCGCTTGAGGGGCGCAGCCCCTGGCTGCTGGCCTCTTCGCATGAGACGGATGAGGCGCTTGCCCTGAAGGCCCAGGCGCAGCTTTTTGCTGAGGATCCGTCGCGGCTTCTGGTCATCGCGCCGCGTGATCCGCACCGCGCTGGTGAGATTTCGGCTGCGGCCCGCGCCATGGGCCTGACCGTGGCGCAGCGCTCAAAAGGTGAGGGGCCGGGGCAGGCGGCGGTCTGGATTGCCGATACCTTTGGCGAGTTGGGCCTGTGGTATCGTCTGATCCCCGTGGCGCTGATCGGGGGCACCTTCTGCAAAATCGAAGGCCATAACCCCTGGGAGCCGCTGGCGCTTGGGGCGGCGGTCCTGCATGGGCCGCGCACGGCGAATTTCGCGGCTGACTTCGCGCAGCTTGATGTCTCGGGTGCGGCGCTTCCGGTGACGGAAGAGAACCTGGTCGCGGCGCTTCGGGCAGATCACACGGCGCAGCGCTCGCGGGCCTCGCAGATCGTGCATGCGGCGCGGGGCAGTCTGCGGCCGCTGGCGCGCGATCTTCTGGATCTGGTGAAATGATGCGGGCGTTTTTGCTGTTCTGGTCCGCACTCTGGACCGTCTCTCTGCCGCTGATCCGGGGCTATCTGCGCAAACGGGCGAAGAAGGACCCGCTTTACGCGCAGCACCTGCCAGAGCGGTTTGGCCGCTATGAAAACCCGCGCAAGGGGGCAGTCTGGTTCCATGCCGTCAGCCTTGGAGAAGTGCGTTCAGCGGTGCCGCTGATGCGCGCCATGCTGGAGGCGGGAGAGCATCTGCTGATCACCTGTTTCACCCCCGCCGGACGGCGCGAGGCAGAAAAGGTTTTCGCCGGTGAGGCGGTGCAGGTGGTCTGGGTGCCGCTGGAACTGGAGCGCTGTTTTAAACGCTTTTTTCAGGCTTTCGCCCCCAAACTCGGCCTTGTGATGGAGGTTGAGATCTGGCCGCGCATGGTGCAGTCGGCCCGCGACCATGGTGTGCCGCTGTTGATGTGCAACGCGGGCTATCCGCTGAACTCAATGATGCGCGACCGGGGCTTCCCGCTGCGCCCTGCCGTGATGCGCCGCTTTGCCGGGGCGCTGGTGAAGTCAGAGCTGCAGCGCGAGCGCTTTCGCGAGGTGGGGGTTGAGCCGATTTTCGTGACCGGTGAGTTGCGCTTCGATCAGCCGATCCCGCCCGCGCATTTGGAAAAAGGCGCAGCGGCGCTTGCGGCGCTGGTCAGGGGGCGTCCGGTGATTGGTCTCGCCTCAATCGTTGAGGGCGAGGAGGAGCTGATCCTCTCAGCCATCGCGCGGGCGCTGACGGAACTGACGCCGCGCCCGCTGATCGTGCTGGTGCCGCGCGCGCCTGAGCGTTTTGCCCCGGTGGCAGAGGCGCTGACGAAAATGGGCGTCAATTTCGCCCGTCGCTCAGAGCTTTTCGACAAAGATCTGACCCTGAAAGCCCCGGCAGACATCGATCTGCTGCTGGGGGACAGCATCGGCGAGATGTATTTCTACCTCTCGATGACGGATCGTGTGCTGGTGGGCGGCGGCTTCACCCCCAAAGGCTCGCACAACATCATTGAGCCGCTGGCCTTGGGTAAACCCGTGGTCGTCGGCCCCGATATCTCCACCATCGAATATCCGGCCGTTGAGGCGATCCGCGCCGGCGTCTGCCTGCAGGTCGGCCCCGAACAGGTGCTGCGTGCCTTCAGCGCTGAGGGCTGGGCAGGACCTACGCCCGATCAGATCACAGCCTTCCTGGCAGAGCACTCAGGCGGCACCCGCCGCGCCATGGAAGCGCTGCATCCCTGGCTTCAAAAATGAAAAAGCCCCCGGCAGATCGCTCTGCCGGGGGCTTTTCGCCTCAATAGCTTACCAGCCCGAGAAGCCGCCATCCACATTGACCAGCTGCCCGGTCATATAGCCCGCAGCCTTTGAGGCCAGGAAGAGCATCGCATCGGCGATCTCATCGGGCTTTGCCATGCGGTTGAGCATGATCAACTCGCCCACGCGACGCTGGAACTCATCGGAATGGCCGTTGAAGACCGCACCCGGGGCGATGGTGTTCACCGTTGCCCCCCGATCCGCCCAATAACCGGCGAGCCAGAGCGTCAGCCCGTGGATGCCCGCTTTCGACACGCCATAGGCCGAGAAATTCTTGAAGGGCATGCCGTCATAGATCCGGTGATGCGCGCCGTTCAACGCATACATCGAGGCCACGTTGATCAGCGTGCAGGGATATTTGCCGACAATATCGCGGTCCATCTGACGGGCGACCATGAAGGGCGCGGTCAGATTGGTGCGCATGGTCTTTTCCCAGTCCTTCACCTCAAGATCGGCGAAATCCGGGAAGCCCTTGCCCGCGCCCATCAGCAACTCGCCGGTGATGGCGGCGTTGTTCAGAACGACATTCGGCTCCCATCCGTCGGCCAGGATGCGCTTGAAGATCTCAACAACCTGATCTTCTTCCGAGACATCCAGCTCATAAAAGCGGAAATTCTCATTGCCGGCATGGGCTTCTTTCAGCGCCTCGGCGCGGTGGCCCGGCAGGTCTGACCCGATGACGCGTGCACCTTCATCCAGCATGCGGCGGACATAGGTGCTGCCCAGCACCCCGCCCGAGCCGGTGATGAAAACGGTGCGACCTTGAAGTTGCTCAGCCATTCTGGGCCTCTTTCAGCAGAAATTCGACAAGACGGAAATCAAACTCGCTGTCGATATCGACACAGCGCTCGGGCGGCATCAGGAAGGGGATCACACGCCCCTCCCAAAGACCTTTTGAGCGGCGCAGATAATCCGGCGAGACCACATAGGTCGAGGCCGCATGCTCATAGACCACCGGGGCCTGCTGGCGCGCGACGACGCCACCCGGCAGCGGCTTTGAGACATGCAAAGCCCCGCTGGCATCGGGTTCCACGAGGTTGAAGTAGGGGTTCTTGCGCGCCTCGCAGCAGGACATCACCATATCGGGATCCTGCTCATCAAAGAGGACCAGCGCATTGGTGATGTCTTCCGCCAGCCGCAGCGGCGAGGTGCAGTCGAGGTCCAGAAAGGCCTCAATCGGCGCATCCAGAAGCGGCTGAGAGACCTCAAGCGCATGCTGCCAGACGCCCCATTTGCCCGCACCATCGGTCGCCAGATGATCCGGGCGCAGCCCGATCTTCAGCGCACCTCTGGCGATGGCATGCTCATAGATCTCTTCGTCATCGGTTGAGACAACGACCGCATCCACCGCCGGATGCGCGAAAAGCTGATCCAGCGACCAGTCGATCAGCGGCTTGCCGCAGATCTCACGAAAGTTCTTGCGCGGCACACCCTTAGAGCCTTTGCGCGCGCCGATATGACCAAGGATCATGGCAGTTCCTTATCGATGGTACCGATGAATTCGCGGGCCTGCCAGCAGTCGGCGACCAGCCGTGCCGATGGCAGCGCCAGATCAAGCCGGGGCAGATGTTCCACATCTGACGTGGCGCGGCCCTCAACCAGGGCCAGAAAGTCGCGCGAGATCGCCATGAACATGGCGTTGCGCTCCAGCGGCCGCTCATGCTGCGTCACGCCGTCGAAAGTTTCACTGCGATAGTCCTGGGCCACGTAATCAAAGTGATGCCGCGCCCGGGTGCCGCGCAGAATGGCCTGGCGGTGCATTTTCGGCGTCAGGTAATCCATGGTGACCTCGCCGGTCACCTGCGTATTGCGCAGCGAAATCCGGCTGGCCATATCAACGCCCCGATAGCCGGCATGGCCCTGAGCCTCCACGCTCACCGGAGCAAGACCGGGGAAGAGACAGGCCGCCATATCCAGCTCGTGACACAGATCCAGCAGCACACCGCCGCCCTCCGCCTTCGCCGCATAACTCTCTGAGAAGCGCCAGTTCTGCCGCCATTGGGTGACATCATGGCCAATGGTCAGCGAAAACTGAAAGATGTCAGACAGATCCGTCTGCGCCAGCACCCGGAAAGCCGGGTGATACCGCATCATATAGCCCAGCATCGAGCGATCGGCGATCGCACCGGTCACCCGCTCAATGGCAGCCAGCTCATCGCGGCGAAAGGCCAGGGGCTTTTCAATAAAAAGCGGCTTCTCCATCCGCGCGGCCACTTCGATCAGCGGCAGGCGCAGATCGGTGGCAGTGGCCACCACCAGCGCATCATGCTGCGCCAGATCCGCCTCAAGCCCCGCCAGCCCCCAATCGCGCCAGCCCCTCAGCGTGACTTCCGCGCCCAGGGCGGCCAGGTTTTCCGCATGGCGCCGCCCGATAGAGCCGGCACCCGCAACAAGAATTTTCGTGACCATGAAGGGCCTCCTTCGGGCGGCGAGATTACGCGCTTTCCACCGTCGCCGCCAGCACCGCCAGAGAAGCCCGCGCCGAGGCCCGCAAATGATCGCGCATGATGCGGGCCGCCGCCTGGGCATCGCGTGCGGCAATGGCCGTGACCAGTTCAGCATGCTCGCGCGCCGAGCGCAGCCGCCGCCCGTCAGACCGCAGCTGTGCCCCCCGCAGCGCATCAAGCCTGCGCCGCATCTCCCCGGCGACCCGCGCCAGCTCACGATTGCCCGACATCGCACAGATCCGCTCGTGCAGCCGCAGGTTCAGATCCGGATACTCCTCTGCCGGCGCACGATCCATCACCGAAAGGAGTTCCTCAAGCGACATCACCTCCGCCAGAGTGCCGCGATGCGCCGCCATCCCGGCCAGAAGCCCCTCCATCTCCGCCAGAGCCTCAAACTGATCCAGCAGCAGATCGCTGTCGGGGCGGATCACCTCAACCCCGCGCCCGGCGCGGCGCTGCGCCAGTCCGCGGGCACAAAGCTCAGTCAAAGCCTCCCGCACGGGGGTGCGCGAACAGCCAAAGCGCTCCGCCAGGGCCACTTCCTCCAGCCGCGCCCCGGATGGCAGAAGCCCTGTCAGAATATCGGAGCTCATCTGGTCAGCCAGTCGCAGAGCAAGCGTCAGCGTCATTGCGGAGTTCCCCTTGGAATGCATACATAACCAGAGTATCAGCCTTCCTGCGTATACAACACCCGGATCATTGGGTTTGCACAGGAGAGCGCAATGTCACTCAGCCGGATCGAGAGCGCCCTGAAGCGTATCGGACTTGACCGTTACATGATGCTTCTGGTGCTGACGGTGCTTCTGGCGAGCTTCGCCCCCGCCAGCGGAGACTTCGCCGCAGTCCTGCGCCAGATCACATGGTGGGCCGTCTCGCTGTTGTTTTTCATCTATGGCGCCAAACTGTCCACTGCGACAATTGTCACCGGCCTGGCCAACTGGAAGCTGCAGCTCGGCGTTCTGCTGTGCACCTTCGCGCTTTTCCCGCTGCTTACCCTTGCGATGAAGCCGATGATCCTCATGGGTCTGCCGGTCGCCATCGGTGTGGGCTTTCTCTACATCGGCTGTATGCCCTCAACGGTGCAAAGCTCCATCGCCTTCACCTCTGTCTCCAATGGCAATGTGGCAGGCGCGGTCTGTGCGGCCTCCATCTCCAACCTGATCGGGGTGATCCTCTCACCGCTTCTTTTTATGGCGCTGATTCCCGGCACCAGCGGCTATGGAATTGAACCCTCTGCCATCTGGAAAATCGTGCAGCAGATCCTTCTGCCCTTCGCCGTCGGCCAGCTCTGCCGCCCGCTTCTGGCAAATTTCCTGAATAAATACAAAACCCCGACCATGGTGGTCGATCGCGGCTCCATCCTTCTGATCGTCTATTCCGCTTTCTCCGCCGGGGTTGTGAACGGCATCTGGCAGGTTGTGCAGCCGGCCCAGCTTCTGATGCTGATCGGCTTTTGCGCGGCGCTGCTTGCCGTCGTCATGGGCATCGCCATCACCGCCGGCCGTCTCGCGGGCATGTCAAAGGCTGATCTGCTGGCTCTTTTCTACTGCGGCTCAACCAAAAGCCTCGCCACCGGCCTGCCCATGGCCGGCATCCTCTTTGCAGGCCAGGACATCTCGCTGATCGTGCTGCCGCTGATGATCTTCCACCTGCTGCAACTCGTGGTCTGCGCAATCCTGTCGCAACGCGTCCGCGCCTGATTTTGGCTTTTTAAAAGTACTCCCGGGAGGGGCCCGGGGAGGGCAGGCAGCCCTCCCCAGCGGCCGCAGTAAAAAGCCCCCGTGCCGGTTCGGCGCGGGGGCTTTTTCAGATCAGGCGGTCATCACGAAATGCCCGGGCCCGGCTTCGCGGTAAGCCCGCACCGGCGGCACAAAGCCCAAAGGCCGCACCGGCGATTTCAGCTCATCCACCGGCGTGTTGCGGCGCAGAGCGCGACGGTCCGGATCGGGCACCGGCACGGCAGCGATCAGCTTTTTGGTATAGTCATGCTGCGGATTGCCGAAGACCTGCTCGCGCGGGCCGATCTCAACGATCTCGCCAAGATACATCACCGCAACCCGGTGGCTGATGCGCTCGACCACCGCCATGTCATGGCTGATGAACAAAAACGCAATGCCCAGCCGTTCCTGCAGATCCATCAGCAGGTTACAGACCTGCGCCTTGATCGAGACATCCAGAGCCGAAACGGATTCGTCGGCCACAATGACCTTCGGCTCCAGCCCCAGCACCCGCGCAATCGCCACCCGCTGGCGCTGACCGCCGGAGAACTCATGCGGGTAACGGTCCATCATGGCCGAATTCAGCCCGACCTGATCGAGCAGCTCCGCCGCCCGCGCACGGGCGGCCGCGCCTTTGGCAATGCCGTGCTTGATCAGCGGCTCTGCCACCGCCTGGCCCACGGTCATCCGCGGGTTCAGCGAAGAGAAGGGGTCCTGGAAGATCATCTGGATGTCGCGGCGCATGGCCTGCATCTCAGCGCCTGAGAGCTTCAGAACATCCCGGCCCTGCAGCGAAATCTCACCGTCCCGCGGGTTCACCAGCCGCATGATCGAACGGCCCGTGGTCGATTTCCCGCAGCCCGATTCCCCCACCAGCGAGAGGGTCTCCCCGGCCCAGAGGTCAAAGCTCACCCCTTCGACCGCATGAACGGCCCCCGTTGCCCGGTTCAGAAGCCCCGATTTCACGTCAAAGCGCGTCACCAGGTTTTTGACCGACAACAGCGGCGCGGCAGAGTAATCCACTGGGCGGGCCTGGGGCGGCAGCGGCGAGATCGCCCCGGTCGCCATATCCACACGCGGGAAGCGCAGCGGCTTATCCGCCCCCTCCATCGCGCCAAGCGCAGGCACGGCGGCCAGCAGGGCGCGCGAATAGGGGTGATCGGCATTGCGGAAAATCTTTTCCGTGGTGCCGGTCTCGGCCTGATCGCCGCGGAACATCACCACCGTGCGGTCGGCGATCTCTGCCACCACGCCCATATCATGGGTGATGAAGAGAACCGCCATGCCCTCTTCCTGCTGCAGCTCTTTGATCAGATCCAGGATCTGCCCCTGGATCGTCACATCGAGGGCCGTCGTCGGCTCGTCAGCGATCAGCAGTTTCGGCCGCGCCGCCAGCGCCATGGCGATCATCACCCGCTGGCGCATCCCGCCGGAGAACTCATGCGGATATTGATCAAAGCGGCGGTCAGCATTGGGGATGCGCACCCGCTCCATCATGGCGATGGCAGCGGTGCGGGCCTCGTCTTTCGAC
This sequence comes from Falsigemmobacter intermedius, assembly GCF_004054105.1. Classification (GTDB taxonomy): domain Bacteria; phylum Pseudomonadota; class Alphaproteobacteria; order Rhodobacterales; family Rhodobacteraceae; genus Wagnerdoeblera; species Wagnerdoeblera intermedia. The sequence goes on from NZ_SBLC01000024.1 coordinate 21,253, forward strand.
ATCTCTTTGTGGCGGATCAGCACTTCGGCGATCTGCCGCCCCACGGTATAGGCGGGGTTGAGAGAGGTCATCGGCTCCTGAAAGATCATCGCGATCTCATTGCCGCGCACATCCTGCATCCCGCGCTCAGAGAGCGCGAGAAGGTTGCGGCCGTTCAGGATCACTTCGCCCTCAATCCGGCTGTTATGCGGATCGAGCAGCCGCATGATGGAAAGCGAGGTCACCGATTTCCCGGAGCCCGATTCCCCCACCACGGCCACGGTTTCCCCGGCGTGGATCTCAAAGCTCAGATTGCGCACCACCGATTTCCAGCCCTCTTCGGTGCGGAAAGTGGTGGTCAGATTGCGCACACTCAGAACGGGTTCAGTCACGATACCATACTCCTCGCAGGTCCTCAGCGGCCTGCGGCATAGGCCTGCATCAGGCGGGGGGTGGCGGCGGCACGCAGAAGGCCGTCCTCGTCACGGCGGGCTGCGGTCAGGCGACCGATATCCCAGGAACCGGAGACGGTGACTTTATGGCCGCGTGCTTTCAGATCGGCGATGGCTTCCGCACCGATGCGGTCTTCGATCATCATCACACCGGGATCCATGGTGCGCGGATAGAACGAGGCCGGGAAATGCGAGCTGTGGAAGAGCGGCCCGTCAATGACCTGCTGCAGGTTCATTTCGCTGTGCACATAGCGCAGGAAGAAGCCAAGCTGCCACTGGTCCTGCTGGTCGCCGCCGGGCGTGCCGAAGGCAAGCGTCGGTTTGCCGTCTTTCAGCGCGAGCGAGGGCGTCAGCGTGGTGCGCGGACGTTTGCCCGGAGCGAGCGAGGTCGGCAGACCCTCTTTCAGCCAGAACATCTGCGCGCGCGAGTTCAGGCAGAAGCCCAGCCCCGGAATGATCGGCGAGGACATCAGCCAGCCGCCCGAAGGCGTGGTCGAGACCATATTGCCCCAGCGGTCGATGACATCGATATGCACGGTATCGCCGCGCTTTTCGGTGTTTTTGTCATCGGCGGTGGCCAAGTGTGCCATGGTCGGCTCATAAACCGCCTGGCCTTTCTGCGCGCCAAGGATCTCCATGGCCAGCGCGACCTGGGCTTCAAAGCCCGGCACCACGCCGGGGCGCAGCTCCATCGACGCCTGATCGGTGATCAGCTTCGCGCGCTCAGCGTTATAGGCATCCGACAGCAGATGCTCCATCGGGATCTCTGCGAAGTCGGGATCGCCGTAATAGACCTCACGGTCGGCATAGGCGAGCTTCATGGCCTCGATGACGGTATGGACGAATTCCGCGCCCATCGGGTCCATATTGGCGATATTGGTATGCTTCAGGATCGCAAGGGTCTGGGCAAAGACCGGGCCCTGGCCCCAGGGGCCCTGTTTGCAGATGGTCCAGCCCTCATAGTCATAGGTCAGCGGGGCCTCGATGGTGGCTTTATAGCCCGCCAGATCTTCCGCCGTCAGCACGGCTTTGTGCTTGCTGCCGCTGGCATCCATGACCTCTGCGGTCTTGAGCCATTCACACATCTCTGCGGCGATCTCACCGCGGTAGAAGAAGTCACGCGCCGCATCGATCTGCGCTTCGCGGCCCTGAACCTTCTCGGCGGCCTCAACGATGCGGGTCCAGGTGCGGGCGAGTTCCGGCTGTTTGAAAAGCTTACCGGCCTCAGGCGCTTTGCCGCCCGGCAGCCAGTGGGCATACGAGGTCGGCCATTCTTTCTCAAAGAACCCGGCCAGATCCTTGATGGTATTGGCGACGCGCGGCAGCAGCGGGTGTCCGTCACGGGCATAGCCGATCGCGGGCTCAAAGACCTCCCGCACCGACATGGTGCCATAGTCGCGCAGCATCAGCATCCAGCCGTCGAAAGCACCGGGGATGACGGTCGACAGAAGCCCGTCGCCGGGGATCAGATCGATGCCTTCAGCCTTATAATGCGCGATGGTGGCGCCTTTCGGGGCCGGGCCCTGGGCGCAGATCACCTCAACCTTACCGGTTTTCTCGCTGTAGAAAATGGCGGGCATATCGCCGCCAAAGCCGTTCAGATGCGGCTCAACCACGATCAGCGTCAGTGCGGTGGCGACGGTCGCGTCAAAGGCATTGCCGCCTTTTTCCAGGATCGACATGCCGACGGCGGTGGCAATCCAATGGGTCGAGGTGGCCACGCCGAAGGTGCCGGTGATTTCGGGACGGGTGGTGAAAGTGCTCATCTGAAATATCCGTCTTCAGTGTTCGCGCGGGTCCAGCGCATCGCGCAGACCGTCGCCCAGAAGGTTAAAGCCAACCACAACAAGGAAAATCGCAAGGCCGGGGAAGAGCGCATAGGTCGGAGCCTGGCTCAGGAAGTTCTTTGCCGTATTCAGCATCGACCCCCAGGACGGCGCGGGCGCCTGCTGGCCGAGGCCCAGGAACGAGAGCGAGGCTTCCGCAATGATCGCAGTGGCGATGGTCAGGGCGGCCTGCACGATGATCGGCGGCACGATATTGGGCAGGATGTAACGGCCCATGATCTCAACATGGTTGAGGCCCACGGCGCGGGCGCCCTCGACATAATCTTCCGCCTTCACGGCCAGAACCTGGCCGCGCGTCAGCCGGATGATGATCGGCATGGCCGAAAGCCCGATGGCGATCATGGCATTGGTCAGTGACGGCCCGAGGAAAGCGGCAAGCGCGATCGCCATAATCAGGAAGGGCATCGCCAGCAGCGCCTCAGTAATGCGCGAGATCACCATATCGACCCAGCCGCCGAAATAGCCCGCCAGCAGACCCAGCGGCACGCCGGTGACCAGCGCAATCGCCACCGAAATGGTGCCCGCCAGCAGCGAGGCGCGCGCGCCCCAGATCATGCGCGAAAAGATATCGCGACCGATCTCATCAGTGCCCATCCAGTATTGCGCATTGGGGGCAAGGCGGATGGCGGTCCAGGAGGTGGCATTGGGGTCTGCGATAGGCAGAACCGGTGCCAGCAACGCCAAGAGTGCGATCGGCAGGATGATCAGCGCGCCGACGATGGCCGAAGGATTGCGCCTGAGCGAGCGCCAGGCCCGCGAGGGTTGCTTTTTCGGCAGGGCGGGGGAGGTGTTTGCAGCAGAACTCACAGCTGGGCCCTCAGACGCGGGTTGAGAAGGACGTAAAGCACATCGGCGATGATGTTCAGAAGGATGAAGCCTGCGGCGGTGCAGAGCACCACGCCCTGAACCACGGCGTAATCGCGGGTAAAGACGGCATCCACGATCAGCTTGCCAAAGCCCGGAATGGTGAAGATCTGCTCGGTCAGAACCGCGCCCGCCAGCAGCTCACCAAAGAGCAGCGCAGTCAGGGTGATGATCGGCAGAACCGCATTGCGGAAGGCATGGCCCAGCACGACATTGCTGCCCGCAAGGCCCTTGGCCCGTGCGGTGCGGATATAGTCAGACTTCAACACCCCCATCATCGACGAGCGGGTGTGACGCAGCAGCGTCGCCGCCAGACCCGTGGCCAGCACGAGGGCCGGCATGATCATGGTCTTCATCGAGAGCGCGAAATTCTCGAAAGGCGAGACATAGCCCGAGGCCGGCAGCCAGTTCAGGTTTACTGAGACCAGCAGGATCAGCATGATCCCCAGCCAGAAGTTCGGCACCGACAAAAGCGTCAGGGCAATGAAGTTCGCGGTGTAATCGCCTGCGCGGCGCTTGCGCACGGCGGCATAGATGCCTGCGGGCACACCAAAGAGGAAGGCAATGCCAAGCGCCATGGTGGCCAGTTGCAGGGTCACGGGCAGCTTTTGCCCGATCAGCTCCAGCACCGGCTGGCCGGTGCGCAGAGAGGTGCCGAGATCCCCGGTCAGAGCCGCCCCGATCCAGCGCAGATACTGCACGATCAGCGGATCATTGAAGCCCAGCTGTTCGCGGATGGCTTCGAGAGTGGCGGGATCGCGTTCTTCGCCCGCAAGAGCCAGCACCGGGTCACCGGGCAGCAGCTTTTGCAGAAAGAAGACGAAGACGGAAACAAGCAGAAGGGTGGGGATCGCCACCAAAAGCCGCTTGGCGAGAAAGATATGCATGGCCGGGGTCCGCACGGGCCGCTTTCGGGAGATGTCCCCCGAAAGCGGCGGGTTTCAGGATCAGTCGTTCAGTTTCACGCCCTGCAGGCGGATCATTGCATCCGGATAGGCTTTGAAGCCGTCCAGTTTCGCTGTGAAGCCGTAGAGGTATTTCTGGTGGCCAAGGGTGATGATCGGCAGCTCATCGGTGACGATGGCAGCGAATTCATCATATTTGGCTTTGCGCACAGCCGGATCGGTCGAAGCACGGGCCTCGTCGAGCAGACGGTCAACTTCGGCGTTGCTGTACTTCGGATCGTTCAGACCACCTTTCGAGTGGTAGAAGGTGTGGACGTTGCCATCCGGATCCGGGCGGCCCGACCAGTCAGAGCGGCTGACTTCATAGTCACCGGCCGACTGCTTATCGAGCAGCGTCGCAAATTCGGTCGAGATCAGCGAGATGTCAAAGCCTGCCTCGGCGGCCATGGCTTGGATCATCTGCATGGTCTGGGTGACCACCGGGTTGTTGTGGTGCTGCAGGGTGAAGGCCACGCGGTCAAAACCGGCTTCTTTCACCAGAGCCTTGGCTTTTTCGATGTCGCGCGGCTCGACCGGCAGGTTCTGGTTGTACCAGGGCGAGGTCGGCGGCCAGGGCTGGTTGCCGGCCAGAGCGCCGCCCGAGAAGACAACCTGGTTGATCGCTTCGCGGTCGATTGCATAGGAGAAGGCCTGACGCAGCGCCTTGTGCTGACCCATCGGCTTTTCGGCATTGGCGCCGTTGCCCATGTTCACATAGATGCCCATCGAGCCAAGGCCCACAGCTTCGGCATAGCCAAGCGAGGCATCGCCCTTCACGGTTTCAGCATCGGTTGCCGCAATGCGGTCCACCAGCTGCACATCCCCCGAGCGCAGGTTCGCCAGACGCACGGTGGTGTCCGGGATCGGCAGGAAGGTCACCTTGTTGAGGTGGATCTCACCGGCATTCCAGTAGTCAGCGAATTTCTCAAGAACGATGCGGTCCTGAGCGACGCGCTCGACGAATTTGAACGGGCCGGCGCAGACCGGGTTCGCGCCGAAATCCGCGCCTGCAGCTTCAGCCGCTTTCGGCGAGACGATCATACCTGCGCGGTCAGACAGCTGTGCAACCAGCGAGGCATCGGGCTTTTTCAGCGTGAAGGTCACCTGCAGCGGGCCGGTGGCTTCCACCTTTTCAATCGAGGCCAGCTCGGATTTGCGGCGGCTTTCTTTCAGGGTCATGTTGCGGTTGATGGTATAGACCACCGCTTCCGCATTCATCACTTCGCCGTCGTGGAATTTCACGCCGTCGCGCAGGTTCATCACCAGCTTCAGCCCGTCGTCCGAGAAGGCCCAGTCGGTGGCCAGCATCGGCACCAGCTCGACGTTTTCGTTCACATCAACCAGCTTGTCGCAGAGCGACGAATAGACGATCCGGCCGACGAACGAGCGCGACTGCGCCGGGTCGAGCATGTCGGGATCGTCCTGCAGTGCGATGCGCAGGTCCGCAGCCTGGCCCGCAAAGGCGAACAGGCAGCCGGCAAGGGCGGTGGTGGCAAGGGTTTTCCAGGTCATGTCGAGACTCCTCTGGGCTCAGAACGGAAGGACGGGCGGGGCGGCATTCAAAGCAGGAATGCCCAGGCTTTCGCGGCTCAGACGCCGCAGCCAGCGGTGCTGTACGTCGAGAAGGTGATCGCACATCGCCTGACCGGCGCGCTGGCTGTCGCGCGCTTCGATGGCCTCAATCAGGGCGATGTGGTGGATATTGACCTGGTCGGTCACGCCCGGCTCGGTGCGGGCGTTCTCGCGGGTCGTTTGCCAGAAGGGCTCTTCGCGGATGCGGTTCATCACATCAAAGAGCGACAGCAGAATGCGGTTGCGGGCCGCCAGAGCGATCTGGCGATGAAAGGCGCCGTCCCAAAGCTCGCAGGCTTCGGGGTCTGAAGCCTCGATGCTGCGCCGGTTCAGCTCTTTCATGCGGGCGATGTCGTCACTGGTGGCGCGCAGCGCGGCCAGCTGCGCCAGTTGCGGCTCAACCCGCAGGCGGGTCTCAATGGCTTCCTCGACCGTGGTGCCGGGCAGGGTGGCATTGATCTGGCTTTCGAGATTGCTGCGCGGCGAGCCGATCCAGGTCCCGGCCCCCTGACGGCGCCAGATCAGCCCCTCTGTTTCAAGCACCTCAAGCGCCTGGCGCAGGGCATGTCGGGTGATCCCAAGCAGGGCGGTCAGTTCACGCTCGGTCGGGAGCTTCCGGGTGCCACCCGCCGCTGAGCTGGCGATCATCCGGCGCAGCTCATTGAGCGCGAAATTCGCACCCTGGGTTTGGGACAGATCAGAAGCGCCGGTCATGGTTCAACCATTTCACTATTGGTTGCACCCCTTTTGACCGGAAATCCGGCGCAGGGGAATACGATAGTTTCAATTTTTGCCTGAAATGGGTGATTTTGTGACTATTTTAGCGCCACAATAGTCGGAATGATTGATTTTTAATCGGGGTGAGAGGGCGCGTTAAGGGGGCTGGCCTTCCTGCGGGAAATTGGTTGGAAGTGGTTGGGGGCAGTTTTCGCCGTTCCGGCTCTGGTTTTCCCGCCGGCAGCCGGGCGCGCGCTTTCAAAAATTCTGCTGAAAAATCATCCTCTTCTGAGACATTGGGGGTTTTCCGCCCCCGCAGGCTGCGGGCTTCTTTCGGTACCGCCGGAGCGGTGCTAAGCTGCGCTGCGGCGCCTGAAGGGTGCTGAACTGGTAAGCCCCTGAGGGGCAGGGGGCGATTGTGGTTTCACGTGTGATTCCGGTGGATGCATTCGATCTGGTCGTCTTTGGTGCCACCGGTGATCTGGCCTGCCGGAAGATTCTCCCCGGCCTCTACCGCCGCTACCTCGGGGGGCAGGTGACCGAGCGCTGCCGCATCATCGGGGCAGCGCGGGGGCCGATGACCCGCGCCGAGTGGCAGGCGATGATCGCTCAGGCCTTAAGTGAGCATGTCGCGAAAGATAAGCTGAAGGCCGATAAGGTTGCGGGCTTCCTTGAGCGTCTGGAGTTTGTGGCCGTCGATGCCCGGGGCGGGCAGGGCTGGGCGGATCTGGCGGCCATGATGCGCGAAGGCGTGGTGCGCGCCTTCTATTTTTCGGTCGCGCCCGATCTGTTCGGCCCGCTGGCCGAGCGGCTGCGCGCCCATAATGTGGCCGATTCCGGCAGCCGGATCGTGGTGGAAAAGCCTTTCGGACATGATCTCGCCACGGCGCGCGAGTTGAACGCCACCCTCGCGCAGCATTTCGACGAGACGCAGATTTACCGCATCGACCACTATCTGGGTAAAGAGACCGTGCAGAACCTGATGGCGGTGCGCTTTGCCAATATTCTCTTCGAGCCACTGTGGAACGCGCAATATGTCGATCACGTTCAGATCACTGTGGCCGAGACCGTAGGGGTCGCCGGGCGCGGCGCCTATTACGATCGCGCCGGCGCGATGCGCGATATGATCCAGAACCATATGATGCAGCTTCTGTGCCTGATCGCCATGGAGCCGCCCTATCATTTTGACCCCGACGCCGTGCGCGACGAGAAGCTGAAGGTGATCCGCGCGCTGGACCCGGTGCGGCCCGAAGATGTCGTGCGTGGCCAGTATGAGGCGGGTGAGGGGCTGTCTTATTCCGATGAAGCGGGCAATCCCGACAGCCGGACCGAGAGCTTCATGGCCATGAAGGTCCATATCTCGAACTGGCGCTGGAAGGGGACGCCCTTTTATCTGCGCACCGGCAAGCGGCTGAAGGCTCGGGTCTCGGAGATTGCGGTGTTCTTCAAACAGCCGCCGCATACGATTTTTGACGATGCCTCCGGCTGGCAGGAGAACCTTCTGGTGATCCGTCTGCAGCCCGATGAGGGGATGAACCTCAAGGTCATGATCAAAGAGCCGGGGCCGGGGGGGATGCGTCTGGTGCGGGTGCCGCTGGATATGTCCTTCGCGGAGGCGCTGGGGGCGGAAGGTTCGGATATGCCGGATGCTTATGAACGGCTGATCATGGATGTGATCCGCGGAAATCAGACGCTCTTTATGCGCGGCGATGAGGTTGAGGCCGCCTGGAGCTGGGCTGATCCGGTGATCGCAGCCCATGAGGGGCGTCGTCCGCTGGCCTATGCCCAGGGGTCTTCGGGGCCGCTGGCATCAGACCGGCTGATGGCGCGGGACGGACGGGTCTGGAGGGAGCTGCATTAAGATGGAATTCATCGAATACGCCGATCGCGAGATGCTGTTTTTGTCGCTCGCCAATAAAGTCGCAGGAGAGCTGGGTCAGGCCCTGCGCTCGGCGGGTCATGCCACTCTGGCGGTGGCCGGGGGCACCACGCCGCTGCCGCTTTATGACCTTCTGTCGGCGGTGGAACTGGATTGGGAAAACGTCACCGTCATGCTGACGGATGAGCGCTGTGTGCCGGAGGATCACCCGCGCTCAAATCTGGGGCAGGTGCGCCGGCGTCTGCTGCGCGCGGCGGCAGCACCGGCGAAGGTGGTGCCGCTTTATCTGCATAACGCCGGCGAAGTCGGGCGGATTGAGCGCATCGCAGAGGCGGTGACCGCGCGTCTGCCGCTGAGCACGCTGGTCCTGGGCATGGGCGAAGATCTTCACATCGCAAGCCTGTTCCCGGGCTCTCCGCAGCTTGCAGAGGCGCTGTCCCCCTCTGCCCCGGTGGTGGTTGAGGTGAAGGCTCCGGGCCAGCCGGAACCCCGTGTGAGCCTGAGCCTGCCGGTGCTGCGCGATGCCATGAATATCCATCTGGTGATGCTCGGACAGCCTAAGCGCGAAGCCTTTGAGAGTTCAAAGGGTTTACCGGCAGATCTTGCGCCGGTGCGGGCAATCGCAGACAATGCGACCGTCCATTGGGCGGAGTGATTTATGCTGAACGACCAGTCCTGGCGGGAATTATCGCAGGCCGCGCTGCACCGGAAGGACAGCTCCATTCAGGCTCTCTTTGAGGCGGAGGATCGCGCTGCGCGTTTCTCAGCGCGGCTCCCCTATACTGACGGGGGCACTTCTTCAGAGATGCTCTTTGATTTCTCAAAGACGCTGATCGACGATGAGGTCCTGGCGCTGCTGCTGCGCATGGCGGAAGACTCCGGTCTTGCCGCGCGGCGCGAGGCGATGTTCACCGGCGCGCGGATCAATGAAACCGAAGGCCGGGCGGTGCTGCACACCATGCTGCGCGGCACGCCGGACCCGTCACTGCCGCAGGCGGATATTGCCTCCATGCAGGCCACCCGTGCGCGGATGGCCGCGCTCTGCGAGGCGGTGCGCAGCGGGGCCTATTCAGGGCCGGGGGGGCGCTTTACGGATATCGTCAATATCGGCATCGGTGGCTCGGATCTGGGCCCGGCCATGGCCAGCATTGCGCTTTCGCCCTTCCGCACGGGGCCGCGGACGCATTTTCTCTCGAATGTGGATCCCGCGCATGCGAACTGGATCCTGAGCGAGATGAACCCGGCGCGCACTCTGGTGCTGATCGCCTCCAAGACCTTCACCACCACCGAGACCATGGCCAATGCCCGCATCGTGCGGAACTGGCTGCAGACGGCGGTGGCCGACCCTGCCGCGCAGATGGTCGCCATCTCATCAGATGCGGCAAAGGCGGGCGAATGGGGCATTCCGCCGGAGCGTGTCTTTGGCTTTGGCGATTATATCGGCGGTCGCTACTCGGTCTGGGGGCCGGTCGGTCTCAGCCTGATGCTGACTGTGGGGCCGGAGCGCTTTAATCAGTTTCTGGCCGGTGCGGCCCATATGGATCAGCACTTCCGGACGGCACCTATGGCGCAGAACCTTCCGGTGCTGCTGGCCTTAAGCGGCGTCTGGCACGCCCAGGGCTGTGGCTATCCCACCCGGGCCGTTCTGCCCTATGATCAAAGGCTTGCACGCCTTCCGGCCTATCTTCAGCAGTTGGAGATGGAGAGCAACGGCAAGCGCGTCGCCATGGATGGCTCGGATCTGCCCTGCGACAGCGGCCCCGTGGTCTGGGGGGAGCCTGGCACCAATGGTCAGCATGCCTTTTATCAGCTGATCCACCAGGGCACGCGGATTATTCCCTGCGAATTTCTGGTGGCGGCGAAAGGCTGCTACCCTGAGCAGCAGGCGCAGCACCGCCTGCTGGTGGCCAACTGCCTGGCGCAGGCCAAAGCCCTGATGACCGGACGCAGTCTCGAAGAGGCCCGCGCGCGGATGGCCGCAGCCGGTCTGACCGGTGCTGAGCTTGAGCGTCAGGCCCGCCACAGGGTCTTTCCGGGCAATCGCCCCTCGGTCATGCTGGCCTATCACCGGCTCACGCCCTTTACCCTCGGGATGATCCTTGCGCTTTATGAGCATCGGGTCTTCGTGGAAGGCGTGCTTCTTGGCATCAACAGCTTTGATCAATGGGGCGTTGAGCTGGGCAAAGAACTGGCGCTGACCCTGGAGCCGATGCTGTCGGGCGAGCGGCCCGACGGTGGAATCGACGGCTCAACGCAGCAAATGGTGCGCTTCATGCGGAGTGAAGCCTCAGGCTGATGGCTGAGCCGGGGTTGAAATCGGGTTATCTGCCGCTAAGGTGCCCGGCGGAGCCTCGGAGGGGATGCGGATATGGCTGTGATTTCACTGCTGGTGGCGGATGACCATCTGCTGCTGCGGGACACGCTGGTCGCTCTGCTCAGCGCGCGGGGGGGCTTTGCGCTGACCACCGCCGGGACCCTTGATGAAAGCCTTGCCGCCATCCGCAGCCATGGCCGCTTTGACGTGATTCTGCTCGACTATGTCATGCCGGGAATGAACGGCCTGACCGGCGTGGCGGAGGTGGTGGCCGCCAATGCGGGCGGCGCGGTCGTGGTGATGTCCGGCAATGTCGCACGCAGCACGGTGGATCTGGCGCTGCAGGTCGGCGCGCGCGGCTTTGTGCCCAAGACCCTCTCCCCCCTTCAGCTGGCTGAGGCGCTGGCCCGGGTGGCAGAGGGCGGTGTCTGGCTGCCGCCGGATTACGACCGCGATGCCGCGGCGGTTGTCCTGCCGGGGCTGACCCCGCAGGAAACCCGGGTGCTGCGCTATCTCTGCGAGGGGCTTTCAAACAAAGAGATCGCCCGCGAGATGGATCTCACTGAGATCACCATCAAAACCCATATGCGCTCTGTCTGTGTGAAGCTCGGCGCGAAGAACCGCACCCAGGCTGCGCTGATCGGCGCGGTCCGTCTGGCCGAAAACGACGCTGCGGGCTGAGCCCGCTTTTTTCGCCGGGTTTGATCCCGATCAAAGTCAGCCCCCGGAGGCTCTGTCACAACAGGGCCATAACCAGGAGCTGATCATGTATCATAACATTCTCGTCCCCGTGACCCAGGACCATGAAGCGACCATCGCCTCCTCGATGGCGGCGGCCCGGGCGCTTTGTGCCGAAGGGGGGAAGATCACCCTTCTGACGGTGCTGGCCGAGATCCCGGTCTATGTCTCGCAATATCTGCCGCAGGATCAGTTGCAGCAGAATCTGGCGGATGCGAAAGCGGCGCTGGAGGCGGAGTTTGCAGGCCAGGATGTCCGCGTCGAGGTGCGGGCCGGCCATGCGGCACAGACCATTCTCGATCTGGCGAAAGAGAGCGCGCATGACCTGATTGTGATCGCCTCGCACCGTCCCGGTCTGCAGGACTATTTTCTTGGCTCAACCGCGGCGCGTGTGGTGCGCCACGCGCAATGCTCGGTCCACGTTCTGCGCTGAAATCGGGCAGGGGGGCCTCAGCCCCCCTTTCCGTCCCGTGATCCTTCGGCTATCCCTGTGCCATGCGGTGGACGGTTCCGAATATCCTTACGACCCTGCGCCTGCTCGCCGCCCCCGGCGTAGCGGTGATGTTCCTTTATTTTAACCGTCCCTGGGCCGACTGGCTGGCGCTGGCACTCTTTGTGACCGCGGCGCTGACCGACTTTGTCGACGGCTATCTGGCGCGGGCCTGGAAGCAGGAAAGCCGCTACGGGGCCATGCTCGATCCCATTGCCGATAAGGCCATGGTGGTGATCGCGATCATGGTGATCACCGGCTATTCCGGCATGAACCCCTGGCTCATCCTTCCGGCGGCTGTCATCCTGTTCCGTGAGGTCTTTGTTTCGGGTCTGCGCGAATATCTCGGCGCGAAATCCTCGCTGCTGAAAGTCACGCGGCTGGCAAAGTGGAAGACCACGGCGCAGATGGTGGCGATTGCGGTGCTGTTTCTTGCCACCGGCCTTGCCTATCTCGAAGCGGGCCGCAGCCCGGTTGTGGGTGAGGGCGAGGTGCCGGCAGGCGTCAGCTATGCAGCCCTTGCCAACTGGGCCGGTCTGGCCCTTATCTGGGTCGCGGCGATCCTGACCGCGATCACAGGTTTTGACTATCTGCGCAAAGCTGCGCCCTATCTGAAAGACGATCCGCAATGACGCTCGATCTGCTCTATTTTGCCTGGGTGCGCGAACGCATCGGTGAAGCACGGGAGCGGGTGGAGACGGAAGCGGCAACGGTGGCGGATCTGGTGGCCGAACTTGCCGCCCGCGAGCCGCGCTATGCCCTGGCCTTCTCGGATCTCACGGCTCTGCGCGTCGCGCTCGATCAGGAACTCTCAGAGTTTGATGCCCCGCTTGCGGGGGTGCGTGAGGTGGCCTTCTTCCCGCCGATGACGGGGGGCTGAGCCATGTCGGTCCGTGTGCAGGCTGAGGCTTTTGATCCGGGCGCCGAGCTGAACGCTTTTACCGCAGCGGCTTCATCTTCCGGTGCGGTGGTCAGCTTTTCGGGCGTGGTCCGCGATGTTGAGGGGGGCCTCAGCGTCATGGAGATCGAGCATTACCCCGGTATGACCGAAAAGGCGCTGGAGAAGATCCGCGCAGAGGCCATGACCCGCTGGGACCTGGAGGGGGCGCTGGTTATTCACCGTTTCGGCCCGCTGCATCCGGGAGAGGTCATCATGATGGTGGCCACCGCCGCACGTCACCGGATCGCGGCCTTTGAGGCGGCGGAATTTCTGATGGATTATCTGAAATCGCGCGCGCCCTTCTGGAAAAAGGAAGTCAGCGGTCAGGGAAAATCCTGGGTCGCGGCCAAAGAGGCGGATGAACAGGCGCTGACCCGTTGGGCGGGGCCGACCGACGCTGCGTAACCCTGCAGCGTTCACGTAAACTTCACGCTTTTGCGGAAGAACCTGTCTGAAAATCCATATACACCCCCGCCGGAATATAGTTTAGCCTTAAACAAAATCTCCGGAGGGGGCTATGGAAGAAAATCGCCACGAAAATCTCCGCCAGGCGGCGCTGGACTATCATGAGTTTCCCCGGCCGGGAAAACTTGAGATCCGCGCCACCAAGCCCCTGGCCACCGGCCGTGATCTGGCCCGCGCCTATTCGCCGGGTGTGGCGGAAGCCTGCCTTGAGATTAAGGCTGATCCTTCGACGGCCGCGCGCTACACTTCGCGCGGGAACCTGGTGGCGGTGGTCTCAAACGGCACCGCCGTGCTGGGGCTTGGCAATATCGGGGCGCTGGCTTCGAAGCCGGTGATGGAAGGCAAGGCGGTTCTTTTCAAGAAATTCGCCAATATCGACTGCTTCGATATCGAGGTGAATGAGAACGACCCCTATAAGCTGGCCGAGATCGTCTGCGCCCTCGAGCCGAGCTTCGGGGCGATCAACCTGGAAGACATCAAGGCGCCTGACTGCTTTATCGTGGAGAAAATCTGCCGGGAGCGGATGGGCATTCCGGTCTTCCACGACGACCAGCACGGCACGGCGATCGTTGTGGGCGCTGCGGCGACTAACGCTCTGCATGTCGCCGGCAAGCGTTTTGAGGATATCAAACTCGTTTCGACCGGCGGTGGCGCTGCGGGCATTGCCTGCCTGAACATGCTGCTGAAGCTGGGCGTGAAACGCGAGAATGTCTGGCTTTGTGACCTGCACGGCCTCGTCCATGAGGGCCGCGAAGAGGATATGAACCCCCATAAGGCCGCCTTCGCGCAGCCCGGTGGTCCGCGCAGCCTTGGCGATGTGATCGAAGGGGCGGATATGTTCCTCGGGCTTTCGGGTCCGGGCGTTCTGACCCAGGAGATGGTGAAGAAGATGACGGCGCAGCCGATCATCTTTGCGCTGGCGAACCCCACCCCGGAGATTCTGCCCGATCTGGTGCGCGAAGTGGCCCCCGATGCGATCATGGCCACGGGGCGTTCGGATTTCCCGAACCAGGTGAACAACGTGCTCTGCTTCCCCTTCATCTTCCGGGGCGCGCTCGATGTGGGGGCCAGCGAGATCAATGATGAGATGCAGCTTGCCTGCATCGAAGGCATTGCGCAGCTTGCCCGCGCCACCACTTCTGCTGAGGCCGCCGCCGCCTATCACGGCGAGCAGATGACCTTTGGCCCGAACTATCTGATCCCGAAGCCCTTTGATCCGCGCCTGATGGGTGTCGTGGCCACTGCGGTGGCCGATGCGGCGATGCGCACGGGCGTGGCCAAACGTCCGCTCGCGGATGTCGCGGAATATAAGCAGAAGCTTGATGGTTCGGTCTTCCGCTCGTCGATGATCATGCGCCCCGTCTTTGAGGCTGCACGCACCGCCTCGCGCCGCATCGTCTTTGCGGAAGGCGAAGATGAGCGCGTGATCCGCGCCGCTCAGGCGATTTTGGAAGAAACCACCGAGGTGCCGATTCTGATCGGCCGTCCTGATGTCATTGCGCTGCGCTGCGAACGTGCGGGCCTGCCGATCCGCCCGGACCGCGATTTTGAGATCGTGAACCCGCAAAGCGACAGCCGCTACCGCGATTACTGGGAGACCTATCACCGCCTGATGGAGCGGCGCGGCGTCACCCCTGACACCGCCCGCGCGGTGCTGCGCACCAATACCACCGCCATCGGCGCGGTGATGGTGCATCGCGGGGAAGCCGACAGCCTGATCTGCGGGGCTTTCGGACAGTATCTCTGGCATCTGAAATATGTCGAGGAAGTGCTGGCCCGCGATGGTCTGCGCCCGGTCGGCGCGCTCAGCCTGATGATCCAGGATCAGGGGCCGCTGTTTATTGCCGACACCCAGGCCCATGCAGAGCCCACGCCTGCGCAGCTTGCGGATATTGTGATCGGTGCCGCCCGCCACGTGCGCCGCTTTGGCATCACGCCGAAAATCGCGCTCTGCTCCTCGTCGCAGTTTGGCAACCTGAACACCTCCTCGGGGCTGCGGATGCGTGAGGCCATGGCGCTCCTCGATGCCATGCCGCTCGACTTTGAGTACGAAGGCGAGATGACGGTCGATCTGGCGCTTGACCCGGATCTGCGCGGGCGGGTCTTCCCCTCGGGCCGAATGGAGGGCGCGGCCAATGTGCTGGTCTTTGGCTCGACCGATGCGGCTTCGGGTGTACGCAACATCCTGAAAACCCGCGGCGATGGTCTGGAGGTCGGCCCGATCCTGATGGGCATGGGCAACCGCGCGCATATCGTGACGCCTTCGGTCACCTCACGCGGGCTTTTGAACATCGCGGCCCTCGCCGGCACGCCGGTTGCGAAATACGGCTGAGGGCGCTTGCGCCTGCCGCATCTGCTGCCATCATACCCCCGCCGCATCCACGGCGGGGGTTTTTGCGTTTCCGCGCCTGCCGCCGATCAGACAGAGGACAGCCATGCGTCTTTATTACTCTCCCACCTCGCCCTATGTGCGCAAAGTCATGATGGTGCTGCATGAAACCGGGCAGCTCGATCAGGTGGATCTGATCACCGCCGGGGGCACGCCCTATGAAACGGCGGCGCGTCCGGCCTCCTCAAACCCGCTGGGCAAGGTTCCCGCGCTGGAGCGCCCGGATGGTCCTGCGCTTTACGACAGCCGCGTCATCACCCGCTACCTCGACGCCAGGGGCAAAGGCGGGCTCTATCCTGAGGGGGAGGCGCTCTGGGATGCGCTGACGCTGGAGGCCACGGCGGACGGCATCCTCGATGCGGCGCTTCTGATGGTCTATGAGGGCCGTCTGCGCCCTGAGGACAAACATGTGCCTGAGTTCGTTGAGGCACAATGGGTCAAGATCGACCGCGCCCTCTCGGCCCTTGAGGAGCGCTGGATGGCGCATCTGCAGGGGCCTTTCGGCATCGGCCAGATCGCCGTGCTGGCGGCCTTGGGTTATCTCGATCTGCGTCATGCGGCGCGCGGCTGGCGTGCGGCTCATCCCGGGTTGAGCGCCTGGTTTGACGCTCAGGCCACGCGACCCTCTTTCGCGGCCACGGCCCCCTGACGCAGCTTTTGACCGGCGCGGGCTGCAATGACCGCGCCGAGCGTGATCAGGCAGGCGGCCAGACCCACCATGGGTGTCAGCTCCACCGCGCCGGTCAGCCAGAGGCCAAAGGTTGTCAGCAGCGGCGCGGCATAGGAGGCGACGCCCAGAAGCTGAATATCGCCGCGCTTGACGCCGATATCCCAGACGTAGAAGGCCAGCCCCACCGGCCCCGCGCCAAGCACCACCACAGAAATCCAGCCGGTGCTGTTTTGGGGCCAGAGCGTTTCCTCAAACCCCAGATGCAGCAGCGCCGAGAGCACCGCTGTGCCGAGGCAGTAAACCGCCACGGCCTCGGTCGGCACCGCCGCAAGGCGGCGTGAGCCTACCGAATAGATCGCCCAGGTGATCGCCGCCAGAAAGGCCAGCAGCAGGCCAAGCGCAGCCCCGGGCTGCGTCTCGGAGGGGGCGCGGGTCAGCACGATCAGCGCAGCCCCCGCAAAGCCCAGCAGGGCGCCGAAGATATGGCCCCGCGTCAGCCGCTCTCCGGGCAGCAGGCCCGAGAGCAGCACGATCAGCAGCGGCCAGAGGTAATTGATCAGGCTTGCCTCCACCGGAGAGGCCAGCCGCAGCGCTGAGAAGTAAAGCGCGTGATAGCCAAAAAGCCCGGCCGTGCCGAAAGCAAGCGCCTGCCAGGAGAGGCCGCGCAGCTTTCCCAGCGAGCCCGAGGCCACCAGCCAGCCCATCCCCAGCACACCGCCGATCCCGAAGGTCAGCGCATTGAGAAGCATGGCCGGAACCGGCTGCGACAGCACCGTCAGCGCCGCCAGAGAGGCCCAGAGCAGGATGGCAGAGGTTCCGATCAGCGTGGCCTGGGGGCGGGTCATGGCAGTCCTTTTCAGGGCGGTTTCGCGCAGACTTTTGCCGGTTACGGGCTTGTGACTCGGCGTCCGGTTGCAACCCTCTGGCATTGCGGGCAGGGCTCGGTCAATCCTGTGTTATCGGGGATCGGAGAAAGCGCGATGGAGCAGGCAAAAATCACCTGTCTGACCTGCCGTCAGATTAACAGGCTGGCGGTTGAAAAACTTCCCGAGCGTCCGCGCTGCGGCAGCTGCGGGGACCCTCTGATCACCGGGGGCGTGACTGAACTCGACCCGGTCTCGCATGACAAGGCGATCCGCAATGATGAGGTGCCGATCCTGGTGGATTACTGGGCACCCTGGTGCGGCCCCTGCCGGACCATGGCCCCGGAGTTTGCGCGGGCTGCCAAAAGCCTTTCGCCCTGGGTGCGACTTGCGAAGCTCAACACCCAGGATCACCCGGCCATCGCCACCCGCTCGCGCATTCAGGGGATCCCGCTGCTGATCCTTTATCATCGCGGCAAAGAGATGGGCCGTCTGGCAGGGGCGCGACCGGCGCGGGACATTATGGCCTTCGTCCAGACCACGCTCGATCCGCCCAAAGCTGCGCCGAAGAAAAGTTAAAAGCGCTCCGGCGCAAAGCGGGCCAGCGGCACGGGCGGGGTCTCACCGGCCATATCTGCGGCGATCATCTGCGCGGTGATGGCCGATGTGGCAAAGCCGATGTGCCCGTGCCCCGTCGCCACCCAAAGATTTTGCGGCCCGGCCACGCGCCCGATCGCCGGAACCCCGTCGGGCAGCGAGGGCCGCATGCCGCTGCGGGCCGGGGTGATGGCGGGCGCATGAATGCCGAGAACCTTTTGCGCCGCCTGAAGCGCAAGGGTGATCTGGCTCAGATCCGGCGTGCGGCCCGGCAGGGTCAGCTCCACCCCGCTTGAGACGCGGATCCCCTCGCGCATGGGGGTCATGACAAAGCCGCGCGCCACATCACAGACCGGACGCGACAGGCGGATCTGTCCGGCGGGCAGATGCGCCGACCAGCCGCGCTCTGCCACCATGGGAAGCCGCAGACCCAGCGGGCGCAGCAGCGCCGCGCTCCACGCTCCGGCGGCGATGACCACGCGGTTGGTGCGGATCTCACCGGCGCCGGTGCGCAGAACCCAGGCCTCCCCCTCACGGTGCAGCTGTGCCATCGACGCCTGGAGGAAGGCGCCGCCAAGACTTTGATAATGGCGGAAATAACTCAGCCCCACATCCCGCGGACTGTCGACGGACATGGCGCTGTGGTAATGCAGCGCCCCCGCATAGACCGGGGCCAGATCCGGCTCAAGCGCCTGAAGATCAGCGGCACTCAGCCGGGTGACCGGCACGCCAAGGTGCTCCATCAGGCGGAGCTCGTCCTCCTGCGCCGCGCCCGGAGGGCTGCGGTAAAGCTTTGTCCAGCCGGTGCTGCGAAAGTGCGGCAGGGCGCCTGAGATCTGCGCCAGCCGCACATGCGCGCTCTGGGCGGCGGCGGTCAGCGGGGCAAGCGCCTCTGCCGTGTCGCTGACGCTGCGGGCATTGGCGCGTGCCAGAAAACGGCGCAGCCAGCCCGACATCGCCGGAAGATCGGCCAAATGAAGCCGCAGCCCCGGGTCGCGGTTCATCAGATAGCGCGGCAGCGCCCGCCAGAGGCCCGGCCCCGCCATGGGCAGAACCGAGCCGGGCGAGAGCACGCCCGCATTCACCCGCGAGGCGGCATCGCAGGGCGGCGCGGGATCCAGCAGCAGAACGTTTTCCCCGCGCAGCCGCAGCTCAAGCGCAAGGGTCACGCCGATGATACCGGCGCCTGCAATGATCACATCGGGCCGCGCAGGATGCGGGTTCATCTGGGCAGCTCCAGCCCAAGGCCGGAGGCGCGGGCGAGGCTTTCAATGCGCGCGGCAAGGGCGAGGTCGCAGAGCGGCGTTCCGGCAAAAAGCAGGGCAGACGCGCCGCCACCGCGACGGATCTTTCCGGTCAGCAGATCGCCGATCTCTCCGTCAAAAGGCCCGCCGTCCAGCAGCTTGCCCTGCGAAATCAGCGCTTCGCTCTGTTCCGTGTCATCCGTAATCACCAGCTCAAATACCCCGCGCCAGGGGGCCTGATGCCAGGAGCGCCCCAGATCCACCGCAGAGACAAAGGCTCCCTCTTTCAGCCAGCGCGGATCGAGAAAGGACCGGAACTGCGGAGCGGGCGGCACCGAGGAGACCACGACATCCATCCCCCTCACGGCCTCCTGCGGGTCAGAGGTGATCTCAGCGCGCAGGCCCAGATCCGTCACCCGCGCCGCAAAGCGCGCGCGGGAGGCCTCGCCCCGGCCGAAGATCCGCACCCGCTCCAGCCCCGGCAGAGCGAGGCGCAGAGCATCAAGATTGGCATGGGCCTGTGCGCCGCAGCCGATAAAGCCGGCCGTCGTGCTGTTCGGATCTGCCAGATATGTCGCCGCAAGCCCGCTGCAAGCCGCCGTCCGCGTGGCGGTGATCCAGCCTGCATCAAGGATCACCCGGGGCAGGCCGGTCGCCGCATCGCTGAGCACGATCACCCCATTGATTGAGGCAAGCCCCGCCGCAGGATTTTGCGCGCAGACGCCGACCCATTTGACGCCCGCCACCGCAGGCTCTGCCAGCATGCCCACCATGGCCATGGCCACATCGCTGCCCTCGAGCGCGACGGAGGTCTTCGGCGCCATCCGCGTGCGTCCGGCGGCTTTCAGGCGAAAGGCCTCCTCCACGGCCTCACGGGCCAGCCGGGCATCGGGGCGCAGAGCGGCAATCGCGTCAGAAGAAAGATAGAGAAGCGGCATCATGGCAGATCTGTCCGAAGCTGTGCTCTCTGCGCTTAGGCGAGCGGCGCGGGATTTGCGATGGCTCTCAGCATTGACGCAGCAGTTTGCAAAGCGGGTGTGACCAGCCGGGCACCGCGGCCTCTGCAAACGGCTGCTCTTTGAGGCAAAAGCCCTCGTCCGGCGCCGAGGCACCCTCAGGCGGCAGAGCAACGAAGGGGAGGAAAGAGGTGGTCGCACGAATTCGGACCAGGAGCTAAGCTTTAGCGCCTGAGGAGGAACCGGTCCG
>NZ_SBLC01000025.1 GCF_004054105.1 Falsigemmobacter intermedius
GTAGCTCGTCAGGCTCATAACCTGAAGGCCGCAGGTTCAAATCCTGCCCCCGCAACCAATAAAAACAAACCATCCGTATACAGCCGCCCAAGGGGCGGCTTTCTGCGTTCTGGATACCAAAAACACAAATCCTGACCCAAATATCGTCAGTTTGAGACAGAATTTGACGTTATTGGGAGATTCATTTGCACTCTCAGGTTGATATTTTGTAAAGAACTTGCGGCTTCTGTTATTCAAATCGCTTGATGCCCCGATAAAACCGCGCAGGATTTTAAAAATCCTCGCAAAGATCCAGGTTATTCCCGCAATGTTGCGTATATGAAGGAAGTAATCATTCATTTTCCGCAACAAATCCTCTTTTGCGGCCCTCATAATAAATTACGCCCTCGATTTAATACTCCGGCTTTGCGCGTTTTTGGGATTTTTTCGGATTTGCCCCTCATATAGCGGCCGCATTTCCAGTGCTTTGATCACGCGATCTGAAACAAAGCGGCGTAAGTCTGCCGTTGGTTTTACCTGGAAAGCTTGATCCGTTTCGCGTGATCCCCTAGCAAGCATTCAGCAAACATTAACCTGCCCTGCAGTACGAAAGACCCAGATGTCCCTCTCCCTGATCCTTCTCGCTGCCGGCCAGGGCAGCCGGATGCAATCCGATCTGCCGAAAGTCCTCCATAAGGTGGCGGGCGCGCCGCTTTTGCATCATGCCATGACGGCAGGTCGGCAGCTCAACCCCGGTAAGACCGTGGTCGTTACCGGCCATGGTGCCGAAGAGGTGGCGGCTTCGGCCCGCGCCTTTGACGATGAGGTCAGCGTGGTTCTGCAGGCCGAGCAGCTGGGCACCGGCCATGCGGTGGCGCAGGCGGCTGAGGCGCTGCAGGGCGAAAGCGGCGATGCCATCGTGCTTTACGGCGACACCCCCTTCATCCGTCCCGAGACGCTTGAGGCCATGCTGGAGGCGCGCCAGCGTCATGCGGTGGTGGTTCTGGGCTTTGAAGCCGCTGACCCTGGCCGTTACGGCCGTCTGATCCTTGAGGGCGATGGTCTGACGAAGATCGTTGAGTTCAAAGACGCGACGGAGGCTGAGCGTGCGGTGCGGCTGTGCAATTCCGGCGTGATCTGCGCGGAAACTGCCACGCTTTTTGAGCTGGTGGCGGCGGTGAATAACGAAAACGCCTCCGGCGAATATTACCTCACCGATATCGTGGCGCTTGCCCGCGATCGCGGCCTCTCAGCAGGCGTGGTGCTTTGCGATGAAGCCGAAACCATGGGCATCAACACCCGGGCAGAGCTGGCCAAAGCTGAGGCCGCTTTCCAGGCCCGCGCGCGGGCGGAGGCGCTCGATCTTGGCATCACGCTGACCGCGCCGGAGACGGTGTTCTTTGCGCTTGATACCGTGGTGGGCCGCGATGCGGTGATCGGGCCGAATGTGGTCTTCGGTCCGGGCGTCACGGTGGAATCCGGCGCGGAAATCAAAGCCTTCTGCCATCTTGAGGGCTGTCATATCTCGCGCGGGGCCACTGTCGGTCCCTTTGCCCGCCTGCGTCCGGGCGCGGAGATCGGCGAAGACGGCCATATCGGCAACTTTGTTGAGGTGAAAAACGCCATTCTCGGCGAGGGCGTGAAGGTGAACCATCTGACCTATATCGGGGATGCCGATATCGGCGATGGCACCAATATCGGCGCGGGCACCGTGACCTGCAATTACGACGGCGTCATGAAGCACCGCACGGTGATCGGCAAAAGCGCCTTTATCGGCTCGGACACCATGCTGGTCGCGCCGGTGAAAGTGGGCGACGGGGCCATGACCGGTTCGGGCTCGGTGATCACGGAGGATGTGCCCGCAGGGGCCGTGGCGCTTGGCCGGGCGCGGCAGGTGACCAAAGAGGGGCTGGCCACCCGGCTTTTTGAAAAGCTGCGCGCGATCAAGGCAGCCAGGGGCTGAAATATCATTTCAATGGGTTGAACACCCCGGCTGCAGTCGGGGTGGCCCGAAGTCGGTGCTTGTTTTAAACCCTTTGAAAGATCGGCCCCTGAACGGCGGCCCGTTGAACAGGAGATTTCTCATGTGCGGTATCGTCGGCGTTCTGGGCCACAATGAAGTGGCCCCTTTGCTGGTCGAGGCGCTGAAGCGTCTGGAATACCGCGGCTATGACAGCGCCGGGATCGCCACCGTGAACAACGGGGCGCTCGATCGCCGCCGCGCGGTGGGCAAGCTCGTGAACCTCTCGGATCTGCTGGTGTATGAGCCGCTGGCCGGGAAGGCCGGGATCGGCCACACCCGCTGGGCCACCCATGGGGTTCCTTCCGTGGGCAATGCCCATCCGCATAAGGCGGGCCCCGTGGCGGTGGTGCACAACGGCATCATTGAGAACTTCCGCGAGCTGCGGGCGGAGCTTGAGGCGGCAGGCTATGCCGCACAATCTGAGACCGACACCGAGACCGTGGCGCTTCTGGCGCAGCGGGAGCTTGATGGCGGTGCAGATCCGGTTGAGGCCGTGCGGCGCACGCTCAAACAGATCCATGGTGCCTTTGCGCTCTGCTTCCTCTTTGAGGGCCAGGAAGATCTGATGATCTGCGCGCGCAAAGGCAGCCCGCTGGCCATCGGCCATGGCGAGGGCGAGATGTTCGTGGGCTCAGACGCCATTGCGCTTGCGCCGATGACCGACCGCATCACCTATCTCGAAGAGGGCGACTGGGCGGTCGTCACGCGCAAAGGCGCGGTGATCCGCGATGAGGCCGATCAGATCGTCACCCGCCGCATGACCCGTGTGGCGCTGGATTCGGTGCGGATCGAAAAGGCCGGACACCGCCATTTCATGGCCAAAGAGATCGCCGAGCAGCCGGTGGTTCTGGCCGATGCCATCAGCCGCTATTCCACCGCTGAGGGCGCGCTGAACCTGCCTGAGGGGCTGGATTTCACCGGCATTGACCGGGTGATGCTGGTGGCCTGCGGCACGGCCTCTTATGCCTGCCATGTGGCGAAATACTGGTTTGAGCAGGTCGCGGGCCTGGCGGCGGAAATCGATATCGCCTCGGAGTTCCGCTA
The DNA here is from genome assembly GCF_004054105.1 of Falsigemmobacter intermedius. Classification (GTDB taxonomy): domain Bacteria; phylum Pseudomonadota; class Alphaproteobacteria; order Rhodobacterales; family Rhodobacteraceae; genus Wagnerdoeblera; species Wagnerdoeblera intermedia. The sequence goes on from NZ_SBLC01000025.1 coordinate 3,047, forward strand.
CCGTGATCCGGTGCTCTCGGAGCGCGCGATGACCATCTTCGTCAGCCAGTCGGGCGAGACCGCCGATACGCTGGCGGCGCTGCGCTATGCCAAAGGCAAAGTCGCCAAAGTGGTCTCGGTGGTGAACGTGCCGACCTCGTCGATCGCACGCGAAAGCGATCTCTCGCTGCCCATTCATGCGGGCGTCGAAGTGGGTGTGGCCTCGACCAAGGCCTTCACCTGCCAGCTGGGCGTGCTGGCGCTGATGGCGCTGAAAGCGGGCGCGGACCGCGGCCGCCTTGAGGCGGCCGCCCTTGCCGCGCATCTCGAAGATCTGCGCCGCCTGCCCGGGCTTCTCAATGTCTCCCTGGCGCTCTCAGAGCCGGTGACGGCGCTGGCCGATGAGCTGGCGCGGGCGCGCGACATCATCTTCCTTGGCCGCGGGGCGATGTATCCGCTGGCGCTGGAAGGCGCGCTGAAGCTCAAAGAGATCAGCTATATCCATGCCGAGGGCTATGCGTCGGGCGAACTGAAACACGGCCCCATCGCGCTGATCGACGACCAGGTGCCGGTGATCGTCATGGCCCCGCGCGATGCGCTCTTTGAGAAGACCGTCTCGAATATGCAGGAGGTCATGGCACGCTCAGGCAAGGTGCTGCTCCTCTCGGACGCGCAGGGCATCGAAGAAGCCAGCCCCGGTGTGTGGCAGTCGCTGGCGCTGCCGGAGGTGCCGCCGGTCTGGGCGCCGATCCTTTATGCGGTGCCCGCACAGCTTCTGGCCTATCACACCGCGGTCGCCAAAGGCACCGATGTGGATCAGCCGCGCAATCTCGCGAAATCGGTGACGGTGGAGTAAATCCTATGGCAGTCAAACTCTTTGGCACCGATGGCGTGCGCGGCACGGCCAATCAGTTCCCGATCACCGCGGAAGCCGCGCTGAAGCTCGGGATCGCGGCGGGCAGCTTTTTCCGCCGCGACGGGCGCAACGGCCACCGCGTGGTCCTGGGGAAAGACACCCGGCGGTCGTGCTATATGCTGGAAAATGCGCTGGCAGCGGGGCTCTCGTCTGCGGGGATGAATGTCATCCTGCTCGGGCCGGTGCCGACGCCTGCGGTGGGGTTCCTGACCCGCTCGATGCGGGCGGATCTGGGGGTGATGATCTCTGCGAGCCACAATCCCGCCCAGGACAATGGCATCAAATTCTTCGGCCCCGACGGCTTCAAGCTGCCCGATGCCGATGAGGCCACGATTGAGGATCTCTTTGAGAACCAGCCCGAAGCGGTGGAGCCTGGCCGCATCGGCCGTCTGCGCCGCCTGGAAGACGGGCGCGGGCGCTATGTGGAATTTGCCAAGACCACCATCAATGGCGCGCGCTTTGACGGGCTGAAGGTGGTGGTGGACTGCGCCCATGGCGCAGCCTATCGCACCGCCCCTGAGGCTTTGTGGGAGCTTGGCGCCGATGTGGTGCCGATGGGCGTGGCGCCCGATGGCTTCAACATCAACCTCGACTGCGGCTCAACCCATCCCGAAGCTGCCGCCGCCATGGTGAAAGCCACCGGCGCGGATCTCGGCATCTGCCTCGATGGCGATGCCGACCGCATCATCCTGATCGATGAGACCGGCGCAGTGGCTGACGGCGATCAGATCATGGCGCTTTTCGCCGAACACTGGGGCGCGGAAGGCAAACTGAAGAACGGCACCCTGGTCGCCACCGTAATGTCGAACCTTGGTCTTGAGCGCTTCCTGGAAGGCAAGGGTCTGCGGCTTGAGCGCACGAAGGTGGGGGACCGCCATGTCGTCACCCGGATGCGCGAGGGGAGCTTCAACCTCGGCGGTGAGCAGTCGGGCCATATCGTGATGTCGGATTACGCCACCACCGGCGATGGTCTGATGGCGGGTCTACAGTTCCTCGCGCTGATGAAACAGACCGGCCTTAAAGCGAGCGAACTGGTGCGCCGCTTTAGCCCGGTGCCTCAGGTGCTGCGCAATCTGCGTCTTGATACCTCGCTTTTGCAGCGCCCGGAGATCACCTCGCTGATCCGGACCCAGGAAGGGCGTCTGGGCAAAGCGGGCCGCATCCTCGTGCGCCCCTCGGGAACCGAGCCGCTCATCCGCGTCATGGTTGAGGCAGAGGATGAAGTTCTTCTTGAGGATGTTCTCGCTGAAATTGAAGCCGGACTTCTCGCACAATCCTGAACACTTATGAATAGCAACCTGGGGGGAATGTGCCGTCTGCTCATTCCCCTTTTGCGTTAAAAACGCAAAAAATCTCCTGGATATAAGCAATTAGCTGAAATTTTAGTGATCCGAATCCGCGCCCGGGCGTTGAACCGGCAGCGCGGGGCTCAACCGGATCTGTCCGAAAGCTTTCAAAGCCTCGCCCGTCCTGAACGCGTGGAGAGTGCGATGAAAAAGATCTTTGCCGCTGTGCGGGTGTAATGGCTTTCGGTTCGCCAGCCTGGGCCGGCGGGCCGACGGTTGTGGTGGCTGAGCCGGTGATTGCGGCTCCGGTCCTCGTGGCCGCGCCTTCCGTCAACTGGACCGGTGGCTATGTCGGGGCCCTGCTGGGCTATGGCAAGCTGGAAACCGGCGAGCCGCGCAGCTCAAATTCGACCGGTGTGGGCGCGCTGACGGCGGGCTATGACCATGACTTCGGGCAGTGGGTTCTGGGGGGCGAGCTGATGGCCGCTCCGGGTGCCGGCGTTGAGATCGGCGGCCGTGAGGTTGAGAACTTCCTCGGGGCGCGGGTGAAAGCCGGCTATAAGATGGACCCCTCGGGCCGCTGGCTGGGTCAGGGCTCGCTGGGCTATGCCCGCGTCTCGCATGAGGCCGTCGGCGGTGGCGACAGCCGCCACACCTCTGCGCCGATGTTCGGCCTTGGCGTCTCTTATCTGCACAGCAGCAATGTCTCGCTCAGCGGTGAAGTCCTGGCCATCCGCGACGGCAGCGGCGGCCCGCGCGGCACCACGCTGCTTCTGGGCGCGCAATACCGCTTCTGAGCCCTGTCAGGCCCCCGGAAGGGGGCCTTTTCAGCTGCGGTAGCCCGTCGGGTTTTGTGACTGCCATTTCCAGGTCGTCTCGCAGATCTCAGTGAGGCCAAGATCCGCCTGCCAGTTCAGCAGGCGGCGGGCTTTTGCGGGATCGGCATAATAGGCCGGAAGATCGCCCGGACGGCGCGGCAGCAGCTCAAAGGGCAGATCGCGCCCGCAGGCCTGTGAAAAGGCCGTCAGCATCTCGCGCACGGTGATGCCTGCGCCGGTGCCGATGTTGAAAGCCTCTGCCTGACCGGGGGCGGGGCTGTAGCTCAGCGCCGCCAGATGGGCGCGGGCAAGATCGGTGACATGGAGATAATCCCGCTCTCCGGTGCCGTCGCGGGTGTCGTAATCCGCACCAAAGATCCCCAGTTTTTCGCGCCGCCCCACCGCCACCTGAGCGATGAAGGGCATGAGGTTATTGGGGATGCCCTGCGGGTCTTCGCCGATCTGCCCGCTCTCATGGGCGCCGACCGGATTGAAATAGCGCAGCAGTACCCCTGAGGCGCCCGGCGTGGCGCGGGCCCAGTCAGTGATGACCTGCTCGGCCATGCGCTTGCTGCGCCCGTAGACGCTGGTGGGCGCCAGGGGGTGGGTCTCATCATAGGGCAGATAAGCCGGATCGCCGTAGACCGTGGCGGAGGAGGAAAACACCACCTTCCGGCAGCCCGCCGCATTCATGGCGGCAAGCAGCGAGACCGTGCCGCCGACATTGGTGGCGTAATAGCGCAAAGGCTCAGCCTCGCCCTCACCCACGGCCTTCAGGCCCGCGAAATGCACCACCGCCTCGGGGCGGAAATCGCAGAGGATCCCGGTCATCCGGGCGGTATCGCAGACATCCGCCGTCTCGGTGCGAAAGCTGCGGCCGGTCAGCGCCGCCACCCGGCGCAGCGCCTCGGGCGAGCTGTTGGCGAAGGTCTCGGTGACGCAAAGCTCATGCCCCGCCGTGAGAAGCTCCAGCAGGGTATGGCTGCCGATATAGCCGGCCCCGCCGGTCAGAAGAATGCGCATGAAAATCCCCTTACCTCTCCGCCGCGCCCAGAAGTGCCGCGACCACCCGGTCTGCGGCCTCTTCGGCAGAGAGGGTGACGGTGTCAACAACCAGCTCCGGCGTCTCGGGCGGCTCATAGGGGCTGTCGATGCCGGTGAAGTTCTTCAGCTGGCCCGAGCGGGCCTTTTTATAAAGCCCCTTCACATCCCGCGCTTCCGCCACTTCAAGGGGGGTGGAGACCCAGACCTCCAGGAATTCGCCCGGGGCCATCAGCTCGCGCACCATGCGCCGCTCAGCCCGGAAGGGCGAGATAAAGGCCGTCAGAACGATCAGCCCCGCATCGGTCATCAGCTTTGCCACCTCGCCGACGCGGCGGATGTTTTCCACCCGGTCGGCATCGGTAAAGCCCAGATCGCGGTTCAGCCCGTGGCGGATGTTGTCGCCATCCAGAAGGAAGGTGTGTTTGCCAAGGGCGTGGAGTTTCTTTTCCACCAGATTGGCGATGGTGGATTTGCCCGATCCCGAAAGCCCGGTGAACCAGACCACTTTCGGGCGCTGGTTTTTCAGCGCGGCATGGGCCTCGCGGTCCACATCGAGGGCCTGCCAGTGGATGTTCTGACTGCGCCGCAGCGCAAAGCGGATCATGCCTGCGGCCACGGTGGCATTGCTCATCCGGTCGATCAGAATGAAGCCGCCAAGCGCGGGATTGTCCTCAAAGCTTTCAAAGGCGATGGCGCGGTCGGTCGAGAGGTTCACCACGCCGATGGCATTGAGGCTCAGGGTCTTTGAGGCCAGATGCTCCAGGGTGTTGACGTTGACCTCATATTTCGGGGCGGTGACCGTGGCGGTGACCACCTGGGTGCCGAGCTTCAGAAGATAGGGCCGCCCCGGCAGCATCTCGGCCTCGCCCATCCAGACGAGGGTAGCCTCAAACTGATCGGCCACCTCACAGGGCGCGTCAGAAGCCACGATGACATCGCCCCGTGAGCAGTCGATCTCATCCTCAAAAGTCAGGGTGACGGATTGGCCCGCCCGCGCCAGAGCGGCGCTGCCGCCCATGCCGGGGATTTCCTTCAGCCGCGTGGTTTTTCCTGAGGGCAGCACCCGCAGGCCATCGCCGGGGCGGGCCTGACCGGAACTCACCAGCCCGGTGAAGCCGCGGAAATTAAGGTTGGGGCGGTTCACCCATTGCACCGCCATGCGGAAGGGGCGCTCTTCCATGCGGCTTTCATGAAGCGGTGCCTCTTCCAGATGGCTCAGAAGTGCCGGGCCCTGATACCAGGGGCTGGCGGCACTCAGGCTGGCGATATTGTCGCCCTTCAGCCCCGAGATCGGGATGGCGGTGAAGCTTTTTATGCCGATCAGATCGGCAAACGCCTGATAATCCGCGACAATCTCGCGGAAGCGCGCCTCTGACCAGCCCACGAGATCCATTTTATTGACCGCCAGCACCACATTGCGGATGCCCAAAAGCTGCACCAGATAGCTGTGCCGCCGGGTCTGGGTCAGCACCCCCTGACGCGCATCAATCAGGATCACGGCGAGATCCGCGGTCGAGGCCCCGGTGACCATATTGCGGGTATATTGCTCATGCCCGGGGGTATCGGCGACGATGAATTTGCGCTTCTCGGTGGCAAAGAAGCGGTAGGCCACATCGATGGTGATGCCCTGCTCGCGCTCAGCCGCCAGGCCATCGACCAGCAGGGCAAAATCAAGCTCCTGACCCTGGGTGCCCATGGCTTTGCTGTCGGCCTCAAGGCCCGCAAGCTGGTCTTCAAAGATCATCTTGGTGTCATAAAGCAGCCGCCCGATCAGGGTGGATTTGCCGTCATCCACCGAGCCGCAGGTGATGAAGCGCATCAGGCTTTTGCGCTCATGCAGGGCCAGATATTGCTCAATATCTTCCGCGATCAGGCTGTCGGTCACATAAGAGCTCATCAGAAGTAGCCCTCCTGCTTTTTCTTCTCCATGGAGGCTGCCTGATCGTGATCAATCGCCCGTCCCTGCCGCTCTGAGGTCGTGGTCAGAAGCATCTCGCGGATGACCTCCGAAAGGGTGGCCGCCTCGCTTTCGACCGCGCCGGTCAGCGGGTAGCAGCCCAGGGTGCGGAAGCGCACCGAAGCCATTTTTGGCACCTCGCCGGGGGCCAGGGGAAAACGCTCGTCATCCACCATGATCAAAAGCCCGCCGCGCTCGACCACCGGTCGGGGTTTTGCAAAATAAAGCGGAACGATCTCAATGCCTTCGGCGCGGATATATTGCCAGATATCCAGCTCGGTCCAGTTCGAGATCGGGAAAGCCCGGATCGTCTCACCCCGGGCTTTGCGGGTGTTATAGATCTGCCAGAGTTCCGGGCGCTGGTTCTTCGGGTCCCAGCGATGCGCGGCGGAGCGGAACGACAGGATCCGTTCTTTGGCGCGGGATTTTTCCTCATCGCGGCGCGCGCCGCCGAAGGCCACGTCAAAGCCCCATTTGTCGAGCGCCTGTTTCAGCCCTTCGGTTTTCCAAAGGTCTGTGTGCAGCCCGCCATGATCAAAGGGGTTGATGCCCTGAGCAAGCGCCTCGGGGTTCTGATGGACCAGAAGTTTCATTCCCGCCGCCGCCGCCGCACGGTCGCGCAAAGCGTACATATCGCGGAACTTCCAGGTCGTATCGACATGCAGCAGCGGAAAGGGCGGCGGCGCGGGCCAGAAGGCCTTTTTCGCCAGATGCAGCATGACGGCGGAATCCTTGCCGACAGAGTAGAGCATCACCGGCTTTTCCGCCGTCGCCACCACTTCGCGGAAGATATGAATGCTTTCGGCCTCAAGCCGTTGCAGATGGGTCAGCGCAGGGGACAGCACGGCCAAATCACTTCAATCCTTTAAACATCGCCCCGAAGAGCCGCGTTGCCCCTGAATAAGCGGGGCTTTGTCTTAAAAGTCCGCTGACGTCCCGGCGGTTGCTTTCCGAATAAAGGAAACTTCGGGCAAAAACGGGGCAGGATCGCATCCCGCCCGGGGCAGCGTACGCAGCCTTCACTTTGCCGCAAAGCCCTTCGTCCAGCATGGGCGTGATTTCCTCACGACCGGAGTGACCATGGCCGACGCCTTCCTCTCTGATGATCTGACCCCCGTTCTGGCGCTGCCGCTGATCCGGCCGGCCCAGGCGCAGAAACATATCCCCCATAATGAGGCCCTGCGGCTTCTGGAGGTGCTGGTCCAGGCCGGGGTCGCGGGGCGCAGCCTGACCACGCCCCCTGAGGACCCGCCTGAGGGCGCGCGCTGGCTGGTCCCGCCGGGGGCCACGGGGGACTGGGCGGGACGGGCGGGGCAGATCGCGGTCTTTCAGCAGGGGGCCTGGGTCTTTCTCAGCCCGGCGGAGGGCTGGCAGATCTGGGTGAGCGATGAAGCGCTGGCGCTGCGCTTTCAGGGGGGAGGCTGGCTCGCCCCCTCCGATCAGCCGCTGCAGGTGGCGCGGCTGGGCATTGCCACCCCTGCGGAGGGCCCCAACCGGCTGGCCCTGGCCGGAGAGGCTTCGCTTTTCACCCATCAGGGCGCGGGCCATCAGATCAAGATCAACAAGGCCGCCGCCTCTGAGACGGCGAGCCTGCTGTTTCAGACCGCTTGGGGCGGGCGGGCTGAGATGGGCACCTCCGGCACGGATGATTTTGCCATTAAGGTCAGTGCAGACGGGGCCTCCTGGCTCACCGCTTTGTCGGTGGCGCGCGCCACCGGGCTGATCAGCGGCGCGGGGGTCACCCAAAGCGCCACGGATGGGGTGACGGGGCGGCTGGTGAAATCGGGCGATTACGGCTGGCCGGTGGCGCTCGCGCTCGGGGCGGAGGATGATCTTGATGCCCTGCCGGTCAGCGGGGTCTGGCTCTGCGCCTCGGCCGGGGTGACCACGGGCAATCATTACCCCGAGGCCCTGGCGGGGGCGCTGTTGCAGATCACCCGTCCGGGCGCGGGGGCGGCGCAGATCTATCTGACGGAGAGCGGCAGCCTCTGGAGCCGGAGCCGCAGTTCGGACGGGCTCTGGCAGACCTGGCGGCGGCAGAGCAGCAGCAGCGGCAGCGGTGCCAACGGTTCCTGGCTGCGCCTGCCCGATGGCACGCAGATCTGCCACCACAGCCTGACGCCCTCGGCCTCGGCGGCCACGACCTGGAGCTATCCGCAGCCCTTCAGCGCCGCGCCGGTGATCAGCGGCACGCCGCAGTCGGCGGTGCTCTGCGGGCTTTGCCTTGAGGCGGCCCCGGGTCTCAGCTCCGCCAGCCTCAGCCTGCGCGGTGTCGATCATGCGCGGCGTGCGGATCCTGTGCAGCTGACCGCCATCGGGCGCTGGTACTGACCCGGCCCTCATCGCCCCGGCGCCTGTCCGGTGGCGAAGAGATGGCGGATGAAGGGGCTTGCGGCCCATGGTCCTGAGACCCCTTCCTGCCAGAGGCAGTCGCGGCCTTCCGCCAGCAGGTCCTGGTATTTACGGTATTCCTCTGCGCCGTTGAAATGCTGCCCCCGTGCCACCTCCCGCGCCACACGGGCGGCAAAGGCGGCGTTGTATTTGAAATGGCCAAAGATCAGATCGCGCGGGGCCAGCCGGCAGCCCGAGACGTAATGCAGCCCCGCGCTCAGCTGCATCTGCGGGCCAAAGCGCAAAAGCGCGATCTTCTGGGCCACGAACAGCTCAGACCGCGCGCCGGGCATCAGGCGGTGGCGCAGCCCGCTGGTCCAGGTCGGCTGATCGGAAAACGGCCCCCGCCCGCCCGAAGTGGTCAGAAAGGGCGTCAGATCGGCAAAACCCGCCCCCTCGAAGGGATCGCCCCGGCTCAGATCCGCCCCGGCCAGCGGGCCTTTGGGATAAAGATCAAGCATGAAGATCCGCACCGCATCGGCGCCTGCAAACTCCGCCCCGCGCAAAAGCGCGGGCAGATGCCCCCGGGTGCTTTCATCCCAGACCAGAAACTCATCGGCATCAGCCACCAGGCTCCAGCGGTTCTGCCGGAAAGACGACATCAGCGCCTCCTGCCAGGCGACGCCGTAATGCGACAGGCTGTAGGGGGTATCGACCGAGAAGAGCGCCACATCGGGCTGATCGGCCAGATACTCGAGGCTGCCGTCGTCTGAGCCGTTGTCGGCGATCAGAAAGCCCCCGACCCCGAGGCTGCGGTAATGCGCCAGATATTGCGGCAGCATCCCGCGCTCATTGCGCAAAGCCGAGACCACCGCCACCTCCGCCCCCGCCACCCGGGAGAGCCGCGCAACCGGGCTGATCAGCGTTAAACAGTTTGATGCCCAGCCGAATTTCACCCCCTGAAACGACGGCCAGATCCGGCCCTTCTGCGGCAGATCCTGCTTTGAGGCGCGGTGGACTTCGGCCTGCTGCTCCGGCCCGTCGAGATGCACGCCCAGGATTCCCGATCCGGCAAAGGGGCGCGGGCCGTTGTTCCAGAAAGGCACCGTGCGGCCTGCAGGCGCGGTGCGCTGCTCGCGGGGCATCAGCCAGCCGGTGGGATCGGGGCGAAAGCCCGCGCGGGTCAGCAGATCGCCAAGCAGTTTGTCTTCCAGAAACGAGAGGCTGATCAGGCGCTGCCCGGCCGGGGTGGCGGCCTGTTCCAGCGAGGCGCAGATCGCGCGGCGGCTCAGCAGATAGCCCGAGCCGCCGTCGGTATAGACCGAAGGTTCGGGCGATTTATCGAGGTCATACCGCCCGCGCGGGCTTTGCGATTTCGCCTGATGCCAGCTGCGGTCGGTATTGCCCCGCGCCCGCGTCAGCACCCGCCCGGCCCAGTCAGACCTCAGATGCTGCAGCCCGCTCAGAAAGCCCGCCGGATCAAAAAAGCAGTCGTCATCGATCTTCAGCATCCGCGCGAAGGGCGTGTGATCGCGGATATAGCGCAGCGCCGTCAGGGTCTTTTGCGGCAGCCCCTCATAATCATCGGGACAATCAAGCGTGACCCGCCGCCCCTCGCGCCGGATCTGCCCCGCCGGGGCACCGCCGGTGACGATCAGATAGGGCACGCCAAAGGCGCTGAGATCTGAAAGCCATCCGGCCTCCATCGCCGGGATGCGGCTCTCAAGATGGGCTTTGCAGGAGAAAACCACCACGATCAGGTCATGAAGCTTTGAGACCTCCTCCGCCCAGGGTGGCAGGTCTGCGGGCGGGGCCGGCGCGGGGATCAGCCCCCGGATCAGCCCCGGAACCCCTGCGCTCAAAGCCGCAGGCAGGGCCGCAAGCGCCGGGGCCGGGCCCGAAATCTCTGCCGCCCCGATCAGCGCCTGCAGCTCTGCCCGAACCGGCCCGTCGCCCTCGCAGGCGGGCGCCTCCCGGATCAGCAAAAGCGCCAGCGCCAGCCCGAGATGCCCGGCCTCCGGCCCGCTTAAGGCCCGCAGATCCCGCCAGAGGGCCGCGGCCTCCCCGCCCCGGGGCAGCCCCTCCCGCAGGAACCCGGGCAGGGCTGTCCCAAGGCGGATCTGCACCTCTCTGAGCGGGTCAGCGGCCCCCCCCTCCCAGAGCGCGGGCAGGCTGCGGGCCGCGCGGGCACGGGCGTCTTTGGAGAGATCCCCGGCCTCCGGGCTCAGAGGGTCGAGCAGGTGGCGCAGCAGATCTTCGCCCCCCGCCTCTGACAGCGGGGCTGCGGTGCCCGAAGGGCCAAAGCGCGCGCGGCGGAAGCGCCCGGTGCCGGGGGTCTTCCAGGCCTCAAAGGCGCGGGCGGCGGCCTCTGCGGCCTCAGGCGGGCTGTCGGGGTCACAGAGCAGCCGGAACTGCGCGCGCGCCTCCTGCAGGCGGGGCGGCAGGGCCGCGGGCGGCCCCAGGGCCTCCAGGGCGTCGTAAAAGGCCGGAAGCAGAACGCAGCAGGCCAGCCAATGGGTCTCAAGCCGCTCCTGCAGCCAGAGCGGCAGAGCGGGGTGCAGCTGCAAAAGCCCCGCCGAAAAGCGGCAGAGCGCCAGACAGCCGTGGCGGCTGAACTCCTGCTGCGCCATTGCCTCGTGAAAACCGAACCAGGCGTTCAGCAGCGGAGAAAGCGTGCTGAGCGGCAGCGCCGGACGCGCCAGAAGCCGCGTCATCCCTTCGGCCAGAGCCGGGGTGGGGATCCAGGCCCGGCCCCCCGTGAGGGCAAGAAGATCCTCCGTCCTCTGCGCCAGGGGACATCCTGCTGCGGCCTGCCAGGGGAAAAGCGCCGCGCGCATCCAGTCACTGGCAGGTGGCTGCGTCAGCGGCAGGACCGCCCCGGTCTGCGAGGCCGCGGTCAGAAGCCGGTCAAAGCCGCCCCTCAGGCAGTAGCTTTCGGTGATCTCAGTGAGAAAAAGCCCCCTCTCCGCGGCCGTGGGCAACGCCCTGAGGGCGGAGAGCAGGGCCTCATCCCGCGCATCCCCCCCGCGCGCAGCGCCGCCATCAGCGCGGCGCTGAGGCGCAGGCGCTGTTGTGCCTCTTCCTCTGCGGGCAGGGGCGGCAGCGGAGCCGGGGCCTCCGGGGTCTCAGCGCCGGGGGCAAGAAACTCCGTCAGCCCGAAGCGCGCCGCCAGCCGGCCAAGGGCGGCGCGGGCGGGCGGGGTCAGATCCGCGCTCAGCCCGCTCCAGCGGGCATGTTCGATCAGCTGCAGCGCCAGAAAATCATCCTGATCGGCCAGCCCCGAGGGCAGATCGGAATTGAGCAGCCGCGCCAGATCGCTGCGCGAAAACCTCAGCCCCGGCGCGGGGGCAAAGACCTCGGCGTGACGCCAGATCCGCCCCGGCAGCACCGCCCCGAAGCCCCCCTGCGCCAGCGGCAGCAGATCAAGCATCTCCCCCCCGGCAGCAGCACCGGCGGGCGGGGCCCGGGCGCGATCACCTCCAGCCGCTGGCTGAGCCAGAGCGCCCTGCCCCCGGTCAGCCGCCGCAGCGCAGGCTCGGGATGGGTGTCGCTTGAGGGCGGCGGCAGGACCCCGCCCTCAAGCTGCACCCCGGCGATTCGGTGCAGACCCGGAAATCCGCGCCGCAGCTTCAGCCTGGCGCTGCGGTCGGGGCGCGGAAAGGCGTCAAAGCGGCCAAGCCTCTGCCCGTCCACCTCCAGCCTGACACCGCCCGCCTCAAAGGTCAGACTGAGGCTGCCGAAGGGCTGAGAGAACCGGTGCGCGATCTGCAGCTCGCGCCGCCAGCCGGCGCGGTCGCGCCGGTTGAGCACCACCCGCCCCTCTGAGGGGCGCAGCGACAGATGCAGCGGGATTTCCGTCCCGTCTGCGGTGCAGAAATGCAGCGAGGCAAAGCGGTGCTGCGAAAAATCCGTCTCACAGCAAAAGCGCAGACCGGCGCGGGGCTGAAAAGCAATCATCACTCAATCCGCTTTCGCGCTCAGAGAGCGGCACTGGAACGGGTACCGGCCCAGTCTGCCAGAGACCAGGTATTTTGCAACCTTTACGTGCATTGCTGATCCGGTGCAGGACCGCCTTCAGGTCCGCTTTCAGGGGCGCAGCAGCCGCGAGAGCCGCGGATCCAGCGGCCCCTCCCCCGGCCAGAGACCGGTCTGGCGCAGGCGGCGGCGGCCGTGCACCACCCCCGGCAGCAGGCGCAGGCGGCGCAAAATACTGCGGCCGGGCGGGCCGAAATCCATCTGCAGCTGCAAAACCCGCAGCAGAAACTGCCGCCGCTGCGCAGGGCTCAGAGCCAGGCGCTCTGCCAGGTCTTCCGCGCGGCGCAGAAGCTGCGGGCCATGAAGCGCCCCGCAGACCGCCGGCTGCACCCCCGGAAACCCCAGCCAGACGAGGCGGGTAGCCCGGGGGCTTAACCGCAGGCTCAGATCCCCCTCAGGCCAGGGGCTGTCCGGGGGAGGCAGCGCGGCATCCCCCCTGCGCTGCGGGTCAGGGCAATCAGACTGAAGGCCGCGATATCCTGCCCCGCCAGCCCCTCAAGAGCGGCCCGGGAGAGATCACCCCTCCCGCTCAGATCCGCCACCACCCCGACCGGCATGCCCCCCGACAGCGCCGTGGCCAGCGAAGGGGAATGGCGGGCGGGGAAATCAAAGCCCTGCCGGCTGAGCCAGTGACGCATGGAGCCAAGCCAGCGCGTCCGCCGTCCCGGATCGCGCAGCACCTGCGCGCGTTCTGCCAGAAGCCGCCCGGCCAGATCCTCAAACCCCTCTGCCGCCCCCTTCCGCCCGGAGGTGACCAGCAGATGGCGCAGCCGCTCAAGGACGGGGAACTGATCGAAGACCCGCTCATCGTCACGGGTGGTCAGCTGGCCCGGACGCCCGCGGGTCTGCAGATAAAGCGGCTCAGGCAGATGCAGGATCGCCCGGCTGCGCAGCGCGGCACGCAGATAAAAGACATGATCCTCAAACCAGCCCGGCTCAAAGCTGATCCCGGCCAGCAGCTCCCGGCGGTAGAGCTTGTTCCAGACCGAGGGGTAATGCGCGAGGATCTCGCCCACGCTTTCCAGCGGCCAGCGGGCGGCGGCTGCGGGCATGGGGCGGTCGTAAAGCGCGGATTGCGGGATCTGCCGCCCGTCGGGCGGGCAATCGGCAAAGGCGCAGGCCACCCAGTCGCCGCCGTCCTCCAGCAGTGCCCGGCGCATCCGGCCCAGAAAGACCGGGCTGTAGCGGTCATCGCCATCGAGAAACGCAAGGAAGCGCCCCCGCGCCGCGGCCAGGGCGCGGTTGCGCGCGGCCGGCAGGCCCAGATTGTCCTGGCGCAGCAGCCGGAAGCGCGGATCGCCCCCGGCGGCGGCAAAGGCGGCCGTGCCGGAGCCGTCTTTTGAGCCGTCATCGACGAGAAGCGCCTCAAAGTCTTTGAAGTCCTGCGCGAGAAGGCTGCGTACCGCAGCCACGCCATAAGCGCCTAGGTTAAAGATTGGCACAATCACCGAGATCTCCGGCGTCCCGCTGCGCATCTGCGTCCCCCTGCCCTGACTGCAGGAAAGCAGATCCGCTTTCTAATACAATCCCTGATTTAAACAATCTGAGGTTGATTAAAGCCGATCCGCCCCTTTAGCCTGATCCGATCCGGTCAGGAGGAAGCGATCCCGTGTCTGCCCCTTTCATCATCTGGACCCTGCAGCGCACCGGCGGCACCACGCTGGCGCATCTGCTGATCTCGCTCTCACAAAGCCCCACCCTCGGGCATGAGCCCTTCAATCCCGACCGCCGGCTCGGCGGACTGCATAAGGCCTTTCTCGAAACCCGGGATGAGGAAGCGCTGCGGGCCGGCATCCGGACGGCGCTGGCCGGGGCGGGCAGTATGAAACACTGCCATGAGCTGGTGCCGCCGCGGCTGAATGAAATCCTGATGGAGGAAACCACGGCCGCGGGCTGGACGGCGGTGATCCTGGACCGGCAGAACGACAGCGCAAGGATGCTCTCGCTGATCACCGCGCAGCTCACCGGGGCCTGGGGCAAAGCGCTGGCCGATCAGGTGGTGCGCGACTGCGAAGCCGGAACCCGTGTGCTGCCGCCTGCCGATCTTGAGGCGGCGCGGCGCGGGCTCTGGAACGGCTGGCAGCGCCGCCGCCATCTGGCAGCCGCCTTTGCCGATCGGGGCCTCCGCCCGGAGGTGGTGCTTTTTGAAGAGGTCTATGACGACCCCGACCGGGGCGCAGAGCTGGTGGCGGATCTCATCGCCCGTCTGGGGATCGGCGGCGCCACGGCGGCCCCGCCCGATCCGCGTCTTCCCGATCCGCGCATTCTGGCGGCGCTGAAGAACAGCGGTCAGAACAGCAACCGCATCCTCAACTATCTGCCCAATATTGCCGAGCTGCGCGCCGCGCTGCGCGAGACCGAGGCGCGGCTGCTCTTCTCCTGGCGCGCCCCCGGAGAGACCGGGGGCTGAGACGGCTCAGAGCAAAAGCCCCGTTGTCTCCGGGGTCAGGCGCTTTTTCACCCAGCCAAGGAAAGCCGCATCGGGCGCCCGCAGGGGCTGGCGTCCGGTGCGTGCCCAGACCGCGCGCCATTCCGCCGCGAGCGCATGAACATCGGCCCCCGGCATCAGCGCGCGGGCCTTTTCAAGCGTGGCCACCTTCAGCGCCGGCCCTTCTCCGGCCTCGAGCAGAATGCCGCGACGGGTGACCAGAAGGATATCCCCCGGCTCTTCGATCAGGTGATAATCGGGCAGATGGTCGGCCGTGATCATCTGGCGCAGCATCTGCCGGAACACCCGCAGCGGCGAGTTCGACCCCGACTTCAGATGCAGCACCGGGATCGAGACCCGCCATTCGTTCTGCCGCCCGCAGTGCTTGCGCGCCAGCTCATAGACCCGCCGCTCCAGCGGCTTTCTGAGCCGGAAGTAATCACGGCTGAGCGTGAGGACCGATTTCGACAGCACCGCCCGGTAGAGCCACTCTGAAAGCACCACGGTCACCATGACCATGCGCCCGCCGCGGCTGTGGCGCAGGATCTGCCAGCTTTCAATCAGACCAAAGCCCGTGGTCATCTCCACACCGCCGGTCACCACATTGGTGGTGATGCGCGTGCCCGCCAGCCGCTCAAAGGCTTCCCGCAGGCGGCGATAGCTGTCGCCCGAGGTTTCCCGCCCGGTGGCCACCAGCAGATCATGCGCGGTCAGACTGACCCGGCGCGAGACCTCACGTCCGGCATTGAGCCCTGCGACCAGCTGGCTGACGCAATAGATCAGAATGTCTTTGTCAAAGAGCGTCGCCAGCCCTTTGACCGAAGGGGTCACCGTCACCTCTGCGCCATTGTGATCATAGCGCAGCACCCGCAGATCGGGCCGGGTCGAGAGCGAGAAGAGCGGATGCTCCATCGTCGCCATATCGTCTTTCGGGAGCGCATCAAGGATGTCGCAATAGAAGAAATCCGTCGCACCAGGATCCGGCAACAGCCCCTGCGACGGTGCAACGACCGTACCTGCCATCTGCCTGCCTTTTATCGTGGTTTCATTGACGCCCAACCTAGCGAAGAGCGCCGCAGGCAGCAAGGCAGTGACCGGGCTTTCAACGTGGTTTTGGAATCGCATCTTCGTGGTTCCGGATTCACTTAAACGTGGTTTCACATACGGTAATCCGAAAAAACATAATGCAAACTATTGTTTTTATTGTAAAAAAATTGTCAGACAATCTGCGTAACTCTTATATTAACTATATATAACTTAGGGCCGCGACGAAGCGCTCCCTGTGGATAACTTTTCGCTTTGAAGCAGAGCTTTGAATTGCTTGGGAAAATTGTATGCGTGCTGAAAACACTGGGAAGTGCTTTCTTTTAAGGTATATTGGGTGAAACACAGCACATGGCCGGGAAAACCGGCCTGCGGGAGAATCAAGCATGGCTGCCGGACCCACCCGTCAAACGCGTCGCAACGCTGAGAAACCTGCCCGGCCGATGACGCGGGAAAGCCGCAATCTGCCGCCCTATATCGGGCTCTCGCCCGATGCGGCGTTGCAGGAACTGGGGCCCGTGGTTGGAACGGACAGCTTTGCCACCATTGCGGGGTCCTGCGCAAGGGGGCGTGACGATCTGGCCGCCCGCGGCCTCGATCAAAGCGGCGAGCGCAGTCTGCGGCTGTTTTCGACCTGGGAAATCACCCGCTATCTGATCCCGGTGGCTCAGGCCCATTTCCGCCGCGTGCTCAAAGCCCATCCCGATCTGCCCCAGGGCCGGTCCGAGACCGAGGGCGGTGCCAAATGGTTCACTCTCGATGAGGTGCTGCGGCTCAGGGCACATTTCGGGGCCGAGGGCTCAAAGTCGAAACCCTATCTGCCCTGGCGCCCCGAAGGGCTGCCGGCCAAGATCGTGGCGGTGGCGAATTTCAAAGGCGGCGTGGGCAAAACCTCGACGGCGGCGCATCTGGCGATGTCGGCCGCGCTTGATGGCTATAAGGTGCTGGTGATCGATCTCGACAGCCAGGGCTCGATGACTTCGGTCTTCGGCGGTCAGGTCCAGGATGAATGGCAGACCGTCTTTCCGCTGCTCGCGCGGCATTACGCGCGCCATGTGCAGGGTGAAAACCGCCTCCGGGTGTCGCGCGGCGAAACACCTCTCAGCCTGGATGAGACCCTGACCGAAGCGCTGAAGGTGGGCTCAAAGGATCTGATCCGCAAAACCCACTGGCCGAATATCGATCTGATCGGGGCACAGCTGAACCTTTACTGGGCGGAATTTCAGATCCCGGTCTGGCGCATGGCGGCGCGGGGCTGGAAGCTTTGGGAGAGCCTGACAGATGTGCTGAGCGAGGACGGGATCCTTGATCAGTATGATCTGGTCTTTCTCGATACGCCGCCGGCGCTTGGCTATCTGACGATCAACGGGCTTGCGGCAGCGGATATTCTGCTGGTCCCGACGGGGGCGTCTTTTCTGGAATTCGACAGCACGGGGCGGTTTTTCGACATGCTCCATTCCACCTTCGGCTCGATCGAGGAGAGCGAGAATATGGCCGCGCGCGCCCTGGGCCGCGAGGAGCTGAAGTTTGAATGGGATGCGGTGCGGGTGCTGCTGACGCGCTATGACGGCAGCCAGCAGGCGGAGATGGCCGCGCTGATGCAGGCCTGGCTTGGCCGCACCATGGCCAATGAGCGTCAGGATTTCACCGCGCTGATCGGTCAGGCCGGAGAGCAGGTGCATGGCATCTATGAGGCCGATTACCGTGACTTCAACCGCGAGACCTATATCCGCGGGCGTGAGACCTTTGACGCCACCTATGCCGCTTTCAAAAAGCTGCTGCTGGGGGTCTGGCGGCGTGAGGATCTGGCACGCCAGGCGGCAGAGACGGCGGGCTGATGTTTCGCGCGCGAAACATTTGACAGACGCCCCCTGATGTTTCGCATGCGAAACATCAGCCAGAAGAGCGGGGGAGTGTTTCGCATGCGAAACACAGGGCTCCCTGTCTGTCCTTTCGCGCCGGACTTGCCCTTGCATGTTTCGCGCGCGAAACGTTTGATGAGCCGACGATGTTTCGCATGCGAAACATCGGGGAGCCGCCGGAGTGTTTCGCGCGCGAAACATTTCTGCCCCTGCTACCTGATCTGACTGTTTCGCGCGCGAAACATTTGCCTGCTCTGAGGGAGTGACCCGATGGCCCGCCGCCGCCTTCCGCCGCCCTTTGCCGCCGTTGATCTGCCGGTCGAAGACCAGAGCGCAGGCCGTGACGTCGTGCGCCCGCCGGTGGCGCGGGTGGCCGCAGAAAGCGCGGCGGAAGCGGCGCTGCGCAGCCTCAGCCTTGAGATGCAGGCTTTGCGCGATCAGGGCCGCATGGTGGTCAGCCTTCCCCTCAGCCGCATTGAGGAAAACCATCTGCTGCGCGACCGCCTCGGCTCTGACCCAGAGGAATTTTCGGCGCTGAAGACCTCGATCCGGGGGCATGGCCAGCGCACGCCGATTGAGGTCTGCGAAATCTCGCCTGGGCGCTATGGGCTGATCTCGGGCTGGCGCAGGCTGCATGCTCTGCGCGATCTCGACCGCGAAGAGCCGGGGCGCTTTGGCGAGGTGCTGGCCCTGGTGCGCAGCCCCGAAAGCGCGGCAGAGGCCTATATCGCCATGGTCGAGGAAAATGAGATCCGCGTCGGGCTGTCTTATTGGGAGCGGGCCTCTGTTGCGCTGCGCGCGACCCGGGCCGGGGTGTTTCCCGACAGCCGCGCTGCCCTTCGACAGCTTTTCAGCGGCGCCAGCCGGGCTCGGCGCTCCAAGATCGGCTCTTTCGTCACCCTGGTCGAAGCGCTTGAGGGCGCGGTGCAGTTTCCCGCCGCCCTGCCCGAGCGGCTCGGCCTTGCGCTGGCTCAGGGGCTCGCGCAGCAGCCCTCCCTGGCGCGGGACTGGCGCAAAGCCCTGACCGCCCTGCCCGCCCCCCTGACGGCTGAGGAGGAGCAGAAGCGGCTGCAGGATCTTCTGACGCCGCCGCGGGGCGCGGCGCAGACCGCGCGGCCCGGCCCCGCGCGTCAGGAGCTGCGCCCCGGTCTTTGGATGGAAGAGCGCGGCGGGCGGCTGGTCCTTGGCGGCAAAGCTCTGAGCCCGGATCTGATCGCAAAGCTGGCGGATCTGCTTCGCCGCGAAACGGATAAGACCTGAGGCGGAGTTAAAACCACAGCGCCGCCTCGGGGCTGGTCTGCAGGAACCGCTCATACCACTCCGCTGCCTCAGGGGCTGCAAACAGCAGATCCGCGCCCGCACCACCGTCGAGATGGTCTGAGGGCCCGCCGCCGTAAAGCCGGTCATCCCCCGGCCCGCCCGACAGACGGCTTCCCCCGGAGGGACCGGCATAGAGGTGATCCTCTCCCGCGCCGCCGAACAGCCGGTCCTGGCCGGTGCCGCCGTAGAGCAGATCATTACCGCCGCCGCCAAAGAGGAAGTCATCCCCGCCATAGCCCAGCAGCAGATCATTGCCCGCGCCCCCGGTCAGGCTGTCCGCGCCGGAGGTGCCCTCGAGGCGCAGATCCTGCGGGTCCGGGGGCTGTGTGACCGGCGGGTCGGGGTCTTCCGGCTCAGGCAGCTGCGTTTCGCCGCGAAGCGCCCAGAGAGACGGGCCCTGCAGCAGATCCGCGCCAAGATCCTGCAGGCTGAGGGATCTGCCCTGAACGGAGAGGATCTCAATCCGGCTGTCGCGCCAGATCAGGGTGAGGCCGCCCGGCAGGGCCTCAAGGTTCAGAGAGGCGGGGCTGTAAAGCATCGGCAGGCCGCTCAGATCCAGCCGGTCTTCGCCGGGGGTGAAATCGAGAATGCGGCTGGTGCCGCCGGGGGCCACGACAAAGAGATCTGCCCCCGCTCCGCCGGTCATCTGCCCCCCCGCCGCTGCTGCCGACCAGGATGTCATTCCCGGCCCCGCCGGAGAGATGCCCGCCCCCTGGGGCTGCGATCAACAGATCCGCCCCATTGGTTCCGGTCAGATCCGGGGCTTCAGGCGTGGCGATGCGGGCCGGGGTCAGAGGGCCAGCCGGGGCACTCAGGACCAGAAGGCCGGGGGTCTGGCCTGCGGCGTAAAGATCAAGCCGGGTGCCGCCCGGCCCTTCGGTGGCGCGCAGCACCAGGGTGCTGAGATTGCCCGGGGCCATGCCGATTTCGGGCCAGATGTAATTGGATAAAAACACCGGCCGCCCGTCGGGCAACAGCTCAAAGAGCGAGACCCCGCCATCGCCGCCCCCCGCCACCAGAAAGCTGCGCCCGGAGGCGGTCTCGGCGACGGCGAGGCTCTGGACCTTTTCAAAGCGGCTGCCGCGGCTGTCGATCAGATGCCAGGCGGGGGTCAGGCTGCCATCGGGGGCAAGGCGAAAGCTGCTGAGGCTGGAGCTGCCCGCGCCGCTGACGAGCAGCAAAAGCTGCCCGCCGCTTTGGGTGAGGATCAGATCCGTGGGCGCGGCAATGCCGGGGCCGAGCAGGGCGGGGATATGGCTGACCGCTTCCGGGTCCTCCGCCGGTCCGGCCCGCCAGGTCGTCACGCTGCCATCCGCGCCTGTGGTGGCCAGGAGCGTCCCGCCCGCGATCTGCCGGGCGGCGAGCCCGGCCCAGGGGCTGTCGGGCGCGCCGCCCCCGGAACTGAGCGCCGTTCCGGTCTGCGGATCAAGCCGCAGCGGCTGGCCCGAGCCGGCACTCAGCCCGAAGGCCGAGGTGGCGGTGGTGGCCACCGCCAGAAGCCGCCCCTCAAAGCCGGGGCTGGCGTCGCCCTCGGGGCGGGTTGCGCGGCCGCCGGAGCCGATGCTCAGCCGCAGCATCATCTCGGGCGCGGCCCCCGCGATCAGCAGATGCCCCCCGCCCGGGGCCAGGGCGAGGCCCATGCGCACCGGGGTGTCATCGATATAGAGGTTCTGCCCGGCGATCAGCGTGAGCTGGCCATCCGCGCCGATCTCCCAGCTGTTCGCAGCGAAACGGCGGCTGTGTGAGAGCCCGTAAAGCTGCGCCCGGCCATCGCCTTCGCGCAGCACCAGGCCCTGCAGGCCGGTCAGAAACTGCACTTCTGCCGCAGAGAGCATCTGCGTCAGTCCGAAGGTTACCATTCACCCACCCGTTCATCACGTCACCCGCAGCCAGTCTGGCAGCCGGGCAGGGCAGGGCGGCGCAGGGATTATGGCAGGGAAGCGGCTTTTGCTTCCAATGCCTGCGAAGGGAATTCAACTCCTGGTTGAATTTCCCCGGGCTGCCAATGCTGGCGCAGCGCGCGCAGATGGCTTTGCAGATCGGGGGGCGCGGCGCCGCCTTTGCCGTAATCGGCGCGGGTGATCTCTCCCTGCAGCACGGCGGCCAGGCGCTGATGAAAGGCGGCGATATCGCCGGCAGGAAAGGTCAGCGCGGGGCAGTTCCCCGGCTCATGCGCCCCGCCGCGGTCTGAGGTCAGCAGCGCGAGCCCGCGCAGATGCATCTCCAGCGCGACCTGGGGCAGGTTGTCTTCCCATAAGACCGGCACCACCCCTAAGCTGGCGGGGGCGAGAATGCGGTCCAGATCTTCGCGCTGATAGCCATTGGCCCAGGTCAGCCCGCCCAGGCGTTGCCCGAGCGCCAGCAGGCGCGGGCGCAGCGCCGGATCGCTCAGCCGCGCGGCCAGCACCAGAGAGATCCGCGGCGCAAGATCGGCAGGCAGCTGCTCCAGCGCCTCAAGCAGAAAGAAGAAGCCCTTATCGCGGCGCATATAGCCGGCATAGGCGAGCGTCAGATGGCCCCGGTCGTCCAGGAGCGGGCGCGGCGGTGCGGGCGGGCGGGCGGCATCGGGGGTGCCGATGCGGCAGACCGCCAGCAGATCGCGGCGGAGCCCGAAGTCTGCGGCCAGGACCCGCACCCGCTCTGAGACGCAGAGAATGACGTCGCAGTGGGTATTCAACAGTTCCACCATCCGGGCGCGGCGGCCCGCCAGGGCGCGGGACTGCGCCTGGGCCAGGACGGGGATTTCGGGCGGCCTGCCTGCCTGTCTTCCTGCCCGGATGGTCCGCAGCACTGCGGTGCCGCGCCGGTAAAGCCGCAGACCCCGAGGGCCGGTCTGAACGGAGAGCTTTTGTGCCAGCGCCAGCGCCAGGCGGCGGCGGGAGGGCGGCGGATGGAGAAGGCAGGCCCCGCAGGCCGCCCCGCCCCGGTCCGTGGTGCAGCTCTCGCGCTCCTGAAACCAGAGGTTCACCTGGGGGCAGAAGGGGTAATAGTTGTGCAGCATGACCACCACCCGGGCCGCATGGGCGCGGGCGATCTTTAAGGCCTCAGCCGGCAGACCTTCTAAGTTATTGAAATGGATCACATCCCAGGGACCTGTCGCCGCAAGGCAGGCGGCGAAAGCGGCCTCGGTCGGCGGATGGCTGATCTGTTCGGGATCCCCGAAGGAGAGATGCGAGGGCGCGAAGGGCCGCGCATTCACCAGGCAAAACTGCCCCGGGCCGCCCGCTTCCCAGCGGGGCGGGCCGGGGCGCAGATCCTGCGCGAGGCCCGAGTTCAGCCAGCCCGCTTCAATGCCTTCGGTTTTGAGCACAGCCGCCAGCGCGCGTTCATAGGCCGAGACACCACCGCCGCGTTTTTCGGGGTCAAAGGGGCTGACCCAGTTGTAAAAAAGCACCCTCATGCGCCGCCGCCCCCCGGAAAAGCCGGAAGGGGACGGCCGCTGCGCAAAGCCTCTGCAAGGGCGGCGCCTGCCTGCAGGGCTTCTGCAATGCTGACATCCATATCGAGATAGCGGTAAGTCCCGAGCCGCCCGAGAAAACTCACCCCCGCCGCCTCACGGGCGCGGGCGAGATAGCGGTTCAGCCGCGCCATCTCTCCGCTCAGGCGCAAGGGGTAAAAGGGCGGATCGCCAGGCCCGCAGTCCCGGGCATATTCACGCAGCAGAAGGGTGCCGGGCGGGTCTTCCCAGGGCGCGAAATGGCGATGCTCGCTGATGCGGGTGAAGGGAATATCCGCATCGGGGTAATTCATCACCGCGCAGCCCTGGGCATCGCGGCACCGGGGCAGAACCTCGCGCTCAAAGCGCAGGCTGCGGTAGCCAAGAGGGCCTTCCGCCTGGCCGAAAAAGGCATCCAGCGGGCCGGTCCAGATCAGGTGATCAAAGCCCTCCTCCCGGGCATCACCGGGGCGGGCGGGGCGGTTGAGATGCAGAGAAATCCGCGGATGCGCCAGGATGGCCTCCGTGAGGGCGGTATAGCCCGCCTCGGGGATCGCCTGAAATGCATGGCTGAAATAGCGGTCATCATAGTTGAAGCGCAAAGGCAGCCGCTGCAGGATCGCGGCGGGCAAAAGCGCAGGATCGCAGCCCCATTGCTTGCGGGTATAGCCCGCGAAGAAAGCGCGGTAGATCTCAGGCCCGACCATGGCGAGAGCCTGTTCTTCGAAGTTTTCGGGCGCGCCGCCATGGGGGGGCGGGCGGCTGCGCGCGGCGATGAACGCCCGGGCCTCTGCGGGTGAGAGGGTGGTGCCGAACAGCTGATTGATGCTGTGAAGGGTCACCGGCAGGCTGAAGACCTGCCCCCCCACCCTGGCTTTGACCCGGTGCTGATAGGGGCGAAAGCGGGCAAAGCGGGTGACGAAGGCCTGCACCTCGGGGCGGTCGGTGTGAAAGATATGGGGGCCGTAAACATGCTCCATCACCCCCGTCTCAGAGCAGCGCGCGGTATGACAGTTCCCCGCCACATGGCCCCGGGCCTCGCGGATCTCCACCTGGATCCCTGCTTCGGCCAGCACCCGCGCACAGGTGGCCCCGGAAAGCCCCGCACCTGCGATCAGAACCCGCGGCCCGCTCATGCGCCGCTCCTCTCATCCACCGGGGCCGGGGGGCGGGCCATGATCTCTTTGTGATGGGCAATGGCCTCTGCGAGGTTGTGATAAAGCGTCAGCCGCCCCTGATCGAGCACCACCCCCGCCGAGCAGAACCGCCAGATATCGCTGAAATTATGCGAGACCAATATGGCGCCCGACTGCGCCATGCGGTCCTGAAACAGCGCCTGACTGCGCGCGCGGAAGGCGGCATCGCCCACCGAGGTCACCTCATCGACCAGATAGGTGTCAAAGCGGATCCCCATTGAGACGCCGAAGTTCAGCCGCGCCACCATGCCCGAGGAATAATAGCGCACCGGCATGTGGAAATATTTGCCAAGGCCTGCGAAATCTTCGGTGAAAGCGGCCAGTTCATCGCTGTCGACGCCGTAAACCCTGGCGATGAAGCGGGTGTTCTGCGCTCCGGTCAGATCCTGGTGAAAGCTGCCCGCATAGCCCACCGGAAAAGAGATCGTCCCGTCTGAGATGATCCGCCCCGTGCTGGGGCGCACATTGCCGGCGATCATCTGCAAAAGCGTGGATTTGCCCGCGCCATTGCGGCCCAGAAGCGCCAGAGACTGCCCCCCCGGCAGTTCCAGATCCAGTCGGTCGATGACCTGGTGCCAACGGCCCCTGATCATGTAACCCTTTGAGATGTTTTCGAAACGGATCACCCCTCACCCCCTGTCTCTGAGGCTGTAGCCGATCAGAACGGCGATCCCCCAGGTCAGCGTGAGAAAGAGAAAGCCTGCGACCGACAACAGCCGGCGGCGGGGGTATTCCGACATCTCAGCCGTCGTCGGGGTGATATAGGTTGCGAGATAAAGCGACTGCCGCTCTGCGCGGGCACGGGCCAGATCATGGGCGGCCTGGGCGGTGCGATAGGTCATCTCGGCGACCTGAACATCCACCGTCAGCTCTTCATAGCGCGCCAGAAGTTCCGGGTAATCCGGGGCCTCGGGATCTGCCGCGCCCGAAGGGGCGGCTCCGCCAAGGGTGAGGCGTTCATCCTCAATATGGCTGCGGATCACCGCGATGCGGCGCTCCAGCTGGCGGCGGCGCGGGTCTGCGCCCTCGGCCCCTTCCGCAAGCAGATCGATTTCAACAAGGGCGGCGGCCAGCTGCTCCTGCAGGCTGTTGAGGATGCCCATCCGCCCGCTCAGATCGGCGGCGGGATCGAGGATGCGGGTGGCGGCGCGAAAGCTGCTCAGCGCGCTGCGCGCGGCCCGCAGCCGCGCCACGGCCTCGGTCAGATCCTGAGAGCTGTAGCGCATGGCATCGGTGCGCGCGGTGGTATTGAGCCCGTTGATCATCTCCTGGGCCTCTTCGATCACCAGGGCGGCGATGGCGGTGGCCGTCTGCGGATCATGGGCGCGGACCTGGATGCTCATCAGCCCGCTTGCCTCATCAAAGGCGATCCGCACCATGCTGAGCCAGAAACGGGTCAGCTCTTCGATCGTGGCATCTGCGGGCAGGCTGTAGAAGAAATCCCAGGGCCAGCCACGGCTGTAAAGCGCGCGCAGACCGAGGCGGGCTTCGATCCGCGCCACCAGGGCGGGGCTGCGGATATATTCATAAAGCACCCTTGTGTTGGACTGCCCCGCCCCCACCCCCAGCATGGAGGCCAGCCCCCCCGCCAGAGCCCCTGCCGAAGGGGTCTCTTCCTGGCGCAGGGTAAAGCCCGCATCCGAGGCATATTGGTCGCGCGCCACCCCGAAGAGATAGGCTGTCATCAGAACCATCGGCAGCAGCACCATGGCGATAAAGCTGCTCACGAGCCCGCGGTGGCGGGCCCTGAAGCGGGCCGGCCCCGCAGGGGGGGGCGACAGGGGGCATTTCAGGCGGCGTCTGAGGGGGCGCAGGCTGCGGCGCAGAGCGCCGGGCCGCCTCTCCCGGGGGCGGGGCTTTGGCCTTTGAGAGGGCCGTCGGTGAGAGGGCCATATCGCTCAAGAAAAGACTCCGCAAAAATCGCAGGCGTGTTCTAAATGGGAGTATTCGCGTAAAAGTTGTGCTGCCGCAGGGCTTCGGTATGAGGGAGGCGCGTTATGCCGACAGGAGAGACCAGCAAAGATCTGCGCGGCCCTGCCGCGACCGGGGGGGACGGGGCGCGGCTCCGCAGCGCTCTCACAGACCGCCGCCCGCAGGTGCTGCGCTATCGGGCCTTTCGCGCCATCACCGCGCTGATGCTGCGCGAGATGTCGACGCGCTATGGCCGCTCGCCGGGGGGCTATATCTGGGCGGTGCTGGACCCTTTGGGCACCATTCTGCTGCTCTCTCTGGCCATGAGTTTTCTTGTGACCATCCCGCCGCTGGGGGTCAGCTTTGTGCTGTTTAAGGCCACCGGAATGATGCCCTTCGGGATGTATGGCAGTCTCAGCGGTGCGGCCTCTTCCGCGATCAGTTTCTCGCGGCCGCTGCTGCGCTATCCGGGGGTGACCTGGATTGATGCGCTGCTGGCGCGGGTGGTGATGAATTTCCTGACCACGCTGCTGGTGGCGGTGCTGATCTTTGGCGGCATTCTGCTGTGGAGTGATACCCGCACGCTGCTGGATCTGCCGAAGATCTTTCTGGCGATCACTCTGGCGGCGCTTTTCGGGACCGGCATCGGGGTCTGCAATATCTTCTTTTTCATGCGCTTCCCGGCCTGGGAGCACACCTGGGCCATTCTCAACCGGCCCATGCTTCTGGCCTCGGGGGTGCTGTTTCTTTACGAGACCATGCCGCGGATGGTGCAGGAGGTTTTGTGGTATAACCCCCTGGTGCATATCATCTCTCTGATGCGCGAAGGCTTCTATCCGATGTATCACGCCGATTGGGTCTCGGTGCCCTTCGTGCTGATTTCGGCGCTGGTGCCGCTGGCAGCGGGGCTGTTGCTGGTGCGCCATCATCATGTCGATCTGCTCAATCTCTGAGCGCGGGGGGGCCGGTTTTCCGGTTCCGCAAGGCTCAGCACAGAGGCATGACTGCGGCGGGTGTCGCGGCGCAGCCCCTCCTGCAGGGCGTGGCGCATGAGCCGCATAAAGCGGCGCCGCTCGCCGGGGTAATGGCGGATTTTGGCAGCCCAGACCGGCAGAACCACCAGAAGAGCAGGCCAGAACAGCCAGCCCGCGCAGAGCCGGTAGAGCATCAGAAGATTGCGGTGATAATAATAGATCCGCCAGAGCGGGCGCATTCGCCCGCCCGGTGCAATGCTTTGAAAATCATGCTCAAATCTGACCTGAGGCAGAAAGCCGATCCGCCCGCCTTTGCGGCTGAGGCCAAGGGTGTAAAGCGCATCATCGCCATAGAGAAAAAGCGCCGGATCCGGCCAGCCTGCCCGGCGCAGAGCTTTGCGTGACAGGAAAAACCCCACAAAAGACGCGCCGTCCACTTCGGCTTCTGCGGCCCCCGGCGCATAGGCTTCATCGCCTAAGTGAAAGCCTGCCCGGCCGCGCCGCAGGGTGCGCAGGAAAACGGCGGGGCTGCGGAAGGGGTCTTTCACGGGGCGGTTGATCGCGCAGATCCGCCCGTCGGGGTGGCGCACGGCCGCCGCGCAGCCCTCCCAGCGGGCGGCGGGGCCGGCTTCGAGAAAGGCCTGCAGCGCGCCCTCGGCCGGGCGCGCGTCATCATCGCTCAGCACCATCCAGTCGGGGTCAAACCGCGCGGCAGCGGCGCGCATTCCGGTCTCAAAGCCGCCCGCACCGCCGCGGTTTTCCGCAAGGCGCAGCACCGACAGGCGCGGATCTTTCACGCTTTGCAGCCAGTCTGCGGTGCCATCGGTAGAGGCATTATCCACCACCAGAAGCGCAAAAAGCACCTCAGGCGGCGCCGCGAGCCAGCGCGCAAGGCTGCATTTGAGCTGTTCGAGCCGGTTGCAGGTGACCACCACGGCCACCAGCCGCTCTGCGGTAAACATCATGACCGCGTCCCTCATATCTCAGACAACACACGTCTAACGTGTTTTATGTTGTTTTAACTCACCCTGAAGTTCAAGAGCTTTCTTTCCCCCCGCCTTTGTCATGCGCGGCGCGCCCGTTAACGCGGTCTCAAACTCTTCTGTGGCCTGATGCGGCAAGTCAGACCAAAGCGCCCCGGCGGGGCCTGGGGGGGGAGGGGGCAGGATGGCTGTCACGGCGCAGGAACAGCTCTTTGTGGAGTGGATCAATCGCGCAAGGCTTGATCCTTTGGGAGAGGCGGCGCGGCAGGGCGTGGCGCTGAATACCGGGCTTGCGCCGGGCAGCCTGAGCGGAGAGGTTCTGCAGCCGCTTGCGATCCGGGCGGAGCTGCACCTCGCGGCCCTTGGTCACTCGGAGTGGATGCTCGACAGTGGTCTGATCGCCAGGGGGCGGCTCAGCCATGAGGGGGCGGGCGGCAGCACCGCGGGAGAGCGGATGGCCGCGGCGGGTTATGTCTTTGAAGGTCGCTGGACCTGGGGGGAGAACCTCGCATTTCGCGGCAGTCTGCCCTTTGATCATCAGGCCGCGCTTGAAGCGCAGTTTGACGCGCTCTGGGCCAGCCCGGGGCACCGGCGCAACACCATGGATCCGGCTTTCACCGAAATCGGCCTGGGAGAGGTGACCCGCAGTCTGCCCTTCGACGACTTTGTGATGCCGGTCTCCGTGACCACGCAGAATTTTGCTACCAGCGGCGGGCGGATCTTTGTGACCGGGGTCGTTTATGAGGATGCGGACGGGGATCTTTTTTATGATCCCGGCGAAGGGCGCGGCGGCTTTGTGATGCGCCAGGGCGGGGCCTCAGTGCAAAGCGCTTCGGCAGGCGGCTATACCCTTGAGGCGCCGCAGTCTGGCCCGATTGAGATTGAGGCGGGCGGGCATCGTTTCGGCATGAAGGAGCTGCGTGAAAACCTCAAACTGGATGTGCTGCAGGACGGTGAGGGCGGGGTCACGGGTTTTCTGACCTCCGGCCATCTCAAGGTGCTGAGCGCCCCGGGCGTTCAGATCGGAGTGATTACAATGCGCGGTGCAGAGCTTCTGGGCGGAGAGGGGGATGACACCCTGATCGGCGGCGGCGGGGATGACACGCTTTATGGCGGGGCCGGAGCGGACCGGCTGACGGGCGGCGGCGGGGATGATGTGATTGACCCCGGCAGTGTTGCCGCGCCCTTCAGCGATGTGATCCTTGGCTCTGCGGGCAATGATGTGATCCGCTATGACACCGCGGGCGGGCCGGGGCAGGGGCGGCTTTGTCCGGGCCGCTCACGGTGACGCTGAACCTGGAAAGCGGGGAGGGTCGGATCCGCAAAACCGCGCAGGAGAGCGATCAGCTTTACAATCTGAGCGCGGCGGCTGCGGGGCAGGGTGGCTTTGTGCTGCTGGCAACACCCGGGGCGGATGTCTTCACGGTGCAAAGCCGCGCGGGCCATCTGATCGAACTGGCGGGCGGTGCGGGGCGCGACAGCTACAGCCTGAGCGGCGATGGCGCGGTGACCCTGATCTTCGGCGGTCCTGAGGGGCAGGCCGAAGGGCCGCAGTCTGTGATCGTCAATGCCTATGCCGGGCGGGTGGTCAACGACGGCTTCGGCCATGCAGAGGTGTTCACCCTCGCGCCAGAGGTGTTGCTGGGTCTGCGGGGTGGCGCGCTTGGCGACCGGCTGTCGGGCCACAACGGGCGCGATCAGATCTTTGGCGGTGCGGGGGCGGATATGCTGTTCGGGGCCGGGGGGCGCGACACGCTTTATGGCGGCGCGGGAGACGACCGGGTCTGGTCGGGCGACGGCAGCGGCAATGACCGGCTGCTCGGCGGGCCGGGGCATGACACGCTTTACGGCGGGGAGGGCAATGACAGCCTGACCGGGGGGCCGGGCGGGGATGTGCTTTACGGCGGTGCGGGAGATGATTTCCTTTACGCAGGCCAGGACGGTGCCACGCGGCTCTGGGGCGAAGAGGGGCATGATGTGATCTATGGCTCTGACTTCGAAGACACGCTCGGCGGCGGCAGTGGCAATGACACGCTGTTCGGCGGCGGCGGCGCGGATCTGCTTTACGGCGGCGGCGGGTCTGACTGGCTTTATGGCGGCGCAGGGGCGGACCGTCTGCAAAGCGGCGGCGGCGATGTGGTGATGCAGGGCGGCGCGGGGGCCGACCGCTTTGAGTTTTACAACCTGCCTGGTGCCGCGCGGATCACGGATTTCTCTCAGGCGGCGGGGGATCGTCTGGTCCTGAACACCTCGATCTGGGGGGGCGGGCTGACGGCTGCCGAAGTGGTGAGCCGGTTTGCCGGTTCAGAGGGCGGTGATCTGGTGCTGCGCTTCAGCCCTGAGATCAGCCTGCGCCTTGAGGGGGCGGCGGGAAGTGAGGCGGAACTCTCAGGCGGCATCCTCCTGATGTAGCGCGGCCCCCGCCGCGGCACTCCGGGCGGGCGAAGACATCCCGGTAACCTGCCTTTCCTAAAGGGAGTGCCGTCATGAGCAGTGAGGACAGTCTGCCGGCGCGTTTTTCGCTGCATGAAGATATCAGGAAAGAAGGCGGCATAGAGACATCCGGATGCAGGGGCATGGCGCTCCCTGGCGCTGGCATTTTGGCTCCGGGGTGCGGAAGGGTTTGATACGGCGGTCCTTTTTGTCCAGGGTCGTCCGCAGGGCCTCTGACCCCATCGCGCGATCGCGACGACGGCCCGGACGCAGGGGGACGGGACGGGCTGACTGTTTTTCAGGATGACAGGGCTGGATGGATGCATTCCGAAGCTGAAATTGAAACTTTCGCAGAGAGGCTGCGCACTGCAGATGAGCAGGGCGTTCGCGACTGTCTTCAGCGCGATCCCGGTCTTGCCGTGGCAAAGCTGCCCTCCGGCTGGCCGGTGTTCCTTGAGCAGTCTGTTTTCCCGCAGCCCTCAATCATTGATCTGATGATCGCCGCCGGAGCGGATCCCGATGCAGGAAGCCCCGAGGGTGAGACGCTTCTGCATCTGACAGGGGATCCCGAAGCCATAGGAAAGCTGCTGTCTCATGGCGCGGACATCAATGCCCTGGACAGCCGGGGCTACACGCCGATGATGGGGCATGCCCCCTGTCCTGAAACGGGACCGGATGCGATTTACACCCTCTTCGCAGCGGGCGCCGATCCCTATGTGCAGGGAGCGGATGGCCGGACGGTTTTTGATCTGCTGCCCGAGGGGGAGCGTTTTGACCGTCTTCGGCGACATCTGCGCGAGAAAGGCCGGAACCGGTAGCCTCCCGGCTCTAGATCCAATGGCCGCTTGGCCCTGTCTGGCTGACGCTCAGATCCTGCGCCCGATAATGCAATCTTATCAGTGCTCTCTCCGGGAATGAGAAAATGCGCAATTCCCGGGTTTTTCGGCGTTCAGAGGAGGCCGCCGCAGGTCTTGAGCGGTTCTGACCCGGCCTTCCTGGGGGCCTCCCCGCGATGCCCCCCCGCGAAAGCCGGGAGTTCGGCGGGGCCAGAGGTCGCAGGGCTTTGGCTTTGTAACTTCGCAAAGGCCGCCCCATATAGCGGATCACCTGCGCTTTTTTCCCGGCCCCCTGCGGTGCCGGTCCTCTTTGCGCCGGAAGACTACATCCTGTTGAATTCCCGTCTGAAACCCTGACGTCATCCTGCCTGACCCTGCTCCGGCCCCTTGCGAGGGCTGCCTAAAGCCGGCCCTTTCAGCGCCTCTCAGCCGGCTCTCTCCGGCAGATTGTTGCGGGAATGCGGCTTTTTGAGTAGGGAAATGCACTGATCCAAGGAAGCTTGAAAGTCTGATGGCTGAGAATAGCAATGTGGCGCCGGCCTCCAAACCGGGCTGGAAAGACGGAATGATCTTCCGCCTTCTGAAGATGGGGATGAAGCGCCAGGGCAAATATTATGCGCTTGGGGTGGTCGCCATGATTGCGGTGGCGAGCATGTCCGCGCTGACCGCCTGGTCGATGCAGGCCATCGTCGATACCATGACCGATCCCGGAAACCGTGGTCGCGTGGCGGCGGTCTCGCTGATGGTGATTGCGATTTTCGCCATCAAGGGCTTTGCGACCTATGTGCAGTCGGTCTCGATGGCCCGGGCGGGCAATGGCATCGTCGCCCAGCAGCAGCGCCGGGTCTATGACCGGCTGCTCAAGCAGGGGGTGGATTTCTTCAATCTGACGGAATCCTCAGACCTTCTGATGCGCGTGACCCATGGGGCCAATGCCGCGCGGGGGCTGATCGATCTGATTGTCACCTCGATGGTGCGCGATCTGCTGACGCTGATCGGGCTTGTGGCGGTGATGTTTTACCAGCAGCCCGTGCTCTCGATCACCTCGATCATTCTGGCGCCGCTGATTTTTCTGGGCATCCGGCTGATCCTTGGCTTCGTGCGCGCCATCATGAGCCAGCAGATGGCGGGTATGGCTGAAATCCTGAAGGTGCTGCAGGAGACCTCCACCGGTATCCGCGTCATCAAGATCTTCTCGCTGGAGAAGGTGATGAATGCGCGGATGGAAAAGGCCGTGGGCGAGGTGGAAAAGCGCGCCAATTCCATGGTCCGCCTGGAGGCGATCACCTCTCCGATGATGGAAACGCTCTCGGGCATGGCGATCGCCGGGGTGGTCTGGCTTTCGGCGGTCAATATCACCGGCGGTGAGCCGACCACGGCGGGGCAGCTGATGTCCTTCGTCACGGCCCTTCTGATGGCCTATGAACCGGCCAAGCGGCTTTCGCGGATGCGGGTCTCGCTGGAGGGGCTGAAGATGGGGGCCTCGATGCTCTTTGAGCTGGTGGACCGCGATCTCACCATCCGCGAGAGCCGCGATGCCAAAGCGCTGAAGCTGACCGAAGGCGCGGTGCGTTTTGAGGATGTGAGCTTTGCTTACGGCTCGGGCGAGAAGGCGGTCTCGGGGCTTAATCTTGAGTTTGAGGGTGGCAAAACCACCGCGCTCGTGGGGGAATCCGGGGCGGGTAAATCGACCATCATCAACCTGCTGATGCGGTTTTATGATCCCACTTCGGGGCGGGTGCTTTTTGACGGCACCGATATTGCCGGGGTTACCTTTGACAGTCTGCGCAGTCAGATGTCTTTCGTGGGTCAGGACACCTTCCTCTTCTCGTCAAGCGTGATGGAAAACATCCGCTGCTCGCGCCCTGAGGCGAGCGATGAAGAGGTTATGGAGGCCGCCCGCGCGGCCCATGCCCATGAGTTCATCGAGAAGATGCCTCAGGGCTATCAGACACCGGTGGGCGAAAACGGCACCTTCCTGTCGGGCGGGCAGCGTCAGCGTCTGGCGATTGCCCGGGCGTTCCTGCGCCGCGCCCGGGTGCTGCTGCTGGATGAGGCGACCTCGGCGCTCGACTCGGTCTCGGAAGGCTTTGTCAAAGAGGGGCTGGCACGGGTCTCGGAAGGGGCCACGACCATCGTCATCGCGCATCGGCTGTCGACCATTCTAGAAGCCGACCGGATCTATGTCTTAGGCCAGGGGCAGGTTCTGGAATATGGCACGGCCGCTGAGCTTCTGGCCCGCAACGGGGCCTTCCGGCGGCTCTACGACCAGCAGTTCGGCGGGGTGGAGCGCGCGGAACGCCTGCCGGAGTAAGCGTCTGTGCGGAGAAAAAGGGGGCTGATCCTGCCCTCTGGCAACGCCGGGCCCTGTCCCGGCGTTGTGTATTTTAAAGCGAACCTGTGCCTTCTGGCAAAGACCCGCGGGTCTGTTCGGGCAGCGCTGACAAAGCCCTGTCCTTTGCCTATGATCCATCCGCAGCTCCGGAGAGGATCCGGGGCTATTGCCTTCAACTGCGAGAGTGAGAATGCAGATAACCCGGACGAAACTTTCAGGTGTGGTCCTGCTGGAGCCGAAGCGCTTTGGCGATGACCGGGGGTTTTTCTCTGAAAGCTGGAACCGGCGGACGCTTTTGCAGGCGGGGCTGGAGCTGCCGGAGTTCGTGCAGGACAATCATTCCTTCTCGACCCGCAAAGGCACGGTGCGGGGGCTGCATTTCCAGTCGCCGCCGCATGCCCAGGGCAAGCTGGTGCGCTGCGGGCGCGGCGCGCTTCTGGATGTGGCGGTCGATATCCGTCGCGGCAGCGAGACCTATGGGCAGTGGGTGGCGGAAGAACTCAGTTTTGAGAACGGCCGTCAGCTCTGGATCCCGGCGGGCTTCCTGCATGGCTTTGTGACGCTCACCGATGATTGTGAGATCATCTACAAATGCACCGATCATTATGCGCCCGATTGTGACGGCGCGGTGCATTGGGCCTCTCCTTCGCTGGGGATCGATTGGGGAATTGCCCCCGATCAGGCGCTTTTGTCGCCCAAAGATGCTGCCGCCCAGGATTTCGCTGATTTTGAAAGTCCCTTCACCATGGAGAGCCAGGCATGAAGCTTCTGATCACCGGCGGGGCCGGCTTTATCGGCTCGGCCGTGGTGCGTCAGGCCATCGCGCGCGGGCACCAGGTGGTGAACCTTGATGCGCTGACCTATGCGGCCTGCCTTGAAAATGTGGCCTCGGTGGCGGATCACCCGGGCTATGTGTTCGAGCAGGCCGATATCCGCGACCGCGCGGCGCTCGACCGGATCTTTGCGGCCCATGCTCCGGATGCGGTGATGCATCTCGCGGCCGAGAGCCATGTCGACCGCTCCATCGATGGCCCGGGCGATTTCATCGAGACCAATATCACCGGCACCTTCAATATGCTGGAAGCCGCGCGGGGGTTCTGGACCCGGGCCGGAAGGCCTGCGGGCTTTCGCTTTCATCACATCTCGACCGATGAGGTCTTCGGCTCGCTGCCCGCAGACCCTTTGGTGAAGTTTACCGAAACCACGCCCTATGATCCGCGCTCACCCTATTCGGCCTCCAAAGCGGCCTCGGATCACCTGGTCCGGGCCTGGGCCGAGACCTATGGCCTGCCGGTGGTGCTGACCAATTGCTCGAACAATTACGGTCCCTTCCATTTCCCGGAAAAGCTGATCCCTGTTGTGATCCTGAACGCTTTGGCCGGAAAGCCGCTGCCGATCTATGGCGATGGCTCGAATATCCGCGACTGGCTTTATGTCGAAGATCACGCCGATGCGCTGCTGACGGTGATTGAGAAGGGCGAATTGGGCCGCAGCTATAACATCGGCGGCGAGAATGAGCGCAGCAACCTTGAGCTGGTGAAAACGCTCTGCGCTATCCTTGATGAAAAGCGCCCGAAAGAGAGCGGCTCTTACGCCGATCAGATCACCTTTGTGACCGACCGTCCCGGCCATGATGCGCGCTATGCGATCGATCCCTCGCGCATTCGCGAAGAACTCGGCTGGCGGCCCTCGGTCACGGTCGAAGAGGGGCTAGCGCGGACGGTGCAGTGGTATCTCGACAATGAAGCCTGGTGGCGGCCTTTGCAGGACCGCGCGGGCGTCGGCCAGCGTCTGGGCACCAAAGCATGAAGGCGTTGGTTTTTGGTGCCACCGGCCAGCTGGCGCAGGAGCTGCGCGCGCGTCTGCCGGAGGCGGTGTTTCTGTCGCGCGCAGAGGCTGACCAGGCGGACCCCTCGGCCTGCGCGGCGAAGGTTGCGGGCTTTGACGGCGATCTGGTGATCAATGCCGCCGCCTGGACGGCGGTGGATAAGGCCGAGGCTGAGGAAGCCGCAGCCCTGGTCGTCAATGGCGAGACCCCCGGCGCGATTGCCCGGGCGGCGGCCGCGAAAGGCCTGCCCTTCCTGCATGTCTCAACGGATTACGTCTTTGACGGCGCGGGGACCCGGCCCTTTATTCCCGATCATCCGACCGGGCCTTTGGGCGCTTACGGGCGCACGAAGCTCGCGGGTGAAGAGGCGATCCGGGCCGCAGGCGGGCAGCATGCCATTTTGCGCACTTCCTGGGTCTTCTCGGCCCATGGAAATAACTTCGTCAAAACCATGCTGCGGCTTGGCGCCACCCGCGAGAGCCTGACGGTGGTGGCGGATCAGATCGGCGGGCCGACCCCGGCCGGCGCCATCGCCGAGGCGCTGATCGTGATGGGCCGCGCGATGCTGGCCGATCCTGCAAAGGGCGGCACATATCACTTCTCGGGTGCTCCCGATGTCTCCTGGGCGGATTTCGCCCGTGAGATCTTCGCGGCATCCGGTCTTAAATTGACCGTCACTGATATCACCACCGACCAATATCCCACTCCCGCAAAACGCCCGGCCAATTCGCGGCTTGATTGCGAAAGCCTGAAGACCGACTTCGGGATCGCGCGGCCCGACTGGCGCGCCGCCCTTGCAGATGTTTTGAAAGAGACTGGAGCGCAGTCATGAGCAGCACCCGTAAAGGTATCATCCTCGCCGGCGGCTCCGGCACGCGGCTTTATCCGCTGACCATGGGCGTCTCAAAGCAGCTGCTGCCGCTTTATGACAAGCCGATGATCTATTATCCGCTCACGGTTCTGATGCTCGCAGGCATCCGCGAGATCGCGGTGATCACCACGCCGCATGATCAGGAGCAGTTCAAACGGGTTTTGGGCGATGGCAGCCAGTGGGGGATTTCGCTCACCTTTATCGTGCAGCCCTCACCCGATGGACTGGCCCAGGCCTATCTGCTGGCGGAAGATTTCCTGGCCGGTGCCCCTTCGGCCATGGTTCTGGGCGACAATGTCTTCTTCGGCCACGGCCTGCCGGAGATGATGAAGGCCGCGCCCGAGCAGGGCGGCACGGTCTTTGGCTATCACGTCTCAGACCCCGAGCGGTATGGCGTGGTCGATTTCGACAAAGACGGCACCGTGAAGGCCATCATCGAAAAGCCCCCGGTGGCGCCTTCGAACTACGCCGTCACCGGGCTTTATTTCCTCGATGGCACCGCGCCTGAGCGCGCCCGCGCCGTGCAGCCCTCACCGCGGGGCGAGCTGGAAATCGTGACCCTGCTCGAGAGCTATCTCCATGAGGGCAGCCTGCGCGTGGAAACCATGGGGCGTGGCTATGCCTGGCTCGACACCGGCACCCATGCGAGCCTTCTCGATGCCGGCAATTTCGTGCGCACGCTCCAGGAACGCCAGGGCCTGCAGGTCGGAAGCCCTGATGAGATCGCCTGGGGCCAGGGCTGGATTTCAGATGAAGATCTTTCGGAACGTGCCTCGCTTTTCGGAAAAACCGGATATGGTGCTTATCTGAAAGGCCTGCTGCGGAGCGATAAGCACTGAGAGAGGTTCCCTCTCCACGCGTCAGGTCAGTGAGACTGTGTTGGTGGGGAGGGGCTTTTGATCTATCCGGTGGTACTTTGCGGCGGAGCGGGAACGCGTCTCTGGCCTTTGTCGCGCAAGGGGTTTCCCAAACAGTTCTCGCGGCTGACCGATCCGCAAAAGAGCCTCTTTGAGGCGACGCTCTCGCGGCTGCAG
>NZ_SBLC01000026.1 GCF_004054105.1 Falsigemmobacter intermedius
CCCGGGGTGAATGTTTCGGCTCTGGCGCGCAGGCTGGGCGTGACGGCACCGCAACTCTTTGGCAAAATCTTTAATAGAGAATGAACTAAAATCTTTAGGTGCTTCTGATAATGAGCTACGAGCCGCGAAGCGGATCGCGTACAAATCAGGTATGCTCAGTTTCTATAAAGATTACGAGGATGCCGTAATTTCTAAGCATGTGTCCCGTTCAATTTCTAAAGCTGGCGTAGTTTCCGAAGCTATTGAAGTCTATTCCCAAGTCTCTGATTCCAAGCGCCCCGAGGTGGAGCAGACGGAGTCAGTTACCTGTGTACAGGAAAAACACGATTGTCCTCGAGATAAATTTGAAGATCTGGTTGACGAATTATCAAACCATATAGGTACCGCTGCCCGACTCTTAACTATAATGTTACTGCAGCGATGTCTTCGATAGCTATTTAAAAGTTCGGTGGGGGCTTAGCTGATTGATGTATCAAGATGCTACCTTGCAGTAGCTTGATCAAACGATAGACGCAGTAAGATGATCTGAAGTATTAGTAGGGTTACTTGAGGTAAGTGTTTGTATTCATTTCAAAAACTTATCTCTAGTAGGCCTTAGGGGTATACTTGTGCTCTATCCAGTTGAGCCACGGGGCCATCCCCTTCGCTCATGCCGAAAAATCGCCCCGGATGCAACCGGTCTTGCGCTTTGCCACGCCTGCCGCTTTCGTCTAAAATCAAAGGACGTCGACGTGATGGGAGTGGTGAACGATGGCCGAACAGCCAAAACAGGGTCAGCCAAGGCCGATCCCGCCACGCCGTCCGCTGACCCTTCGGGATGTCTCGGAAAAGTCCGGTGTCTCGGAAATGACGGTCAGCCGCGTGCTCAGAAATCGCGGCGATGTCTCAGAGCCGACCCGACAGAAGGTTCTGCTGGCCGCCCGCGAACTGGGCTATGTGCCCAACCGCATCGCCGGTGCCCTCGCCAGCCAGCGGGTCAATCTCGTCGGCGTGGTCATCCCCTCCCTCTCCAACCAGGTCTTCCCGGAAGTGCTCCAGGGCATCTCGGATGTGCTTGAGGAAAGTGGCCTGCAGCCGGTGATCGGTGTCACCCGCTACAGCCAGGCCCGGGAGGAGGAAGTACTCTACGAAATGCTCTCCTGGCGCCCCTCGGGGATCATCGTCGCGGGGCTGGAGCATTCAGAGGCCTCGCGCGCCATGCTGGCGGCTGCGGGGATCCCGGTGGTGGAAATCATGGATGTCAACGGCACGCCGGTCGACAGCATGGTGGGCATTTCTCACGATCTCGCAGGCCGCCGGATGGCAGAGGCAATCCTGAAAGCAGGTTACCGCCGGATTGGTTTCCTGGGCACAAAAATGCCCGATGACCACCGCGCGCGCAAAAGGATGGAGGGCTTTGAAGCCGCTCTCCGGGACGCGGGCCTCGCGGTTCAGGCCAGGGATTTCTACGACGGCGGCTCAGCTCTGCAAAAGGGCCGCGAAATGACGGCAGCCCTGCTCAAAAGCCACCCTGACCTCGACTTCATCTATTGCTCAAATGACATGATCGGCGCAGGCGGGCTTTTGCATTGCCTCGAGCAGGGCATGGATGTGCCGGGAGAGATCGGTCTTGCGGGCTTCAATGCGATTGATCTGATCCAGGGGCTGCCGCGCCGCCTTGCCACCATGGACAGCTGCCGTCGTGAAATCGGCCGCCGCGCGGCAGAGATCATCACCGCCGCCCGCTCCGGCAAAGCTCTGAGCCGCCAGGTGATTGAGCTTGAGCCTGCGATCCTGCCCGGAGATACCATCCGCCGCGCCTGATTTTGGCTTTTTGAAAATACTCCCGGGTGGGGTCCGGGGCGGGCAGGCAGCCCGCCCCGGCGCTCTCGTTCAGCCGCGCAGCTTTTTCAGCAGCGCTTCATTGACATAGCCATCCGGCGTCTGCCCCACCGAGGACTGCCAGGCGCGGACCGCATCCATGGTGCCCGAGCCGGTCACCCCGTCGATTTCACCCTGGTAAAAGCCCTTCTGCATCAGACGGCTCTGAATCTCTTTGCGCTCAGATTCGGTCAGGGCCCGGTCACTGCGCGGCCATGCCTTCTGCAGCCCCCCCCGGCCCGCGAGCTGGTCGGACAGCAGACCAATGCCCATCACATAGCTGTCGGCATTGTTATAGCGCGAGATCACGCGGAAGTTGTCAAAGATCATCAGCGCCGGGCCATTGGCCCCCGCCGGCATCAGGATCGACGCCGGACCGTAGTCCGCAATCCGCCCGCCGCGCACCGGGCTTACGCCCTGGGCCTGCCACTGCGCCGGGGACTTTTTGATCGACTTGCCGGCCTCGCGGAAGCCTGCCGGGACCGTGACCTCAACCGCCCAGGGCTGACCACTCTTCCAGCCCATTTTGTTCAGATAATTCGCCGCCGAGGCCAGGGCATCGGTCGGGTCATCCGACCAGATATCGCGCCGCCCGTCGCCGGTGAAATCCACCGCATAGCTCAGATAGCTCGTGGGCATGAACTGGGTGTGACCCATCGCCCCCGCCCAGGAGCCGCGCATATTCTCAGGGCTGGTATCCCCGGCCTGAAGGATCTTCAGCGCGGCGATCAGCTGCTCTTCAAAAAAGGCCCCCCGCCGCCCGTCATAGGCCAGGGTCGCCAGCGACGAGATGATCTGCTTTTTGCCACGGTTCACCCCATAGCTCGTCTCCATGCCCCAGACCGCAGCCACAACTTCTTTGGGCACGCCGTAGCGCGCCTCAATGGCCGAGAGCGCCCGGCCATGCTGCGCCAGCGCATTGCGGCCATTGCGCAGACGGGTGTCTGAGACGGCAGAATCGAGATATTCCCAGATCGGACGGGCAAATTCTGCCTGACGGCGGTCCAGCCGGATGACATCGGGATCGTAAGACGCCGAGGCCAGCGCCCGGCTCAGCACCCCGTCCGAGATCCCCTTGGCGCGGGCGCGGGCGCGGAAGCCCTCGGTCCAGCGCTCAAATCCGGCCCGCTGCTCGGCACTGGCCGGGGTCACCGGCGCGGCCGGGGCAGGCGAGGCCGCCGGGCGGTTTCTCAGATGCTCCGGCGCGCCATAGCTGCAGGCGGTGGGCAGAAGGACGGCCGCGAAAAACCCGGCATATCTGAGACCTTTGTACATGGTAAACCTGTTCGTAACTGGGTGCTGCTCTTTTGTCGCAACCTAGCGGCAAAAGAGCGCTCTGCACAGTCCCGCAACGGGTTTCACTTCCTTGTACGGATCACCTTGCGGGATTTCGCCGGTTTCTCGCCCTCACGCCGCGTGCGGCTTTTATAAGGCTTGCCGCGCGGTCCTTTGCGCCCGCGCGAAGCGCGCCCCGAAGGCAGGCTCTGATCGTCGATGCTCAGAAGCTCCAGAATCAGCCCGCCCGAAATCGGCGCCGCCTCGCGCAGCCGC
Organism: Falsigemmobacter intermedius; assembly: GCF_004054105.1. GTDB lineage: Bacteria > Pseudomonadota > Alphaproteobacteria > Rhodobacterales > Rhodobacteraceae > Wagnerdoeblera > Wagnerdoeblera intermedia. The sequence goes on from NZ_SBLC01000026.1 coordinate 3,412, forward strand.
ACGGTCACCCGCGCGCCGATGCCGATCTCAAGCCCGGTTTCCGCGCCCATCAGCGTCTGGCTGTCAGGATCATAGTGGAAGAACTCACGCCCCACCTCGCGGATCGGCACCAGACCATCCGCTCCGCTTTCATCAAGCCGCACAAACAGGCCAAACTTCTGCACGCCCGAGATGCGGCCCGAAAACTCAGCCCCCACCCGGTCTGAGAGCCAGGCGGCGAGGTAGCGATCGGTGGTATCGCGTTCCGCCGCCATAGAGCGACGCTCGCTGTCTGAGATCTGTTTGGCGGTCTCAGCCAGCAGCTCAATATCTTCGCGGCTCAGCCCGTCATCGCCCCAGCCATGCGCCTTAATCAGCGAGCGGTGCACGATCAGATCCGAATAGCGCCGGATCGGTGAGGTGAAATGCGCATAATCCTTCAGCGCCAGACCGAAGTGGCCCAGATTGTCCGGCCCGTAATAGGCCTGGGTCATCGAGCGCAGCGTGGTCAGGTTCATCAGCTCCTGATGATCCGTGCCCTCGGCCTGCTTCAGCAGCGCATTGAGATGCGCGGTCTTCAGCACCTGCCCCTTCGCCAGGGTAAAGCCCGAAGCCACAGCCGTCTCACGCAGCGCATCGATCTTATCCGGCGCCGGCTCTTCATGGACGCGGAACAGCAGCGGCGACTTCAGCTTCTGCAACTCTTCGGCGGCCGCCACATTGGCGAGCACCATGAATTCTTCGATCAGCTTATGGGCGTCAAAGCGCTCTTTGAACGCGACCGAAAGCACCTTGCCCTCATCGCTCAGGATGATGCGACGTTCGGGCAGATCCAGCTCCAGCGGCTGACGAGCTGCCCGCGCCCGCTTCAGCGCCGCATAGGCGGCGTAAAGCGGCTTCAGAACCGTCTCAAGCAGCGGTGCCGTTTTGTCATCCGGCCGCCCGTCAATCGCCTCCTGCACCATCTCATAAGACAGCGAGGCCTTTGAGCGCATCAGCCCGCGGGTAAAGCGCTGCGCAATCTTGCGCCCCTCAGCGTCAATCCGCATCTCCACAGCCATACAGGCGCGGTCCACATTCTCATGCAGCGAACAAAGATCGCCCGAAAGCGCATCGGGCAGCATCGGCACGACGCGGTCGGGGAAATAGGTCGAGTTGCCGCGCTTTTTCGCTTCACGGTCGAGCGCCGAGCCGGGTGTCACATAATGCGCTACATCGGCAATCGCCACCCACAGGCGGAAGCCGCCGGGGTTCGAGGGATCCTCATCCGCAAGCGCCAGAACCGCATCATCGCGGTCACGCGCATCGACCGGATCAATGGTGACCAGATCGAGATGACGCAGATCTTCGCGTTTGCCCAAAGGCGCGGGCTTTGCGCTCCCGGCCTGACGCAGAGCCTCATCCGGGAAAACATCCGGAATGCCATGCTGATGAATCGCGATCAGCGAGACGGCTTTCGGTGCCCCGGGATCGCCCAGACGCGCAACAATTTTCGCCCGCGGCAGCCCCAGCGACTGGCGCTTGCCCAGGAGTTCCGCCTCAACAAGCTCACCGTCGCGCGCGTCAGCCGTGTTATCGCGGCTGACCGCCCATTCCTTCGCCTCGCCCTTGTCGATCGGCAGGATGCGCCCGCCTTCCGCCCCAAGGCGGAAGATCCCAAGGATGCGCTGCGCGGTCTGGCCGAGTTTGCGGATGATGCGCCCGACATAGGCATGCTCTTCGCCGCTGACCTTTTCCAGCCGCGCCAGAACCCGGTCGCCACGCCCGACCGCCGGATCATCCCGCCCGGTCTGCATCAGAATGCGCGGAGGTTCGCCCTCGACGCGCCATTCCAGCACCTTCGCCCAAAGATCGCCCGAGCGGTCCGGCCCGACAATCTCAATCACCTGGATCGGCGGCAGATCCCCCGGCTCCGCAAAGCGGCGGGCTTTCTTTTCAAGAACCCCTTCATCCGCAAGCTCTTTGAGCATGCGCTTGAGTTCAATCCGTGCCGCGCCCTTAATGCCAAAGGCACGGGCGATGTCACGTTTTGCGGTTTCGCCGGGGTTCTCGGCGATCCATTTCAGAAGGTCCTGGCGGGTCGGAAGCTGTTTCATCCGCTGCCCCTATCATGAGAGTGCAGAAAGGTCATGCTGAAAAGCCCCTGACCCCTCGGGAGAGCACGACACCACGCCCGTGCAGATTGCCGCAGCGCCGGGGCCGGGCCTGCCGCACTCCTGACGGAGGCCGCCATGCAAAAGGCGACGGTCACCCGTCGCCTCTTTATAACGCGAGTCCTGCAGATGCCCGGGGAAAGATCCGGGACACGCATGGCTCAGCCGTTGGCTGCGCGGATCTGATCCGCCTTTTCTTTGTCGAAAGCCACGCCGCTGTTCTCCAGCAGGGTGTCAAGTTCGCCCGAGAGCGTCATCTCGGTGACAATGTCGCAACCGCCGACAAATTCGCCCTTCACATAGAGCTGCGGAATGGTCGGCCAGTCAGAGAAGTCTTTGATCCCCTGACGGATTTCCGCATCAGCCAGCACGTTCACATCGGCATAGTCGATGCCCATGTAGTTCAGAATCCCCGCCACACGGCTGGAGAAACCGCACTGCGGCATCATCTTATTGCCCTTCATGAAGAGCACGACGTCATTTTGTTCGATCGTCTCGCGGATCTGGTCCAGAGCGCTCATCTCATCATTCCTTTTGCTGAAGGCCGCGCCTTCATCTTATTTCGACCGCCGCGCCACCATCACCAGCCCGACGAGGACAAGGACGGCCAGCAGAAGCCAGATCATTATTCCGGCGCCCGGGTGGTCAGTGCCAGAGCGTGCAACTCACCCGCAGGGCCGTCCATCTTGCCCTTCAGCGCGGCATAAACCAGGCGCTGCTGCTGCACGCGGTTCAGACCTTTGAACGAAGCATCCACAACTTCCGCGGCAAAATGCGCGCCATCATCGCCCTGCACGGTGATCACCGCCTCCGGGAAAGCTTCCCGCAGAAGATTTTCGATATCCTGGGCCTGAATCGCCATTGTCTGCTCCTTCGCACCTTCGCTTCAATCTAGGGCTGGCTCCGCGCCCCTGCAAGTCACCCGCAAAGCAAAGCGACGCCCGAAGGCGCCGCTTTGGCTTTTTCGAAATACTCCGGGGTCCGGGGCAGAGCCCCGGTGCCAGCGACCGGATCAGTCTTTTTTGGCGACGCGCGCGTTACGGGTCGCGACCAGCTTAAGACGCAGTGCATTCAGATGAATGAAGCCTGCCGCATCACGCTGGTCATAAGCGCCCGCATCCTCTTCGAAGGTCACGTGTTTTTCCGAGTACAGCGAATGCTCGGACCAGCGGGCAACGGTGCGGGCCGAGCCTTTGTAAAGCTTCACACGCACGGTGCCCGAAACATGCTCCTGGGTCTTGTCGATCAGCGCCTGCAGCGCCTCACGCTCAGGCGAGAACCAGAAGCCGTTGTAGATCAGCTCCGCATAGCGCGGCATGATCGAATCCTTCAGGTGGCCTGCACCGGAATCGAGTGTGATCTGCTCAATGCCGCGGTGGGCTTCCAGCAGGATGGTGCCGCCGGGGGTCTCATAGACGCCGCGCGATTTCATTCCGACAAAGCGGTTTTCCACCAGATCCAGAACGCCGACACCATGTTTGCCGCCGAGCTCGTTGAGTTTGGTCAGGATGGTCGCAGGCGACATAGCCTCGCCATTGATTGCGACGGCATCACCTTTCTCGAAGGTGATCTCAACCATCTCAGCCTCATCAGGGGCCTGCTCAACCGGAACAACGCGCTGCAGAACGTATTCCGGGAATTCGTCCGCAGGGTTCTCCAGTACACGACCTTCGGACGAGGTATGCAGCAGGTTTGCATCCACCGAGAAGGGCGCTTCGCCGCGCTTGTCTTTCGCGATCGGAATCTGGTTGGCCTCTGCAAATTCCAGAAGTTTGGTGCGCGAGGTCAGATCCCAGAGGCGCCAGGGCGCAATGGTTTTGATCGCCGGATCAAGCGCTGCGACGCCGAGTTCAAAACGAACCTGGTCATTGCCCTTGCCGGTTGCGCCGTGTGCAACCGCATCCGCACCGGATTTCTGTGCCAGCTCAACGAGATATTTCGAGATCAGCGGGCGTGCGATCGAGGTGCCCAGCAGATACTGGCCTTCATAAACCGCATTGGCGCGGAACATCGGGAACACGAAATCGCGCACAAATTCTTCGCGCAGATCGATAATGTGAATGTTCTCTTCTTTGATCCCGAGCAGCAGCGCTTTCTGACGCGCCGGCTCCAGCTCTTCGCCCTGACCGAGGTCAGCGGTGAAGGTGACCACTTCGCAACCGTATTCGGTTTGCAGCCACTTAAGGATGATCGAAGTGTCGAGACCGCCCGAATAGGCCAGCACGACTTTTTTAGGCGCAGTCATCAGATATCTCCCGGACCAGGATGCGGAGTTCCGATTAGCCCCATTCTCCCCCCCAGGCAAGCACTGCAGGCCGCCTTCGAAGGGCGTGATGGCGCCGCCTGGCCCATCGGTGCAGATTTTACGCGCCTTTCCTTCCTCAAAGGTATAGAGGGGCGCCATCCGGCCTGTATTGAGAGTCCTTTGATGACCGCTTTTGCCCCCGCTGTCCGTGACGCCATGACCGCACTTCGTGATCTCTTTGAGATTACGCCGCTGCAGCGTAACGATCTGCTTTCGCAAAGATATGGTGCTGATATCTGGATTAAACGCGAGGATCTGACGCCGGTGCGCAGCTATAAGCTTCGCGGCGCCTTTAACGCGATGCGCAAAATCCGCTCGGCCCGTCCTGAAATGCGCAGTTTCGTCTGTGCCAGCGCGGGCAACCATGCGCAGGGGATGGCCTATGCCTGCCGTCATTTCGGTGTTGAGGGTACGATCTTCATGCCGGTCACCACGCCGCAGCAAAAGATTGATAAGACGCGCATGTTCGGCGGCAGCAATGTCGAGATTGTTCTGACGGGCGATTACTTTGATCAGACCCTCGCCGCGGCCCAGGCCTTTTGCACCCGTCAGGGCGCGCTCTTTCTGTCGCCCTTTGATGATGCGGATGTCATTGAGGGCCAGGCCACGGTTGCGGCTGAGATCATGGATCAGCTCGGCCAGGCCCCGGATCTTGTGATCGTGCCGGTGGGCGGGGGCGGGCTCTCTGCCGGGCTGACCCGCTATTTTGCCGAGGCTGCGCCCCGGACGGGACTGCGCTACGTCGAACCTGAAGGCGGAAAAAGCCTTGCTGCAGCGGTCGCTGCCGGAGAGCCGGTGACGCTCTCTCAGGTCGATAGTTTTGTCGACGGGGCAGCCGTGGCGCGGCTCGGGGATCTGACCTTCAAAGCGCTGGCTGCGGCAGAACCGGCCCATGTTCTTGCCGCGCCAGAGAATCGTATCTGCGGCACAATGCTTGAGATGTTGAACGTGGAAGGCATCGTTCTTGAGCCGGCCGGAGCGCTGGCGATCGACGCTTTGAAAGATCTCAGGGATGAGATTCGAGGTCGCACTGTGGTCTGCGTCGCATCGGGCGGCAACTTTGACTTTGAGCGCCTGCCAGAGGTCAAAGAGCGCTCGATGCGCTTTGAAGGCGTAAAGAAATACTTCATTCTGCGTCTGCCGCAGCGGCCCGGCGCCCTGCGGGAGTTTCTCTCGCTTCTTGGCCCGGATGATGACGTTGCGCGCTTCGAATATCTGAAGAAGTCTGCCCGAAATTTTGGATCCGTGCTGCTGGGGATCGAGACGAAACAGCCGGAAAATTTCACGGCGCTTCTGGCCCGCCTTGAAGCGGCCTCCTTCGTGCTGCGCGACATCACTCATGATGAGTCTCTGGCCGAAATTCTGATCTGACAGGATCGGCCATGCCCAGCTGAGCCAACAGACGGATGCGGCTTTCCCGCCAGGCTGCATCCAGATCCGCCGGGCTGAGCGGCGTCGGCTGCCCGGCTGCGGCTGCCAGTTCAGCTTCGTGACAGACCGCGCTGAAGCTCTCCAGCCCCAGATTGCGCGTGGCGCCTTTCAGAAAGTGGAAATCTGCGGCCGGATCCATCTTCGGTCCGGGCGCGGTCATACGGGCGACGACACCATCCGTTTCTTCCAGAAATAAGGCGATCAGATCGGCAAATCCATCTTCACCGACATCCGATCTGAGGTCATCCAACTGTTGCAGGTTCAGCATGTTGCGCTCTCCACGAATGCCATCCTGAGGCGATTCGGGTTAAGATCCTCTTTCCGGAAGAGTTCGCGGCTCTTCACGCTCGGTTAAGGTCTTCGCGGCAGACTGCAGGGACTCTTCAGTGAGAAGTGGACGCAGATGTGACGTTGATGGCAGAGGTCGAAAAGGCGGAATGCGGCGGGCCGCGCGGCGCGGGGCGGCGTATTCTCGTGGTTGACGACAGCGCTGCGCAACGCCGTCTGATCCGCCTTTCGCTGGAAAAATGGGGCTATCAGGTGACCGAAGCCGCATCCGGCGGTGAGGGTCTGGATATCTGCCGGAGCGAGGGGTTTGATCTGGTCATTTCAGACTGGGTTATGCCGGGCCTGACGGGGCCGGAGTTCTGTCGGGCCTGGCGGGGTCTGCCAGGCGCTCATTTTGGCTACTTCATTCTCGTCACGTCAAAATCCGGCAAAGAAGAGGTTGCGGCAGGACTTGAGGCGGGGGCTGATGACTTTCTCACGAAACCCGTGAATGCAGAGGAATTGCGCGCGCGCCTGCGTGCCGGCGAGAGGCAGCTTGATCTGCGGGCCGAGTTGCAGATGAAAAATTCACAGCTGGAAGATGCGCTGAGCGAGGTGGGAAGGCTTTGGACCACGCTGGAGCGCGACCTGACTGAGGCGCGGCGTCTGCAACAGTTGCTGGTGCGCGGGCGGCATCTGGATCTGGGCGGCGCTCTGGTCAGCTTCAGCCTCAGGCCCTCGGGACATGTGGGGGGGGATCTTGTGGGCTATATCCCCCGCGGAAGGGGGCATATTGCGGTGTTTTCCATCGATGTCTCCGGTCATGGCGTCGCGGCGGCCATGCTCGCGGCGCGGCTCTCCGGGATCGTTGCCTCGGCCTTTGCTGAGGGGGATGTGCTCTATGCCCGGGACCTGGAGCAGACGGAGCCGCTTAGCCCGCAGCAGATGACGGAGGGCCTCAACCATCTGCTGCAGGTTACGGGGCTCGATCATTATTTCACCTGGGCCTGTGCAGGGATCGACCTGCGCAGCGGATCCGTGGCCCTGGTCCAGGCCGGACATCCCCATCCGCTGCTTTTGCGCACCGACGGCTCCGTTGAAAGGGCCGGAGCAGGCGGGCTTCCGGTGGGCCTGATCGCGAATGCCAGTTGGGAGGCTGAAGACTTTGACCTGCAGCCGGGTGAGCGGCTGATGCTGATGACAGACGATCTGACGGAATGTCGCTCGCCTTCGGGCGAAGAGCTGGGAGATGAAAGGCTTATGGAAATTGTCAGGAAACACGCAGGACTGAATGGAGAGGCGTTTTTACAGGCCGTTGAACAGGCGCTGGTCAGCTATAACGGCGGCCCCGATTTCGCCGATGACGTGTCATTTGCGGTGATCGAATGGCGCGGTGGATCGCATCATGCGCTTTAGAAAGTGGCGATCGCCGGGGTTGCTCAGAACGCGAACGGCGTCTTGCGGTGCCATCCAATGCGCGCTGTGGCCGGGCTCGCGGGGCTCCCCCTGGCGCAGCGCGGGGCGGGCCAGATAGATCGTGCAGAGTTTCTCTGCCCAAAGATCATACTCAGGCATGAAAGTGAAACGCCGGAACGCGCCAAGACGCCTCGTCAGCGTCATCGTCCAGCCCGTCTCTTCAAGGACTTCACGGTGCAGCGCGGGCAGGGGGTGTTCGCCGCGTTCAATTCCGCCGCCGGGCAGTTGAAATTCCGGCCATGGGGTCGCCTGATGGGTCAGCAGGATCTGCCCGCCGCGCTCCAGGATGGCATAGGCACCCGGCCGAAGGCGATAGCGACGACCGGTTTCCGGCGGAGTGTCAAAGCGGCGGATCATGGCGGGCTCTTGGCGATGCGGTCTTTGCGCCTATATAAGGGCCTGAATGCGCCGGGGCCAGGAGTTCCGGAGCCTGTAAGGAATCTCCTCATGACGAGCACCCAACCGATCTGGGACGATAGTGTCCTGCCGTTTCAACTTGACCTTGCTGATGTGCGCGGTCGCGTCGCCCGCCTCGACGGGGCGTTGAACGCGATCCTGGGTCAGCATGACTATCCGCCGGCCATTGAGGCGCTTGTGGCAGAGACTGCCCTGCTGACCGCGCTGATCGGCCAGACCATCAAGCTGCGCTGGAAGCTGAGCCTTCAGGTGCGCGGCAATGGGGCGGCCCGCCTGGTTGCCACGGATTACTACGGCCCGACCGAGGATGGGCAGCCGGCCCGCATCCGCGCCTATGCCAGCTATGATAAAGATCGCCTCGACCCGAATGCGGAGCCGTTTTCGCAGATCGGAGAGGGCTATTTTGCGATCCTGATCGACCAGGGTGAGGGCATGTTGCCCTATCAGGGCATCACGCCGATTTCCGGGAAATCTCTGGCCGAATGCGCGGCCTCTTATTTTGCGCAAAGTGAGCAAATTCCGACGGATTTCAAACTGTCCTACGGCCGTTCGCAGCTTCCGGGCCGCAGCGAGGGGTGGCGCGCCGGTGGTGTGATGATCCAGCATATGCCCAAAGCCTCGCCCTTCGCGAAAGACGCGACGGGAGAGGGTGGTCTGCTGGCCGCCGCCGATCTGGTGCATGGCGAGGATGCGGATCACTGGAACCGCGCCACGGTTTTGATGCAGACCGCGGAAGAGATGGAACTTATCGGGCCGAACGTGACCCCGGACCGACTGCTCTATCGCCTCTTCCATGAGGAATCGCCGCGGATTTACGACCGCCAGCCGATCGTCTTTGGCTGCTCCTGCTCGGAAGAGAAGGTGCGCAACAGCCTGTCGATCTATTCGGCGAAAGACATCGCCCATATGACCACCGAAGAGGGTACCGTGACGGCTGATTGTCAGTTCTGCGGCGCACATTATGTGCTTGATCCGGCGACTGTCGGCTTCGAAGGTCGCGGGGACGCTGCCGTTGAATGATCCGCGGGCGCGTCTGCAGGCGGCTTTAGCCGCCGTAAACCAGGCGACATCGGATTATGATCTTAACCCCGGGCGGCAATCGCCCGGGGTTCCTTTGCGTGCGGCGGCGGTTCTGATCGGATTGCAACAGGGGCGCGGCGGGCTGTCGGTCGTTCTGACGCGTCGCTCGGCGGCCCTGCGCCATCACGCCGGGCAGATCGCCTTTCCGGGCGGCAAGCTGGACCCCTCGGATGCGGATGCGACTGCTGCGGCTTTGCGCGAAGCGCAGGAAGAAGTGGGACTTTCGCCGGAACTCGTTGAGATTATCGGCCAGATGCCGGGGCATGAAACCGTGACGGGCTATTCGGTCACGCCGGTTCTGGCGACCATTGCCCCTGACTTTCGCCCCGCCCCGGAGCCGGGAGAGGTGGCGGAGGTGTTCTCAGTGCCTTTCTCTCATCTGACCGATCTCAGCCGCTACCGGGTTGAGCGGCGGATCTGGCAGGGAGAATGGCGAAAATATTACGCTGTGCCATGGGGCCCCTATTATATCTGGGGCGCAACGGCGCGGATGCTCTTTGCCCTTGCAACGGCAGTGAATGCGCGATGAAAATCACCGGAGACTGGCTGCAGGCCGCTGAAACGCAAAAGCTTTTTCAGGTTTTTGAGGCAGAGGGCGTGCAACTTTTCTTCGTCGGGGGCTGTGTGCGCAATGCGCTGATCGGCGCAGCGGTGGCGGATCTTGACCTCTGCTCAGCCGCCACGCCGGATGAGGTGACGCGGATCGCCGGGACCGTCGGTCTGAAAGTCATCCCGACGGGGATCGAGCATGGCACGGTGACCGTTCTGGTCCAGGGCACACCCTTTGAGATCACCACCTTCCGCAGCGATGTCGAGACCGACGGCCGCCATGCGACGGTCGCTTTTTCCAAAGACATTCACGAAGATGCGGCGCGGCGCGATTTTACGATGAACGCGCTTTATGCCGATGCGGCGGGTGAGGTTATTGACCCGCTGGGCAGCGGCATTGCGGATGCGCTGGCGCGGCGTCTGCGCTTTGTCGGAGAGCCGGCCGCGCGGATTGCTGAGGATTATCTGAGGATCCTGCGGTATTTTCGCTTTTCAGCCTGGTATGCCGACCCCGAACACGGGTCCGATCCGGAGGCTCTGGCGGCGATTTCTGAAGGGGCTGAGGGGCTTGGCGCCATTTCGCGTGAGCGGATCGGTGCGGAGATGCGCCGCCTGCTGGCCGCGCCGGATCCTGCTCCTGCGCTGGCGCAGATGCAGGCTGCGGGCGTCCTGCAGCAGGTTTTGCCCGGAGCCGATGCGAAATCCGTGGCAGTTCTGGTGCATCTTGAGGCGCAAAGCGCTCCGGAATGGCTGACCCGTCTGGTCGTTCTGGGGGGCGAAGACCCCGGCTCCGCGCTGCGGCTGTCGCGGGCAGAAGTGAAGGCGGCAGAGGGCCTGACAGGGGCGATGGGGCTGACGCCTGCGGAAGCGGCCTATCGTTATGGCGCGGGCGTGGCGCGCCAGGCGCAACTGGCCCTGCAGGCTGTGATGGGCCAGCCCTTGCCGGAGGGTCTTGAGGCGCAGATCGCGGCAGGGGCGGAGGCGGTTTTCCCGATCCGGGCGGCGGATCTGGCGGATCGTTTTCAGGGTCCGGCTCTGGGTCAGGCGCTGCGCGAGCGCGAGGCGCGGTTCATCGCCTCGGGTTTCCGTCTCAGCCGCGAAGAGCTGCTTTAACCGGCGTCGACGGCGCGGATCAGTTTGCGCTCCAGCACCCTCAGCACCTGCGGCAGGTCGTGGCCGCGACGCAGGATGACCCCATCCTGGCTGATGACCGCATATTGCCCCTGCTTTGCCCGCAGCTTCGGGCGCTTCTCAATCCGGTAGAGCGGCACTTCGGCGGCGCGGCGAAAGACGGAAAATACCGCCACTTCGCGCATCATGTTCAGCGCATAATCGCGCCATTCGCCCGCAGCAACGAAGCGGCCGTAGAGCGAGAGGATCTGCCCCAGTTCGTGGCGGTCAAAGGCCACCCGCTCAGGGGCAGGGGACTGCGGGGCGGAGAAGGGGAGCGGGCTTTCAGCACTCATGGTGCCCTCAGCTTAGCCCGCCCGCCCCGCTGTGCAAGCCCTCAGCCGTTTTCGCGCAGGATATTACCCGCCAGATAAAGCGAGCCGCAGATCACCACCCGGGCGCTCGGGTCCTGCGCCAGGATATCGCGCAGCGCGTCCGTGACGCTTTCCGCCTCAAGCGCCTCAATGCCCTCAGCGCGGGCGGCGGCAGCGGTCTCAGATGCGTCCAGCGTGGCCGTTTCCCCGGGGATCGAGACCGCGTGAAGGCTGCTCAGATGCGGGGCCAGCGGGCGCAGGAAGCCCCCGATATCCTTGGTGTTCAGCATGCCGCAGATCGCATGAGTGGGCCGTTTCGGCAGCGCCGCAAGGGTGCCTGCCAGCGCGATGCCCGCCGCCGGGTTGTGACCACCGTCAAGCCAAAGCTCAGCCCCCGCCGCCAGATCGACCAGCGGGCCGGTTTTCAGCCGCTGCATACGCGCGGGCCAGAAGGCTTTGGTGACAGCCGCTTCGCAGGCCGCTTCATCAAAGCCAAGGTGGCGCAGCGCCGCGATGGCCGCGCCTGCGTTTTCAATCTGATGCGGGCCGGGCAGGTTCGGCAGCGGCAGATCCAGAAGCCCGCGCTCATCCTGATAGATCAGGCGGCCGCGCTCAGACCAGGACTGCCAGTCACGGTTGGCGACCATCAGCGGCGCATGCAGGCGCTCGGCCACCGCCTCAATCGCCTCAAGTCCCTCAGAGGTCTGCGGGCCGATTACGGCCGGCACGCGGCGCTTCAGGATTCCCGCTTTTTCGGTGGCGATCAGCCCGACGGTGTCGCCCAGATACATCTGATGATCGAGCGAGACCGGGGTGATCACGCAAAGCGCCGGATCTGCGATCACATTGGTCGCATCGAACCGCCCGCCAAGACCCACCTCCAGCAGCAGATAATCCGCCGGGATGCGCGAGAAGGCCAGAAAGCCGGTGCAGGTGGTGATCTCAAAGAAGGTGATCGGATCACCTGCGTTCACCCGCTCCACTTCCGCCAAGAGCTCGGCGAGTTCAGGTTCTGAGATCAGCTCGCCCGCCACCCGGATGCGCTCATGAAAGCGCGCCAGATGCGGCGAGGTATAGGCGTGCACCTTTTTGCCGGCCGCCTCAAGCCCCGCCCGGATCATCGCCTGGGTCGAGCCTTTGCCATTGGTCCCGGCGAGATGGATCACCGGCGGCAGGCGACGCTCAGGATTGCCCAGCTTGTCGAGCAGCACCTGTATGCGGTCGAGCGACAGGTCGATCACCTTGGGGTGCAGCGACATCAGCCGGGCAAGAAGTTCGTCAGAAGCGGGGGACTGGCTCATGGCAATGATCCGTCAGACAGAGAAAAGGCCACCCGCGAACGGATGGCCGGAAGAGGCAGCGAAGGCGCGACGGCTCAGGCCTGCGGCTCAGCGGCGGCGGGCGCTTCAGCCGCTTCCGCCGGAGCCAGATCGCCATGCACCGGCGAGGACTGACCGGTGAGCATGCGCAGAATGGTCGCCAGTTCCGTGCGCAGTTCCTTACGGTGGGTCACGCGGTCCAGCATGCCGTGATCGAGCAGATATTCCGCACGCTGGAAGCCCTCAGGCAGCTTTTCGCGGATGGTCTGTTCGATGACGCGCGGTCCTGCAAAGCAGATCAGCGCATTGGGTTCTGCAATCTGCACATCGCCCAGCATCGCGTAGGATGCGGTGACGCCACCGGTGGTCGGGTGGGTCAGCACGACGATATAGGGCAGATTGGCTTCCTTCAGCATCTGGATCGCAACGGTCGTGCGCGGCATCTGCATCAGCGAGAGGATGCCTTCCTGCATGCGCGCGCCGCCAGCGGCTGAAAAGACCACGAAGGGGCGGCCAAGCTCTACCGCGCGCTGAGCGCCCGCGATGAACGCATTGCCGACATACATGCCCATCGAGCCGCCCATGAAGCTGAAGTCCTGGGCGCAGGCGACAACGGGGGTGCGCAGGATTTCGCCTTCGGCCACCAGCATGGCTTCTTTCTCGCCGGTGGATTTCTGGGCCGCTTTCATGCGGTCAGGGTATTTCTTCTGGTCGCGGAATTGTAGCGGGTCCACGATCGGCTCGGGCACCTTCACTTCAAGGAAGATGCCGCCGTCAAACAGCGCCGCAAAACGGTCGCGCGGCTTGATCGCCATGTGGTGGTCGCAGTTGCTGCAGACGTTCAGATTGTCAGCCAGTTCCCGGTGGAACAGCATCGTCCCGCACTCCGGGCACTTGGTCCAGAGGTTCTCGGGCATTTCGCGCCGCGAGAAAAGCGAGTTGATTTTGGGTCGGACGTAATTGGTGATCCAGTTCATATTTGTCCCCTGCCGCCGGCTGAACCCCGCAAATAAGGTGTCAGGGCCGGATTTGCAATCAGGCCCCGAGAATTGGCGCAAGATGGGCGGATCAGATCAGGTCCTTCAGGCGGAACCGCTGAATTTTGCCCGTCGCGGTCTTCGGCAGCGCGGGCACAAAGCGGATGCGGCGGGGGTATTTATAGGGGGCGATGGAGGCTTTTACGTGCTCCTGCAGGGTTTTGCACAAAAGATCGCCCGGCTCCTGCCCTTCCGCGCAGACCACGAAGGCTGAGACGATCTGTCCGCGCTCGGTGTCCGGCTCGGCAATCACGGCGCATTCGGCAACGGAGGGATGTTTCAGCAAAGCCGCCTCCACCTCGGGGCCTGCGATGTTATAGCCCGCCGAGATAATCATATCGTCCGAGCGGGCGCCGAAGTGGAAATAGCCCTCTTCGTCCTGGCGGAAGCTGTCGCCCGTCAGATTCCAGCCCTTAAGGACGTATTTCTTCTGCCGGTCATCTGCGAGGTAGCGGCAGCCCGTCGGGCCGCGCACCGCAAGCCGCCCCGTCTCGCCGCGCGGCAGTTCATTACCGGCCTCATCGACGATCTTTGCCTCATAGCCGGTGACGGGTTTGCCGGTGCAGCCCGGGCGGTGGTCGGTGAAGCGGTTTGAGATGAAGATATGCAGCATCTCGGTCGCGCCGATCCCGTCGAGCATCGGTTTTCCGGTGCGTTGGATCCATTCCTCATAGACCGGCGCGGGCAGGGTTTCCCCGGCGCTGACGGCGGCGCGAAGCGAGGAAAGATCCGCCCCTTCCGCCATGGCGCGCAGCATGACGCGGTAGGCCGTGGGCGCGGTGAAGCAGACGGTCGCCTTATATTTCTGTATGATCTCAATCATATTCTGCGGAGAGGCCGTCTCCAGCAGGCAGGCGGTGGCCCCGAAGCGCAGCGGAAAGACCGCAAGCCCCCCGAGCCCAAAGGTAAAGGCCAGCGGCGGCGAGCCGATAAAGACGTCAGAGGGCTGAACATCCAGCACCTCTTTGGCGTAAAGATCCGCAATCGCCAGAAGATCGCGGTGAAAATGCATCGTGGCCTTGGGAGCACCGGTGGTACCCGAGGTGAAGGCCAGCAGCGCCACATCATCACGCCCCGTGGGGACGGGCTCAAATTTCACAGGTTTATCAAGGGCCAGGCGGTCAAGCTCGGCCTCATGGCTGGCGGTGCCGTCGAAGGCCACCACATGGCGCAGGAATTTTGAGGTGGCGGCGCAGGCCTGCATTTCCTCCATCAGGCGGCTGTCGCAAAGCGCGTGGGTGATCTCTGCCTTATCAACGATCTGCGCCAGTTCCCCCGCCCGCAACATCGGCATCGAGTTCACCACCACCGCCCCCGCCCGCGTCGCGGCCAGCCAGCAGGCCACCATGGCCGGGTTATTGGCCGAGCGGATCAGCACCCGGTTGCCGGGTTTCAGCCCCAGATCTTCGACCAGCACATGGGCGATGCGGCTGGTCCAGTCGGTCAGCTCTTTATAGGTGCGCCGCCGCCCGTTGCCGATCAGCGCGGTGTGATCGCCAAAGCCGCGTTCCACCATACGGGTGGTCATCTCTTCGCCCGCATTCAGCCACTCGGGATAGGCAAGGCTGCCCTGGGGCAGTTCCGGCCAGAGGGCGGGAGCGGGAAGGTTATCCCGGGTGAAGGTATCAAGATGGCCCGAGGGGCCGAGGGCTGTTGCAGACATTCCGGTATCCCTGTGGTGCGGGCCTCTGACGGGCCCTTTTCAGAATGTAAAAAGCCCCCCTTGCGGGAGGCTCTGGTCTTACGCTTCGTCGGGAATGACGGCGGTGGCTTCAATTTCCACTTTGGCGCGGTCCTCAACCAGGGCCACCACCTGCACCAGCGCCATGGCGGGGAAATGTTTGCCAAGCGTATCGCGGTAGGCGCTGCCGATTTCGCGCAAAGAGGAGAGATATTCTTTCTTATCCGTCACATACCAGGTCAGCCGAACGATATGCTCTGCTCGGCCCCCGGCGCAGGCCAGCACATCAAGGATGTTCTGCAGGGTCTGGCGGACCTGACCTGCGAGATCATCGGTCTCAAACTCCTGCTGGCCATTCCAGCCGATATGACCACCCAGAAAGACCATTTTGCCCCGGGCCGCGACGCCATTGGCATAGCCCGCCGCGGCCTTCCAGCCCGAGGGATGCAGAAATTCATGCGGAGAAAGCTCGCTCATCACGCGCTCCTTGAAGTTAACCGTCGAGAGTGGCGCGGGCGATGACGACTTTCTGGACGTCACTCGCGCCTTCATAAATGCGCAGGGCCCGGATTTCGCGGTAGAGCCCCTCTACCGCCATGCCCTGCCGGACACCGTCTCCGCCGTGAAGCTGGAGCGCGGCATCAATCACGCGCTGTGCGGCTTCGGTGGCATAAAGTTTCGCCATCGCCGCCTCGCGGGTGATGCGCGGCGCGCCCTGATCCTTGGTCCAGGCGGCGCGGTAGATCAGCAGGGCTGCGGCATCCACCTCAAGCGCCATATCGGCGATATGCCCCTGCACCATCTGCAACTCATGCAAAGGCGCGCCGAAAAGCTGGCGGGATTTGATCCGCGCCAGGGCCTCATCAAGCGCCCGCCGCGCCATGCCAAGCGCGGCCGCCCCGACCGTGGGTCGGAAAACATCAAGGACCGACATCGCGATGCGAAAGCCCGATCCCGCAGCCCCGATCAGCGCCGAAGCGGGCAGGCGGATGTCGTTGAAACGCAGATGCGCCAGCGGATGGGGGGCGATGACCTCAATGCGCTCGACAATCTCAAGTCCGGGGGTATCAGCGGGCAGCAGAAAGGCCGAGAGACCCTTCGCGCCCGGTGCTTCGCCCGTGCGGGCAAAGACCACGTAAAGATCCGCGATCCCGCCGTTGGAGATATAGGTTTTCTCGCCGGAAAGGATGAAGTGATCCCCCTCACGCCGCGCCGTGGCGGTCGAGCGGGCGACATCGGAGCCCGACCCCGGCTCGGTCAGCGCAAAGGCGGAAATCGCCTCGCCCGCGCGGGTGCGGGTCAGCCATTTCTGCTGCTCAGCATCGCCAAAAAGCGTCACCGCGCCCATGCCAAGCCCCTGCATCGCAAAGGCAAAATCGGCCAGAGCATCATGGCGGGCCAGGGTCTCGCGGATCAGGCAGAGGCTGCGCACATCCAGCGCTTCGCCGGTCGCTGCACCGCTGTGCTCAAGCCAGCCGCCTTCGCCCAGCATCCGCACCAGGGCGCGGCAGGCGGCGTCGACGTCGTGATGATCCACCGGCAGATGGGCGGCGCACCAGGCGTCCAGCGCTTCGGCCAGGGCGCGGTGGCGGTCTTCAAAGAAGGGCCAGGTCAGAAAACTGCGGTCTGCCAAAGTCGTCTCCTCAGGTCGCGGGGGGCCCGCCCGATCTCCCCGTCGGGCGGGCCTTCCGGCAGCGCGGCTCCCTCCGCGTGGCCGGGCCGGTGCTCAGTTGCCTTTGAACACCGGGGTCTCTTTCGCCACGAAGGCGTTGTAAGCGCGGGTGAAATCTTCGGTCTGCATGCAGATGGCCTGGGCCTGGGCTTCGGCTTCGATCGCCTGATCGAGGCTCATGTTCCATTCCTGGTTCAGCTGCGTCTTGGTGATGCCATGGGCGAAATTCGGACCTGCCGCGATGCGCGCGGCGAGTTTCCGGGCCTCAGCATCGAGGTCGGCTGCATCATGCAGGCTGTTCCAGAAGCCCCAGCGTTCCCCCTCAGCGGCGGACATCGAGCGGCCGGTGTAGAGCAGTTCCGCCGCACGGCCCTGGCCGATGATCCGGGGCAGCATGGCACAGGCCCCCATATCGCAGCCCGCAAGCCCCACACGCGCAAAGAGAAACGCGCATTTTGCCTCCGGGGTGGCGATCCGCAGATCTGAGGCCATGGCGATAATCGCGCCCGCACCCACGCAGATCCCGTCCACGGCGGCGATCACCGGTTTAGTGCAATGGATCATCGCCTTAACCAGATCGCCGGTCATCCGGGTGAAGGCCAGCAGATCCTTCATATTCATCTTTGTCAGCGGGCCGATGATTTCATGCACATCACCGCCTGAACAGAAGTTGCCGCCCTGCGAGGCGAAAACCACCACATCGATATCGCTGCAATAGGGCAGGGCGCGGAAGGTGTCGCGCAGCTCAGCATAGCTTTCGAAGGTCAGCGGGTTCTTGCGCTCGGGCCGGGTCAGGCGGATGGTCGCAATGCGGTCTGACACCTCCCAGGAAAAATGCTTCGGCTTCAGGTCTGCCAGTTCACTTTGCTGCATTGCGACGCTCTCCCATGCGCTTCAGAATGGCGCTCATCGTGTCGAGATCTTCATCGGGAAGATCCTGCATAATCCGGCTCACCTCGTCGGCGTGATCGCGCGCCAGGGTGGCGAAGGTCATTTTTCCGGCCTCGGTCAGGGCGACGTAAACCGTGCGCCGGTCAGTCTCAGAGGGAGAGCGTTTCACCAGCCCGTCTTTTTCCAGCCGGTCCACCACTGCGGTGGCATTCCCGTTTGAAACCAGAAGCATACGGCTGAGCTCTGACATGCTGATCGCCTCACCCCGGCGCCAGAGCGCGGCCATCACGTCAAAGCGCGGCAGGGTGGTGCCATGCGACAGGCGCAGAAATTCCCGCAGTTCCGCCTCTGCCGCACGGGTGGTCAGCAGCATCCGAAGCCAAAGCTTCAACTCCCGGCGGCTGCGGTCGCTGTCATCCTTCATGGCGCCCGCTCCGCACAGGGGAAGGCAGCCGGGATGGCAAAAACGGCCGGGACGCAGGGCAAAGCATGATCACCTCTCAGTTCAACCAGAGCAGGGTAGCAGGCTTGTAAACTTCTTCAAACTTAAAATTTCTGGCTTAAAGCAAAAGTTGTGAGCCTTGCGAAGGGGCGCAAACTCTGGCAACCGACGCGCTTGTTTTGACAGGGCAGCCAATCCGGGCTTTGCTGCCCCGGTGCAGGAGTGGGGCAGATGGCAGCAGAGGCATGGGTGATCGGGGCGGGTCCCGCCGGGCTGATGGCCGCGCTTGAACTGGCCCGCGCCGGCCATGTGGTGCATATCGCCGAAAGCATGCCCTCTCCGGCGCGAAAGCTGCTGATGGCGGGGAAATCCGGTCTGAACATCACCAAAGATGAGCCTCTGCCCGCCTTTCTGGCGCACTACGGCCAGGCGCAGGACTGGCTGACGCCGATGCTGGCGGATTTTGGTCCGGAAGCGGTGAAGGCCTGGGCAGAGGCACTTGGCCAGGCGGTCTATACCGGCTCCTCGGGACGGGTGTTCCCGGTGGTGCATAAGGCCTCGCCGCTGCTGCGGGCCTGGCTTGCAGAGCTGGAGGGGCTGGCTGTGCAGCTGCACCGCCGCTGGCGCTGGACCGGGTTTGACGGGGCGCAGCTTTGTTTCTCGACCCCGGAGGGCGATGTTGCGGTAACGCCTTCGGTGGTGGTGCTGGCCCTTGGCGGGGCAAGCTGGTCGCGCCTGGGGTCAGATGGTTCCTGGGCCCCGATCCTTGCGGCCGAAGGGGTAAAGCTCGCGCCTTTTGCGCCGTCAAATGCGGGGCTTCTGGTCTCCTGGTCAGCCTATATGACCCGGCATTTCGGGGCGGCGCTCAAGGGCTTACGGCTTTCGGCCGGAGGTTTTAGCCTGCGGGGCGAGGCGGTGATCTCTGCGCGCGGGCTTGAGGGGGGCGGGCTTTACCCGCTGACCCCGGCGCTGCGCGAAGGCGCGGTGCTGCGGCTTGATCTCTTCCCGGACCTCAGCCTTGCGGCGCTTGAGGCGCGGCTCGAAAGGACCCGCGGTGACTCGGCGGCCAATCGTCTGCGAAAGGCCGGGCTCGACGCGGCAAAGCAGGCCCTGGTGATGGAGGTGGCGCGTCCGCTTCCCGGCGGGGCGGCGGCGCTGGCCGCGGTTCTGAAAGATCTCGCGGTGCCGCATCAGGGGCCGCGCCCCATGGATGAGGCGATCTCTACGGCGGGGGGCGTGACCCGGGACTCGGTGGATGAGGGGCTTCAGTTGCGCGCCCGTCCTGGTGTCTTCGTCGCGGGCGAAATGCTGGATTGGGAGGCGCCGACAGGGGGCTATCTGCTGACCGCCTGCCTCGCGACCGGGCGTCACGCCGGTCGTGCGGCGGCGGGTTATGCCGCCGGCCCGGCGGGCTGAGACGCAGATCAATCCGCGATCCAGGCGGGAATCTGCGTTAATTTCGCATTCCGGGCGCAACCGAAAGCCGGGTGCGAAATTCTTACCTCGACAGAAACTTAAAAAGATCGTGAAGAGGCGCGCGGCTCATGGCATATTCGGGGCTGCGATTATCCCGTAATCCCAGAGCCCCCGCCGGTCGGACCTCTCAGGAGCATAGTAAATGCTGAACGAATTCAAAACTTTCATCATGCGCGGCAATGTCATGGACCTTGCCGTGGGTATCATCATGGGTGCGGCCTTCACCGCCATTGTCACCTCGATGGTGGATGACCTGGTGAACCCGCTGCTGGGGATCTTCATCGGCGGCATCGACTTCTCCTCGCTGAGCTTTGGCATCGGCGAAGCGCAGTTCATGTATGGCAATTTCATCAATGCCGTCATTAAGTTCGTCGTCATTGCCTGGGTCGTCTTCCTGCTGGTGAAGGGTCTGAACAAGATGAAGGACATGGCCGTGCGCAAGGAAGAAGTCGCAGCGGCCAATGCACCGGCAGCGCCGACCCAGGAAGAGCTGCTGACCGAGATCCGCGATCTTCTGGCCCGCAAGGTCTGAGATCAGGCCGGATGTGGTTTGAAAAAGCGCCCTGCGGGGCGCTTTTTTGATGCAAAATTCCCCCGCTGCTGTTCGATCGCATAAGGGAACCTCCCGGAATTTTCGAAATCTGTGGCAGGATCTTGCGAAGCCAGAGCGAATCTTTGAAGAGTGGCCCATGGCTGATCTTGATCCAACTGACCGTCGCATCCTCTCCGTCCTGCAAAGGGACGGCCGTATCTCCAACGCTGATCTGGCGGAGGAGGTGAATCTTTCGGCATCGGCCTGTCACCGCCGGGTGCAGCGCCTGGAGGCTGAGGGCTATATCGACCGCTATACCGCGCTTCTCGATGCGCGGCGGATGGGGCGGCCGACCACCGTGTTTGTCGAGATTACCCTGCAGGGTCAGGCGGATGAGGTGCTGGACGCCTTTGAGCGTGAAGTGTCGAAAGTGCCGGATCTTCTGGAATGCCATCTGATGGCGGGCTCGGCGGATTATCTTCTGAAAATTGTGGCCCGGGACACCGAGGATTTCGCCCGGATCCACCGCCAGTATCTCAGCCGTCTGCCGGGGGTGGCGCAGATGCAGTCAAGTTTTGCGCTGCGCACGGTGCTGCGCACCACGGCGCTGGCGGTCTGAGCAAAGAAAAGCCCCCGGCACCGCGCGGGCACCGGGGGCAATGTGTCAGGCCTGAAGATCAGGCCTGAAGCGGGGCTCAGCCCTCGCCGTTTTCTTTGCCGGCAGTGATTTCTTCACCGGTTTCCTGATCGACCATTTTCATGCCGAGGCGGACTTTGCCGCGCTCGTCAAAGCCGAGCAGTTTCACTTTCACTTCCTGGCCTTCTTTCAGGATCTCATTCGGGTGCTGCAGGCGCTTGTTGGCGATCTGCGACACGTGAACCAGACCATCACGCTTGCCGAAGAAGTTCACGAAAGCACCGAAGTCGACCAGTTTGACGACTTTACCGGTGTAGATCTGGCCCTCTTCCGGCTCTGCCACGATCGACCAGATCATGTCATAGGCCTTCTTGATGGCCTCGGCCGAGGACGAAGCGATTTTGATCACGCCGTCGTCGTTGATGTCGACTTTCGCACCCGAGGTTTCCACGATCTCGCGGATGACCTTGCCGCCCGAGCCGATCACTTCACGGATCTTGTCGGTCGGGATGGTCAGGGTTTCGATCTTCGGAGCGTATTCCGAGAAGCCAGAGGGGCCCGAAACCGATTTTGCCATCTCGTTCAGGATGTGCACGCGGCCGTCTTTTGCCTGCGCAAGCGCCTGCTTCATGATGGCCGGGGTAATGCCCGCAACTTTGATGTCCATCTGCATGGTCGTGATACCGGCTTCGGTACCTGCCACTTTGAAGTCCATATCGCCGAGGTGGTCTTCGTCACCGAGAATGTCGGTCAGAACAGCCCACGAGCCATCCTCTTCCAGGATCAGACCCATGGCGACGCCTGCGACCGGCGCTTTCAGCGGAACGCCTGCATCCATCATCGACAGCGAGCCGCCGCAGACCGAAGCCATCGAGGACGAGCCGTTCGATTCGGTGATCTCGGACACCACACGGATGGTGTAGGGGAAGTCGGTCGGCGCCGGCAGCACGGCCTGAAGCGCGCGCCATGCCAGTTTGCCGTGACCGATTTCACGACGTCCCGGGCTGCCCACGCGGCCCACTTCACCCACCGAATAGGGAGGGAAGTTGTAGTGCAGCAGGAAGTTCGACTTGTAGTTGCCGTTCAGCGCGTCGATGAACTGCTCATCTTCGCCGGTGCCCAGCGTGGTGACCACGAGGCCCTGGGTTTCACCACGGGTGAACAGCGCCGAGCCGTGGGTGCGCGGCAGGATGCCGGTTTCCACATTGATCGGGCGGACGGTGGTGGTGTTACGGCCATCGATACGGATGCCGTTTTTCACAACGTCGCCGCGCAGGATGTCCGATTCCAGCTTCTTGATCGCCGAGCCGAGGTTGATGTCGGCCAGATCTTCTTCCGAGAGCGTCGCTTTGATCGCATCAACGGCCGCTTTGATCGCGTTGGTACGCTCCTGCTTGTCGCGGATCGCGAAGGCAGCGCGCATCTGGGCCTCGCCCGAAGCTTTCACTTTGGCATAGATCGCCGAGAGATCCGGGGGCGTGAAGTCGAAGGGCTCTTTTGCCGCTTCTTCAGCCAGTTCGATGATCAGGTCGATCACCGGCTGCATCTGTGCGTGGCCGAATTCGACAGCGCCCAGCATTTCTTCTTCGGTCAGCTCGTAAGCTTCCGATTCCACCATCATCACGGCGTTCTTGGTGCCGGCGATGACCAGGTCCAGGCGCTGCTCGGGCTTCGAGCGCAGCTGGGTCATGTCGTCCATCGACGGGTTCAGAACGTATTCGCCGTTGACGAAACCAACGCGGGCTGCACCGATCGGACCACGGAACGGAACGCCCGAGAGGGTCAGAGCCGCCGAGGAGGCGATCATGGCCACGATATCGGGATCGTTCACGAGGTCGCAGGACAGCACGGTCGCCATAACCAGAACTTCGTTTTTGAAACCATCAACGAAGAGCGGGCGGCAGGGACGGTCGATCAGACGCGAGACGAGGGTCTCTTTCTCCGACGGACGGGCTTCGCGCTTGAAGAAGCCACCCGGGATCTTACCGGCTGCGTAGTATTTTTCCTGATAGTGCACGGTCAGCGGGAAGAAGTCCTGGCCCGGCTTCGGCGATTTCGCGAAGGTCACGTTGGCCATGACCGAGGTCTCGCCGAGCGTCGCAATGACCGAACCATCGGCCTGACGGGCAACCTTGCCGGTCTCCAGCGTCAGCGTTTCACCGCCCCACTGGATTGATTTCTTCGAAATATTGAACATCAGACATCCTATCTGGGTAACGCAGGCCCATCCCGCGCTCCCTGTCTATATAGCGGCCCCATTGCCGCCGCCCCTGATCCTGTGCATGTGTCCGGGGGCTCGGACCTCACGTCTCAGATAGCGTGGGTGCATACAGGAAAACGGCCTTTGTGAAAAGCACCATGTTTTATGGGGTAAATGCCATCCGGTTCCCGCCTGTCAGCGTGATACCGCAGGGAAATCCGGCCGCAGGCGAAAAAGCGTCAGCAGATTTTTCCCGTTTCGGCAGGCCTTTGCCAGGGTGGCGCTGTCCGGCTGCGGCGGGCGCTAAAAGCTTGCGGTAGCGGGCAAAGCGGGCAGACTGCGCAGGCAGGTCAGATCCTGTGGTATTTTTTGTCAGGGAGGCGCTGAGATGATCGGACGCTTTTACGTAAAGGTGGCAGCGCTGGTTCTGGCTGCCGGGGCGGCTCAGGCTCAGGCGCCGGGGATGGATGAAGCGGTGGCAGCCGCTAAAAACCAGCTCGGCGTGCTCGAGTTCTGCCTTGCTGAGGGGCATATCGACAGCAAAGCCGTTGAGATTCAGCAAAGAATGTTCGGCCAGCTTCCGGCCCCTGCCGATGCGGCGAAAGTCGAGGCTGCTTATGAGAAGGGCAAGGCGGGCACGGTTTCGGCCATGGGCGTTGAGCAGTCGCTCAAAGAGGCCTCTGCCTCGCAGAACACCGATATCTCGGCGCTGTGCAAACAGATGGCTGCGGTGATCACTCAGGCCGGCTGACGCCGCCGCGAATATCACCCCGAAATGACAACGCCCGCGCCGGTGATCCGGCGCGGGCGTTGCTGATTCGCTGTTCCGAAAGACTTAGCGGCGCAGGCCGAGTTTCGCGATCAGAGCCTGGTAACGGGCTTCGTCACGTGCTTTCAGGTAGTCCAGCAGCTTACGGCGCTGAGCAACCATCATCAGCAGACCACGACGCGAGTGGTTGTCTTTTTTGTGCGACTTGAAGTGCTCAGTCAGGGTCGCGATGCGCGACGACAGGATTGCAACCTGAACTTCCGGCGAACCGGTGTCGCCTTCTTTGGTTGCGAATTCTTTGATCAGGCGGTTTTTTTCTTCGACGGTGATCGACATCGGGATCTCCTTAAAAGGGTTATGGCGCAAGCCGGGACGTCGTCCAGCAGGGCCCGTGGAGGAACCGTCTGAGCGTCAGACGGATGCGCGGACATAGCGCGGAATGCCCCGGAATGAAAGTCTTTTGAAAGTCCGGCCCGGCAACGCTGCAAAACGGATTGTGAGAATCAGCCGCTTTGTGATATTTTATGATTGTTATCAGTTATTTACCTTAGTTCTTGGTTAACGCCCTGTCTCGGGGCAGGGGTGTGCGGGATGCTGGAGCTTCTCGGAGTTGTCGGGCTTTTGGTGGCAGGCGCGGTCGGCAGCGCGATTTTTTCCACAGAGTCAGAGTCAGAGTCAGAGTCAGAGTCAGAGACGGAGGCGGAAGAAAGCGGCGCCCCTGAACCGGGGCCGGAGCAGGAGCCCCGGTCAGATGCAGCGGCAGAGCCTGCCGATCCGGATCACGGGCAGGGAATTCTGGCGGTGGCCGGGGCCTCAGGCGCTGCGCCGGTTCCGGAAGTTGGCGGGATCTCGGATCAGGCCCAGGCGCGCGGCAGCTCTGACGGGCCGGAAAGCTCTGATCTTCTGAAGCCCGCTGACGACAGGGATCTCGATCTGACGGGCGGCTTGGGTGACAGCCAGATTTCCGGTGGTGCGGGGGGCGACAGCCTGCACGGCGGAGCGGGGCAGGATACGTTAACGGGTGGCGGCGGTTCAGACCGGATGACCGGGGGCGCGGGGTCAGACCAGCTCGCCGGGCAGGAGGGCGATGATACGCTTGAGGGCGGGACGGGAAATGACACGCTTTTGGGCGGTCGCGGGGATGATCTGCTGATCGCCGGAACGGGCGACAACTGGCTCAGCGGTGGAATGGGGAATGATCTGCTGATCGCGGGCAGTGGCAATGATACGCTGGACGGCGATGAGGGGGATGACATCCTGAGGGGCAACCTCGGCCAGGCTGAGGAGGGGACCTCGCGCTACCTCAACGGTGGTCGCGGCGATGATCTTTTGCATGCAGGCGGCGGTGATGTGGCCAGTGGTGGTGAGGGGGCGGATGTCTTCCGGCTGACCGGCAGCGGTGTCGCGCAGATCACCGACTACAGCGCCGAGGACAGTCTTTTGGTGGAATATCCGTCAGATGGCCCCGCCCCGGTGATCACCTATGAGGCGGGAAGCCATGGCCTGCGGGTGCTGGCCGATGGTCAGGCGCTGGCGGATCTGATCGGTGTTTATGACGCTGATGCCATCCGCCTGCGCGTTTCAGCGCTCTGAGCCCTGAAGGAAGAAGGGTAAAAACTGATCCAGCACGGCCCCGGGGTTCTCCTCCTGCACGAAATGGCCGGAGGCGCAGGACGCGCCGTTCAAATCCGTGGCCCAGGCCCGCCACAGGCTGAGGGGATCGCCGCTTCTGGCGGGAAAGCCCTTTTCCGCCCAGAGATAGGAGAGCGGGGCGGCGATCTTTTCCCCGGCCGCGCGGCTGGCCTCATCAATACGCCGGTCGGTGGTGGCTCCGGCGCGGTAGTCGGCGCACATGGCATGCACCCGGTCGGGCTGCCCCATCTGATCGCGGTAGCTTTGCAGGGCTGCGGGTGGCAGATCCGACAGGTCATGACTGCGCAGCCAGGTGCTGAGCAGAGTGTCGAGCCAGGGCAGAGGATCGGCCGAGATCATCCGCTCGGGCAGGGGCGCGGGCTGCGCGAGGAAGGTCCAGTGCCAGGCCGCCATGGCCAGTTCCGCCGTCCAGGCGTTCCAGAAGTCTCCCGTCGGCACGATCTCGATGATCCCCAGCCGCCGCAGCCGCCCCGGATGATCCAGCGCCAGCCGGTAGGACACCCGCGCGCCCCGGTCATGGCCCAGAATATGCGCGCTGCGGATGTCGAGTTCATCCATCAGGGCGACGATGTCTTCGGCCATGCGGCGTTTGGAATAGGTGATATGGTCAGGATCATCAGGCGGTGCATCGCTTTCGCCGTAGCCGCGCAGATCAGGCACGATCGTGCGGAAGTGCCTGGCAAACTCCGGCGCGACCTTTGACCAGCACATGCCGTTTTGCGGAAAACCATGCAGCAGGATCAGCGGCGGGCCGGAGCCTGCCTCCTGAACGGAGAGCGTGATCCCCGGCAGCGCCACACGGCGGCGGGTAAACCCATCGATAACGGCCATCTCATCCCTCCCTTTTGGGGCAGAGTGGCGGCGGGGGTGATTCCCTGCAAGCCCCGCTGCTCCGTGAAAGGACAGGCGCAGAGCCTTTGTTCACAGGCAAAGCGCGGCGGAATGTCGTTCCGGGCAGGGCCGGAGGGGCCATCCGGTTGACAAGACACGTGGCGCGGCAGATGGAAGGCGCAATGATCCGGACCCTGATATATGTGGCACTGGGCGGCGCTGCGGGCGCTGTGGCGCGGTTTGTGACCGTGACGGCTTTTGCACGCCTGCTGCCCGGGAGCTTTCCGGCAGGGACTTTCGTTGTGAATGTGGCAGGCTCTCTTTTGATGGGGGGGCTCGCTGCCTGGCTCGCCGCGCATCAGGCAGAGCGGTTTTCGCCGCTGCTGCTGAGCGGTTTTCTGGGCGGCTTCACGACCTTTTCGGCCTTCTCGGCGGATATCGTCCGCCTTCTTGAGGGCGGCACGCCATGGATGGCGGGCGGATATGCTGTGGCTTCGGTTCTGGTGTCGGTTGTGGCACTGATGGCCGGTGCTGCCCTGATACGAGGACTGCTATGAGCGGCGTTCAAATCCTGATGGTCTCGGAAGACGATGGCGAAATCCGCCTCGACCGGTGGCTGAAAAAGAAATTCCCGCAACTGAACCAGGTGGCGGTTGAGAAGATGTGCCGCAAGGGCGAGCTGCGCGTTGACGGCGGGCGGGCGAAGCCTGCCGATCGCATCGTCCCGGGCCAGAAAGTGCGCGTGCCGCCGGTCCCCTCTGAGGCCCCGCCACTGAAAGTGCGCGGCATGGAAGAGATGATCTCGCAGGCTGATGCCGAGATGATCCAGTCCTGCGTGATGTTCCGTGATCAGCATCTGATCGTGATCAACAAACCCGCAGGTCTGCCGAGCCAGGGCGGCTCGGGCCTTGATCACCGCACGGTGGATGGTCTGACCCCGGCGCTGATGTTTGGCTATAAAGAGCGCCCGAAGCTGGTGCACCGTCTCGACAAAGACACATCGGGTCTGCTGGTCCTGGCCCGCACCGACCGGGTTGCCCGCGCGCTGTCGGAAGCCTTCCGGGAGCGGACCACCCGCAAGATCTACTGGGCTGCGGTGGCCGGTGTGCCCAACCCGAAATTCGGCACCATCCGTTATGCGCTGATGAAGCAGGGCGGTCACGGCAAGCATGGTGAAGGCGAGAAGATGGTCTGCATCCATCCCGCCAAAATCAAAGACTACCCCGATGCCAAACGCTCGACCACCGATTATGCGGTGATGGATCTGCTGGGCACGCGGGTGTCCTGGGCGGCGCTGGTTCCGGTCACCGGGCGCACCCACCAGCTGCGGGCGCATATGGCTGAGCTTGGTCACCCGATCATCGGCGATGGAAAATACGGCGGCTCGGCGCAGGAAAACCTGGGGGATGGCTGGGGCGCACAGCTGGGTGGCGAGATCAGCCGCAAGCTGCATCTGCATGCCCGCCTGCTGGCGTTCCAGCATCCGATCACCAAACAGCATCTGACCTTCCGCGCTCCGCTGCCGTCTCATATGGAGAAAACCTGGAAAACTCTGGGCTGGGATATCAACTCGGTTCCGGATGATCCCTTTGAATGGGCCGAAGAAATGGCCGAAAAACAAAAGCGCGAACGTCAGCGCGATCGGTGAGGGTGGCATGAGCGGCTGGAAGGCAAAACGGTTCTGGAAAGAGGCCCGTGTTGAAGCGGTTGAGGGTGGTTTCCAGGTCATGCTGGATGCGCGGGCGGTGAAAACCCCCGCGAAAGCCCCGCTGATCCTGCCCACCCGCGCCATGGCAGAGGCTGTGGCGGCGGAATGGGATGCGCAGCAGGGCGAGATCCGTCCCGAGACCATGCCGGTCACCCGCTCGGCCAATGCGGCGATCGATAAGGTCACCCATCAGTTCGATGCGGTCCTCGATATGCTGGCTGAATATGGCGGCACCGATCTGCTGAGCTATCGTGCGGATGGCCCGGCAGAGCTCATCGCCCGCCAGGCCGCGCATTGGGATCCGCTGCTTGACTGGGCGGCGGAGCGTTATGACGCGCGTCTGAAGGTGACATCGGGGGTCATCCCGGTGGCCCAGGATGCCGCGGCGCTGGCCCGGCTGAAGGCTGCGCTTGGGGCCTTTGACGCCTTTGAGATGACCGCGCTTCACGACCTGATCGGGATCTCAGGATCGCTGATTCTCGCGCTTGCCGTAGCGGAAGGGCGCATCACGCTGCCTGAAGCCTGGGCAGCCTCGCGCATTGATGAGGCATGGCAGGCCGAGCAATGGGGCGCCGATGAAGAGTTCGAGATCAAGGAAGGCAAGCGCCGCGAAGCCCTTGAACACGCAGCACGTTTCCTTGCCATGAGCCGTCAGAACAGCTGAAGGTTGCGGCCGTATTGCCCGGTTCGCGCTGAAAAAACGGGCAAATTTTTCCGGTAACGCGGTTATTTCAGGCCGTTTACCGGGAAACTATTCCCCTCTGCCGCCAGCCTTGACGCATTGGCCAGGCGCATCGCAAGATACCTCTGACCCCGGAGCCAATAACCGGGGCACTCCTTTCGGGCCAACAGGGCCTGTCCCGCGCCGCTATTTTGCGGTGCTTCACAGGAAGAGGTTATAATGAAGAAATCCGTTTTCCTCGGCACGCTGTCGCTCGCGGCACTCGCAGCCGGGATCACGCAGGCTGCGACTCTTGACGATGTCAAAGCCCGCGGCACGCTGAACTGCGGTGTCTCGACCGGCGTTAACGGCTTCTCCGCGCCGGATGCCCAGGGCGTGTGGCAGGGCTTTGACGTCTCTATCTGCCGCGCGGTCGCCGCTGCCGTGCTGAAAGACCCGATGAAGGTCAACTTCGTCTCGACCACCGGCCAGACCCGCTTCACCGCCCTGGCTTCCGGTGAGGTCGACATCCTGGCGCGGAACACCACCTGGACCCTCTCGCGGGATGCGGATCTGAAGTTCACCTTCATCGGTGTGAACTATTATGACGGTCAGGGTTTTATGGTCAAAAAAGATCTCGGCGTGACCTCGGCCAAAGAGCTTGAAGGCGCCACCGTCTGCATCCAGACCGGCACCACCACCGAGCTGAACCTGGCGGACTTCTTCAAGGCCAATAACCTGAAGTATGAGCCGGTTCCGGTCGAAACCAATGCCGAAGCGCAGCAGCAGTATCTGGCTGGTGCCTGCGACGTCTACACCACCGATGCTTCGGGCCTTGCTGCAACCCGCGGTGGCTTTGCGGATGCCGCCAACCACATCATTCTGCCGGAAATCATCTCAAAAGAGCCTCTGGGTCCGCTGGTCCGTCAGGGCGATGACCAATGGGCTGACATCGGCCGCTGGGTTCTGAATGCGCTGATCGGTGCCGAAGAATACGGGATCACCGCGGCCAATATCGATGAGATGGCCAAGGGCACCGAGAATCCCGAGATCAACCGTCTGCTCGGTAAAGAAGGGGAACTGGGCGCGATGCTCGGCCTCGACAATGACTGGGCGATCCACGCGATCAAAGCCGTCGGCAACTATGGTGAGCTTTTTGAGGCCACCATCGGTGAGCAGACCCCGATCGGTCTGGCCCGTGGCCTGAACGCGCAGTGGACCCAGGGTGGTCTGCTCTACGCTCCGCCGTTCCGCTGATTAAGGAGGGGGGCGCCCCTCGCGGGCGCCCTTTTCCTCAGGCACGATACGATCTGAAATAACAACAGTCTGCCGCGGAAGAAGCTGCGCTGATCCGCCGAGCCGAAAGGCCGGGCAGACCCCAGGGGGTATTCGTTATGACACCCGGAACCGACGCCCGAAGTGGCGATTTTCGGCTGAGCATGCTGCTTTATGATACGCGGTATCGCTCGCTCACCCTTCAGTTTATCGCACTGGTCCTCTTTGTGCTCGCCGCCTGGTGGCTGGTGACCAATACGGTTGCCAACCTGAAGGCGCTTGGCAAAGACTTCAGCTTCGGCTTTCTGACCGTGCGTTCGGGTTATGATATTAACCAGCGCCTGATCGAATATACATCCGACAGCAGCCATGGCCGTGCCATGCTGGTGGGGCTTTTGAACACGCTGTTACTGGCCGCGCTCTCCTGCGTAACCGCCACGATTGTGGGCGTTTTCGCAGGGGTGCTGCGTCTGTCAGAGAACTGGCTGATTTCGCGTCTCATCGGCTTTTATGTCGAGATTTTCCGCAATATCCCGCTGGTTTTGTGGATCCTGCTGATCTTTGCGGTGATGACCGAATCCATGCCGGCACCCAATGCCTTCCGCGGGGAAAACGCCACCTCATCGATGCTGTTCTTCGACAGCGTGGCGATTACCAACCGCGGCGTCTATGTGCCCGAACCGCTGTTCGACCGCTCGCTCGGAAATATCGACCTCGGGATTTTTCTGGTCAGTGTGGATCTTCTGGCCATCCTCGCGGTGCTGGCCGTCTGTATCTACGCCTGGCGTAAGCTGAAAGCGCATGCGAGCGCGGTGCAGAATGCCACCGGGGTGCGGCCGACCACCTGGTGGAAGAGCCTCCTGATCTTTGCGGTGCCGCTGCTGGCGCTGAAGCTGGCGCTTGGGTTTCATCTCGGGATGCCGGAGCTGAAGGGCTTTAACTTCGCCGGCGGGACTTACATGCGAAACTCTTTCTTCGCGATGTGGGTGGCGCTGACGCTTTATACCGGGGCTTTCATCGCCGAGACGGTGCGGGGCGGTATCCTCGCCATTTCGCGCGGGCAGTCTGAGGCGGCTTTCGCGCTTGGCCTGCGTCCGGGGCGCACCATGAGCCTGGTGATCCTGCCCCAGGCGCTGCGCGTCATTATTCCGCCGATGATCTCGCAATATCTCAATATCACCAAGAACACCTCTCTCGCGCTGGCGGTGGGTTATATGGATCTGCGCGCCACGCTGGGCGGGATCACCATCAATCAGACCGGCCGCGAGCTGGAGGGGATGCTGCTGCTGATGCTGACCTATCTGGTCATCTCGCTGATCATTTCCATGGTGATGAACTGGTATAACGCCAGTGTCCGGCTGAAGGAGCGCTGAGATGGATAATTCCTCCTTTGTCCGCAAAGAGATGCTGGCGCCCAGACCGGCCCCCGTCTCTGAGACCGGAGCGATCGGCTGGATGCGGCAGAAGCTGTTTTCAGGTCCGCTGAACATCTTTCTGACGGTGGTTTCGCTGGCGATCATCTTCTGGGTTGTGACCCATACGGCACCCTGGTTCATCAACGGCGTCTGGAAAGCCTCAAGCCTTGCTGAGTGCCGTGAGATTCTGAACGGCGCCACCGGGGCCTGCTGGGCGGTGATCACCGAGCGCTGGCACCAGCTGATTTTCGGCTTCTACCCGCCTGAGCTTTACTGGCGCCCGATCCTGGCCTTCGTGCTGATGCTGGTGGCGCTGGCGCCGGTGCTTTACCCCTCGGTGCCGCGCGGGATGATCTGGTTTTCGCTGCTTTATCCGCTGATCGGTTTCTGGCTTTTATGGGGAGGCACGCTCTGGCTTCCGGTGGTCGTGCTGCTGGGCCCGGTTGTGGGCTATGTGGTCTACCGGGTGCTGCGCGGATACAGCTCTGCGCTTGGGATGATCCTCGGGGCTGTGGTGATCCTTGCCTTCTGGCTGTGGCTCGCCGGGCCGCTGTCGCAGGATCTGCAGCGGATGATCCCCATGGCGATCCGCGAGGTGCCCTCGCGCGATTTCGGCGGTTTCATGCTGTCGATCATCATCGGCGTGACCGGCATCGCACTCTCGCTGCCGCTGGGCATCGTGCTGGCGCTTGGCCGCAAGTCGGACATGTTCCTGATCCGCATTCTCAGCGTGGGATTCATTGAGTTTGTGCGCGGCGTGCCGCTGATTGCGCTTCTCTTCACGGCCTCGCTCCTGCTGAACTATTTCCTGCCGCCGGGGACCAACTTTGACATCATCCTGCGGGTGATCATCATGGTGACCCTCTTTGCCGCGGCCTATATGGCCGAGGTGGTGCGCGGTGGTCTCGCGGCGCTGCCGCGCGGGCAATATGAGGCGGCCGATGCACTCGGGCTTGATTATTGGCGCGCGCAGCGGCTGGTCATCATGCCTCAGGCGCTGAAAATCTCGATTCCGGGCATCGTCAACACCTTCATCGGCCTTTTCAAAGACACCACGCTGGTGGTCTTTATCGGCCTTCTTGATCCCATCGGTCTGTCGAACTCCATCCGCGCCAATGCGGCCTGGAACGGCATCTATTGGGAGCTTTTCATCTTCATCGGCCTTTGCTTCTTCATCATCTGCTTTGGCATGTCGCGCTATTCGCTCTGGCTGGAGCGGAAGTTGAAGACCGATCACCGTTAAGGAACCTGTCATGACACAAACCGCTGCTCAACACGCCGCCGCGATGCAGGTCTCTGACGAGGCTGCGATCCAGATCCGCAATATGAACAAGTGGTATGGCGCGTTCCACGTGCTGCGCGACATCAATATGACCGTTCACCGGGGCGAGCGGATCGTGATCTGCGGCCCCTCAGGCTCGGGGAAATCGACGCTGATCCGCTGCATCAACCGTCTGGAAGAGCATCAGGACGGCCAGATCATCGTGGACGGGACGGAGCTGACCTCGGATCTGAAGAACATCGACAAGGTGCGCTCAGAGGTGGGGATGGTGTTTCAGCACTTTAACCTCTTTCCGCATCTGACCATCCTCGAGAACTGCACCCTTGCGCCGATCTGGGTCCGTAAGGTCCCCAAACGTGAGGCAGAGGAGGTGGCGATGCACTTCCTTGAAAAGGTGAAGATCCCAGAGCAGGCGCATAAATACCCCGGCCAGCTTTCGGGCGGTCAGCAGCAGCGTGTGGCCATCGCCCGCTCGCTCTGCATGAAGCCGCGCATCATGCTCTTTGATGAGCCGACTTCGGCGCTTGACCCCGAGATGATCAAAGAGGTGCTCGACACCATGATTGAGCTGGCAGAGGAAGGCATGACCATGCTCTGCGTGACCCATGAGATGGGCTTTGCCCAGGCCGTGGCGAACCGGGTGATCTTTATGGATCAGGGGCAGATCGTCGAAGAAAATGCTCCGAAAGAGTTTTTCAACAACCCGCAGAGCGAGCGCACGAAGCTCTTCCTCAGCCAGATCCTTGGCCACTGAGGGGCAGGGGGTTTACGCAATGACGGGGGCGCGTTAGACCGCGCCCCTGACTGCATTTGGGGATGACGATGATCTTTACGGTGGCGGTGGATGGCCCGGCGGCAGCCGGTAAAGGCACGATCAGCCGTGCGGTGGCGGCGGAGTTCGGCTTTGCGCATCTCGACACGGGCCTTCTCTATCGTGCCGTGGGCGTCGTCTCTGAGGCGCGTGCCGCCGATCCGGCGCAGGTCGCCCGCAGCCTCACCCCTGAGGATCTGGCGCGTGACGATCTGCGCAGCCTGGCAGCAGGCGATGCCGCAAGCCGTGTGGCGGTGATCCCTGCGGTTCGCGCGGCCCTCGTTGATTTTCAAAGAAGTTTCGCCCGGCGTGCGGGCGGGGCTGTTCTTGACGGCCGCGACATCGGCACGGTGATCTGCCCTGAGGCAGAGGTAAAGCTTTTCGTCACCGCCTCTGCCGAAGCGCGCGCGCATCGCCGCTGGCTTGAGGTGGGCGGTGATGCGGCGCAGGTTCTGGCCGAGGTGCGTGCCCGCGATGAGCGTGACATGAACCGCGCGGAGGCCCCTTTGCGGCCGGCCGCTGACGCCGTGCTGCTCGATACCACCGATCTGTCGGTTGCAGAGGCCGTGGCCCGGGCCGCTGCCCTGATCCGCGCCCGTCTGCCCCGTTAAACCCCTCCTAACCCGGCTGTGCGATACCTGATCCCGGGTGTGACGGAAGGGTATCAGCATGGCAGGGCCAGGGAATGCGGCGCCGGTAATCATAAAGCGCAGAAAATCAGTCCAGGAAGGTGGCCATCACGGCGGCGCCTGGAAGGTCGCCTATGCGGATTTCGTGACCGCGATGATGGCCTTTTTCCTGCTGATGTGGCTGCTTAACGCGACCACTGACAAGCAGCGCAAGGGCATTGCGGATTACTTCAACCCGGTGATGCCCATCCACCGCACCTCCGGCGGTGGTGACGGGATGTTTGAGGGCGATTCGCTCTTCTCCGAAGACAGCCGCGCCCGCGAGGGGTCCGGAGCGGCCGCCCGACACCCTTCTGAGCAACGCCGCGCCATGGGCCTTGAAGCTGACACTGGCGGAGAGCAGAAGGTTCTGAAGGACCTTATGGCCCGGCTCGACGGCCTGGGCGGCGAAAGCCCTGAGCGGCTGGCTCTGATGCGCCATATTGTGACGGGCCTCACCGATGAGGGGCTGGTGGTTGAGCTTTTTGACCTGACCGATCGCCCGCTTTTTGACGGAGAGAGTGAACGTCCCACGCAGATTTTGCGCGATCTGATTCCCGTGGTGGCCGGTGCCTTTGCCCTGGTCGAAAATGCGGTAGCCGTGCATGGTCATGTCCGCAGTCTGCCGATCACAAGGATTGAAAATCCGGTCTGGCAGCAGTCTTCTTCACGCGCGCATCAGGCCCGTCAGTTGATGGAGCTTTCGGGGTTCGCTCCGGCGCGTATGCGGCGGGTTTCGGGCTTTGCAGACCGCCGTCCGGCGGTGGCAGACCCCATGGTCGCGCGGAATAATCGCATTGAATTCGTGCTCTTACGCAATGGCACGTAAGTTTTCGGCCCCATTAGCCGACCGTTAAGGCCTTTGCCGCATTCTGAAGACCACCGGACCGGAATCGCGGTCGCAATAAGGGGTCCAGAAATGACGATTTCTTCTTCGCTGAGTGCCGGGGTTGCCGGTCTGAACGCCAATGCGGTGCGGCTCGCCGCCATTTCGGACAATATCTCCAACTCCGCCACGCTCGGCTATAAACGGGCTGAGGTGGATTTTCATGCGATGGTCGTGGGCTCGGGGAATTCTGCACGCTATATTGCGGGCGGGGTCACAACCACAAATCAGCGCCTGATCGATCAAAGCGGCGCGCTGACGCAGACCAATAACGTCACGGATATTTCGATCAGCGGTCGCGGGTTCTTACCTGTGACAAAGCTCTCTGCGCTGCCGGAAAGCGGCAGTCCCCTGAGTTTCGGTCTGCGGACGACCGGATCGTTCCGCGCCAACAGCGATGGCTATCTGGTCAATGCAACCGGCCAGGTGCTGCTTGGCTGGCCTGCAGATGCGACCGGCAATATCCCGACCCAGCCGCGCGAGACCATCAGCGCGCTGCGGCCTGTGCAGGTCAATATGGCCGCGCTTGCAGCCAATCCCACGACCAATGCCGCGATCAGCCTGAACCTTCCCGCAACCGATACCGCAGCCGGGGGCTCCGGCCAGCCCTATGAAATGACGATGGAATACTACAACCCCCTTGGTGAGGCAGGTTGGATGACCTATCGCTTCACGCCGATTATTCCTGCCACGGGCTCCTCCAACCAATGGACCATGGAGATTGAGGACAGCATCAGTGCCTCGACACTGGGCAGCTGGGCTCTCGATTTTGCGACCCTTGGGCCTGCTGCCGGCATGCTGCAATCTGCGACGCCTGTCGGGGCGAGTCCGGCCTATGATGCCGCCACAGGTCAGATCGGTCTGACCCTGCCCCACGGCCCGGTCACCCTCTCCATCGGTAAGCCGGGTGAGCCCGGGGGGCTTTCACAGCTGGCCGCCGGATTTGTGCCCTCAGCGCCCGTTAAAGACGGCAGCCCGGTTTCTTCCGTTGTCGCTCTCGAACTGGATGAACAGGGGAACCTTTATGGTGTCTATGACCGCGGGTTTTCGAAGCTTCTCTACCAAATCCCGGTGGCCGACGTTCGCAACCCTAACGGGCTGATCTCTCTGGGGGATCAGACCTATCAGGTCAGCAGCACTTCCGGTTCGTTCTACCTGTGGGACGCCGGCACGGGTCCGGCCGGGGTGACGCGCTCATTCACCCGCGAAGAAAGCAGCACGGATGTCGCCCATGAGCTGACGCAGCTGATCCAGACGCAGCGGGCCTATTCATCCAATGCCAAGGTTGTGATTTTCCGCGCAGAACTGACCCGGGATTTCCATCGAGAAGTGACCCACCTTTGATTAT
>NZ_SBLC01000027.1:0-15602 GCF_004054105.1 Falsigemmobacter intermedius
ACGGTCTCCGTCAACTTCAAACCGCCGCCTGATCGAGCGTCACCAACTTTCGACCATAGCTCCTCCACATTCGCTTGGAGATTGTCCAAAAACATGGACCTGCGTCATCAGCCTCCTGAGTTCCGACAAAGCTGCGAGATTAACCTGTGGACTGCCAATGCTCATTTCGGCGCAGGCGACGGGGTCCAACATCCAGCCAGCGATCGAGACGACAATGCCGGACGGGCCTTCCACTTTCAGAAACTGTCCCGTCACGCGCCGCTCCACCCGCCGCACACTGACTTTCAGGCCGAAATAGGGATGCCAACGGTAATGAACTTCCCGTTCTTCCCCGACATGGGCAGAATGAACGGGTGATGGCCCTTGGAAGGAAGAATTATCTGTTCATGGGGTCAATCGGTGGCGGCAAAGCTGCCGCAATCGCCTACACACTCATGGAGACATGCAAGCTGAACAACGTCGACCCCGAAGCATGGCTCACATCGGTCCTCCAGCGCTTGCCTGATCACAAGATCAATCGCATCGATGAACTCATGCCGTGGAACTGGCAGGCCGAGAAGGCCTGAAACCGCACCGACACCGGACGGATACCCTAGGCCAGGAGGTCATCGAGGACTATCTGGCGCTGCGCTTGTCACTCCGTGCCCATCCGATGGAGATCCTGCGCCCGAACCTGCCAGAATGTCTGCCGGCGGAGCGCCTGGCAGCGTCAAACGGACGGGTGCTGCTGACCGGGCTGGTCATCACCCGGCAGCGCCCCGGCAGCGCCTCCGGCGTGGTCTTTCTCACGCTCGAAGACGAGACCGGCACCGCAAATGTGGTGGTCTGGAAGAGGGTCTATGAGGCGTTCCGCGCCGCCGTGGTCGCCGGGCGGCTTCTGTGGGTGAAGGGGCGGATCGAGCGCGACGGACAGGTCACCCATCTGATCGCGGAAGCTATCGAGGATCTGTCAGCGCGCCTCTCCACCATCGGGTATCAGCTGCGGATTGGGGCCGAGACCGAGAGGGCAGGGGAGACCGTCAGGCCGACCCGGGCAGCGGGCAGGGCGCGTAGTTTACTCCGGGCGGTTCAAAATGGCTGCAATTTCACGTGTGCCACTGACCTGCTCGATATTGAACGTTCCAGAGACGGAACCTCCGCCAATGAAATCAGCTGAAAAATTCCCGCTGAGCGCGAGACTGGTCCCGTCGTCCCTGACCGAGACACCAGTCATTTCAATCATGATATCGCGCGCCCTTTGTTCCTGACCGCGACCACCAGTCTCTGGTCGGAAACGCAGGCTTCTACCGCGATCCAGCAACGACGGGTCGTTCAGACCGAGCTGGAATTCCAACGCCACCTCGGCGGCCGGGCTTCGCGGGTCGGGGTTTTCGCTGGCGTCGATACTCACGAATATAGCGCCGGGGCCAAGCCCAGCGAGATCCGGTGCAATCCAGCTGGCGCTGTGGATCTCGCGGCCAGCCATACTCTCAAGAAAGGCTGCCGCGTCCGGGGCGGTGCCAACAGGGGCTTCCCGCGCGACAATGGTGCGGGAAAAGGTCACAAGGCCGAGGGCATCAGCATCCTCAATGCTGATCTCGACGAAGCCGGTGATATGATCCCCCGGCAAGCCCAGGCCCTCGGCTTGGGCAAATACAGGGGCGGTCGACGCGCCGAGAAACCCGGCGAACAGGATCGCGCGCAAAAGGCGGTGTTTGATCATTTACTGAGCCTCCATCATGACCCGGCGCTTCATGTTCAGACCGCCGCTCGCCCAT
The DNA here is from genome assembly GCF_004054105.1 of Falsigemmobacter intermedius. Taxonomy (GTDB): domain Bacteria; phylum Pseudomonadota; class Alphaproteobacteria; order Rhodobacterales; family Rhodobacteraceae; genus Wagnerdoeblera; species Wagnerdoeblera intermedia. Next base: position 1,758 of record NZ_SBLC01000027.1, read on the forward strand.
TCCATCCCGCCGATCAGGGCGGCGCTGTCGGGCGTCGTGTTCCAGACCATCAGCCGATAGGTAAAGGTCAACGGCACGCCGTCCGAAACTGTGTGTCCGCTGCCGATTAGGCGCGGCAAGCGGTTCACATCACAGCCAACAATCCCTGCCAGTTCATCTATGCTGACCTCGCCATCATCACCGCGCCAATCCGGCTCATCCGGGCCGACATAGCGGAAATTCACCGAAGGGCCGCCGCTTGCGTCCTGCAAGACCAGATCCTCGCCCATCAGCACGAAATTCACCGCATGGGATGAGTGATGCGAGGCACTTACGGATCGGACACCGTCGGTCAAGGTGCCGGGAAAGACCGAAAGCCGGTAATTTCCGACCAGATCCTCCAGCGGCGGCGAGGCGTCACATTCTGATGGGAACAGCTCGATTACATCGGCGCGCAGCGGTGCCCCAAACAGTGGCAGACCAATCAGAGCGGCAATCATCACGTGGCGCATCGTCAATCCTGCCCGCTCAAGGGCGTGTCGAAACTGCCGCTGATTTCATGGCAATCGTCAGGATCGGCCTCCTCGCCCAGCACATCGCTGCGGCAAAGCTGGCCGGTGAAGGTCGCACTGACATGCCCGGTTTCGCCATCAAAATAGAAACTGTCGAAGCGGAATGTCACATTGCTGCGGGTGTCGGGGCTCATTTCCCAGAGCGGCGGGGTGCTGCGGTTGGGATAATAGCTGACCGAGGAGCTTTGCCATATCACCGAGGCGGCGCCATCCTGCGGATGCTCGTCATAGTAATGCGTCAGGTGTAGCGACCCGGCCTCGCGCCCGTCCACGATATGGGCGCCCGTGATCTGCAATACCCTGGCAGCGGGCAGACCCGACGTGCCGCCGATGTCCCCGACCGTCGCCGTAGACATGGTTTTGCCGTCCCGCTCGGTGGCCATGGTATCGAAGCTCAGATCCTCGCCCTGAAAGCTGGCGCGGATCTCGCCGATGTGTTCGAAATCCTGCGCGAAGGCGGGGGCGGCGATCAGGGCCAGCAGGGCGGCGGGCAGAAATCTGTTCATGAAGGTCATCCGTTCAAGGGGCGGCCAGAAGGCCGTCAAAGGTCAGATTAATTTGGCGGAGGGCCGCCATATCGATGGTTCTGCCGTGATCGGTGGTCTGGCCCAATGGGCCAGAAAGGTTGCCGGACAAACAAACCATCCAGAACCGCTGCTTGAAGCATCAGCGTCAAGCAGCATAACCTGAAACCGATGAGCCCAAGCCACCCGCTACAGAACTAGGCCGCCTGTTCCAAATCATTCGATGACGGACAGAGTAGCTTAAATTCGGCAAGATCTTGTCCAAGAGATGGGGTGTAGCTCATCAACTCCGGATCCTGAGCGGTGTCACTCGCCACAATTTATCCGCAAGCTGGCATCCCCAATGATGCGCCAGCCAACTTCGTCGACAAGAGTGATGTGCGGTACTGATATGAACTCTCCTGAAGTCTCAACGGTGAACGGTTCTGACACATGCTGTCCCGCCTGCAATTGTCGATCCGAAGAGTCAAATGGTCCTCCTGATCCTATACTGATGGTCATTGAGTTTCCGGTGGAAGATAACTCAAAGTAGAAATTCTCACCGTCAGGTGCCGTCCCGGGGCCCATGATTTCGATATCCTCGAAGTTGTCCTCAAGAAAGATGCCACAAACGGTCGTCGTAAACTCATATGTACCGACGGGCGATTCAAGCACGCCTGTTTTACCGGGAGGTAAATCATCCAGTATCGGCGTTTCAGCAAAAACACTGCCAGCGACATGTAGCCCGATAAAGACAGTCAGAATTACAAGGCCAGGCGAAGGCGCGTTACGCATGTTTGGTTTGATGCCTCCAGTTGGCGCTTCTGTTCGCCGATTTCATGGATAGGACCAGCCATCATGTTCGACCCGGAAAATGCGTAAAGGTGCGTTCCGGCGCGTTGTGTCCGGGCGAATATAGTAAACAACGCGTTGATTTCGCCCAAAGTTGGTAAAATCGACGTTGATGGTGATCATGCCGCGCAGCATGGGGGTGTCGGGATCAGGTGTCGGCTCTCCGATTGTGCCGTTGAAATCCTGCGCGCCGTAAATCGGATGTGCGCCGATCCGACCTGACGCAAACAGGGCCACGATATCGCTGGTAAAATAATGATTTGCCACGTCAGTGTCCAACACACTGGGCAGATTGCTGTTCTCGGACTGAAACTGACGTTCGTAGAGTTCACGCACCAGATCCACGGCCTGCGCGACCGGATCGAGCCCCGCTTGCGCGGTATAGGGTTCATGCTCGGGTTGCGGCGATGGTTGCGCGGTGGGTGCATATGTCTCGACTCCATCTGGGGTGATGAAGCGCTGCGCCACCCATCCGGCCTTGCTCATTGTCGCATCGCGCATCAGACACCAGCGCGCTGGCAAGGCTTCGATCTGGGCCTGGCTCATGCGGTGGTAATATTCTGCCGTGTAGAAAGGCACACAGGTCACCTGGTGCAATCCCCGCTCATTGTGACCAAAACTGTCGATCACCGGATAGCTCGTACCCGGCCCCATGCGGGCATTCAGGTGATCATTGGCCGAAACCCCGGTGACGCGCCAGGCGTCAGGGCCATGGCCGTCGATTTCAGCTACAGCAGTTACGGCTGTAAGAGTCAAAAGAACCGATGCGACGAAGACGGTTGAACGGGCCTCTGGGGTTGTCATGGCTGTACCTCGATGATTGATCGGCCAAGCACTTTTCTGTCAGTCAGGTCAAGAAAGCGCAGTTCATAGGTTCCGGGGCTGTCCGGCAGGGTCAGGTCAAGACTATTGCCTTCCACAGAGCTCGTAGCGCTGATCCAGCTGAAATCGGCCTGATCGGCGCGCGCCAGCGCCACACGCTGATCTGCGCTGTCGCTGCCGCCGGTCCAGCTGACAGTGATGGTTTCGCCCGGTTTGGCGCTGGCCTGTGCCACAAGTCCCGCGCCATCGTCCAGCGCCGCGTCGGCGGCCAGCACCTCAAGCGGATGGCGTGCCATGACGCGGTCGCCAATCTCGAGGTGATAGCGGATTTCATAGGCGCCCGGCTCTTCCGGTGCGGTCATGTTGCGCTGCGTGGCGTTCTCAACGCGGCGATAACTGCCATACTCGCCATCTTTTGTCCCGACCGGTACGATGGTGACATAGTCGCGCGGATGGATGGCGCCGGTCCAGGTCACGGTCAATTCGCTGCCCGCCCGCAGATGATCCGGACCGCTGAGGGTGACCTGCCCCTCGGTCACCTCGACCGGGGTGCGGGCCAGAACGCGGCCCCCGGCATCAAGTTGCAGCCGCACCTCATAAAGGCCGGGTTCCGCAGGGGCGCGCAGACGACCCTCGGTCTGGCCTTCCATGCGGTCATAATTGGTATAGGCGCTGTCCTCGGCCCCCATCGGCACGATGGTGACATAGTCGCGCGGATGCAGACCCTCGGCCGTCCAAGTGACGGTGAAGGCCGATCCGACCGGAACCTGCGTCGGGGCCGAGACGGTGACCGCCGCATCAACCACCTCTACCGGAGTGCGGGCCAGAACACGGCCACTCTCATCCAGCTGGAGCCGCACCTCATAGAGACCGGGTTCCGCCGGGGCGCGCAGGCGACCCTCGGACTGGCCTTCCATGCGGTCATAATCGGTATAGGCGCCGTCCTCGGCCCCCATCGGCACGATGGTGACATAATCACGCGGGTGCAGCCCTTCGGCCGTCCAGGTGACGGGGAAAGCCGCGCCGACCACGACCTGCGCCGGGGCAGAGACGGTGACGGCGGCGTCCACCACCTCGATGGGGGTGGTGGCGAGGACGACGGGGTTGCGCGCTTCGGTCTGAAGCCGAACCTCATAGAGACCTGGCTCTGCGGGGGCGCGCAGGCGGCCCTCGGACTGGCCTTCCAGGCGGTCGTAATTGGTATAGGTGCCCGCCTTTGCACCTGCCGGAACGATGGTGACATAGTCGCGCGGGTTTATATCCCCCGCGATGGTCCATGAAACCGGGAAGGCGGCACCGACCACCACCTGCGCCGGAGCGGTCACGCTGACCTCGGGCAGGGGCGCCGCAGGGGGTTCGAACACCATCACCTGCGTCAGGGACTGGCCGGCAGAGAGGTCAAGCACGACGCTTTGCTGCTGTTCCCGCGCGGTATGATAGCCGGTGATGGTCCAGCTGCCTTCGCGAACCTCCATCACACCGGGATTGCCGTCGAATTCAAAGCTGTCGCCATCCTGGCTGAATTCCCAGGTGAATGGCGTGTCGATCAGCGGGCCGTCGGCGCTGTCCATCACCGCGCGCAGGGTCAGTTCGGCCAGCGCAGGTGCTGCGGGCGGGAACATCACATGCAGATTGCGCGGGCCTTCAGGGCCGAATGTGCCTTCGGTCTGGACCGGCTGGTCCCAGGCATCGGCGGTGACGGTCACCACATAATCACCAAAGGGCAGATCGAGCGTCAGCGGGTTGCCGGTGGCCTCGCTCACGAAGCTGAACTCATTGTCCGAGATCTGCCAAAACACCTCGCCCGCGACCAGCGGGGCGGAAGGCGGCTCATTCGGCCAGAAGAACACAGGCTCTGGCCCCATCCGCTCGGGGCTTTGATGGGCGGTGAAGGTGAAGGGGCCAGCGGTCGGCGCGGCGACCTGTTCCAGCGCCGCAGTCAGCTCTGCGGCATTGTCGGCGGTGAGGAAGCGGCCGCCGGTCTCTTCGGCGATGCATTGCATTTGCATCAGCGCCTCGGCCTCGCCCTTGACGTCAAAGCCGATGACATGGGCGGTGAAATCAACGCCTGCTTCATTCAGCGCGCGGGCGGCGGCGCAGGGGTCGGGGTTGCAGGTCTCGATCCCGTCCGAGATCAGGATCACGGTCGCCGCCTGTTCGGTATGGCGCAGCGCCTGCGCGGCGGCGATCACGGCATCAGTCATCGGCGTCATGCCGCGCGGGTTCAGCCCGTCGACAATCCGGGCAATCTCCGCCCCGGTGCCGGGGGCGGGGTCTATCATCGTCTGGATGTCGGAACATTGCCCGCGCTCGCGGTGGCCATAGGTGACAAGGCCAAGGTTCTGATCCGCCGGGAAGGTGCCGACAAAATCGCGCACCACATCACGCGCGATGGTGATCTTGTTCACCCCGTCGATCTGCCCCCACATTGAGCCGGAGGCATCGAGGACGAGGATGGTGTTTGGGCGCTCTTGCGCCATCGCGGGCAGCGCCAACCCGAGGGCGAGCGTGGCGGCGGTCAGCCAGGTTTTCATTGGGGGGCTCCTTTCGGTGCGCGGGCAAAACGGGTGCTGACACGCTCTTTCAATTTGCGGAAATGCGAGGAGATCTGTTCAAGCCGGGCATCCCATTCCGGGTCCGGGGTCTGCCCATCGGTGGCCTTGACCCAGACCTGCAACAGGCAGGCCACCGCAAAGGGCTCAAGGAAAGCGGCCTTCACGCTCCAGGCGAACAGCAGCGCAAAGACGAAACCGCCCGCAGACCAGGCGCCGGGCATGGCATAGACCAGAGCGGCTGCGGGCGCGAGCATGACTAGGAACACCACCGCCGCCAGCCCATAGGTGAACAGCGTCAGCCAGGCGGCGTTTTTCAGCATGACCTTCCAGTTCTGGCCATAAAGCACCAGCGCCTCACGCGCCGAACCCCAGGCATCGGCCGATCCGGTGCGGATCGCATGGGCGAGGATGATTTCATCGACAAAGCCGACCGCCACCCGCAAAAACGGCTGCACCACGCCCATCAACTGTTTGACATAGGGAATGGGCAGGATACCGAGGATCCCACGCACAATGCCGGTGACGGCGCGGATCACGCCCTTGACCAGTTGATCCAGCGCGAAAAGCAGCGAGGCCTGACCGAAACGCTCTTTCACGACTGTGGTGGCATGGGCGATCTGGCCGCGCCCTTCGGGCAGGGACTTACCGCCCATCAACTCGACCATGACGGCGATATGCCCGGCCTTGACGATATAAAGGATATATTCGCGCACCCAATACATCACCGCCCCGGTGATGCCGAAACCGATCATCCCGCCCCAGGCCATGCTCTGGGCGCGGAAATCATCGTCGCCAAAGGCACCGACGCCCCAGCCGATCCCGATCCCGGTGCCGGTTGCCAGCATATAGGCCAGCGTGATCCCGAAATAGACGCCGGCGCGCAGAGCCACAAAGGGCAGCGTGCGCATCATCAGGCCGATGGCCTGGCTGATACTGAAATCCCACATCCGGAAAATTGCTCCTACCCATTCGAATTGTGGCACCCTAACGGGCTTTCCGCGCCCCCGCCCCGTTCGTTCAGAGGGGGAAAAGCCGGAAAAACTTTGGCAGTCTGGGCCGGACGGCTTATCCTGCCCCCGTTCAACGGCAATTTTTCAGCGGACCCCTCTCTTGTTCGATCTTCGCATAGTGGCAGCCGCCCTCCTCATATCGTCCCTTCATGCCAGCCCGTCACAGGCCCAGGATATCTATTATGAGCTTGATGGCGGGGTGGTTTCGGGCGGGCTCTATGCCGATGCGATCATGGAACTGCCGGTGCATGAGCTGTCCACCAGCACTGCTGTGACCGAAGGCATCCAGCATTTCGAGGGCCACCTGATGCGCGATGTGCTGGCCCTGTTGCGGCGGGAGGAGGGAGAGGTGGTCACCCTCGGCGCGCTGAATGGCTATGAGATCGAGATCCCGATGGAGGATTTCCACCGCTTTGACGTGGTCCTTGCCCATAGCATGAACGGCGAGCGGCTCAGCCCACGCGACAAGGGGCCCTACTGGATCGTCTATCCCCGCGATCAGCATCAGGAATTGCAGGATATCCGTTATGACATCCGCTGGATCTGGCAGTTGAACCGGATCGAGATCCGTTGACCAGGCGCCCGCGCCAACTGCTCGGGGTTGTCCTGCCGCTTTTGACAATCGCCGTCTTTGCGACGGTGCTGGCGTTTTCCTACCGGCAGCTTACGGTTGCGCAAAGCACGCTGCGGATCGAGATCACCCAGAATATGCTCTGGGTAATCTCCCGCGCCGAAGCCGCGCATCTGCGGTTGGCCGAGGCCACGGCCCATGCCGGCATGGGCGACAGGGCCGATCTGCACGAGAAGCTTGATATCTGGTTCAGCACGGCGCGGATCCTATTGGATGAGCCGCAGCGTTCGCGGATGCTGCATCTGGGGCTTGATGAAACACTGGTAGCGCTGGAGGACGCAGGACCACAGCTTGAGGCCGATATCGCCCAGCTGCTGCGGGGCGAAGTTACGGCAAAAGATCGGCTGCAAGAGGTTCTCCAGCCACTGACGCGCCAGCTCGGGCGGGCGGCGAACCGGGCGATGGTGGCGGAATGGAACGATATCGGCGCCCAGTTGGACGAGACCGCCAGCCGGATGCGCCAGATCGGTTTCTCGCTCGGGGTGATTGCGCTGGCCGGCGCGGTGCTGATCCTGACGCTGGTGCTGACCGCTCGGTCCTCGAACCGCCGGGCCGCGCAATTGCAGGCCGAGCGGGCGTTTTCGCAACTGTTGGTCAGCGCCGGGGATCGCGGCGTGGTGGCTTTTGATGCGGCCGGGAAATGTTCCCTGTGGAATGAGGTGATGGAAAAGCTGCTCGGCATCCGCGCGGGTGATGCTCTTGCGCGGGTGCCGGACGAAATCAGCGGTCTTTTCGCCACCGAACATGTCGGGGCGCTGCTTTCCGACATCATGGGCGGGCGGGCGCGCGTGTCGCTGGATCAGCCGGTGTTCGGGCCGAATGGCGGCCCGCCCGTCTATGTCGACCTGATGGGCTTTCCGCTGCGGTCTGAGGATCAGGTGATCGGCGCGGTGCTGATCGCTTCCGATGTGACCGAACGCCACGATGCACAGCGTGAACTGGCCCGGCACCGCGACCATCTCGAGGCCGAGGTCACGCGCCGCACAGAAGAGCTGGACGCGGCCCTGACCCGCGAACGCGCCTCGCTTGAAATCTACCGCAACTTTGCAGCCATGGTCTCGCATCAGTTCCGCACGCCGCTGGCGGTGATTGATTCCGGTCTGCAACGCCTGATCCGGCGCGGCACCAGCGCCGATCCGGCTGAGATCAGCGAACGCGCCACCCGCGCCCGCGGTGCGGTGGCGCAACTGGTGCGGCTGGTGGAAAGCATCCTTGATGCCGCGCGCCTTGACGCGGGCCAGATGACCAACGATGCGCACCAGCTCGATATTTCGGAGCTTGTGCAGGGCATTGTCGCACGTGAGGGCCAAAGCCTCTCTCCGGTCCAGATCGAAACCGGGGCCACGCCCGCCAATGTCACCGGAGATGCCACCCAGATCGAGCATATCCTGCTCAACCTTCTGACCAACGCCCGCAAGTATACCGGGGCGGGCCTGCCGATCCGCGTCACCATTCGCGCGCAGGACGAGCAAGTGCAGATCAAGGTCACAAACCGGGGCCGGATCGTCGCCAATGACCGGCCGCATGTCTTTGATCGTTACTATCGCGGCGGCGGGGTCGAGGGGATCGGCGGCATCGGCCTTGGCCTCTACATGGCGCGCAGCCTTGCGCGGTTACAAGGCGGTGATCTGGCCTTGCTGGATCCGCCCGAGGATGAAGGCGCGGATGCGGTGGTCTTTGCGCTGACCCTGCCCGCAACCGACCCGGAAAGGAGCCACAATGCGAGGATCTGACGGTAAAGGGTTGATCCTTTGCATCGACGATGAGGTCGACCTGCTGTGTGATCTGGCCGAGGAACTGCGCGAGGCGGGCTATGGCGTGATCGAGGCCAGCACCGGGGCCGAGGCTCTGGATCAGCTCGAGCAGGTGCAGCCGGATCTGATCCTGTGCGATATCTCGATGCCGGGGATGGATGGCCATGAGTTGCTGCAAGCGGTGAAGGCTGCGGGCGGTAGCAATTCGGCGGCACCCTTTGTCTTCCTGACCGCGCTGGCGGAACGGGAACAGATCATCGAGGGCAAGCGCCTTGGTGCCGATGACTATCTGGTCAAACCGATCGACTATGACCTGATGCTGGCCACGGTCGAGACCCGCCTGCGCCAGATCCGCCTCTGGCCCAGGCAGACGGCGATCCCCCTGCCATGGGCTGCTTCGGACCGGCCCGAGGCGCTGGCGGTTCTTGATCTGCTGGCGGTCGGCGTCATCCTGACCGATGCCGCGCGCCGGGTCCATTTCGTGAATGCGATGGCCAGAGGCATCCTGCAAGATACGGGCGCGCTCATCACCGAAGGGGCGCTCAGCGCCGCCGACGACAGCGAAAACCGCAAGCTCGGATCATGGCTGCAGCAGATCGCGCAGGAGGGGTCGGACAGCGGCGCCAGCCCGCTCGCCCTGCCCTGCCCGGACGGTGCGCGGAGCCTCTCTCTGCTCGGAGTACCGTTTCAGGCGAATGGACACGCGGCCCGGATCGCGATCTTTCTCGGCGACCGCCAGAAGCCGCCGCTGCCGCGCGCCGAGACGCTTTCCGCGCTCTATGGCCTGACCCCGACCGAGGCCCGGATTGCGCTGCTTCTCGCCAGTGGAGACAAACCGGCGGCCATTGCGACCGCCCTCGGCGTCTCTGCAACCACCGTCGCCTTCCATCTGCGCAACATATTCGAGAAGACGGGTGCAGACCGGCAGGCGACGCTGGTCGGTATCCTCTTCGCTTGCCCGGCGATATCGGAAGCGTCATCGCTTCCTGTTGCCGAGGTCAATCGAACAGACCGCTGCGGCACCGAGTGAACGTCCGGACGTTTGCTCAATGTTTTCCTGCTCCTTCAAGCAGTTTCAGAAAAGCCTGCCTCACATCTTGCAGTAGCGCAAAATATGCCTTTAGAAGTCGAGCCCGTTCGCCTCTGCGCTGTGTGGATTCCGAGTCTGACAGCGACGTACAATCATCTTTGGACGTAGGCGGATTCAAAAGTGCAGGAGCGTCCATATCAAATAGCATCGCAATCTTGGCTAGACGTCTGGCGGAAAGGCTGTTTCGTCCTGCCTCGTATTTTTGCAGCTGCTGATAGCTGATGCCGCTCCCGGCCGCGACCTCAGGGAGTGACAGGCGGCGGCTGGTTCGCAGTTCCTTCAGTCTACGACCGAGGCGTTTGTCAAAGTTGTCGAATTCGTCGCCCGACTCGGCCTATCCTATACCGAACAGAAGCGAATGCTGCGGTGCGCCCCCGCAAACCATCCTTGTCACCCTGGTGATCGGGGAGGAAAACCGAACCTGTCCGGTCCCTATGACCTTTAGCACCGGCGCGCCTGGACATACGTCACAGGCTCCCCGACCGCATGGTCAAGGAATCGGCGCCGTTTCGGCCGACGTCAATACCGACGGGTTCAGGGGTTTCCACGCCCCAGGGACGACGCGTGGCGTCCCTGAAAGGAGTGTATCGGTTTCAGGGGGTTGGGAGCAAGATGGCGCGTTGGCCCCTTAGACGGGGGGCCGGTCAGGCTCCTGTGCCTTTGGTGGCCGGGGCTTCTGGTGCATCAGCGCCGTCCGTCTCACGCAGCCTTCGACCTGCAAGATTCCAGTTGTGCCTAGGCTCATCCCAGTTTTGCGTCGAGGTAAGCTGTTGGTCCACGTAGTCGCGGAACTCTTGTTCACCGACCCGGAGCTGGAATGAGTAGAGCCGATTGACGATTTCGCGCATCAATTCGCCCATCTCGTCATCGCTGATCCTGGAGACCTCCGACCATGGGAACTCCCGGCCGTTGGCATCGGTCACGATCACATCGGAATAGTCCCCGGTATGGCTGACGACGCCGGGACCCGCATGCAGGGTTTCAAGACAGGTATTGCGAACACAGATCAGCGCCATGGGCTTGGACATGACAGAGGCAATCTTGCGCTCAAGGTCGGTGGGCATGGCTTCCTCCTCTCGCAATGCGAGCGAGGGCCTGTCGTGCCCCGCCCTGTTGATCAGATCGCGAAATCTTCCAGCGATTTTCCTGTGGCCAGAGCCTCGCCGATCCAGCCCGGTTTGCGTCCGCGCCCGGACCAGGTCAGGTCCGGGTTTCCGGGATGGCGATATTTCGCGACCGAAGGAGAACGCTTCCGGCTCGGCGCAGCTTCTGCAAGATCTTCGAACGAATAGCCGAGTTCGCGGGCCAGCTCATCGACCTTCGCGCGGGCTTCGGCTCTACGGCGCTCCTCAAAGGAGGCGATCGCCTTGGTGACTGACTTTTCCAACTGCTTCAGTTCGCTCAGCGAAAATGCGTCGAGGTTGATTTCGGTCATCATTGTCCCCTTTGTTCTGAAGCATTGATAGGGCAGGGCGCGGTGGTGGGCAATTCCTCTTGCCGGGACATGGCCTGACAAGCCTTCATGCCCTAAAGCTGTGGTATGAGCAGGAGATCACAACCAAGACCATTTCGGCGTCCCAGAGCGGGGCGGTCAACTTATGGAGATCGGCGTCGAAGCGACGGCGGCAATCGTCTGCTCCAGCTTCTGGCAGTGGCTGGCGGTGCGCTGGCTGTCGGATTTTTCGTAGTAGAGCGTTTTCCCGAGCTTCTCGGACCCATTCCCGAGCTCACAGCGCTGCGCGTGATCGAGGGGCCGGTCAGTCACGTTCGTGATGGCGATACGATCGAGGTGGTCGGTGTTCCGGTCCGGTTTGGGTCGCTGGACTGCGCCGAGCGCGAGACACAAGCAGGTCAGGTGGCGACCCGTGGGCTGCGAGAATTGATCGCCGGACAGTCCCTCACCTGCGCCCTGAACGGCCGCACCAGCTATGATCGCAGCATCGGTCGCTGCACTTTGCCCGATGGACGCGACCTGGCCGCACTGATGATCCGGGAAGGATTGTGCGGCCGATACTGGTGACGGCAGCCCTATCGGATCCAGAGTGAGAGAGCGGGTGGTTTGACCGTGACGGGTCCGGGCTGGGGGAGAGGCCTCCGGCGGCCCGTCGCGGAGTGACCTTCATGAACAACATGCAGATTCTGGAACCCGCGCGCCCGGTGCGCGGCGGCTACAAGGTGGATGTCAGCCGGGGTGAACGCAACGGCCGGGTATCGTCCGAATGGTTCAACCGGCCCGACGACGAGCGTTATCTTTCGCTCGACGACCTCTGGGCCTCGGTCAAGGCGCGCTCGGAGCGCAGCACGTCACGGATCGTCGAGACGGCAAAGATCCATGTCGAGGCCAGTCGCGACAATTCCGAACGGCTGCAGCTGATCCTGCCGAAGGCGGATGCACCGCTGGCACCGACCCATTGGGCCTTTGGTCAACTCGCCAGCCTGGTTGGTGCGCCGGCGTCGTATCTGCGCCAGCTGCCCGCGCCGCTGGCCGGGATCAATCTGCAGTATGGCCTCTCGGGTCACCGCGCCGAGCAGATCAAGACCTTCGAGACCGAAGGCGGCAGGACAGAGCTGCGCGCGGTGACCGGCCCGGATTATGGCCGGATCTATGACCATGAGCTGGTCGAGGCCGTGCAGCGCATCGCGGGCAATGGCACCGGTGATACCCGTTGGAAGGTGCCGGGCACGCTCGACTGGTCGACCGGGGTCTATAACGTTTCTGCTGGTGGCAGCAATGGCTCGGTCACGGGTGCGGCCGGATCGAGGATCGGCGCAGGCTTCTTAGTCCTACGTTTGCGAGGAGTGGCCTTCACCTCAGAACCCGTCTTAACGGCAGCAACCCGCCGCGCATTTGTCAACTCTTCTATGGTGGTGTCGCTCTTCACAGGCAGCCGGAGCCTTTCGGTCTCGACAATACGGCGGAAGCAGCGGAGCTTCACATTGCGCAGCGCTTTAACACAGCGGGCGAGTGCATTCTGGGCAGTCTGAGCGGATTTATTGGCCTCTTCGAGCTTAAGATCCCCATAGATCGTCAAAAACTGGACCATCCTCATGATGTCGTCGGCGGACTTAAACAGCTCCAAAAGCTGCATCGAGCGGTTTGATTGAATGCCAACCTCAACGACATGCGGCTTGCGGGACTTGGCCATCCCACCATTGGAAATCTGCTCGTAATGACCGTGCAGCTTGGTCAGAGTTTCCGAAAGCTCATCCAGCGCATCCTGGAACTCCTGAAGGTATGCATTGAATTCCGCTCGGTCTGTGAGGCGCTCCCGGGCCACGTAATCGATCGCCACCGCGTACTCGTTACAAGCCGCAAAATCCCGCGTGAACAGAAGTCCGATTTCATGGGTGTGAAGTTCAATATCCTGCATGATCTCTGGGATCTGAGGGCGATAGATGTGTTTCCGCTGTGCCGCGCCGGCCAAGCGTCGCCCCGCGATCTCGGCCTGCCTGTCGGGCGGAAGATCGGAAATCGAAACGCGCCGCTCAACACTCTTGGCTCGGGCGCTATCAGAAGGATTTTCCTTCTCCTTTGCTGTCGGCCTTTTCGACTGAGCAGTATCAACTGAAGGCCTCCCCGCCTTCGCACGGCGGCGCCGTACACGTTTTTTCAATGGCTTGTCAGGTGCGACGGCCTCAGCAGATGTGGCCTCGGGTGCTGACACTTCCGTACTAAGCTCCGTCATGTTTATCCTGCTTGATAAGGAAAAAAACCGTTACATGTATCAAATACTAGCCAGGGAAGATTTCCAAATCTACTCAATTATCGAAGGCGATAGTAGCTCGCTATCAGAATGGCCCTTGTCAGAAGAATTTTGGTGTGGCTAAAATTGCCCCACTTTCTGCTTCGCAGAGTCCAGATCGTCGTCTGGGGCAGAGGCCAAAGACAAACTGATCGCAGGCAGATACCTGCGGCGCAACGGCCCGAAAGGGTGCATCTCGTCTGATCTTAGGATCATTCAGGTGGCTGGCTTATGAAGCCTATGCGGTGGTTGTAATGACCTTGAGGGAGAGCGAGAGATCCCGAACCGCACCACAGTCTGAGGGATATGGCCCCTCAGCCACGCCCGTCCGGCC
>NZ_SBLC01000027.1:15612-37709 GCF_004054105.1 Falsigemmobacter intermedius
ATGCCTGAATTTTTCAATCCAGCGCGTCTTGCGCGCTATCCCACACGGGGTTCCTATCCCGTTTGGGGGTGGACCCCTTTTTTTTGGAGCATCCACCATGACCATGAAAAAGCCCGGCATCGCTCGTTTCGCTGCGTTCGATGGCAGTAACCCTGACGAAACAAGCGTAATCGAAAAGATGGAACAACCTAAAGCTACTCCGAAACGTTCTCGCCGGACGATCCGTGTTGAAGCGCAAGCTGATGACACGGAACAGCTGAGCCTGGGCACTTCGGCAACCGTGAATCTTGCTGATCCTGCTGAGGTCGCAATGCTGTCTGCGCGTTACGACGCACTCAATGACAGCCTGCACCGCATTGCGCGGGATCGGGCGCAGGACGAACTGCGCTTCAAGATCGAGAAATCCGATCTTGAGCGTGCCCTTGCGAAGAAGATTGAGGAACTGGAAACAGCCGAGCAAGAAATTGCGGATCTGAAAAAAGAACTCAGTCACGCCAAGGATCTGGTTGAAGCAGTCAAAGGTTCAGCCCCCTATCAGGCTGGAAAGCTCGTGAAGCTGTTCCTGCTGACACTCGTGGTCAGCTCCGCAGCTGCGATCGCTTTCACCATCTTTACCCTTTGACGGGAGGTTCATATGGGACGCTTTGACCCTGCTATGAGCCTCTTTGGCGCAGAACTGCAAACCACAGACAGCATCCAAGCGCTGTTGAAAGGCAGTGAGATGCACAGAAGGGACCGCCTGAAAACGGTCCCGCGTCTATACTGTGCAGACGGCTTCAGTCTCTCGGCGCAAGCCAGCGACTTCCATCGGTGCGAGCCTCGCTCGCTTGAGGGGCCTTACATCTCTGTCGAATGCGGTTTGCTCTCAAGGCCTGAGCCGCGCCTGATGCCTTACCTTCTGCATGAAGAAGGCATCCCGCCTGAAGAGGGCACTTACAACTATGTCCCGACAGCCATTCTCGTTGAAATCATCAATGACCATGGCGGCCTGATCCTCTGATCGGTCCAGTCTGATCAATCCACCCGCTGACCTGTCAGCACACCCTTTGGGGAGTTTCCCCACAGGGGCGGCTCCCCCTTTTTTTTGGAGCCGCGCTATGAAACTCACCCATCTCGTCCGTTCGGTCTCACGTCGTCTCAATGCAGCTGCATCGGCACAGCGTAATCAATGTCTGAAAGACCTGAGCAGCCCAATGCTGCCAGATCCTCATGCTGATGAATACTTCACCCGGATCGACGGCCGTCCCGTGACGTTCAGGCAGTTTAACACGATGATGCAGGAGCATTTTGCTCAGCAAAACGCTGTTGAAACGCCAGAACCCAATCTCTCACTCGCTCGTGCAACCGAGTGAACTTCACAACCCGCTATGGGGCCTTGTCCCCATGCGGAAATGGCCCGGAAAGGATTTGATTATGGCTCATGCTATGACTCAATCTGGTTTCGACCGAGTGAAGGAGCTCGCTGAGGGGCAATGGGATTCCATTATCGGAAGCCTTTACCCTTCAATCGCAAAAGCGATTTCCAGACCCGGACTGGCACGATGCGCCTGCCCTGTGCACCACTCGACCAAGGGGCCCAGAGCAGACGGATTTCGTGTTTTCGACGACTTCATCAAGACTGGCGGTGGCGTCTGCAATACCTGCGGCACTTTCCCGACTGGAATTGACCTGATCTGCTTCCTTGAAGGTCAGGAAAACAATCCGAAGCATGCTCTGCGGATCCTCGAAGAGTATTTCGGACTGGGAAGGGGCGAAAAAGTCCAACGCACGGCTCCACGGCCGCGCCCCAAAGAGCCCATTTACGACGAACGCAGTGATCCCGAAGCGATCAAAAAGCGGCTATGGCTGCTCAACAAGATCTGGGATGACAGCGTACCTCTGTCCGAACTGCCTGAAGATCATCACGCCATCCGGTATCTCACTGAGACAAGGGGAGCTGATGATTTTGACCTCTTGGCTGCTCAGGAAAACATGAGGTTCAACGAGCGTCTGTTTTACGAAAAGGTGGAAGATGAGGAGAATACTCCTGTTTACTTCCCCGGCCTTGTATCAGTGATGCACACGGTTGACGGCGAAATGGCAGGGCTTCACCGGATCTACCTTGATCCGAACAAGCCGCAAAAAGCTTCCGTGGAAAAAAACAAGAAAATCCTCGGGAGATTAGAAGCCCGTCTGAATGGCGCTGTACGCATCAATGGTCGTGCTCCCTTCACCGAACATGCGAATGTCTGTGAAGGCATTGAGACTGCCGTTGCCATCGCTTACAGCACAGGCCACTCCATTTTTGCAGCGGGGTACACCACCCTGATGAGCAAGTGGATGCCACCTGAAGGCACCAGATATGTCACAGTCTGGGCCGACAGGGATGCCAATGAAGCCGGAATACGCCACGCCCTTGAACTGAAGGAACGTCTTCAGGATATGGGCCTCAAATGCCGCATTTTGGTCCCCGATTTCCTTGATACGGAGAAAGAGGACTGGAATGACGTGCTACTTGAATGTGGCTTCGAAGAAATTGCTGAAGCCTACTCAGGCCTCAGCGAGCAAACTGAGGTTTACTGACCCAAAGAGCCCCGTGTGGGCTCTTTTTTTTTTGTCTTTTATCGCGAGAGCAGAAGATGCCGCCCGATTTTAACGGGTGACGCTGCAGCACTGCCCCGCATGCAGGTTCTCATGTCGTTCGGCGCCCCGTCTCGTCACAGAACAGCATGAGATCGCATTTAGCTTCGGCACCGCACCGTGTTCTCTGACAGACCGTTATGCGGACAAAGCTGCCGCTCATGATGAAAATCTAAGCGCTCATCAGAACCAGAAACTTGGAAAGTTTATGAGTGATGCTGAGCGAAGCGCTGCAGTTTAGGCGATTTTTATGAGTATCGAACCAAAGTTCCAGCGCCTCAGGGCCAGTCCCACTTATGAGGCGGATGCGGTTGCGCCTCGATCCTTTGAATTTCGACCATAGCTCTGTGCCGGGCCCTGTACTCAGCTGCGATGCACAAGGAAATCTCGGCGGCGAGCATGGTTCCTCTGTCAGCTACAGCTTTCCCTGCCTCCTCGCAGTCCAACCAGACCTTGGCTTTGAAAGCCGCATATTCCTCGGGTGTGAACATGTGAAATTCGTCTTGCAGCGCGTCGAATGCAAGCTCAGCGGAAACAGCTAATCCAAGCGCGCAGAGGTTCATTGAACGCTGGTTTAGCTCGCACACTTCGATCGAAGCCTTGATATCATCGACAGGGATATGCGAGCGCTTGGACATTTCGAGGAGTACAGCCTCTGCCTGGGCAAAAGCCAGACACGGCAGAAGACAAAGAGCCAAGGGCAACAGTTTCAGACCATTCATCACAAGCACCTTCCCGTACAACGCCTATCAATAGACGTAATGGACGACGAAGTTCTTGGAGAGTAACGCGGGAAAGCTGGTGATGGGCTGTGGCTCATGTGATCGGCAGCTTTGGGCTCTTCGTGACTGTGGCATCCACATGCGGGCAGATGCCGAAAGTTAGCGAGATTGAGCGCCGAATTGCATGAGAACATGCACCCGCACGCCGGCTCCTGCATTAGCCTTTCTAACATCAGCATCTCCAAAATGTAGCCGCTTGCCCCTACCCACCACATTCTATGGCTTCCAAGGCCTTCGCGTTCTGCTATTCATATTCCTATTCCTCGGCTATTTTATGGAAACTTGATATGGCGGTAAGACAGCTTGCACTATCAGTAGCCTTCGCCGCGCTCGCTTTCCCAGCAGCAGGTCAGGAAGGCAGCTACTTCAACAGAAGCTCGGAGGGTTGGTTCTGGTACAAAGATCCGCCTCCTGATCCTGAACCTGTTGAAGAACCTGAGCCGCTGCCGCTGCCGCCGCCGCCACCGATGCCAGAAGAAACCGTCGAGCTTCCCCCAGAGCCGCAACCCCCACCTGCACCGCCGCTACAGCCTGGAAGCGTAGCCTTCCTGCGTGAAGCTATGCCTGTTGCTCTCGATGTTGCGATGGACGATCCGACACCAGAAAATATCGAGAGGTACTTCCTCCTGCAAAAGCAGGCCATCGATAAGTCAGAAGTCTTTGCCGAAGTTTCCAAAATGGTCACAACCGGCCACCCTGAGCTGGATGAAGGCAGGCGCCGGCCGAGACAGGATTCTTTCGCCAAAGCGCTGGAAGAAGCGGCCGAGGAACGAAAGCGCGAAGTCCTGACCGACTTTTTCAAAACCCATGCCCTCGTGATGTTCATGGACCGAAACTGCAGCAGCTGTGCGCTGATGGGCGAGAATTTCTTCAGGATGCAGCAGACCCACGGCCTCGTTTGGCAAAGCGTCTCGCTGGATGGCACGTTGCTGCCCCCTGAGATCTCCCCAAACCAAAGCTTTGATGCCGGTATCTCAGAGCAGCTGGGGGTCGCAAACGGTGGGGCAGTATTCATCGCGGCCCCGCAAGGCAACACATTCATCCCTGTCACATGGAATCCCACGGGCGGGGCTGAAATCGCAGATCGCATCCTTCTGGTGGCGCGGCGCTCCGGCCTCATCAGTGATGAACAGTTCCGAAAGACCCAGGCCATTAATCCCCGCGTGAGTGAGGTTGGCCCCACAAGCACAGGCGAACTCCCCGAAATTCTCAGACAAGCCGATCAACACCTGCGGCCGTTCGGCCTGCACCTCGACGCGATGGAGGCAACCCAATGAAGATCCGCAGGAAGTTCCTTGCAGCGGCGATGGCCGCAACAATCGCTCTCCAATCGGCAAGCCCTGCCAGTGCCGATCTGGAAAGTTCCCTGTCAAACATGCTCGGAGCAAACGTGCAGGTTAACAGCCCCGGATCGGTGCAGACGGCAAGGCGTGGCGGCTTCTATGGAGGATCGATCTACGTCCGCGGGCGAGTGATGAACGTGAACGTCATCAACTTCACCCCGCCGAGCTTCCAGGCGGGTTGCGGTGGCATCGACCTATTTGGTGGCTCTTTTAGCATGATCAATAAAGAGCAGTTCATCGCACTTTTGCGCAGCGTTGCTCAGAACGCAGCCGGTTACGCCTTCCACCTAGCCCTGAAAAACATCTGCGAACAGTGCTCCACGATCATGAGCCAGCTCCAAAGGGTCATTCAGGAAATGAACCAGTTCACGGGCAACTCCTGCCAGTTGGCCAAGGGTATCGTGAACGGCGGGATCGCCGCACTTGAGCTCTCGGACGTGAAGGGGATGCAAACGACCTCAATCGCTTCCGGGTTCAACGACGCCTTCGATGCTTTCTGGGGCTCGCTGACCTCTACTGTCGGATCCCTTAGCGCCACCAACGCAAGCGGCAGCAGGGATTACGACAAATTCGAGACCAACGTGGTCTGGGAGGCAATGCAGACCAGTGGGGTGCAGGGCTGGTTCAACTCCGGCGACCGCTCTCTGATGGAAGCCCTTATGACCCTGACCGGCACCGTGATCCTTTCAGGGCCGGTTGATGACTCAGCGGGCAATCCAAGTCGGAATGTCACGCCAGCAGTTGCTGGCGGCAAGCTGACGGTGCGCGATCTGGTATATGGCAACAGCAGTGCCCGTGTTTTGCGCTGCGACACCACAACCCGCTGCCTTTCGCCCTCATCAACCAACGTTCAGCTGACCGGGCTTGAGCGCATGCTTGAGACAGCTCTGGTCGGTTCGGGGCCCACGGACCCCAACTCGGTGCTGTTCCGCATCATTAACGGCGGCGGCACAGACGCGGACTCTGTGACCCTCATCGGCCGGCTTGGAAATTATGGCACCATGCTGCTGTCGATCGCTGAAGCCAGCCCTCCGGGCACGACTGCGGCCTATGATTTCTTCAATGAAGTGAAAGGTCGCCTTGCCTATGAACTGGCCGTCATTTTCGTCTCTGATGTGATTGTTGCCGTCGATCAGGCCGTGTCGTCGCAGAAGTATGAGACGGCATACGCAGACGATTGGCGCCGCAACGACTTTGCCCGCTCCATCGAGCGCATCAATGCCGAGCTGGCAGTCATAGGCGAGCGCACGGCAATCCCGGCCGAAATGATGACCACCTTTATGAACACGCACGAATACCTCGTGCGCAACCATTCACCGCTGCGCTGAGGGGGACGGGACCAATGGAAATGGTGGCTTACACCTTCAGTGACGTGATCCTTGTGACAAGGATCCTGAGCCAGATCGCCATGATCTTTGACGGCGGAGCCTTCGATGTGGCTGCCAAGCTGGCGGCGGTCATTGGCTTGATCGTGGCACTTTTTGTGTCGATTTTCAGAGGGGGCCAATTCACGATGGCCACCTTCTTCTGGCCGATCATGGTTGCGGTCCTGATGATCCTGCCCCGTGTGGATCTCGTGATTGAGGATAAGAACGGCGGGCTCTCAAGGGTCGATGATCTGCCGATCGGCTTCGCCGCCCCTATCTCGATCATCACCACGATCGGGGCTGGACTCAGCGACATGCTGACGGAAAACCTTGGCCTTGAGGACACGGCCATCACCATGGACAACGGCCATTTGCTGGCCCTGCGCGCGCCACTGGTCTATCGGCAAATCATAACGGAAGAGCAGTTTCACGGCCCGGCCGCGACCTTCGCGAACGGGCTGTCACCTGTCAAAGACACGATGATCTATGTGGATCGGTGCCTGAAGTCTCAGGACAAGCTGGCCGACGTTGAAACGAAATACTCTCGGATCAACTGGCGGGATTTCTCGACCTACCGCGTGACGGGTTACTTCATGACGGTCGCAGCCTCAAACGGGCGGGCCTATGAATGCGAAGAGCACTACGATCTGCTCATGGAAGGCTTCGAGTCTGCCGAATATCAAGCAGCACTGAATGCGGCCGTTAATGAATTTTTCAGCAAGTATCAGAACGATACAACGACAGGTCTGCGCTATCAGGCTGCCCTCGAAAGCGTTGTCAGTGATCTGCCTCGCTTCTATGCGGGGGTGGCATGGGCCAACGCCGTGCAAAGGGCGCCGGCTCATTTTGTTGGCGCAGCGGGCGGCGGCTCGCATCAGGCCGCCCTCGATGACGCTCTGAACCAGAGACGCGAGAAGAACTACGGCACAGCTGCAATCATCTTCGAAACCATGGCGACAACGATCTCATTCATTGAGATCTGGTCCCTGAGCGTCATGCCCCTTGTCCTGCTTTTGATGATGATCGGGCCATTGGGAGGCAAAACTGCAGCCAAATACTTCTGGATGCTGGTGTGGGTACAGTTCTGGTATCCGACACTTTTGATCGTGATGGGCTTCCTTGACGCCTCGCTGGATGCCATCGGCATTACGGCATTCATAAGCATTAGCTCGGTCAATTCATTCCTCACGGAAGTGACCCGGCTTCAGGACGTGGGCTATCTCTATCTGTCGCTGGCCACGGCGCTCTCGATGTTCCTTGTATTCGGCACATCGTCGGCTCTCGCTACGTCCATGCAGCGCGATATGTCCGGCGGGGAGCACTACGATCCCAAGAAAAACGCCCCGGATACGCTCAAACGCGATCCGGTTAACGTGTTCAGCTCGGCCTACCAGTACACGCCTATGTCTCAGGGCACTGCCATTGCGACGGACGCCAATAAACTGGGTGACGTCACGGTTTCGCTTGGCCACGGCGTCACATCTGCATTCTCGGCAGCAGAAGTGGCAGCCTTTGCGGGTACGGGATCTATCGGAACAAGCACAGGCTTCAATAGCGCAAAGGGCACGACACGACTAAACAGCGCGACCAACTCACAAGTGGCCTCTGATGCGTCAACAGTAAGTAACGGCCTGCAGTACAGCTTCGGAACCTCAACAGATGCAGGTGCTAGTTCTTCTGGTGATCGATCAGTAGCAATCGGAAGTTCCACCAGTTTTGACAGGCGTGCGGGGGTATCGGGGTCCGGAAGTCTTGGCTTTGGGCTGGGTACTGGCCCTAGCGGAGCAGCTTCACTCGGGGCCGGTGCCGACGTGAAATGGAGCGACAGTTATAAAGAGGGTGATAGCAATAGGATCGGCTACAATCTCGGCACTGCTGTTACATCCAATACCGCGGGAAGAGTGGATGGCAGCCGATCTCTCAGTGAGACCGACACTAAGAGCACGATCAACACGGCTGGCATCAGTGAAAGTAACCAAAAAACTGAGGGTGCTACTGAAACGCAGCAGGCCAGCTGGAGCAACAGCGAGTCAGAGACAAACTCTCGACAGGACATGACATTCCAGCGCGCCAGCCAGGAATTCAAGCTGTCTGAGATTTCCTCGCTGATGGCAAACAACGCCAACGCTATGTCGATGACGAAACAGGCTGTCTATGACGCACGTCTGAACCAAGAAGTTGATCAGTTTATGGACAGTAATGAGCGCCAGCTGAACCAACTCTTCTCGGGCAGAAATGCGGAAGAGGCACGCTATGCATTTGCAGCACACTATGTGATGCAGGGACTAAATGGCATGCTGTACGCAGATGACACTCAGACCGGCCAGGAACGTCGTGATGCGATCAACGCTGTCTCGGATGACATTATGCGCTTCGCCGGCCTCGGTACAGCACAGGGGCGCGAAGCAGGTCCGGATCTGAATAACCTGCAGAGCTTTGACCGCGTGGATCCTGAACAGTTGCGCGACGCTTACATGGGAGCCGGGAGAGGTTTCCGCCTCGACGGGGAAGTCGTGCAGAATGCCCTCAAAGATCTTGATCCGACGATGGGGAAACCTGCGGAAGTTCTGGATGAGATGCAGAGACGGATCGGAGCCCCGTTCGAAGACATGACGCCTGGGCAGTTGAACGGTGTCTTGTCAGCGGTTTCCAATCGCATTGAAGAACAGCACGGGCCTATTGATGGTAACAAGCTGACGTTTGCAGAATCCCTTAAAGAAAAGGGCTTTGCCTCAACTTTCTTCAGTACGCTTTTGGGATCCATGTCAGCCGTGGATAGAAAAGCGTTTGAGAGCAACTATGAGGATTTGGCCTACTCGGCAGGCGCCAGATACCCGGATGTGACTGAAGGGAGCGCGGATGTTGTCGAGCAGAAAGCTGATACGATGCTCAATAACTACCTGTCGCAGCAGGTGGAGAAGGGGACGATAGGCGGCGCGACGGACGTGGCCACATACATGGCTCTCAGTGGTTTGAGGGCAGGTGCGGACAACGTTGGAGACGAGGTTCTGGCGGCCCGCTTTTCAACAATGCTGAGCAAAATGGAAGAGGCTGATCCTGTCTTGGCAAGTCCTGAAACCTCCTCAAAGCTTCAGGCTTTGGGGGCATCTGGGTTCACGAACCGAGATTACATGCGCGGCGTTGCGGAGTACCAGCTTGGTGCTCTCACACAGCAACTGACGCATGAGACTGGTCAAGAGGGACTGAATGCATCGGGTGCTGGCGTCCAATGGAGCAAGAACCCCAACCCAGTTGGCCGCGGCACCTTAGAAGGCGGCGGGACCACACTGCCAGCAGGGACCAAAGAAGACCTGATCTTATCTTTCGTCGGAAGCCTTGAGGCCCCGAGAGGCTACGATGATTTTGAAAGGGCATCCGCTAGAAACCCACCAGCTCAGCCGCTGACGGAGATGACGATCGGTGAAGTCATGCAGTGGCAGGACGGCAGGATCAGAGGCGTGGAGACGCGGGCTGCCGGCCGATACCAGATGACAGGCGGCAGTGATCCTGAGGGAACATTTGTCAAAGCAGTTCGGGGCGCGGGCCTGAGTGAAAGCGACCGCTTTACGCCAGAGGCTCAGGACAGACTGGGGGTGTATCTGTTGAATGCACGTGGGCTGAGCAGCCTATCAGAGAACGGGAACGTGGACGGGTACGCCCACAGTCTCTCTCAGGAATGGGCAATCTTACCCAAGATGACAGGTCCAAACCCCGAGGCCAGCTATTACGATAAGGTGCAGGGTAACAGGGCAGGGGTGTCTCCCGAGAGGGTCAGGGCAGTTCTTGAAAAAGCCGCCGCCGCCCCATCGGCTCAAAGCTAAAAAAAGGGCCCTCAATGAGAAATTGAGGGCCCTTATTCTTTATAGATGATGGGACAGGGAGTCATGGCCAATGCGTGTGCGGAAGCGACCCTGCAGGACGAATGCATCCAGCACGATCTACAAGCTGGTGCCGGACCCTAGCATTGCGTACGCGAATACTTGCTTCGAGATCACTGGGTATAGATTTTTCATAAGATTTGGGCTTTTCAGTCATCCAGGCATCGAACCGGATGGCAAGGCGGCGGAGGCCGCGCAGCGCTTTGGCGAACATATGGACCTCCTTTGAGATAATGGCCTGACAAAGACATTGGGCCTGTTCGCAGCTATTTCAACGAAAATCCTATTTTTGGGTCCACTATCAGCAGGAACAGGCTCGATTTGGTGCAGCTGCGCCACAAAGCCCGTAAGAGCTTGAGGATGTTCCTAAAGTTGCTGATTACACCCGGTCTGAGTGGGCCGAGCTGTACCTTTTCCCGGCGTCATGTTTTAAGCCGCCTGGTCATGTGAGAAGGAACGGTATGCAAAGTTTTAAAAGGATTCTGGGCGGCGTTAACGCACGCTACATGGTCAGGGCTTACTTGATTGGCGCACTCTTCCTGGCGCTCATAATCTACACTGTCATGCAGGGGAACAAGGCTGCAGCCGGGAGCGCGGGCACGATCGCATACTTCAGCCTCTGCCTGGTGGTCTTTCCATTTGCAAAGCTGGTTTGGGATGAGCTGAAAGCTCTGGTCTTGGGCGACACATTCCTCATCTTGCCCATGATCCTGCTATATCCGGCTAAATTGCTGATAAATGTTGTGCTTTTCAGCTTCGCCGTGTTCATCGCCCCCTTCGGCGTCGCATACATTTGGTACCAGACGAAATGAGGACGGGCCCCAATCTCGGTCAGATTCCTCAGTGACGGACATGATGCTACCGATGAGCTGTTCATGCTCAGCGCGGAATGCGTCATCTTCTGGCTATGGTAAGGCGGAATTGCGCGGATCAGCTATCTGGTCTGCGCAGAATATTTCCTGAGAGGTGGGCAGAATTCGCTCACGCCCACCAAATACAAGAAGGATCAGGGGTCGTTGCCGACGGCAGGAGTCTCGGGGTCAATTTGTCTGCTCGACAAGGCTGTACCGTCAAAATCGTAGCTGTAGCGGTTTTGCGGGTCATTTATGTCATCGACAACCAGTCTCGGATAGCCATCGGTTTCAACCACCTGCGCACCTTCCGAGCAGCTGTTGGTGTAGTCGCTGAGTTTCAGATCGCTTTCGCTCAGTGTCAGCCAGACATAATCAACCGGACAGGCATTCCCTCCAGGAGAGACTTCGAGGAGAATGCTATTTTTATGTGTGGCCTTCAGTTTCGGGGCATAGGCTGTATCAATCAGCACGGTGCCCCGAACAGAGGGACTTTTGGCGATGGCAGCGAAGTCCTTATCCATAGCGATACTGACCTGACCTAGTGGCAAATCAACGAGTAAGCGTTCCTGCGCAAAGGCCAGTTGCGGCGTGATCAAGCTCACGAGCACCAATGACGAAAAAATTCGCATGAAGGTCTCCAATTTTCTGTGTGACTTGGGATGGATAGAACTTTGTCACCAGCCCGTTATTATCAGGTCAGTCGCTGGGTGGCTTTGCGGTTCCGCCTTTGCACTAAACCTACGATCAACAGGATCGCCCCAAGCCCGCCATAAGCACCGCCAAAGATGATGAGCATGAAGAAGGCCGCCACTGCGCCGCCTTTGTCTGGACTGGTATCGGCAGAGGCTTCGATCATCATGAACCCCAGTAACAGAGGGATTGTCGTTAACAGCACGAGGCCCGCCCAGATCAAGAGACTTTCTATCTTGCGCCGGATCGATGGAAATTTTGCAAGATGCAGCGTGGCGACAGCAAAAATTACAACCTGCGCGGCGATGATGGCATAGCTTGTATGCTGGCCCAGCCGATCACCGTCGGGATCAATCATGACGAGCAGAAGGGAAATCATCGCTTGGCTGGCCAGTGCGATCGGTAGCGCCAAGAGCGCGTTAAATGCCCAATTTTTCATATATATCAAACTTTCCGAGGTAATTTGGGGCAGTGGCTCATAGGGGGCTGCATGTCACCTCGTAGTCGGCGATGGCAGGGCCATTCGCCTGAGCCTCCCCCCCATAGGTCGTTAGCTTCAGTTCTGCGCCCTCATGGTCAAACATGTAGACACAGTAGCCAGCGCCGGATCCTGAACATTCTACTGGGGCAAGTTTTCCTTTCTCCGCAGAACGTGCGCTCCAACCTGCTGCATTAAGCGCGCTTAACTCGGCTTTCAGCGACTTGCCCCAGCCAACGGGCAGGGGGACCTTGCCTGAGCAGTACCTATCGGTTTGGGGCAGTTCACGCAAAACAAGCGTGTCATTCTCGGCAAACACCAGATCAGCTACGGGGTAATTCACATAATCAGCTGCATAGAGGCGCAAGAGCCTGTCCTCGATCGGCACAGCCATTATGATAGGAATTTCTTCTTCGAATGCCGCCCAGATCAGGGCTTCCAGCTTATCACCACGGTAGATAGCGACATTGCTCTCGCCATAGGCACACATACCCGCACTGCCACTGTTAGATTGCCCAACGAATGTAACAGCATGAAAGGGGGCGAGGTCGCTTTCATGGACAACCTGCCATCCCAAAGCGGTCACGGTCCGGGCTGCAGGACTGATGGGCGCCGGACTTGTGCAATTGTGATGCGCAGTCGCAGGTGCAGGGGGCAGTTCCTGCAAAGCGGTGATGTTATACGACCGTACTTCGCTTCTGACGCTGACTTCTTGGGCAAGAAGGGACGCGGGTATGGACAGCGCCGTGGCTAGTGCAGTGGCGGCCGCTATAAGCAGCCGTGAAACGGGTACATAATGAGCGCCCTGTACGACGTTGGTTGTTCTGATAGCTAACATAGCCCTATCCCTATCTGCCTATTGCTTAGACGGCAGATAAGTCAAAGACCTTGGCCTTCTACGTCACTTACTGCCAAAATGTTTGGCAGCCAGTTCTTGCAGCCTCAGTCAATTCAAGCAGCGACCATTGGGTCTATGGCTTTTACACTAGGCCACGCGTGGCCGCGTAAATATATCAAAAATAAACGAAATGACGCCTGTGAAGACAACAAAGCCGAAGAGGGTGATCAAAAGAAGGATAACGGCAGCTATCCCGAATCCGGCGGCCCTGTTCGGGCGGTAAAGCAGTCCTGGCATGGCAAGCAACAAGATCAGGATGCCAAAGGAAAGGCCCTCCATAAGCGTACCTTGGTGCCAGTCCTTGACCATAAGACACCAGGAACATGCGGCAAGAAACGGGATCCCTAAGACGATCGTTCCGATCCCGACAAGTTTTTTCAATACGGTAGAGGCTTGCGACATAGGGCTCCGGATGTCTTTGTGCCAATTGAATTCTTCATAGACGCGATGACATAAAAAAATCGAGCCTCGGGTTAAGAAGAAGATCAATAAAATGGGCTCGGGCCTGTGGGACCATGCTTGCAAAAGTGAAAACGAGGTAAGCGAGGACCATGAGCAAAAGGAAGATCACGATCTTCAGCCGCCAGTCACTGCGGTAGGTTACTTTGAGCACCGACTGGCCGGATGGGGCGGAGGCTGCGGTGGTAATGGTGGGTTTTGGGGTCATAATCTACCTCCCTTAGAAACGACTGTGCGCTGAGTCACGCATTTCATCCAGAACGTCCTGCCGATCCCGCTGGTAGCTCTCCGCTTCCGCGCGAAACATCTCTTCATACATCCTTCGGCTCTCAGAGATCCATTTATCGATGCAGTCCGAAACGTAGACACTTGCCTCACGATAGTAGAGCTCCTTGGCCGCATTAAAAGCCGCTGCGGACTCATAATGCGAGGGCTCTGGTGGGTAAGGCCTTATGCAGGCTTCATTTAATTCCTGCCGCGTCACGTCTGGCGCCTCTGGTGTTTGCGCATACACACCCCGTGACAGGCAACCGATGACGAAAAAGCACCCGCATACAGTTAACGCTAGGTAAACTTTTGTGCTTCCACGAGCATTCAAGCCTTGATTTCTTATAGCGGTGGAAGTCATCTCATCTTGTGCTCGTAGGTTACGGCATTGTGATAAAACATAGCAGAGGAATTGGCTCTGACAAAGCCGAGGATCAAATATGCCGCTTTATGTGATGAAAAAGTTTAATGGTATCACTGCAGAAGAAGCCCGGGAACTTGAGATCCTTGAGGATGATTTCGTGACCAAGGAAGCTTTGGAAAGCTTCGGCTTGCTTAGAAAAGCTGTTCTGGAAGACATGACTGAAGCAGGCAACGAAGGTGACATGGAGCGCGTTGAATACTTGGATGACCTCTACCAACAGGTTCTGAACTTTGAAGAAAATCTTGCTACTGCCATTCATCAGAACTACATGTTGGAGTGATCCACACCAGTTTTCCGGACTATTTCCTGCCTAAAATGCGGCAAATTCTCTGGGGAGATTGACTCAAAAGATCGGGCTGCGTAATTTGTTAAAAAAATGCAGTCTCGACAACAGGTTAGTGAAAGCATCGCTATGGAGAAGAACGACAAGCTTAAGCAACCACACGAGATAATCCGTGAAGCGATGAAACAGAAACGCCTCAACTTCGAGACTATCGCCCAGCTGATCGGTGAACCCCGTACTGATAAGCTTTCGGTTGCAGTGCGATGCACTTCCGGTGTCGGACCGCGTTCTATCGAGATCCGTAAGAAAATTGCCCATGCTCTCAACCTGGACCCGGAAAAAGTCTGGGATCCCGTCTACCTTCAGGCACGCCCTCGCGGTGCCGGCGGCGGAACGCGGGTTAAGCCAGCATATGCGATCTCGAAAAAAGAATGGGCAGAAATGGCCCCTTCAGCCCGTGTTCGTGCGCTTCTGCGCATGAATGACATGAAGCTTCACGATCTGGCTGAGATACTTGGGATCAGCTATCGTATCCTCACCAACCACATTTACGGGACCACTGCGAACCATGAAATTCGCTTAAAAGTGGCCGAAATGTTCAAGCGCGACCCCTCTGAGATTTGGGATGAGCTCTATACAAAAGGCGAAGTGAAGGCTTCGAAAACGCTCGAAGAGGTTCTGGAGGAAGATCCTAATCATAGCGTTTTCTTCGGCTTGGGAGACCATACGAAGCCCTTTAAGCCTAAGAAGTGAAGAATATGTCTGCCCCATTGCTCACGCGAGAAGATTTGCGTGATCTGCCGCTCGAAGAGCTCAAAGAACTGCAGAAAATTATCAACTCAGCTGTGGACGATTATTACAAGTTGCAGGTCGAGAAGGCCTTGGCCGAGGCCCAGCAAGTTGCTGATAAGTACGGCGTCGATGTGGCCGACGTTATCAGTGGTCTCCAAAAAAGTGAGACTAAGAAACAGGCTCGGGCAACTCGCGCTAAAAAGGCGCCCAAGATCAAGTATCAGCACCCCTACAACCGGTCTCTTTCATGGACTGGCAGAGGGAGAACGCCCACATGGATCGAGGATCTGCTTGAGGGTGGTATGACGATGGATGAACTGAGAGTCGAATAGACAGATCGCAGGAAGCCGCACGGAGCTGTCACAGTATCGCCTGTGACAGCTTTTTTCTTGCTTGAAAGGAGCACGAAAACCTATACCTCATAACAGCCAAGTATTATGAGGCAGCAGACTCGGGTAATTTTGGCGCATTAGTTCCAAGGATGTGTCTGATGACAGATGGCAGCGCGAAAGTCTTTGATCTGCGCCCCTCAGGGAACAGCTATCTTGGTTGGCCGGAGATCCAAAACACAGCGATCTTTCCCGCCTTCAGGCACCTTGGCGAACATCTAAGAGCCATGAACATCGAAACGTGGATCCTTGAGAACAATGAGTTCCACAAGAGGCCGTTTCTGATCTTGTTCTGGAATGGCCGTGGCACACTTGATGGCATCAGGGTAGGACTGCATTTCACCTATGGCGGCGAGCGCATGCGCTTCGACCTCTCCGCTGTGAAGGATGCCGACGGCTACCGTCATCAGACAACTTTCACGACCGAGTTTTTCGCATCAGATGAACGGGACTTACCCGCCAAGGTGCTAATGAGAGCTTCCTGCGGGCTTGGACGCGCTCTGCAGATTGAGGCAGGCAGCGTTCCGCGGGCGGAATGGATAAAAACGAAATTCAACAGCACACAACACTGAGGCACCACTGCAGAACTGAAATTTAGCTTCGTGTGGGGGAAGCCTTAACGGCACTCGCGCACCTAGGCTACATCAGCCCCATGGAGTTCGAAGCCCACGCTATGCTAGCTTAACCCGATGTCCACGAAACCGGCAGCAGCTCATGATGAAGCATAACGACGCCACGCTTTGATCGCAGCTCTATGTAAGCCATGTCAAAGGGCCAAGCTGTTCATCAGCCGTGGTGTGGCTGAAACCGCGCCTTGCCAGACGCAGGCCGAATCTCTTGCAGCCCTTGCCCCCGACCCGCTCGAGCTGCGGCAAGAGCCTGACCGCAATCACCTGAACTTGGTGTTGGACCTCGCCGACCCTGACAAACCGCCGGGTTGGCGCCCTGCCGATATGGTCGCAGACAGCTAGGCCGCCTCAACCTCCCGCGATCTGGCCGCTGGCAAAGGCCAGCATCGCGGCCGATGATCGGATGGCATGACGCGCCTCGACCTCGGCGATCTGCGCATCATAGAGCAGGCGCAGCGCCGTATCGACCTCGCGCACTGTCAGCAACCCCTGATCGGCCATCGAGCGTGCGGCGTCATAGGTCACACGCGAGGTGCGGACCAGATCACCCGCCGCCTGATTGGCGGCCAAAGCCGCCTTCAGCGCCTCATAGGCGGCGATGATTTCACCCTCTGCGCTGCTGCGCAGGTATTCGGCCTGCGCCAGAGCGGCATTGTGGTCGGCCTGCGCCGCCTCAAGCCGCATGGCGCGGGCATTGCCGTCCCAGATCGGGATGTTCACGCCGACAAAGACCCTGCCGAAATCGCGGTCGCTGGCATGGTCCAGCCCGACCGGCACCCGGTCATCGCTCAGTTGCCCCGAGGTCCAGCGATGGCCGAGCGCGGCGCTGGCGACGATCTGCGGCCGGAACGAAGCCTCGACCAAGGCCACATTCGCCTCGCTGGCGCGGGCGCGGGCAAAGGCGGCCTGCAGATCGGGGCGGCGCGAGAGCGTATCGGCAAGGAAGCGGTTCAGCTCGGCCGGGGGCCGCGCGGGCAGGGCCAGCGTGTCGCCCGGATTGATGCCGATGCGTGTCGCGGGCGACAGTCCGGTCAGGGTGGCCAGCCGGACGTTGGCGGCGGCGGTTTCCGCCTCGGCGCGGGTCAGGTCAAAGCGCGCCTGCGAGACCAGTTGCCCGGCCTGCGCCTCTTCGGTGACGGTCGCCAGCTCCTGCGCGCGCCGCGCCTGCGCCATGGCGGCGATCTCGTGCGCGGCGCTCAGACGGGCGCGCTGGATGCCCTCGCGCGCCTGCGCCGCCTGCAGGTCGTAATAGGCCTGCGTGACATTGTGGATCAGAAGTTGATGCACGCCGGTGAAGGCGACATTGGCGGCAAAGGACAGCTCTTCGGCCCCGGCGCGGGCAGCATCGCGGCGGCCAAAGTCGAACAAAAGCCAGCGGACCGAGACCGATGCCGTGGTCACTCCGATATCGCCGGTGACATTGCCCTGCGGCAAAAGCCCCAGCCCGTCCTCGATCCCCGCCCCTTCGGCACGCTGCCAGCCGGTGAGGATCTGCGCCGAGATCTGCGGCAGATAGCTCGCCTCGACCAGCCCGACCGCGGCGGCGGCCTGCCGCGTCCGCTCCCATGCGGCGCGGGTCTCGGGATTGTTGCGCTGCGCCATATCGATCAATGTCGCCAAGGCATAGGTCTGGCCGGGCTGCGCGCTTGGGCGCGGCGCGGCATCGGCCATGACCCGGCTGTCCGGGGCTAGCAGGAACCCGCTCTGCCCCGGCGGCGGCGCATCAGGCGAGGCCGGGGCCAGCGACGCGGTATCCGGCGGCGCGCAGGCTGTCAGCATGACCAGCCCGCAGGCCAGAAGGGCATTATGCGGCTTGGACATGATCGTCCTCCTTCGCGTGGCTCTGTCTGAGATAAAAGTGCAGCTGAGCCGTGGCCTCGGCAAGTTCCTGCGCCAGCCCCGGTTGCCGCTCAAGGACGGCCAGCCCGGCCAGTCGCCGCGCGCGGGCCAGAGGTTCGCGCAGCCGCGCCACTTCACGGCCATTGGTGGCGGGCGGGTTTGATGCGAGGGCCGCAGACAATTCCGCCAAAGCCGCCTGCGCATCATCGCGCGCATGGACCGGCCAAAGTGCGGTGAAGACAAACCAGACAACCGCGCTGCCGAACAGGATGCCGATGATCCGGCTCAGGCTCGCGTCGATACTCGCCGGGGGTGAGAACCCGGCCAGCACTACCAGATAGAAGCAAAGCGCCATCTGCCATCCGGCATAGGACACCCGCTCGCCGCCCAAGGCGATCCAGGCTGCGACGAAGGTGACGGCGCCGGTGACGATCAGCAAATGGCCGATATCGGTCATCCACGGCATCAAAAGCGTCATCACCAGAATTCCGGCGACCGCGCCGATCAGGCAACCGATCAGCCGCAGGGCCAGCCGGTGATGCGTCTCGCCGCGCGAGCCGAGGGCCACATAGAACACAGTGATCATCGCCGTATGGATCGAAAAGAGGTTGAAGGCCGCGTAAAAGCCATAGGTGATCAGGACGGCGACAAGGCACTTCAGTGCGAAGCGCAGGTGGCGCGGATCGCTGAAGGCATCTGGCCGGAAGAGCGGCGCCTTCTCGGGCGCTGACGACCCGGAGGATGCGCGGGGAGCGGCACCCGCCTCGGCCAGAGCCAGCCGGAAGTAGCTGTCGTCATCGGCGCGGGCGAGAGCCTCGGCATCGGCCCCCCGTGCCGCGCCAAGGATGCGGGCGAACTTCAACCACTCGTCGCTGCGCGCCAGCCCCTCGTCCAGAAGCCTCTGCGCCTCGGGCGTATGGGGCACGTCACTGGCGGCCTCTCGCCGTGCGATCTGGCGGCGCAACAGCACTTCGGGCCGGACACCGGCCAAAGCTGCCCAGACCGCCATCAGCCCCAGTGGCAGGACCAGCACCACCCACATCCAGCGCATCGCCTGCGACATGAGTTCTGGCACCGGGATCAGATCGACCAGCGTCAGCATGAAGGCAAAGACAAATCCCGCCGTCGCCGCCAGGGGACCAAGCCGGCTGGCCTGCGACAGGAACATGCCGAGAAAGGCAAAGCCGGCGATGGCGGCCAGCCGCAGCATCGGATCGCCCATCACCGCATTCAAGAGGGGGATCGCCAGGAGGATCGCCAAAGTCGCGGCGGCGCTCAGCCGGACAGCGGTCATGATGCTGTCACCTGCGTTGTCGCGGTGGGCGAAGAACAGGATATAGCAGGAGAGCGCCGCCTCGGGCACCCGCATCGCCATGGCGAGAAACACCGTCACCATCACCAGCCCGGTCAGGGTCAATGCCCCGCGCAGCCGATCCGCCCGATCCTCGCGCGCGATGCGTTCTGCGAATGTCTCGGGCGGGGTGGTGATGGCAGGGGCAATGGCGGTGGCAACGCTCATTGGCCGGTGCCGCTTTCCCCGACGGCGCCTTCCTCTGGCCCGATGATGCGGACCGAGACCGAAGCGCCCAGCCGCACCAGCCCTTCCGGCGGATGCTCCAGCTCGATCTCGACCGGAAAGCGGCGGGCGGCGCGCACCCAGTCCAGCTTGCTGGCGACCAAGGGCAGGCCCAAAAGCTGCGCCTCTTCCGAGGACCGCACGCCCCAGCCGATGCCACCGACCACGCCCTCGATCATCAGATCCGGCGCGGCCAGCAGGAACACCCGCGCCCGGTCGCCGATGCGGATGTTCGGCAGGTCGGTTTCGCGGAACAAGGCGCTTACCCGCCAATGGCTGTCGTCGATCAGCGAGAACAGCGTGACGCCCGAGACCACGAATTCGCCCGCCGTGAGCGTCATCCCCGCCAGCACACCGTCGGTCGGGGCACGCACCTCGGTGTTGCGCAGGTTGCGCTCGGCCAAAGCAACCGAGGCGCGGGCGACATCGACCTGTGCGCGGCGGGTGTCCAGCGTGCCGACAAAGGCGTCTGTCCCCTGCGCATGGCTTTGCGACTGCGCCAAGGTGACCGTGGCATCGCGCAAGGCGGTCCGCGCGGCATCGACCTCTTGCGCAGTGACATAGCCCTGCGCCAGCAAGGGTTCGAGCCGGTTCAAGGTCTGCTGCGCCAGTTCCAGATTGGCGGTGGCGCGCTCGATCTGGCTGTTGGCGACATCGGCGTTGGATTGTTGCAGCGCCAGATTGCCCTCGCCCTGCCGCAGCTCGGACTCTGCCGCGGCCAATGCCGCGCGCGCCTGATCGAGTTCCAGTTGATAGGGCTCGGGGTCGATGCGGAACAGCAGATCACCTGCGGCGACCCTGGCGCTTTCGCTGACGGCGACCTCGATCACCAGACCGGGCACGATGGCGGAAATGCCGGTGACCGGGGCACTGATCTCAGCGGCATCGGTCGAGGGGTGGCTGGCCGATTGCCGCCATGCCCAGACGGCGGCAGCGGCGGCGGCGAGAGCCGTCACGAGGACCACAAGGCGAAGGATAGCGCCGACCCAGGGGCGCGGAACTGGCGAAGGCGTCTCCGACCGTGACGGCGTGACCTCCGCCGATTGAGACGGCGAAGCCCGGCCATCATCCTGATCCGTCGATACGGCAGGACCGGCACTGACCTCGGGCGGGTGCTCCACGGGGTCCGGAAGTGCAGTGCCGGCAACACCCTTGCTATCAGCTGTGGCATTTGCCTCCGGCACCGGAGCGGTGACCTGCGGCTTGGGCTCGTCCTGCGCGGCGCTCATCCATAGCTCCCGATCCAGAGGTAATTCATGCCGATACCGGCCAAGAGGGCCACGGCGGGATAGAAGACGGCGGCGGCTGGCAGATGCCGCGACAGGCCAGTCAGCACGAGGATCTCGCGCAGGATCAGCGCCACACCGACCCCGGCCAGCGCCGCAAAGATCCAGACCGGAAAGGACGAGCCGAACAGGCCGATGATGGTCGCGCGCGGGGTCATCTGGCACCTCCAAACATGGTCTTAGCCGTTGTCCGTCGTCGAATGATTTGGAACAGCCGCGCTGATTTTGTAGCGGATGGCTTGGGCTCATCGGTTTCAGGCTATGCCACTTGACGCTGGTGGTTCAAGCGGCGGTTTTGGATGGTCTGCTGTTTGATGCGCCTCCTTTCAGCCAAGATGGTTTCACCGCGACCAAAGTAGACGTCAGCTGGGGTTAGGTTGCTGATGCTCTCGTGGTAGCGATTGTTGTTGTAGTGATCGATGAAGGCGGCGATGGCTGCTTCGAGTTCGCCCTCGAGGAAGTAGTTTTCCAGCAAGATGCGGTTCTTCAGGGTCTGGTGCCATCTTTCGATCTTTCCCTGTGTCTGGGGGTGCATTGGTGCGCCGCGAATGTGCTTCATGCCTTTGTCTTCGAGATATTCTGCCAGATCAGCAGCGATGTAAGACGAGCCATTATCGCTGAGCAGCCTGGGTTTGTGCAGAACCTTGGCGCTGTCGCAGCCTGACGCTGCCAAAGCGATGTCGAGCGTGTCGGTGACATCCACGGCCCTGTTTAGTCCCACTTATGAGGTGGATGCGGTGCGGCATCAATTCTCCGGACCTCTACCATAGCTCTGTGGCGTGCCCTGAATTCGGCAGCGACACATAGCGAAACATCAGCTGCGAGCATGGTCCGGCCGTAAGCTGCCTCCTGACCGGTATTCTCGCAGTCGGTCCATATTTTAGCTTTGAAATTCGTATATTCGGTCGGCCTGAAGATCAGCATTTCTTGTTGTAGGTCATCAAAAATCAGCTCAGCGGAAACCGCCATTGCAAGTGCACAGAGGCTCAAAGAGTGCTGGCTAAGATCGCACGCTTCGATCGAGCTCTTGATGTCCTCAACTGGGATATTCGTGCGCATGAACATTTCGGAGAGCACAGCCTCCGTTTGGGCCCCCGCCACACAAGGCATCAGACAAAATACTAACGGCAGCAGTTTCTGGGATTTCAACATGAGCAGTCTCCATCTGACACCTACCTTTAGCCCCGATGCGCAGGTTGGCAAAAATCTTGCCCTTTTGACCGGCTTTGATCAGGCGGTGGGTC
>NZ_SBLC01000028.1 GCF_004054105.1 Falsigemmobacter intermedius
ACCGCGTGACCGGCTTCACACAGACTGCAACACACCAGGTGAAAATAACTTGGCAATGCCGTCTGGATTATGAGACGGCTATGACGGAATTCAACGCGATGGGGCTTGAGGGCCCCGGCGCAGCAGGAGTGACCCCGCGTGAATGATCTCAGCCAGGCTTCGGCGAACCGTGCGGTTATTCTGATCGTCGATGATGAAATCTCGAACGTCGAAATTATCTATGCGGCGCTTGGGGATGACTATGAGATCTCTTTTGCGACCTCGGGCGAAGAGGCGCTGGAGGTTGCGCGGCTGACCCAGCCTGATCTGGTGCTGCTTGATGTCGTCATGCCGGGAATGCAGGGCTTTGAGGTCTGCCAGAGGCTGAAAGAAGATCCGCTTCTGGCCGATATTCCGGTGATTTTCACCACCGGCCTGGGCAATGTCGAAGATGAGGTCCGCGGCCTTTCGCTGGGTGCGATTGACTATGTGACCAAGCCGATCCAGCCGATGATCCTGCGCAACCGTGTGCGCAACCACATTGAGCTGAAGCAGTTGCGCGACCGTCTGGCTTTGATGGCGGTCACGGATGCGCTGACCGGGCTGCACAACCGCCGCAAGCTCGACGGTTTGCTCAGCTCCGCGGTCAATACCCCGGCGGCAGAGGGCAGCTGGCTGTCGATCATCATGATCGACGTCGATTTCTTTAAGCAGTTTAACGACACCTATGGCCATGAGACCGGCGACCGCTGCCTGCATATGGTGGCCTCGGCCCTCAGCCGGGCGATGCGGCAGGCCTCGGGCTATACGGCGCGCTATGGCGGTGAAGAATTTGCCTGCGTGTTGCCGGGATCTGATCTCGAGCGTGCCATGGAGATTGCGGGCGATATCCGCCGCCATGTCGGTCAGCTGGCGATTCCGCATGAAGGCTCACAGGTGCAGCCCTATGTAACCATCAGCATGGGGGTGGCCGCTGCCCTCATCCGGGCGGGGATGCAGCCGGGGCTGTGGATCCGCGCCGCCGATCAGCAGCTCTACCTCGCCAAAGCCGCCGGGCGCGACCAGATCAAGGGTGAGGTCTTCACGAGCGATTCGGCGTTCTGAACAGAAAGGGGCCCCGACCGCCGGGACCCCGACCGATTCTTTTAAAATTGACCTTTTAAGCCTGAAAAAGTTTCAAATATTCGGTTGAAACGGACAGTTTCCGCCGATCCGGGCGGATTTGGCGGCTTGAGGTCAAGATTTCGCCCAGATTAACCGTAATTCTGCAGCGGTCCGGGGCAAGACCTCCGGGTCGCAGGTCATCACCTGGAGATTTGATGGCCGGTGTGTAGGGGGCCGACGCATCGAGGGAGCCGCAGGTGCGGTCGGTGATACGGGGCCTTGGGGAAAGTGACCGCCTCTGCGGGGGCTCGATGAGCGGTTGTTGCAAATGGACCAGGATGAGCTGTTTCTTCTGATGGTTCCGGCATGTCTGCTGGTGCTTGCACTGCTTCTGATGGCCTGCCGTCTGCTGTTGAACCGCCACGGGCTGTGTCATCTGCCGGGGGGGCAGGAGTATCTTCCGCTGACGGCCATGAGCTTTTTATGTGTCTCGGTCGCCCTGACGCTGCAGACCCTTTTGTCGAATGCGGGCCTTGCCGATCGGGTGGTGTTGCTCGCTCTTTTGCATGTCATCGGCGCTCTGGCGCTGCATCAGGCAATCTGCCTGCGCTTTGACCTTGAGCCAAGACACCGCCTGGCCGTGGGGATCGCGGTTCTGACGGTCACGGGCAGCTATTATTTCGGTGAGATGCGGGGCGATCTTCTCAGCCGCCTGACGGTGGTCAGCGCAGGGGTTGCAGCGATCCTGTGCCTCAGCGTCCCGGATCTGCTGCGTCAGCGCGATGGGATCGGGCTCTGTGACCGGCTCCTGGCGACGTCTTATGTTTTCGGGGCCGGGTTTGCCGTGCTGCGGAGCTGCTGGACGATCGTCATCGCCCCCGGCGCGGATCTGGAGGATCTACCCGGCTCAGGGCCCTGGAAGCTCTATCTGGCGCTGATGCTGTTTTTCAAACTCTGGCTGACGGTGGTGGTCGTGCTGGTGGCCATCGGCGATCTTCTGGCAAGTCTGCGGCGTCAGCGCGACACCGATCCGCTGAGCGGCCTTTTGAACCGCCGGGGCTTCCAGGAACAGGCAGAGCTGCGGCTTCGGCAGCATCCGGGCGCAAACTGGCATCTGATTGCGGTGGACCTTGATCACTTCAAGCGGATCAACGACTGCCATGGCCATCACACCGGAGATCTGGTGATCCGTCAGCTCAGTGATCTCTTTGCACGCCATCTGCGCCCCGGTCAGATTGCCGGGCGCATGGGCGGCGAGGAATTCATGCTGATGATCGACGCCGCCACGCTTGCGCAGGCCGTTTCTCTGGCCGAGATCCTGCGCCGCGCAGTTGAAGGCGCAACCTGGCCCGATCAGGCGCGGGTGACCGCGAGTTTCGGGGTGGAGCAGGTCGCCGATGCGGCAGATTTTCACGTCGCGCTGCGCCGGGTGGACACGCTTCTTTATGAGGCGAAAAACCAGGGCCGCAATCGGGTCAGCGCCGCCGCCGCAGCCGCAGCCCTGGCCGCCGTGGCCCGTGCCAAGCCCTGCACCAGGCCGGAGGCCCCGCGTGCGCTGCCTGTGGCAGAGGCGGCTCTCGCCTCTGCCCGCTGAGCGCGGAGTGGGGTGGTGGTGGCGGCTTACTCCCCCGGGGCCTCCAGGCCCCGCGCCGTCTCTGTGCTGGCGAGTTCATTGTGCATGCGAAGAAATTCAGCCCGCGCCCGCGCCCTCTGGCCTGAGTTCAGATAGGACCAGGCGCGCAGCATCCCGAGGTTGCGGCTGATCCCGCCGGAGATCTGCTCAAGCGCATCGAAATAACGGATCGCCTGGACGTAGTTGCGCGCCTTATAGGCCGCGACCCCGCGCTGATCGAGGATCTGACGCTCGACATCCACGCGCTGGCTGCGGGTCAGATCCACCTTTGCGGCGATCTGCGCCGCCGGTTCCGTCATCCCCATCTTCAGATAGGCGAGGGCGATGCCATATTGAGCATCCCGCCGCTCGGTCGCCGTCATGCGGCCCTGCAGGGCGCGGCGGAAGCTGTCAACCGCCTCCAGCGGGCGGTCGAGGTTATAGGCGCACCATGCGCGGTTATATTGCGCGGCCGTAGTCGCGCTGCCCTCTGAGGCGGCAAGACAACCGGCCCAGTCGCCGCGATCCTTTGCGGCCTGCACATTGCGCGCGCCGCCGCCCGTGTTGCTGCCGGCCGCGGCCGGAGCCCGGGCAGGGGCGGCGGGGCGTGCTCCGGCAGCGGCCGGTCCGGGGCCTGCGGCATGGGCAGGGGCAGGGGGGGGCTTTCGCGGGGGGGCAGCTTTGCCGCGACCTGCGAGCAGGCGGGTTTGCAGAGCCTGAAAGCGCGGCGCTTCGGCCGGAAAGCGGCGAAATGCGATGTCAAAAAACCCGCTCATCTGCGCCTCATCGGCGATCTGGTCGGCTTTTTCCAGCGTGGCGCTCAGATCATTGCTGTTGGTGCAGGTCTCGAGGATGGACTGATAAAGGCCAAGGGCCTGGGTTTTCCGGCCTGTCGCAGTCTGCGCTTCTGCCAGCCGCCAGGCGTTGTTGATCCGCTCGCAGCGCAGCAGATCCGGTATGCGGCCTGCCAGATCGGCGGCCTGGCGCGGATCACCGGCGCTCAGCGCCTCATCAAAGCGCTTTTGCCCCTCTGAGACGGCCAGCAGCGTGGTCATTTCAGCCGGGGGCTGCCAGTCCGGAAAGGCAGCCTTTGCCTGCGCCAGGGTGGAGCGGGCGCCCTCATAGTCTCCGGCAGCGATCTGGCGGTAATAGAGGTCGATTTCCTGCGAGGGGGCCGTCACGCTGAGTTTCGACAGATCCGCCGGCGGCATCCACTGCGGATATTTCAGACGCAGCCGCCGGATCTCGGCCTCGGTGGCCGCGCGGTCGCCCTGCTGGTGGTAATAGCTCAGCGTCTGCAGTTCACTGCGCGGCGGCTCCTGGGCGTTCAGCATCTGCGCACCTGCGCTCAACAGCAGCGCCAGCAGCGGAAGACGAAGGGAAGAGATCATATCGGCACACACCTCGGGTAGGTTGTCGCCTGAGCAACAAGAGCCATCAGATGCAAAGTGGCGGGGTAATAGGGCTGCGCCTCTGTAAAGGCCGGGATCTGCGCGCCAAAGCCCTCTGAGGCTGCGCAGCGCGCGAGGGCTGCGACAGCGGCATAGCCTTCGTGGCGGCTGCGCTCAAGGACCGCGCCCCCGGGCAGGGACCAGACGGTCACGGCACCGCCTTCAGGTCCGGCCGCTTCCGCTGCCGCCGCCCAGGCGCGAGCCGCAGGCCCCCCGGCAGGCCTGACCAGATCTGGAAAAGCGCCACCCGCACCGCCTCATAGCCCGCGTTTTGCGAGAATTGCGCAGGCGGCGCTGTGATGCCCGCCGCGCTGATCTGCACCCAATCCGGCACCGGACCGCGCGAAGCCAGCGCCGAAATCAGCGCCTGACCATCGGCTGCAAGGCTTTCCAGCGCGCTTTGCCCGGTGGCGCGGGCCAGATCGGTCATGGCACGCGGCATGTAATAAGACGGGTTGATTACAACCGTTCCCGCATCCCGAAAGCCCGCCGCCCCCGGCAGTAGAAGACGGCGCGCGGAGCCGTCGGGATGGGGCGCCGTGCAGCGACGGATCAGATCTGCCGCGATCCGGCCCGCGCCGTCCAGAAGATCGGGCCGGTTGTCGCGCATGCCACAGAGCACCATGCCCCAGGCGTAGAAGAGATCGCCGTCCGAGGCATTGTTGCGATCGCTGACCCGGGGGTCAGAGGCCGGGTTCCAGCGCCAGGCGAGCAGGCTGTCGGGGCGCACCGCCAGGTTCTCAGCGGTCCAGGACATGATCAGATCCGCTGCCGCCCGATCGCCAAAGACGGCTGCCAGAACAAGGCCATAGCCCTGTCCTTCCGAATGGCTGACATTGTCCTGAAAGCCATCAACAACCCGGCCCTCTTCGGTCAGGCAAAGCGCCTTCCAGCGGCTCCATGCCTCCTGAAGGGGGTGATCGGTGGCGAGGAAAAGGCTGCTCATCGGCAGATCTCCTGCGGCCTGCGCCATGGCCGGGCGCAGAGCGCCGAGGCCCAGGCCTGCGGCAGCTGCCAGGGCGGCGGTGGTGGTGCTCAGAAAGCGGCGGCGCTTCACAGGCGGCCTCCTCGTCTGGTGCGGGTAATCAGCAGAAAGCAGAGGACCGGCAGGATCGACAGCAGCGCCAGTCCCAGTGTGACCGCCGTATAAAGCAGCGGCGACCAGGAGGCGAAATTCCCCAGAGCCGTGCGCCATTGCCCGGCGGCAGGCAGCGCCAGCAGATGCGGCGGGGTGATCGGGGACCAGACGGCCCAGGTGCCATCGGCGTCAAGAAGGGCCGCCTCTCCGCTGGCCAGACGGCTGCGCCGCAGGTCTGAGAGGCTTTGGGCGATCATATCCACCGGGGCGCGCGGCCCCAGCACCAGCCAGAGCGCATCGGGCAGGGCCGGGTCGGGTCGCAGCAGCAAAGCCACGCCGCGCCGGCCCTCAAGCCATTCATCAAGACTTTGCTCTGAGCCGATATAGGCGCTTTGGCGGATCTCATCGCGCAGGCGCGACAGCACCCCTTCGGGCCCGGTCACCCGATCCCTGAGCGCAGCGAGAGAGGCGGTGAAGCCGTCGCTTTTCGGCTCGGGTTCAGACCCGATCTCTGCGGGGCCCTCAGGGCGGGAGACCGGCGGGCTTTGCGGGCTGACCTCTGCCGTGGCGGGCATCAGAGGAAAAAGCGCCTCCTGAAGGCGGCTCAGGCGCAGCTGATGCGGCCCGGTGGGCAGCGCCTGGGGCGTGCTGAGGTCTGTCACATGCAAAGTGATTGCCGGATTGGGGCGCGAGGGCCGCGCCAGGCCGGCTGCGATCTGCGCGGCGGTCAGCGGCATTGTGGCCGCGTCGCTGCCTGCGGCGGGCAGCACGCCGCTGCTGCTCAGCCCGCTCAGGGGGCGGATCAGGCCCGCCAGTTCCATCGGTGGCGAGGGCGGCACATTGAGCGTGCTCGAGGCGCGGATGACCAGCATATCGCCCTGGCGCGGCGGGCAGACCGCATCCGCAGGCGCGCCGGGAACCATCATCTCAAAGCTCAGGACATTGACGCCGCCGTGCAGGAAGCGGGCCTGAAAATCGATATCCAGCGGCTCTCTCATCCCGCCGCCTGAGACATCAAGCGGCAGCAGGCGCACGGTCTGATCGTTGACCTTGACGAGCAGGATCGACCCCGGGGCAAGATCGGCAGCATAGCCGTAGTGGAGTTGCAGGCGCGCGCGCTGATTGGCCAGCAAAAGCTAGGCATCGGGCAGACGGAAGGGCAGGGCCGCGCGGAAATAATGCGTATTCCCGATGATATCGCCCTGGCCAAGCGCCTCAAAGGTCATCGGATCGCCGGGGCGCAGAAGCTGCAGCCCCGCATGAGGCGGCGGTGGCGGCGGCAGATGGGGAGCGAGATCGGGAAGCTCTCCGGGGCGGTGCTCGATCTGCATCACCAGCGCCCCGCTTGCGCCGGGGCGGAAGCTGACCTGATTGCGCTCTGAAGGGATCAGCGCGACGGAGGCAAAGGATTTCGGCCCGGGCGTATAGAAAGAGCGCAGGGTGATCTGGCCATTGCCGCCCATGGCTTCCGAGACCCGATCGGTGACCTGGCGCAGCAGCGCCGGATCTGCGGCGGTATCGCTCAGGACCGGAAGCGGGCGGCCGGTCCCGGTCTGCGCGCGCAGCGCCAGGGCAAAACCACCCGGATCGGGCGTGACGGAAGAGGCGGGCACCGATGCACCCGAGCGGCTGAGGTCGATCTCTGTCCAGACCCCGAAAGTCGCCTCCGGGCCGCACCAGATGCGGTGCGGCTGGTGAATGGTCAGCACGACCCGGTTTTCGCCCTGGCGCAGCCCCTCTGCCGGCAGGGCGAGAGTTCCGAAAGCGCCGATCTGATCGAGCGGGAGGTTTTGCGGTGCGGCCTCGTTGATCGTCACCTCAAGCCGGGCTGCATCGGGCAGCACGTTGATCGAAGATTGCAGCGTCAGGAGCAGCTGTTCCGGCACCGGGGCGCTTTCGGGCAGATAGATGCTCATCTGCTGCACCAGCCGCTCGCCGGTCAGCCGCAGAATTCCCGGCTGCGGCAGGCTGGCCCCGGCCACCGGAGAAACCGGCAGGCGGTTGACGGGCAACAGCGGCATCAGACCTTCGGTGTTCAGCGGCGCGGCAGTCCCGCGCTCTGCGCGGTCGCGCAAAGGGGCAGCGGGTGCGACAAGACCGGTCGCATCTGCAGGCTCCGCCTCTCCGGGGGTGATGGGAAGATCCGCGGCCTCTTCCCTGCCACTCTCCGGATCGGGCGGCAGGCGGATCAGGCCGGGGACCGGCTCCTGTGCGGGGGCGGAGAGGACGACCGGCCCCCCGCCATCGCGGGGCTGCGCGCCCGCGCCTTCGCTGCGGTCCAGCGCCCAGACCGGCAGGGCTGTCAGAAGCGCAGCAAGGGCTGAGGTAACCAGCGGCAGGACAGGGCTCATGCGCGGTCCTCCGTAGCGATGAAATCCTCAAGGCCGGAGCGGCGCGCCCCCTGGCGGAATTCTTCGGTGTCGAAATCCGCACCGAAGGCCACGAGGTGAGCCGGCTTTGGCTTGTGGCGGGCCGTCAGCTCAGACTTTGCCCGCCGGCCGGGCTCACGCAGGAAGTCCCAGAGGGTGCGGGGCAGCGAGGTGAGGGTCAGGCGCAGCACGTAAAACAGGCCTGCGATCAGCCCCTTACGGCTGCGGCTGCGCATCCGTTCCGCCAGCCAGTTTTCCGATGAGCCAAAGACCAGCTGAGCCACGGCCTCGCGCACATCCATCGGCTGGTCAGACAGAAACTGCAGCCCGATGACATGGCCTTCGCCGGGGGTATTGATCACGGCGCGCACAACGGCGCGGACATCGCGTTCCAGATGTGGCGCTTCTTCGAAAAGCGGGCGCAGCACCAGACGGTCGCCCTTTTGCGGCAGCGCCAGGCTCTCTCCTTTCGGCATTGCGCCCAGACGGATGCGCGCGCCGGAGGTTGAGGCATCCAGCACCTCGGCGGGCACAGCCACTTCGCGGGTGGGCGCAAGGGAGAGACGCACCTGGGCGGGGGCCTGCATGGCGACCCTGGGAGAGGCGCGGCGCTGCTGCTTTTCCGACACCGCCCTGAGCGAGAGCGAGACCAGAAGGAAGTTCACCACCGCCCAGGTCCCGACCACTGCCAGCACGCTGCGGTCGCCCGGGAAGGCGATCCAGCGAAAAATCAATGCGGCCACTCCGGCCGCCGTCAGCCCGAAAAGGAGCAGAAGCGGGCCATAGATCGGCGAGATATAATCCTCCACCAGGGTTTCATCCTTGGCGGTCACGTTGAACTTTGCCCCCCTGGGGCGAACCACCGTGCGCAGGATGGCGGTGGCGAGATAGGGGGCCTGGGCGATCTCATAAATCTCGGAGATCAAAGGCCATCGGAACCGGGCAAATGTGGCGTTCTGCACCAGAAGCACGATGGCCATATAGCTGAGCGTATAGGCCATGGCCTCGGTCCAGGAGGTCACAAAAATCTCAACGCTGAAAAAGAGATAGGTCAGCGGTGCCAGCAGTTAGACCAGCCGGATCAGCGGGAAGAACCA
The DNA here is from genome assembly GCF_004054105.1 of Falsigemmobacter intermedius. Classification (GTDB taxonomy): domain Bacteria; phylum Pseudomonadota; class Alphaproteobacteria; order Rhodobacterales; family Rhodobacteraceae; genus Wagnerdoeblera; species Wagnerdoeblera intermedia. Next base: position 8,691 of record NZ_SBLC01000028.1, read on the forward strand.
AAACGACATCGAGTTGATATAGCAAAGCCGCTGCAAGGGCGTCAGCCCGCGCCGGAAGAGCGGGTTTTTCAGCATCAGCATCTGGATCATGCCCGAAGCCCAGCGGCCGCGCTGCTGAATGAAGGAGGCGAAGGTTTCGGGCTGCAGCCCCGCGATCATGGCGCGGTCGAGATAAAGGCTTCGCCAGCCTTTGGAGTGGATTTCCAGCGCGGTCTCGGCATCCTCGGTGATGGTCTCACCGGCAAAGCCGCCCACGGAATCGAGAGCCTTGCGGCGCAGCACAGCCGCCGATCCGCAGAAAAATGCCCCGCCCCAGCGGTCAAGCCCGCGGTGGATCATGCCGTAGAACATCTCATTCTCGGGCGGGCATTTCAGGCCAAGGTTCCGCTCTATCGGGTCTTTGTTGATGAAAAAATGCGGCGTCTGGACCAGAAAGAGTTTCGGATCTTCCACGAAATAGCCGACCGTGCGGGTCAGAAAATCGCGGCTCGGAACGTGGTCGGCGTCAAAAACCACCACCAGGTCGCCGTCAAGCTTTGCAAGAGCGGCGGACATATTGCCGGCCTTGGCGTGTTCGTTCTTCGCGCGGGTGGAATAGACAACCCCGAGATCGCGGCAGAGCGCCTGCAGTTCAGCCCGCCGCGCCCGTGCCTTCGCGGCAAGCTCAGGATCAGGGGAGTTGCAGCGCTGATCGGTGCCGCCGTCATCGCAAAGCACAACCGTCCGGAGCCTTGCGGGATAGACCATATTCTTCGCCGCCGAGAGCGTGATGGAGAGCATCTCGACCGGCTTGTTGTAAGACGGCACCAGAATATCCACCGTCGGCATCTGATCGAGTTCAAGCTTCGGCGGCAGGCCGCGATCCACCGGATCGGCCGTAATGAAGGCGTTGAGGAAGAAGACGAGGATCGAATAGGTCTCAACCAGCAAAAGCAGCAGGGCCAGAATGAAACTGGCCGTCAGCCCCGGATCGGGCAGGGTTGAGGTCAGGCGCCAGGACTAGTAGCGCAGCACCACCACGCTTGCTGTTCCCATCAGCGCCAGACGCGCCGCCATGTGAGAGACAAAAGGTTTCAGCGCCACAACCAGCAGCACGGCTGAGGCCCCCAGCATGGCCTGGGCCGCGTTGGAGACCGGCAGGATGCAGAGCAGCACCACCGGGACAAGCAGACAGATCCAGACGGGGATCGCCAGGGATCCGATCACTCTGCGGGCTGTCACATTGCGTTCCTTCGTATCCGGGACCTGCGGCTTTGCGGGCAGGGAAGTGATCGGTGAGTTTACAGGCCGGGGCCGGCGAGCGGCGACAGCAGGCGGCTGGTGCCATCGGGCTGCGCTGCCCCGGGCGCGCTGCGAAGGCTGGCGGCCAGCAGGGGGGCCAGGGCCTCCTCCGGGCTGCCGCGCAGGCAGTTGCGCAGCTGCACATCCATCACATCTCCCCGGGCGGGAATTTCGCGGTGGCTGCCGTTCAGCCGACGCAGACCAAAGATGCAGACCGTATCGGGCCCGCTGCGGTGCTCAGCGTAAAAATAGGGGCCCATCTCATCTTCGCCGCGCATCAGCTCGCCCGCCGTCAGCCCCTCAAAGGGCGCGGGCAATCCACCGGTCCAGCGGGTGAATTCTTCAAAGACAAGACGGGCTTCGGGAACGATATTGTCGCGCACCCTGAGCACCATCAGGTTGTCGCCGGGCAGCACCGTCGGGTTTGCAAGGCTCAGTCGCTGCTCATAGCCCTCAAAAACCGGACGCTGGTAAAGGGCGCGCAGTCCCGGCGCGGTGACCCAGGCTCTTTCCACCGGCATCGGCACAAAGGCGGTCCGGGCATCATATTGCGAGGGGCGCAAAAACAGCTCATCGCGGTCGAAGACGCCGCAGCCGGACAAAAGAAGCAGGGCAGATGCCAGAAGGCTGTGGAGTGAAGCTTTCAGCGGCAGAACCGGCATTATCGAAACAATCCCCTTCGCACAGGTCACACACCACCCTGCTCAGGCAGAAATGCCGGAGGTTAATCAGGTATTAACCTAATATCAGAAGGATAGCAGCGTTGAGGAGAGGAAATTCAACTTGAGCATGAGAAAGTTTCCCACTGCTCGCGGTTCTCAAAGACAGATTGCAGCGGCCCGGGGCGGCCGAGCTGAAATCCCTGCACCTTATCGATGCCAAAACCCACTAAAGCCTGCAGAATCTCGGGAGAGCTGACATGCTCTGCCACCACTTCGACGCCGAGGTCATGCGCCAGGTTGATAATCGAGGGCACGATTCGCGCATCGGGATGCGACTCATCTGCCACATTCGCAATAAGTGAGCCGTCGATTTTCAGGCAATCCGGGTCAAAGGCCTTGAGATATCCATAGCCCGACATCCCGGCACCAAAGTCGTCGAGCGCAATGCGGCAACCCATGGCGCGGGCGGCACGGATATTGCTCTGGGCCTGTTGCAGATCGCGGATCTGCGCGGTCTCGGTGATCTCAAGCTGCACCCGCCGCGGATCCACCCCCCCGGTTCTCAGCATGGCTTCAAGCCCGCCCGCAAAGCCCGGGCCTGAGAGAGTGCGCGCCGCCACATTAAGCGAGACCTTCACCTCAGGGGCGGCCCGCAGTCTGGCAGCATTGTCGAGCAGAACGCTGCGCAGCACCCAGTTGTCGACGATCTCGATCAGACGGCTCTGCTCGGCGGCCTGCAAAAAGAAGCCAGGCGCAAAGGCCTGACCGTTTCTTCCGTGCATCTGCAGCAGCACTTCATATTCCCGGCCCCGGAGCGCGCCGGGGACGCAGCTGACGATCTCCTGGGCGAGAAGGATCATCCGGCCCTCTTCAACCGCCGCCGGAAGATCACAGATCAGATGCGCGGTGCGCTGCAGATCCGCGATGGCTTCGCTGTCAGTGCCGTCGAAGATCAGGCGGCTGCGCTGCGCGATCCGGGCGGCAGAAACGGCAGTGACGGCGGCGCGGTGCAGGTCCTCTGCCTCGCAGCCCTGCATATCCGCGATCCAGACCACCCCGGCCCTGCCGGTGACCGAGGTGCCGCGGCCTGGCTGATCGAGCCCGCAGAAGGGCAGCCGTTGCAGCATCTGGTCGAGATTGCGCAGCAAAAGCGCCTTATCCGCCGCAGGCAGGGCAAGCAGAAAGCCGTCTTCACGGGCGTCGCATAAAACGGACCCCGCACCCAGGGCGTCTTCCAGTTCCGCTTTTATGCGGCTGCGCAGCACCTGCGTCGCGCCCGGATCTCCGGCGACTTCGACCAGGTCCATGTTTTCAAGGACAAAAAGACAAAAACCGCCCGGCTCCGGCTTCTGCCCGAGCCTGTTCCGAATCGCTTCAATGGCGAAGGGCGCGGTTGAGGGGCCGGCTGTTTCGCGCAGGACGCTTTGCATCGTTTGGTCCAGTCTCCCTGTCCGATACCGGAAGCAGGCCGATGCACGCTCACGCGTGCATAAGACTCCATCCCCGCCGAAAGCTTCGGCCAAATTTTCATATAGCACAATGGATAACTTCGCCTGCCGCTGCGTTCACCCGTTCTGTGGAGGGCACATCCTTTGCAGCCGGTCTTTTCACCCGCTTCGCGACGCGCTAGGGTTCGCAGCGTGACGGGCAGGGCCGACCTATGGCTCAGGGACGGCGCAGGGGATTTCGGGCCGGCCGCCTTAAACTTTGCGTTCACAGTGGCAGGACAGAGCGGGACATGAGATCCCGGGACGTGCGGGGAGCGCACGCGTAACGAGAAGGCTGAGGTATGCAGATCAGGAAGTTCAAAGCAGATGACGAGCAGGGTCGCCTCGCCGCCGTACAGCGCTTTGAGGTGCTCGACACCGATCCTGAGAAAGAATTCCAGGATATCGTCAGCCTGGTGAAATCGATCTTCAATGTCCCGCGTGCGGCGATCAATATTCTCGACAGCGAGCGGCAGTGGACCAAAGCCGGTGCCGGCGATGGCCCGAATATCGCCGTGCGGACGGATACCTTCTGCCATTACACCATCATGTCGGATGCGCCTCTGGTGGTAACGGACGCCAGTATCGACAATCGTTTTGCGCAAAACCCCTATGTCCTCGGGGCTCCGGAACTGCGCGCCTATCTGGGCGTGCCGCTGACCAGCGAGGACGGCTATAACATCGGAAGCCTGTGCATCTACGACACCTGCCGCCGCGACTTTTCGGATACCGAAGTTGATGTGCTGAGCAACTTTGCCCGTGTCGTTATGTCGCAGCTGGAACTGCGGCTGACCTCGCGGATGGATCCGCTGACGGGGCTGCTGACCTGGCGGGCCTTCAGCGATCTGCTTGAGCGTCATCGCAGCCTGTGCAATCCGGCGGCGGCGACGCTGATTCTGCTCGATATCGACCACTTCAAATCCGTGAATGACCGTTATGGCCATCTCGCGGGGAATGAGGTGCTGAAAACGGTGACCGCCAAAATGTCGACGCTGATCCGCAAAAGTGACGCTTTCGGGCGGCTGGGCGGCGAGGAGTTCGGCGTGCTGATGCATGGCGCGACCCCGGAGGGGGCGTTCCATCTGACGCGCCGTATCCAGGAAGCCCTGGCCGATCTGGCACTGCCTGCGATCGGCGGCGCGAAAATCACCGTCAGCATGGGGCTTGCAGGCTTTACCCCCGGCGAGAGCCGTGAGGACTGGCTGGAGCGGGCGGACCGCGCGCTCTACCAGGCCAAGGCCGAGGGGCGAAATCGCGCAGTGCTGGCGCAGCTTACGCTCTGAGCGGGCTCAGGCGCTGATAAAGTTTCGCACAAACTCATTGGCCGGGCGGGCGCGGATATCGCCTGGCCGACCGACCTGCTCAATCCGGCCCATCGACATAACGACGACAAGATCAGCAAGCTCCATGGCTTCCTCCTGGTCGTGGGTCACGAAGACCGTTGTCAGCCCCGTTTCATCGTGAATATCGCGCAGCCCCTGGCGCAGTTCTTTGCGGACCTGGGCGTCAAGCGCACCGAAAGGCTCATCGAGAAGCAGCATCCGCGGCTCAATCGCCAGGGCGCGGGCCAGGGCCACGCGCTGACGCTGCCCGCCTGAGAGCTGGCTGGGGTAGCGCCCGCCGATATCGGGCAGGCGGATCAGCTCCAGCAGGCGCCGCACGCGGCGGTCGATCTCTTCCTTCGGGGGGCGCAGGCGACGGGGGCGGGCCTTCAGCCCATAGGCAATGTTTTCCGCGACCGTCATATGCCGGAAAAGCGCATAGCTTTGAAACACAAAGCCCGCGCGCCGCTCCTGGACGGTCACACCGGTGGCGTCCTGCCCGTTTAAGAGGATGCGCCCCGAGGTGGGAAAGTCGAGCCCCGCAAGGATCCGCAGCAGCGTGGTTTTCCCCGAACCAGAGGGCCCCAGCAAAGCCACCAGCGCCCCGGAGGGGATGGAGAGACGGATCGGGGTGAGCGCCGTGGTCTGTCCGAAGCTTCGGGCGATTTCGTCGATTTCAATCTGCATCAGACCCTCCTATCCATGTCCGCGCGCGGACAACTCCCCTGCATGACGCCGCTCCAGCAGGTTTTTGACGGCCAGCGTGACCAGCGCCAGCAAAGCCAGAAGCCCCGCCATGGCGAAGGCAGCAACCGATTGATATTCATTGTAAAGCATCTCAATGCCGATCGGCATCGTGGTGGTTTGCCCGCGGATTTTGCCTGAAACCACTGCTACCGCACCAAATTCTCCCATGGCGCGGGCATTGCACAAAAGCACCCCGTAAAGCAGTGCCCAGCGGATCTTCGGCAGCGTGACGGTGAAAAACATCCGCCATGGCCCGGCCCCAAGGGTCAGCGCGGCCTCTTCTTCCGTGGCGCCCTGCTCGATCATCACCGGGATCAGCTCGCGTGCCACGAAAGGGAAGGTGACAAAGATCGTCGCCAGAACGATCCCCGGCAGCGCGAAAATGACCGGCAGCTCATGGGCCACCAGCCAGGCACCAAGGCTGGTATTGGCACCGAAAATCAGCACAAGGCAAAGCCCCGCCACCACCGGAGAGACCGAGAAGGGCAGATCGATCAGCGTGATCAGCACGGCTTTGCCGCGGAACTGATAGCGCGTGATGAACCAGGCCGCCGCAATGCCGAAGGCGGCATTGACGGGCACAGAGATCGCCGCGACCAGCAGCGTCAGCCGGATGGCCGCCCGGGCATCGCGCCCGCCCAGGGCGTCAAGCGCGGCGCTCAAGCCTTTGGACAGCGCCTCAGTGAAAACAACGACCAGCGGCGCAAAGACCAGGATCCCAAGTCCCGCAAAAGCCAGAAGGATCAATGCGCATTTCCACCCCCGGCTCTCATCCACCGGGTTTGCAAACCGCAGGGCGTGGCTTTGCTCAGACATCCCCGATCCTCCTGCGGCTCCGGATCTGGAGCAGATTGATCACCAAGAGCATCCCGAATGAGATTGCCAGCATGGCAAGGCCGATGGCGGCGGCGCCGTCGTAGTTGAATTCCTCCAGTTGGATCACGATCAGCAAAGGTGCGATTTCGGTGCGCAGCGGGATATTCGCCGCGATGAAAATGACCGAGCCATACTCCCCCACCGCCCGCGCCAGCGCGAGGGCAAAGCCCGTCAGCGCGGCAGGTATCAGCGCGGGCAGAACAACGCGGCGCAGGGTGTGAAGGCGCCCCGCGCCGAGCGTGGCCGAGACTTCTTCTTCCTCACGGGGGATTTCGGCGATGACGGGCTGCACGGTACGGGGGACGAAGGGCAGGCCCACAAAGATCAGCGCCAGAAGGATGCCCCATTGGGTGTAAGCGATCTTCACGCCAAAGGCCGCCGCTATGCTGCCAAAGGCCCCGTTCGGTGCATAAAGGGCGGTCAGCGCGATCCCCGCCACGGCAGTGGGCAGCGCGAAGGGCAGATCCACCGCAGCATCGAGGATTTTCCGGCCGGGAAACTGATAGCGCACCAGAACCCACGCCAGCAGCGTGCCAAAGATCAGGTTGAAAAGCGCCGCCAGCAGCGACAGCCGGAACGAAAGCCAGAGCGCCGCCTGCACCCGCTCGCGGCTGATCATCTGCCAGATGGCTTCGGGGCCGGCGCTGATCCCCCGGGCGAGCAGCGCCCCGATCGGGATCAGCACCACAACCCCCAGCATGGCAAAGGTGATCGCCGCGCTCAGTTTCAGGCCGGGCAGCGCAGAGGGCTGGATGAAGGGGCGGGCCATGGCGCGCCCCTATCTGCCGTAGATCTGATCGAAGGTGCCGCCATCGCCGAAATGCTCGGGCTGCGCTTTGGCCCAGCCGCCGAAGTGGCTGATGTCAATCAGCTCCAGATCGGGAAAGCGCGCCACATCTTCGGGATCTGCAGCGGATTTATCCCAGGCGCGATAGAAGTTTTTGAACGCAATGGCCTGACCCTCAGGTGAATAGAGGTAGTTCAGATAATCCGTGGCCAGTTCGCGCTCTTCTTCGGATCGGATATTGCCCTCGACCAGCGCCACCGGCGGCTCGGCAAGGATCGAGAGAGAGGGCACAACGATATCAAAGGCATCGGGGCCAAGTTCCGCGAGCGCCAGATAGGCTTCATTCTCCCAGGCCAGCAGTGCATCGCCCACGCCGCGCTGCACGAAGGTATTGGTGGCGCCGCGCGCCCCGGTATCGAGCACCGGCACATGGCGGAAAAGCTCGGCCACAAACTCTTTCGGGTCCCGACCGTTCTTTTCAGCCCAGCCCCAGGCGGCAAGGTAATTCCACCGCGCCCCGCCCGAGGTTTTCGGGTTCGGGGTGATGACCTCAACTCCGTCTTTGATGAGGTCCCCCCAGTCTTTCAGACCCTTGGGGTTTCCCTTGCGGGTCAGAAAAACGATGGTTGAAGTATAGGGAGAGGCGTTATGCGGCAGCTTCGTCTGCCAGTCTGCGGGCAGCTTTCCGGCCTCGGCAATGCGGTCGATGTCTGAGGCAAGCGCCAGGGTCACGACCTGGGCTGCCAGCCCGTCCACCACGGCCCTGGCCTGCGCGCCTGAGCCGCCGTGGCTGGTCTCAATCTCCGGCACGGGTTTCCCGGCGGCCTCGCGGTGTTTTGCAAAGGCGGCGTTGAATTCACGGTAAAGCTCGCGTGTCGGATCATAGCTGACGTTGAGCAGTTTTTGCGCATGGGCCACTCCGGCGGGCAGCAGCAGCACGGTGGCGGCAAGCGCAAGGGAGAGGCGGCGAAGGGTCAGGGCAGATCTGGCCATGGGAGTCCTTTCTTCGGGGTCGGGGCGGGCTGAGGATCAGCCCGCGGTCCTGGGAAGAGTTCAGTCAGGCGCAGTCGAAGTCCGGCAGCCCGAATGGGCGGCACGTGGGTTAAATCTCGACCCCATCACTCGTTTTTAGCAAGAGAAAAAACACGTCAGATTTGGTCGTCTTTTGGGGAGGATTCTCTCCCTGCGTGGAATGATCCTGCTGAAGTTGCAGCTCCAGCGGGGCGAAAAGGTAAAATTTGACCGAATCGGCCGGTTTTCGCCGTCAGCTGCCGCGACGCAGCAGTGGGCGCAACTCCAGCGCCAGGGCGCGCAGGCGCGGCAGGAATTCATCGCAAAGCGCATCGGCACTGGCCCGGGAAACGGAGACCCCGGTGTTCAGCGCAGCCACCACCCGGCCATAGCTGTCCTGCAAAGGCACCGCGACCGAGCGCAGCCCCATCTCAATCTCCTGGTCAATCAGCGCAAAGCCCTGAAGACGCACGCGGGCCAGTTCAGCCTCAATCTCGGCCAGACCGGTCAGCGTCTTTTCCGTCAGCGGCAGCCGGGGCTGGCTTTCCAGAAGGGCGCGGGCCTCATCCGGGGGCAGGGCCGCCAGCAGCACCCGACCAAGCGAGGAACAGAAGGCTGGCAGCCGAGAGCCGGGCATCAGGCCGACGGACATGATTTTCGTCTGCGCGGCCCGGGCAATATAGACAATCTCGGGCCCGTCCAGGATGGCGACTGAACTGCTTTCGCCGATGCCCTCTGACAGACGGTCCAGCATGGGCTGCACGATCTGCGGCAATGGCATGGCGGCCAGAGCCCCGGTGCCAAGGCGCAGAACCCTGGGCGTCAGGGTGAAGAATTTGCCGTCCCAGGTCGCATAGCCCTGATGCGCCAGTGTCAGAAGGCAGCGCCGCGCTGTGGCGCGGTCCAGACCTGCCCCTTCGGCCACTTCGGCAATCGTCTGGCGCGGGCGCGCGGCGCTGAAGGTCTCAATAACGCGCAGCCCCTTGCTCAGGCCCCCCATCATGTCCCTGTCAGCGATCTTCATATCTGCACCTCGGAATTTGTGCGCATAGCGAACAAATCTCCCCTAAAGCAAGCCAGCCATTTACGCCAGAGCCCTTCGGGCCTAACCCCTGACTGTCCGGGGCAGGGCTCAGGGCAACGATTGAGATCTGAGTGGAGGCGATCCATGACCGAAGTTTTCATCTGTGATTATATCCGGACCCCGATCGGGCGTTTCGGGGGCTCGCTCTCCTCGGTGCGTGCCGATGATCTGGGCGCGGTACCGCTGAAAGCGCTGATGGCGCGCAACGCCAATGTGGACTGGGAAGCCGTTGATGACGTGATCTTCGGCTGCGCCAACCAGGCGGGCGAAGACAACCGCAACGTGGCGCGCATGTCCTCGCTGCTGGCAGGCCTGCCGATCGGTGTGACCGGCACCACCGTGAACCGTCTGTGCGGCTCGGGGATGGATGCGGTGATCATGGCCGCCCGTGCGATCCGCTCGGGTGAAGCAGAGCTGATGATCGCAGGCGGCGTCGAATCGATGAGCCGTGCGCCTTTCGTCATGCCCAAGGCTGAGACCGCCTTCTCGCGTCATGCGGAAATCCACGACACCACCATCGGCTGGCGTTTCGTGAACCCGCTGATGAAAGCGCAATATGGCGTCGATGCCATGCCGCTGACCGGCCAGAACGTGGCGGATGACTACAACATCTCGCGCGAGGCGCAGGATCTGATGGCGCTGTCTTCGCAAAACAAAGCGGCAGCGGCCCAGGCCAATGGCCGTCTGGCGAAAGAGATCACTTCGGTCACCATCCCGCAGCGCAAAGGCGATGCGATCGTGGTCGACAAGGATGAGCATCCGCGCGCAACCACCATCGAGACGCTGGCAAAGCTGAAGCCGCTCTTTGCAAACGGCTCGGTGACCGCCGGTAACGCCTCGGGCGTGAACGATGGTGCGGCCGCGCTGATCCTGGCTTCGGCAGAGGCTGCGAAGAAATACGGCCTGACCCCGATCGCCCGCGTTCTGGGTGGCGCGACCGCGGGTGTTCCGCCGCGCATCATGGGCATCGGCCCGGCTCCGGCTTCGGCGAAGCTCATGGCGCGTCTGGGTCTGACGGAAAAAGACTTCGACGTGATCGAGCTGAACGAAGCCTTCGCCGCTCAGGGCGTGGCCACGCTGCGCGAACTGGGCATTGCCGATGATGATGCCCGTGTGAACCCGAACGGCGGCGCGATCGCTCTCGGTCACCCGCTCGGCATGTCGGGCGCGCGTATCACCGGCACTGCGGCTCTGGAGCTGCAACTTAATGGTGGCAGGCGTTCGCTCTCGACCATGTGCATCGGCGTGGGTCAGGGCATCGCCGTCGCGCTTGAACGCGTCTGATCGCGACCGCCTGAAAATAACAACGGGCAGCCAATGGCTGCCCGTTTTTTCATCTGATGAAGAATTTCTGAAGCTTCGGGGGCGCATCCGCTGTCCGCGTGAGCGAAGGGGTGTTACCCGCAGAGTATTGCCCCCGAAGCTGTGCCGCGCCTGCCTCCCCGCAGTTGCAGCGTCAAAACTGACTACAGTCACCAAAGCCCCGGCTGTCAAAGGGGAATTATAACAATTTGTTAAAGCTCCGGAGATTCCGGCTCCGGGCCTGCGACATGTTGTCCTAACGTCACAGTTATATTTCGCACTGCGGAAAATGCGCGAACTGAGGCCGCCGTCGATTCTGGCCCCCCGCGCCCCTGCGTCAGTCTTGCACCATCGGCCGGGTGCCCCTTAGCCTTCTGCATCAGCCATCGTCGGGAGAGAGCGGATGAGCGCAGAGGGTCTGTTTTCGCTGAAGGGCCGGGTGGCGCTGGTCACCGGGGGCACGCGGGGCATCGGGCGGATGATCGCAGAGGGCCTCGCCGCCCAGGGGGCGCGGGTCTATATCGCCTCGCGCAAAGCGGATGAAACAGCATCTGACCCGAAGGGCCTGATCGCTTTGCAGGCCGATGTCAGCAGTCACGCCGGGATCGCCGGTCTGGCGGAACGCTTTGCGCAGCGCGAGCCGCATCTGGATATTCTGGTCAATAACGCGGGCGTGGCCTGGGGCGCGCCTCTGGCCGAGGTGGATGAGCGCAGCTGGGACCGGGTTATGGCGGTGAACCTTAAAGCGCCCTTCTTCATGACCCAGGCCTTTCTTCCGGCGCTGCGCAGGGCTTCGGCGCGGGGGGGAAAGGCCAAGGTCATCAATATCGGCTCGATCGACGGGATTTGGGTAAACCCCTGGGATACCTATGCCTATCAGGCGTCCAAGGCCGGGCTGCAGCATCTGACCCGCCGTCTTGCGGCCGAACTGATCCGCCAAGGGATCGTGGTCAATGCCATCGCCCCGGGGGCCTTTCCAAGCGACATGAACCGCGCCGCCCGCGACCGCGAAGACGCGATTGCCGCCTCGATCCCCGCCGGGCGTGTGGGGCAGGCACAGGACATCGCGGCGGCGGCGATTTATCTGGCGTCTGCGGGGGGCGATTACGTTGTGGGCTCGGTCATTGCGGTGGACGGGGGCCTTGTTTTTGCCAACCCCGGCGCGATGCCTGAGGCCTGATCCAGTCCTTGCCCGCTTTTGGCGCTGTCCGCTTTCCCTTTGTCAGGCCATAAGGCGTCAAAAGACCGGAGGGGTATCATGGCAGAGATCAGGCGGGTGGCGGTGGTAACCGGGGGCCTCAGCGGCATTGGCCGCGCGATTGCGGAACGGCTGGACCGGGCTGGCTTTCGCGTCATCACCGGCTCGCGCCGGGGCGGGGCTTTATCCGCCACCATCACAGGCGGCAGGCTGGATGTGACTGCACCTGACAGCGTGGCCGCTTTCACAGATGCGGTCCTCGCGGAGCATGGCCGGATCGATGTCTTGGTCAATGCCGCCGGGATCTACGAAGAAGCCGCGCTGATCGGGCACAGCGAGGCGATGTGGTCGCGCACCCTTGAGGTCAATCTCAGCGGCAGCTTTCGCATGATCCGCGCGGTTTTCCCGGTGATGCAGGCCCAGGGCTATGGGCGGATCATCAATATCGCCTCTGTGGCCGCGCATCAGGGCATGGCCGGGAATGCCGCCTATTGTGCCTCCAAGGCGGGACTTCTGGGCCTTGGGCGCTGCACGGCGCTTGAGGGGGCGGCGCATGGCATCACCTGCAACAGCATCAGCCCGACGTGGGTAGAAACTGAGATGCTGCAGGGCTTTATGGCCGCTGATGTCGCGCGCAGCGGGCGCAGCGCAGCAGAGGTTCGGGCCGATTATGCGGCGACCAACCCCCAGGGCGCTCTGGTGCAGCCAGGCGAGGTGGCCGCGCTCGCCGCCTTCCTTGCCTCCGAAGAGGCGCGCGCGATCACCATGGCGGATTATCAGATCAACGCAGGCGCGCTCTGGTAAGCGCGTGCCCCGGCCTCAGCGGGCCGGGGCACCGGCGCCCTCAGGCGAAGGCTGCGAGCGCCTCGCGGATCGAGCGCTGGCGGGCCGCGTCATACATCTCGAAGGGATCAAGCGGCTCGGCACCGAGCGCGGCAATGAACTCGCGCTCAGCAGCATTTTCGTCGCCGTAATCGCGCTCGCCGCCTTCGCCGAGGTTTGACTGGAAAATCCCCGCAGCCGAAACCGGCAGGAAATCTTCATAGACAATCGGCTCCAGCGTCACGAGACCTGCCTCGAGCAGAGCCGCGAGGTCCATGCCACGTCCTGCGGCGCGGTCTGCGCCGGGCGTGACGACATAGCGGAAATAGGCGAGGTCTTCGGTAAAAAGCGTCGCCTCATCATCGGGGAAGGCCGCGAAAACTTCATTCAGCACGCGGTTATATTCGGCTGCCGAGACCTTGCGGGTGCGCGACATCACTTCGCTGAGCAGGCGGTCGTAAAGCGCACGCCCCTTCGGGGTCAGCGCCACACCGCGCTGTTCAATCTCGCCAAAGCGGGCGGTATGGGTGCCGGCTGCTTCCGCGCCCTCTCCGGCGGCAAAGCGGATCTTTTCTTCGAGGGCCTTGAAGCTGGTCTGACGCAGAAGGATCATCACCCGACGGTTCGGCGGCCCTTCGATGGTGTCTTTGGGCGCGATGCCATGGGCAGGCATCAGGTCCTGCGTGCGGTCGATATCCAACGTGCGCGGGGTGAGGTGGTTGATATGCGGACCGCGGAAGCAGACCACATCGGCGATCAGACGATGGGCGTCATGCATGCGCTGATAGGTCTGAAGCGAGACCGGGGCCGCCTCATGCCAGCGGAAGGTCTCAAGCGCTTCGGCCACAAATTCATCTGCCTGTGCGCTGTCAAAACCGCCCGAGGTTTCATAAAGATCCAGCAGTTCCCGCAGACGCGGCGTAAAAATGTCACGCGCTGCCAGGATCGCGCGGGCCTCTTCGCGCAGATCTTCGTCTTTGATCAGCTCCAGACGCAGCAGCGAGGTGAAGACCCGAAAGGGGTTTGCAGCCAGCGCCGCATCATCGACCGGGCGAAAGGCCGTGGAATGGACCGGGATGCCCGCAACGGACAGGTCATAATAGCCGACCGGCTGCATACCCATCACGCCAAAAACCCGCGCCATGGTGGCAAGCTCCTGCGCGGTGCCAAGCCGGATCGCGCCGTGACGCTCAAGGTTGAGCCGTTCGATCTCTCCGGCCCCCTCGAGTCGCGCCTTCAGCAGCGGATCAGCGGCCATGGCGTCCGCATTGGTCTGCGCCACGATCTCAAGCAGGGTGCCATATTGCGGCACTTCGGTTTGATACATATCCGACATGGCGCGGGAAAAACGCGTGCGGATGTCGTCGGTCGTCACGAAAGAGAGGGGCATTTCGATTCCTGGGTCTCAAGTCCGGCATGCAGAGTGATCCTTTGGATAAGTAAAGGCAAATTCCGATTGCAACTGTGGTTATGAGCCAGGCGCATCGCCTTCCGCGCCGGGTGATACGCTTTTTATGCGCAGCGGCCGGGTGAGGCTGATATAGAGGGGCTGCGGTGCTTCGGCCGCTGAGAGACTGCCTGTGATGAGCGAGCCACCCCGCACTCCGCCGCCTTTGCGTTTTGCCTGGTTTTGCCTTGGCTGTCTGATGCTTGCGCTCGGGGTCATTGGCGCGGTGCTGCCGGTGATGCCGACCACGGTCTTTCTGATCCTTGCGGCCTGGTTCTTCGGCCGCTCTTCCCCCCGGCTTGAGGCCTGGCTTTTGAACCACCCGACCCTCGGCCCGCCGCTTCGCGCCTGGCGGCAGCGGGGTGCGGTGCCGCGCAGAGCCAAAATTGCCGCGCTGCTCGGCATGACGATCGGCTATGCGGGATTTCTGATCGCGCTGCGCCCCGCTTTGGGGACGGCGTTTCTGGTAGCCCTGCCCGTGGTGCTTTCAGCGCTTTATATTCTGACGCGGCCGGAGTGAGTCCGGCACCCTATGCTGCTGTCTGATCCTGCAGCAACGCTGTGTCCTGCCGGGGCAGGTCAGCCTTTCCATGCAAATCCATGGCACCTCCCGCCTTTTTTCGGCCCGCACACAGCATTTTGTGAAAGTGACGGTACGTTCATGTTTGAGATTTTACTTTGAACAAAGGCCGCCTGTGATAATCATCACCCGTTGCCCAAGAGGAGGGCGAAACCGCCCGCAGGCCCCCGGCCTGTGGTGCGGGAGTGAGGAGACGACCCTGCGATCGGGCGCTTTGTCCGGTCCAGGCTGACAGACTTTAGACTTGAGACGACCATCCCGGGCCTGACGGTTTCGGGAGCGATAATCTGTACCCTGATCCAGGCCGCAGAGCCGGAGGGGGAATGTTTGAAGACCTCGGGAGGGAATTCGATCCATGCGTCATTTTCTGATTTCGACCACCGCACTTCTGGCTCTGTCCGGTGCTGCCTTCGCTGAGGCCAGCAATGGCAGCGTGAAGATCGGCATCCTGAACGACCAGTCGGGCGTTTATGCGGACTTCGGCGGCAAATTCTCTTATGAAGCCGCCCGTATGGCAGCCGAAGATTTCGGTGGCAAAGTGCTGGGCGTGCCGGTGGAAGTGGTCACCGCTGACCACCAGAACAAAGCCGATATTGCCTCGTCCATCGCGCGCAAATGGTATGACACCGAGGGCGTCGATGCGATCATGGAGCTGACCTCTTCCTCGGTTGGTCTGGCGGTCCAGGCGCTCTCGAAAGAGGCCAAAAAGATCACCATCAACACCGGGGCCGCCACCACCGAGCTGACCGGCGCACAGTGCTCGCCCTATGGCTTCCACTGGGCCTATGATACCCATGCGCTGGCGACCGGTGTGGGTGGCGCGCTTGTGCAGGAAGGCGGCGACAGCTGGTATTTCCTGACCGCCGATTACGCCTTCGGCTATTCGCTGGAAGAGCAGACCAGCAAATTCGTCAATGAAAACGGCGGTAAGGTGCTGGGCTCCGTGCGTCACCCGCTGGCGACCACGGATTACTCCTCCTTCCTGCTTCAGGCTCAGGCCTCGGGTGCGAAGGTCGTCGGCATGGCGAACGCCGGTATGGACACGCAAAACGCCATCAAACAGGCGGCTGAATTCGGCATCACCGCGGCCGGCCAGAAGATCGCAGCGCTTCTCTTCACCTTGGCTGAGGTTAATGGCATCGGGCTGGAAGCGGCGCAGGGTCTGAACCTGGTGGAAAGCTTCTACTGGAACCGTGACGACGAAAGCCGTGAGTTCGGCAAGCGCTTCTTTGAGCGCACCGGCGCCATGCCGAATATGATCCACGCCGGAACTTATTCGGCCGTGCTCTCCTATCTGAAAGCGATTGAAGCCGCAGGCACCGATGAGACCGAGGCCGTGGCGAAGAAACTGCATGAGCTGCCGGTCAGCGATGTCTTTGCCCGCAACGGCAAAGTGCTGCCCAACGGGCGCATGATCACCGATGTCTATCTGATGGAAGTGAAAAAGCCCGGTGAGAGCGACACGCCCTGGGATTACTATACCGTCAAAGCCACCATCCCCGGCGAGACGGCCTTCCTGAGCATGGAAGCTTCGGGCTGCACGCCCGCCAACTGAGCGAAAATCCGAAGATCCGGAGAGGCCGCTTCTGCCGGCCTCTCCCACTGGTCCGGCGCAGGCGGGACCCAATGAGAAACTTCAGGGACGGGGACTGAAATGACATACGCCACCCCCCAGGCTGACGGGACGCGCGTGGTGCTTTCCGCGCGGGGACTGGGCAAAGATTTCGCAGGCTTCACGGCGGTGAATAATGTGAATATCGATCTGCATCATGCGCAGATCCATGCTCTGATCGGACCGAACGGCGCTGGAAAAACGACCGTTTTCAATCTTTTAACGAAATTTTTGCAACCGACACGCGGTGAGATCACGCTGCTGGGGCAGGATATCACCAATATGAAGCCCGACCGCGTCGCCCGTATGGGCATGGTGCGATCGTTTCAGATTTCCGCCGTTTTTCCGCATCTGACGGTGCTGGAAAACCTGCGCGTCGCGCTGCAGCGGCCCAACGGGCTGGCCACGCAGTTCTGGAAGTCACTTTCCTCGCTGCAGACGCTGGACCCGCGCGCGGATGAGCTGATTGCCGAACTGGGCCTCTCGCCCTGGCGCGACCGGCGGGCGGCGGATCTCTCCTATGGCCGCAAGCGGGTGCTTGAGATTGCGACCACCCTCGCGCTCGACCCGAAAGTGCTGCTTCTGGATGAGCCGATGGCGGGCATGGGGCGTGAAGATGTGGCCATGGTGGCCGACATCATCCGCAATGTCGCCAAAACCCGCGCGGTGCTGATGGTCGAGCATAACCTCAGCGTCGTGGCCGATATCTGCCACCACGTCACCGTGCTTCAGCGCGGCGAAATCATCGCCGAGGGCGATTACGCAACCGTTTCACAGGATGCCCGCGTGCGCACCGCTTATATGGGGGTCGAAGCATGAGCAAACCCCTGCTGGAATTGAAAAACGTCGAAGCCTGGTATGGCGAAAGCCATGTGCTGCATGGCGTCAATATGCATGTCTCCGAAGGCGAGATGATCTGTATTCTCGGGCGCAACGGGATGGGAAAAACCACCACCCTGCGCACCATCATGGGCAATCTGCGCAAACGCACCGGTGAGATCACCTTTGCAGGCCATGATCTGATGACCACGCCGCTGCACCGCGTGGCCCATACCGGGCTTGGCTTCGTGCCCGAAGAGCGCGGGATTTTCGCCACCCTCTCAGTCGAGGAAAACCTGATGCTGCCGCCGGTGGTGGCCGAAGGCGGCATGCCCCTGCGCGAGATCTATGATCTTTTCCCCAACCTCGAAGAGCGCCGCAATTCCCCGGGCACCAAACTCTCTGGCGGGGAGCAGCAGATGCTGGCCATGGCGCGCATCCTGCGCACCGGGGCGCGCTGCATTCTGCTGGATGAGCCGACCGAGGGGCTGGCCCCGGTGATCATCCAGCGCATCGGCGAAGTGCTGGTCGCGCTGAAAAAACGCGGCATGACCGTGGTGCTGGTTGAGCAGAACTTCCGCTTTGCCGCCCAGGTGGCGGACCGCTTCTATCTGATGGATCACGGGCAGATGACCGCTGAATTCCCCGTCAGTGAACTGGCAGCTCAGATGGGCATGCTGAACCGCGAGCTGGGGGTCTGAGATGACGATGATTTTTGGCATTCCGATCCAGGCCTTCATGGGGCAGCTGCTGCTGGGGCTGATCAACGGCTCGTTCTACGCGCTGCTCTCGCTGGGGCTGGCGGTGATTTTTGGTCTGTTGCGGGTCATCAACTTTGCCCATGGGGCGCAATATATGCTGGGGGCTTTTGCGGCCCTGCTGCTGCTGCAGTCCGGCGGCGTCAGCTATTGGGTGGCGCTGGCGCTTTCGCCGCTGATCGTCGGGATCGTCGCGGCCTTTGTCGAGCGCACCATGCTGGCGCGGCTCTACAAGCTTGATCACCTTTACGGGCTGCTCTTCACCTTCGGCCTGGCTCTCGTGATTGAGGGGACCTTCCGCTATTTCTTCGGCGCTTCGGGCAAACCCTATCCGGCCCCTGCGGCCCTGACGGGGGTGGTGAACCTTGGCTTCATGGTGCTGCCGATCTATCGCGGCTGGGTGGTTGTCGCCTCGCTGGTGATCTGTCTGGCGGTCTGGGCTTTGATTGAGAAGACCCGCCTTGGCGCAACCCTTCGGGCGGCCACGGAAAATCCGGTGCTGGTGCAGAACTTCGGCATCAACGTGCCGCTGCTGCTGACGCTGACCTATGCGCTTGGCGCGGGCCTTGCGGCAGTGGCCGGGGTGCTGGCGGCGCCGGTTTACCAGGTCTCGCCGCTGATGGGCACGCAGATCATCATCGTGGTCTTTGCTGTGGTCGTGGTCGGCGGCATGGGCTCGATCATGGGCGCGATTGTGACCGGTTATCTTCTCGGCATCGCAGAGGGGCTGACCAAGGTCTTCTACCCCGAGGCGTCCAATATCGTGATCTTCGTCATCATGGCGATCGTTCTGATCCTGCGCCCGGCGGGTCTTTTTGGGAAGGATGTGTAACATGTCACATGGAGCTGCTCATTCGGCAGGCCCCGATGAGGGCGTGGTCGCGCTGCATCCCAAAGCGCCGACCATCCGGCTGGTGATTATCGGGCTGCTGATCCTGGGGCTGATCTTTGCGCCCTGGTTTGCCTATCCGGTCTTTGTGATGAAGCTGATGTGCTTTGCGCTCTTTGCCTCAGCCTTCAACCTGCTGCTGGGCTATACGGGGCTGTTGTCCTTTGGCCATGCGGCCTTTTTCGGGGGCGCGGCCTATTTCACCGCGCACAGCGCCAAGGTCTGGGGCTTCACGCCTGAGCTGGCGCTGCTGACCGGCATGGCCGGCGCCGCCCTGATCGGGCTGGTGATCGGCATGATCGCACTGCGCCGCACCGGCATTTACTTCACCATGATCACGCTCGCGCTCTCACAGATGTTTTTCTTCTTCTGCCTGCAGTCGCCCTTCACCCATGGCGAGGACGGCATCCAGTCGGTGCCGCGCGGCCATCTCTTCGGGGTGATCGACCTCGCGCCGACGATGAATATGTATTACTTCGTCTTTGCCGTGGTGATGCTCGGGCTGCTGGTGATCTGGCGCTTTGTGAACTCGCCCTTCGGGATGATCCTGAAATCGATCCGCGAGAATGAGAACCGCGCGATTTCGCTGGGCTATTCGGTGATCAGCTACAAGCTCGGCGCCTTTGTGATGTCGGCCGCTCTTGCGGGGCTGGCGGGCGGCCTGAAATCGCTTGTCTTTCAGTCGGCAACGCTGACGGATGTCTCCTGGCAGATGTCGGGTGAGGTGGTTCTGATGACGCTGCTGGGCGGGATCGCGACGCTGACGGGGCCGTTCTTCGGCGCGGGAATCGTGGTGACGTTGCAGAACTACCTCGCCACCTCGAGCTTCCCGGTCACCATCCTGACGGGTCTGGTCTTCATGGTCTGCGTGCTGATCTTCCGCCGCGGCCTGATCGGCGAGTTCTACGCCTCAAAACTGGGTCAGAAACTCGGCTATCGCACCGAAACCTGAGGCCCTGCCCTGTGAACGACGCTTAAGCGGGCGCGGGAGATTTCCTCCGCGCCCGTTTTCCGTTACGTCCGAGGGAAACCACCGCTGATCCGGGGAAGCTGATGTCCGAAGAAGAAATCCGCTCGCGTTTCGGGCGTGAACTGTTCGCTGTGGCCCGGATCTGGCGGCGCGCGCTGACGCGCCATGCGGTGACGCTTGGGATCTCGGACGGGCAATGGGCGGTGCTCGACAATCTCAACCGCTCAGGTGACGGGGTGCCGCAGTCGGTGCTGGCGGATCGCATGGGGCTTGAGCGCTCGGGGCTGGTGCGGCTGCTGCGTGAGATGGAGGCCGCCGGGCTGACGCAGCGCGATCCCGATCCGCAGGATGCCCGCAGCCGCATTGTCTCGATGACCGGCGAGGGGCGCGCCATGGCCGAGCGGATCCTCAATCTTGTGCTGCCGATTGACCGTCATCTGTTGCGCAACCGCTCTGATGCCGAACTGCAGGTGATGCTGGAATGGCTGACGCAGATCCGGGCAGGGATCGAAGATCTTCCCGCCGAGGCAGGCGATGCAGAAAATTCTTCCGGCTAACTGACATCAAAAAGACTGATATATCAGTTTTTATCTTCAGGTGCAGAAACCCGGAATTTTCGAGGCCTGCGGCTTTCTATCCTCATTGCGCCCCTCATCGTGATTATGCGCGATATACTGGGATGAAATCTTCAGGATGTTCGAAATCCTCACCTTCCATAAAGATGATAAATCATCTAACTGACCTGTTCTCAGTCCTGCCGTGAGTCGCAGGCGGCCGCGTCACCGGATGCGGGCGAAGAAGGATATGTCATGCTGAAACCCCCTCTGAGCGCTCTTGGATTTGATCCGGCCCGGCTGAGTATGGGGTTTCGCACGGCCATCGGCTGCTGCATCGCCTTGTTTCTGGCCCATTTTCTGGGGCTGGAACATCCCCAGTGGGCGGGCATGTCGGTCTGGGCTGCGGCGCAGCCCTTGCGCGGTCAGGTCTTTGAGAAAAGCGCCTTTCGCTTCCTTGGTACGCTGGTCGGGACCGGGGTTGGGATCCTTCTGGTTCTGCTGAGCCAGATCGAGATCAGCCTGATGGTCACGGCGCTTGCGCTCTGGATCGGGCTTTGCACCTGGGGGGCCAGCCTGTGGCGGGGCATTCCGGCCTATGGTGTGGCGCTGGCGGGCTATTCCGCCTCGCTGGTTGCGCTGATCGACGTGGGGCGACCCGAGCAGGTTCTGTCGCTGGGGGCGGACCGGCTGGCGACGGTGCTTTTGGGGGTGCTGGTGGGTACGCTGATTGCCCAGGCTTTCGCGCCGGGGCGGGCCTCGGACGGCCTGCAGGGCAGGGTGCGCCGCCATGTTGCCCGCATTCTGCGCGCCCGCGCCGGGGGCCCGCTTCCGGATGCAGAGGCGCAGGTGCTGCTGGCAAAACTGGCCGCTCTCGATGAAAGCCTCGATGCACATGGGGCCGGATCCCCGGCGGGCCGCCAGGCTCTGCGTGCCGCGCGCCGCCTGGTGCTGGCCGGGACCGCCATGGTGCTGGAGGGCGATGCCGCGCCGCCGGCCCCGCGCCGCGATCTGCACCGGATTGCCGATCACCTGGAGCGCGGCCGCGATGAGGCGGCGAAGCTGCTCTGCCAGGGCCATCCGGGGCTGGACGATCTGCGCCTCTCGCTTCACGTGCTCGAGGCCGCCGCCGATGCCCCCCTGCCGGTCCCGCAGCACAGCGATCCGGCTGGCGCACGAGAGGCCGGGTTGCGGGCCTTTGGCGCCATCCTGCTTTTTGGTCTGGCCTGGGCGCTCTCGGGCTGGGCACCGGGGGCCTGGATGCTCCTCGGGCTGTCGGTGATGATCTCGATCTTCTCCTCCTTTGAAACGCCGGTGCTGGTCATGCGCCATGTGCTGCTTGGTCAGGTGATCGGGGTCTGCGCAATGCTGATCTGCCAGATGCTGCTCTGGCCGCTGGTCAGCACCGCAGCCGGTCAGATCGCCATGATGGTGCCCTTTCTGCTGCTCGGACCCTTCCTGAGCGCGCACCGCCGTACGGTGATTGCGGCCATGGATTTTCACATGGTTTTCCTGCTGCTCTCGCAGCCGCAGATCCCCTTTGTGGCCGATCCTTTGGCCGCGCTGGCCAAGGGGCTCGCTGTGGTTTCGGCCCCGGTGCTGGCCTGGGGGCTCTTTGCGCTGATCTGGCCCGCAGGCCCGGTCCGGCGGCTTGAGCATCTGCGCCTTGCGATGCTGGCGGATCTGTCGTCGCTGGCGGCCAGCGAAAGCGGCGGCGATTATGCACCGCGCAGCCGCAGCCGCCTATTGCTGCGCGCGCTGCCGGCGGCGGCCTTCGCGCAGAAGGTCACGCCGGGAGATCCGGGCCTTCTGCACCGCGCCCGCGCCATGCTGGTTTTGCAAAACGGCATCACCCGACTGCAGAGCCTGAAAGAGGCGCCCGGCCGCGAGGGGCGCGCCGCCCGCACCGCTCTGCGCCGGCTCGAGATGTTAAGCACAGCCCCGGCAACCGCGCTGCATGGCCTGCGCCACATCGCCGATCACGCCCCTGAGGAGTTGCGTCCGCTTCTGCGCCCGCTGGTGCCCGCGTTGTTGCGTGTCACACAAGAATAAACATAATCCGGATTATCAACCCTTCGCGTCAATCAGCCGCCCTCCGGGCGCGGCATGTCAAAAACGTCGAAATCCCGCGCATAGCGGCTGCGTCCGTCAAGCCGCGCGATCAGCTCCAGCGCCTCGCGGTCGATATGGCCGCGCGCGGGATTGGTGATCGCCGCATCGGAAATATGTGCGCCCAGAACTTCGGCCACCGCCGTCCCCTGGAACGGCCCGGTCTCGACGAACTGAACCAGGCGGCATTCAAAGGCGACCCGGGCCGCCGCGATGCGCGGGATGTCGATCCGCGCAGAAGGCAGCAGATCAATCCCCAGCACCTCAGCCTCTGAGACCTCGGGCGGATAGGCGGCAGAGGTCTGGTTCATCACCGCCGCCAGATCCTGCGAGACCAGGTGCACGACGAATTCACCCCGCTCGCGGATATTGCGGGCGCTGTCTTTCCAGTCATTGACGCCGGCCAGAAAGCCAACGGCAAGCGTCGGCGGGCTGCCCCCCATGGCGTTGAAAAAGCTGTAGGGTGCGGCATTGACCCGCCCGGTCTCATCGCAACTGGTGATCCAGGCAATGGGCCGGGGCGTCACCGTATTGGCCAGGATGCCATAGCCAAGCGCCGCCGCCGGGCCGCTGAAGTCGTAAAACATCGCCGCTCTCTCCTCTTTCGGCCAGATTAGCGCCGGGGCGCGATCCCGCAACCGATTTGCCGCACTGGACGCCGGCCCCCCGGCCCTGCGATATGGGGCAGATGCAGCCAATGGTCCGACATGTCCCGAATTGATCTGATGCGCGCCTTCGCCACGCTCGGCGAGTTCGGCAATTACCGCACGGCCGCTGAGGTCCTGGGCATCACCCAGCCGACACTGTCAAAGCAGATTGTGCGGCTGGAGGATATTCTCGGCCATCAGCTCTTTCACCGCTCCCGCCAGGGCACCGAGCTGACCGAGTTTGGTCAGGTGTAAAACAAAGTGCTATTTTGCCAGATGATGAGCTAAATTGCCAAAATGATATCGATATTTTGCCAGGCTCATAAAATTCAATGAGTTAGCAAACGCTCTCAGCGCAGCTCTGCAATGTCATCTGAGCTCTTTCAGTGTGCCGGTATCCCCATTCTGAGAGCTTGTCCCGGCGCAGCCATTCATCGGCACTGCTCTGAGTTCGATACAGGCGCTATCATGAGCATCACAGGCTGATCTCACCATCAGGACTGTCTCGTCTGCAGGATGCCAGGTTCGAGCTTTTTACCCTTACATTCGGGCTATCTCAAAGCCGCGTTGGGCCTTAGCTGAGACCCAAACGGTGTGTGCGGCCAGCGGCTCGATCCTCAGAGCTCTCCTCTGAGGCACCGCAACCGCGGTCCCCGGATCTCCAGGATCGGTAGCAACGTGGTTGCCAGGACAGCACTCACCGCCAGCGGACAGTTTTTTCTTGCGCAGACCGCCATGTCTTATCGATGCTGATCTTGGGAGGACGGTCATGGGTCTGTTTCTGATTATCGTCGGGCTGATTGTCGGTGGCCTCGCCACTTTCGCCTATGTTTACCTCATAGGCCTCGGCTGCGGGATGAACACCACGGGGTGTCGCTCAGACTTGATTGAGCTCTACTTCCGACATCTCTTTTTCGAAGAAGGTGTCATCTATCTGACCGTCATGGCATTCGCTGTGATGCTGCTGATCGGCGGCTTTATGGTCCGCAGATCCTGAACCCAGGCTGGGCACCCTGCGCCTCACCTGTTCTTTGATCGGCGCGTGGTTGCGATCCTGACCATCGGGGCTACATCAGGACTATCCCCTCTATAGGAAGTCTTATGTCCGTTCTGTTCGAACCCTTTACCCTCAAATCCGTGACCCTGCGCAACCGTATCGCGGTGCCGCCGATGTGTCAGTATTCCGCCACTGACGGTCAGGTGGCCGACTGGCATCTGCAAAACTACGCCTCGCAGGCGCGTGGCGGTGCGGGCCTTGTGATCGTTGAGGCCACGGCCGTCGCCCCTGAGGGCCGGATCACCCCGAACTGCCTCGGCATCTGGAGCGATGAGCTGGCCCAAGGCTTCGTGCCGATGGTTCAGGCCATCAAGGCGCATGGCTCTGTGCCGGGCATTCAGATCGCCCATGCCGGTCGCAAGGCCAACGCCAACCGCCCCTGGGAGGGCGACGACCACATCGCCACCAATGACCCGCGCTATTTGGAAACCATCGCGCCTTCGGCCATCGCGTTCGGCGGCAACCTGCCCCGCACCCCGCGCGCGATGGAGCTGGACGACATCGCCCGCGTGAAGGCCGACTTCGTCGCCGCGGCGCGCCGGGCGCTCGATGCCGGGTTTGAATGGCTGGAGCTGCATTTCGCCCATGGATATCTGGCGCAGAGCTTCTTCTCTAAGGATGCCAACCAGCGCACCGACGCCTACGGCGGCAGCTTCGAGAACCGCAGCCGGTTCCTGCGCGAGACGCTGGCTGCCGTGCGCCGGGTCTGGCCCGAGAAATTCCCGCTGACCATGCGCTTCGGTGTGACCGAGTTCAACGGCAGCATCGATGAGGATATGGAAGAGGCCGTCACCCTGACCCGCCTGTTCAAGGACGACGGCCTTGATTTCATGAGCGTCAGCATCGGCTTCTCGACCCCGCAGGCGCAGATCCCCTGGGCAACCAAGGGCTTCATGGGACCGATCGCGAAGCGCATCCGCGACGAGGCCGGCCTGCCGGTCGCCAGCGCCTGGGGCTTTGGATACCCCGATGTTGCCGAAGCCGCCGTGCGCAATGCCGAGCTGGATGTCGTGATGGTCGGCAAGGCTCATCTCGCCAACCCGCACTGGGCCTATGAGGCCGCCCGTGCCCTGCAGGTCGAGCGCCCGTCATGGGCCACCCTGCCCGCGCCTTACGCGCATTGGCTGGAACGCTACTGATAAACACCTCGCTGCCAGCTTTGATCGGGCTGGCAGCGAGATACAAACCGTGGGCGACCCGGCCTGAAACTGAGCTGCATTTTTCCCGTCAGATTGCTTGTGTCAGGGACCGTTGGCGTTACATCATGGTGCCTGAAGCTGTGATGTCAGGCGCGACTCCTGGTGAAAAATGGCCTTGTCCCCACGCCTGCCTCTGTTCGAAGACGAAACCGTCCGTTCCTGGATCGAGCGTCTGACGGCCTTCCACGGGCCCGCTTCGGTCGATGATCTCTGTCGTCAACTCGGGATCAATTACGAAGGCCTGCGCTTCGGCGAACGCGACGATATCTTCCGCCTGGGCGACATCACGGGCGAGAGCCCTGCCCTGATCCACCGCAATCTGCTGTCGCTCACCCGCACTGGCGGCCAGCGGATTGGTCCCCATGCACTGACCCATATCCTGCGGCCTCTTGATGAGAGGCATATTTGCCTGCGCTGCCTGCGGCAGGACGCCAAAGGCGGCCCGCCCGGGTTTCACCTGCGCGAACGCTGGGAATGGCGGCTGACGACATCTCAGCACTGCAGCCGGCACGGCTGCGAGCTGACCCGGATTGATGTGCCAGGCGATGACTGGCGTGAGGAGATTGCTCTGAATGCAGTTACTCGCCCGAAGCGCCAGGAAGGAACGCGCGCGGAGGATCTGTTCCACACCTGGCTCTGCGGAGAGATTTCAACGCGGTCAGGACGCGGCTGGACAGCCGCCATGTCGTTGCCTGCCGCCGTTGATGCCGTGGGTGTGATCGGTGCCACCTTGGGGCTGGGAATAAGGGACAGATGGCAGGATCTGGAATTTAGGGATCGGCAACGCGCTCTGAATGCCGGCTACACCCTGTTATGCCTTGATAAAGCAGCGCTGCGCCCTGCGCTTTTCGCCGGCTTTGGTAAGAAAATTCAGACCTTCGGCCAGGCACGAAACCATGGCAATCCAATGGGTGCGCTCTGGTCATGGATGCGCAACCGGCAAACACTTGCCCCGACCGATCCGCTGGCCGCAGAAATCTTTGCGACTTTCGAGGAGGTTCAGGCGTTAGCCGGCACTGTGAGCTGATGGATCTCGTGAAGCAGCAGTGTATGGATCACGCCGGATAAAATTTGGAGGCAGGGCCACGCTTTAAGGCGAAAATCGCAGGGGGTCTCACACTACACGACTCGCAACCTCAGGCTCTTCGGAATGACGATTTTCCGGTCGACGATGGGCTCGTCCTGGCCTGATCGCAATCGGCGGCGGAGTTCATGAAGCTTCGCAGCATCTCGGTTTCCACCCAGGTCGGACTGATGCTGTTGCAGGTGATGCCATGAGGGGCGCCCTCCAAAGCCACACAACGCCCCAGCCCAAGAAGCCCCGCCTTTGAGGCGCAATAGGCGGCATTGCCCGCCATGCCCGTGTGAGCAGCCATCGAGGCAATATTGACGATACGCCCCCACTTCTGAGCGATCATGCCTGGCATGACCGCACGGATCATCCGGAATGAGCCGCTGAGATTGATATTCAGCGTATCGTCCCAGAGCTGATCGCTATGACCCGCCACCTGCTCTTCTCGATAGATACCAGCAGCGTTCGCCAGAATGTCGATCTTGCCGAAGACCTTTGTCGCGCGAGCGACGAAACCTTCAACGCTGGCGCTGTCTGCAACATCAAGCGCTGAGACCCACAGCTTGTCTCCCCATTGCTCTTTGAGAGCTGCACTCAGGCCCGGCTCATCGGCACGCCGCGCACCAATGCAGACGCACATTTCGTCCTGCAGGAAGCGCTCTGCAATGGCTTTCCCAATCCCGGACAGGCCACCGGTCACGATGGCAACTCTGTTTTTCGTATTCAAAGCCCCTGCCCCTTACTCAGTGCGTCCGCAGGGATAGCAACGCCTCCCCAGCCAGTGTCGATAGCATCCAGAACCAGCGCCTCTCCCCACAAAGCTGTCTTGCGACAGACACGTTGTGCGCGCGAGCTGTTCGCAACCGGGCGGAACTGGACAAGTCCCGCCCACTCCAGCGGTTCAAGAACGGATTGGCGGAAGTTGAAGAGCTCTCGCCACCTGTCGCGCGATCCCGCATCGATCGGCCCGTAGAAGGCTGAAAACACGCGCTCTTCAGTCGGCTCCAGATCAAGGATCTGGTTCATGACGTTCAGCCAGATGTCCCAATTACCCGCAACACCTTCCCCGAACCGTGAGCACCCCGCGTGGTCGATCTTGAGGACGAACATCGGGACAATCGCGTCGAAGAGGGCGCCGGGCTTGCCCAGCAGATCTGTCCCTTTCCTCGTGATCAGGAAGCGCCCCTTGCTGTGACGCGCGAGGCGGGCCGAGATCAGAAGGTAGTGCAGCATCTGCAGCGGCGGGAAGTCGTGCTCGTTCAAGGCACGCCCCAAGGCATAGGGCTGATCTTGTCTTTCCCGCGGCCAGTCAAATTCCGACAGCGCCCAGGCAACAAAACTGCGCTTGAAGGCCTTGGTCTGCGTCAGCTCAATCCCGCGGTGCTCTGCCGCGTATCCCAGAATGAGACTCGCACCCCGCAGAATCGGGGAGCATCCAAGCGCTGCGTGCTCGTCGGGAATTGCTCTGAATGC
>NZ_SBLC01000029.1:0-209 GCF_004054105.1 Falsigemmobacter intermedius
CGCAGATACCAGCTTGAATCACGCTCCAGGCTCGGTGTGAATCCCTTTTGTCAACATGACCTAGTAACGTAAGTTATTTCATATTTTTGAACATATAAGATAAAATAAGCAGGTATTGAAATCGGTTTCTTGAGGGTGACGTAATCCCACAGGACGTGGCGGTACTGCATCACGGATTATTGCGCAGCTAAACTTTGGATGGTGAAAAG
>NZ_SBLC01000029.1:219-34953 GCF_004054105.1 Falsigemmobacter intermedius
GGATTTACCAGCGCGCGCCTGCCATCTGCAAAAGCGCGCTCACATCAAGATGGGTTTCCAGATGCGCGGCCAGCTCATCGAGCACGGTTTTGACCGTGTTCTGATAAGAATAGCTCACACTCCCCGCGCCAAAGTTCGATAGCCAGGCCGAACGAAACTCATCCGCGCTGAAAAGCCCGTGCAAATAGCTGCCTTGCACCCGTCCGTCGGACGAGCGCGCGCCCTCGGCTGTGCCGTCAACCCTGGCAAAGGGGCGGGCGCAATCGGGGCCAGTGGTGCGGCCAAGGTGGATCTCATAACCCTCGACCCTTAGCCCAGTAGCTTCGTGCTGTGCCGTCACACGGGCAAGGCGCTTGTCCGGCGACATCACGGTTTCCACATCCAGATAGCCCAAGCCTTCGGTGCGGCCGGCCGGGCCTTCAAGGCCCTGCGGGTCATGGATCATTTTCCCAAGCATTTGATAACCGCCGCAAATCCCAAGGATACGCCCGCCGCGCCGGTGATGCGCCTGGAGATCAATATCCCAGCCCTGCGCACGCAGAAACGCCAGATCCCCGCGGGTCGATTTGGTGCCCGGCAGGATCACCAGATCGACATCTCCCGGAATGGGCTGCCCGGGCCGGACCATCTCCAGCCGGACGGATGGCTCCATCTTCAGCGGGTCCAGATCGTCAAAATTCGCAATCCGCGACAGCGTAAGGCAGGCGATTTTCACCGGCCCGCTGCCAGAGGCCCGCAGGTCCAGCGCGTCTTCAGCCGGCAGCAAAGCGGCGCGGGAGAACCAAGGCACGACCCCCAGCCCCTGCCAACCGGTCCGATCCGCGATCAGGCGGTAGCCATCATCAAAAAGGCTTGGATCGCCGCGAAAGCGGTTGACGATGAAACCGCGGATGCGGGCCGCATCTGCCGCCTCCATCACCACCTGGCTGCCGACCAGCTGCGCGATGACCCCGCCGCGGTCAATATCACCCACCAGCACCACCGGCACTTCGGCAGCCGCCGCGAAGCCCATATTGGCAATGTCATTGGCGCGCAGATTGACCTCGGCCGGGCTGCCCGCACCTTCAACGATCACCAGATCACATTGCGTTTTCAACCGGTTAAAGCTTTCCAGAACCGGGGCCATCAACTGCGGCTTCAGCCGCGCATAGTCGCGCGCCTTCACCGTGGCCAAGCGGCGCCCCTGCACGATCACCTGCGAGCCGACATCCGTTTCGGGCTTCAGCAGCACCGGGTTCATATCCGTATGCGGCGCCACCCCACAGGCCAGGGCCTGCAACGCCTGGGCACGGCCGATCTCGCCACCGTCTTGGGTCACCGCGGCATTGTTGGACATATTCTGCGGCTTGAAGGGCCGCACCGACAGCCCCCGCAGCGTTGCCGCCCGGCAGATCCCCGCCACCAGCAGCGATTTGCCGACATTCGAGCCGGTGCCTTGGATCATCAGCGTCGCCATCAGAATTCGATCCCGGCCTGCGCCTTAATCCCCGCGCGGAAGGGATGTTTTACCACCGTCATTTCCGTGACAAGATCAGCAATTTCGATCACTTCCAGCTTTGCATTGCGGCCCGTCAGCAAAACGTGGGTCATCGGGGGCTTGTGATCGCGCAAGAAGCTGACCACCTCGGCCACATCGAGATAGTCATAGCGCAGCGCAATGTTGATCTCGTCCAGCAGCACCAGACGGTTCGCCGGATCAAGGATCATCTCTTTCGCCATCTCCCAGCCACGACGGGCAGCGGCGATATCGCGGGCGAGATCCTGAGTCTCCCAAGTGAAGCCCTCGCCCATAGTGTGAAAGCGGCAAAGATCGGGAAAATGTTGCAACAGGAAATCGCGCTCACCCGTGGCCATAGCTCCCTTGATGAACTGTACCACAGCAACCGGCATGCCATGTGATATCGCCCGCATCACCATGCCGAAAGCTGAAGAAGACTTGCCTTTTCCCGGCCCCGTCAACACAAGAATCAGGCCTTTCTCACCGGTCTTTTCAGCCATCATGCGGTCCCGAGCGGCTTTGATTTTCGCCTTTCTATCGGCGTGGCGGCTCAGGTCTTCTGCGGCGGGCAGATCATCCGTCATCACACATTCCCTTGACAAAACAGGCCTCTCGTGGCTTGCCTGACGCATCGTTGGTTCCTGCCTATGGCAGGCTAAGAGGGAATGCGAGAGCTGATTTTCGGATCAGAACACCGCAGCCGCCCCCGCGACCGTGACCGGAGAGGTCATCCGATTTGCCACTGAAGCCGCTTTTGGCTTTGGGAAGGCCGGATGCCCGCCGGGGGGTACCCCCCCCCGACATCCGCAAGCCGGGAGACCTGCCAGCGTGTGGACGCGAGCTTTTCGCTTTCACGGATGAATGCGGTCGGGGTGAACCGTGTGCCAGCCATGTCGCGGGCCAGGGCCCGCGCGTGTCTTCGCACAACTTTGCACCTCTCCCGTGTGATCAGGCATGCCGGGAGGGCAGATGGCCGAACAAAATCATCTGGTGGTTTGTACCACCTGCCGACGCGAAGGGGCCGATCCCGAGGCCCCGCGCGATGGCGCGCGCCTGTCACAGGCCCTGACGGCGCAGGGCATCGCCCATGACACCCAGGAATGCTTTTCCGCCTGCAAAGGCAGCTGCGTGGTAGCCCTGCGTGGCAAGGGCCGCTGGACCTATGTGCAGGGCGCGCTCGACCCCGATCAGCATCTTGAGGATCTGATCGAGATGACCCGCGCCTACAGCGCCAGCGCCGACGGCATCGTGCCGTGGAGGGCGCGTCCTGAAGTCATCCGCAAAAATACCATTGCCCGCATTCCGCCGCTGGAGATCTGATATGTCGCTTGCAAAAACCCCTGTCACCGTCATCACCGGCTTCTTGGGGGCGGGCAAAACCACACTGATCCGGCACCTGCTGCAAAACCCCGAAGGCCGCCGTCTGGCCGTTCTGGTCAATGAGTTCGGCGATGTCGGTGTGGACGGTGATCTGATCCGCGCCTGCGCCGATGCGAACTGCCCCGAGGCCAATATTGTCGAGCTGACCAACGGCTGCATCTGCTGCACTGTGGCCGATGAGTTTATCCCTTCGATCGAGCGTCTGTTGGCACTCGACCCCAAACCCGATCATATCGTGATCGAAACCTCGGGTCTTGCGCTGCCAAAACCGCTGCTGAAAGCCTTTGACTGGCCGGATCTGCGCTCGCGGATCACGATTGACGGGGTGGTGGCCGTAGCCGATGCCGAGGCCGTCGCGAAAGGTCTGTTCGCCCCCAACCCCGCCAATCCTGGCGACACGGAGGACGTCGATCACGAAACCCCGCTGTCAGAGGTGTTTGAGGATCAGATTGCCTGCGCCGATCTGGTGCTGCTGTCGAAAGCCGATCTGGCAGGCAAAGACGGCCTTGCGAAAGCGCGCGCCGTGATCGAAGCAGAAGCCCCCCGCCCCCTTCCGATGGTTGCCCTGACCGAGGGCGTCATCGACCCCCGCGTGGTTCTGGGGCTGCACGCCGCCGCCGAAGACAGCCTTGATCAGCGCCCCTCGCATCACGACGGCCATGATGATCATGACCATGACGATTTTGACACCATCGTCGTGGATCTGCCCGAACAGGCTGACCCCGAAGTGCTGGTGGCAAAGGTCAAAGCTCTGGCCGAAAGTCATCAGATCCTGCGCGTCAAAGGCCATGTCGCGGTGGAGGGAAAACCCCTGCGCCTGCTGATCCAGGCCGTAGGTGCGCGGGTGCGCCATCAGTTTGACCGCCCCTGGGGGGGCCAGCCGCGCCTGAGCCGTCTGGTGGTGATTGCCGAGCATGACCACATCGATGCCGAAGCCATCCGGGCCGCGCTGATCTGATGCACGTCCTGTTTCGCGAAAGCCACGGCTTGGAAGAGACCGCACTCCCCGAAGATCTGCAGCAAGAGCCTGCGGATCTGGTGGTTTTGTCGTTTTCAGACAGTGATCTTGGGGCTTTCGCGGCTGGATGGCGGCGCGGGCGTGCGGCGCTGCCCGGCCTGCGGCTGGCCAGTCTGGCACGCCTGCGCCATCCGCTGTCGGTTGATACCTATGTCGATCAGACACTTATGCAGGCCAAAGGTGTGCTGGTGCGGCTGATCGGTGGCAAAAGTTACTGGTCCTACGGCGTGGAAGAGCTGTCGCGCATCGCCCGCGCCCGCGCCCGCGGCATTGCGCTGGCCTTTCTGCCCGCCGATGGCCAGCCCGATCCGGTGCTGGAGGCGGCGTCGACCCTTCCGGTGGCCACGCTGCGCCGTCTGTCGCAGCTCTGCGACGCGGGGGGTGAAGTCGCAGCCCAAGCGGCGCTGGCCCAACTGGCGCTGGCCTCGGGTCTTTATGCAGGGCCGGTTCCGGGGCTGAAGACGCTACCGGAGTTTGGTTTCTGGCACCCGAACCACGGGCCTTTGCAAAGCTTTCAACCCGTCGCGGGACGGGATCTGGTCGTTATTCCCTTCTACCGCGCCTGGGCCACGGCGGCTGATACCGAAGCCATCGCCGCTCTGATCCGCGGGTTTGAGGCGGCGGGCCTTGCCGCCATCGGCGTCTTTGTCCCCAGCCTCAAGGACCCGTCTGCAGCGGACTGGCTCAAAGCGGTGCTGGCCGATCTGCGCCCGGCGGCGATTGTGAATACCACCGCCTTTTCGGCCCGAAGCCACGGGGCCTCGCCACTGGATACGGCAGCTGTGCCGGTGTTT
The DNA here is from genome assembly GCF_004054105.1 of Falsigemmobacter intermedius. Lineage (GTDB taxonomy): Bacteria > Pseudomonadota > Alphaproteobacteria > Rhodobacterales > Rhodobacteraceae > Wagnerdoeblera > Wagnerdoeblera intermedia. Next base: position 4,910 of record NZ_SBLC01000029.1, read on the forward strand.
CAGGCCATCCATGCCACCGCCCCCCGCGCCGCCTGGGCAAGCGCCGAGCGGGGCCTTTCGGCGGCGGATCTGGCCATGCATATCGCCCTGCCCGAGGTGGACGGGCGGCTGAACGGCGGCGTTATTTCCTTCAAAGAGCTGCAGCCGCCGGACCCGGATCTGCAATATGCCCTGCAACGCCATTGCCCGGACGCTGAACGTATTGCGGCCTTGGTGGGCCGCGTAACCCGTTGGATCGCGTTGCAAAAGCCTGCCGCCCAGCCCATGGCGCTGATCCTTTCCACCTATCCCGGCAAGGAATGGCGCCTGGCCCATGCGGTGGGGCTGGATGCGCTGGCCTCGGCGGCGGCCATTTGCGAAGACCTGGGTCAAAGCCTGAGTGATGACCAGCTGTTGGTGGGCCTGCAGCAAACGCGTCTTGACTGGCCCGAGGGGGCTTGGGCGCAGGCGGTTGCGCTTTTGCCGGGTGCGCTGCGTGAAGGGCTGGATCTGCCCGCCACGCCGCCACAGATCCGGGCGTTCTGGCAGGGCAATCTGCTGATTGCTTTGCAACCTGAACGCGGCGACCTCGCGACCCGCGAAGACAGCTATCACGACCTCAGCGCGCCGCCATCGGTCGACTATATCGCGTTTTATCTGTGGCTGCGGGTGGTGGCGCGGGTTCGTGCGCTGATCCATATCGGTGCGCATGGCACGCTGGAATGGCTACCCGGCAAGGCCGTGGCGCTATCGGACACCTGCTGGCCCGAGGCGCTGACCGGCGGGCTGCCGGTGATTTATCCCTTTATCGTCAATGACCCCGGCGAGGCCGCCCAAGCCCGCAGGCGGCTGGGGGCCGTCACCCTTGGCCATCTGCCGCCGCCGCTGGTTGACGCAGGCCTGCCGCAAAATCTGGCGCGGCTGGAAGCGCTGCTGGATGAATATGCCACCGCTGACGGCCTTGATCCGGCCCGCCGCCTGCGGCTGATCCCCGCCATCCGGCAAGAGGCACAGCGCGAGGGCCTGGAGGCGGATCTTGGCCTTGCCCCGAACGCCAGCCCCACCGAGGCCATCACCATCATTGACCGCTTTGTCTGCGACCTGAAGGAAAGCCAGTTCGGCGAAGGGCTGCATATCTGGGGCCGTGGTACCCCCGGGCCCGATGGTCAGCCGCAGGGTGAGGCCACGTCCCTGCAGGCAGAGCGCCGCTCAATCCCTGCTGCGCTGCAGGGGCGATGGATTGCCCCCGGCCCCTCTGGCTCGCCCTGGAAGGGCCGCATCGATGTGCTGCCCACCGGGCGCAACCTCTTTGGCATTGACCCCCGCGCGGTCCCGAGCCGCACGGCCTGGGCCCAGGGTGTACGGCTGGCCGAAGAATTCGTCCGCCGCCATCTGCAGGACCACGGCGATTATCCCAAAGCGGTTTTGCTGAACCTTTGGGGCTCGGCCACCATGCGCACCTCGGGCGAAGATTTCGCCATGGCGCTGCATCTGGCAGGGTTGAAACCCCTGTGGGATCCGCAGACCGAGCGGGTGACGGGCTTTGAGATCACCCCCTACGCGCTGATGGACCGTCCCCGGATTGACGTGACTTTGCGGGTCTCGGGGCTATTCCGTGACACTTTCCCCGAGCTTGCCACCCTGTTTGAGGCAGGCTGCACGGCACTGGCCGCGCGGGATGAGGCGGCGGATGTGAACCCCTATACCGCAGCCCCCCCCGGGCCGCGCGTTTTTGCCCCGGCGCCTGGGCGCTATGGCACCGACATTGATGAGGCGATGGACCGCGACAGGGCCGGGCAGGCCTGGCTGCAAAACTCGTGCTACGACGCGCTTGGCCGCCCCGATCCTGAAGCACTGGCACAGCGGGTGCGTGCGGCAGAAGCCTTTGTGCTGTCTCAGGATCTGCCGGAAACGGATCTGCTGCTGGCCATGGATTATGCAGCCCATGAGGGCGGCTTTGCCGCCGCCCGCCATGCCCTTGGGCTGCAGCCGGTGGCCTTGGTGCATCTGGATGCCACGCGCACAGACCGCCCCAGGGCCCGCGCCCTTTCAGAGGAAATCGCCCGGGTTCTTCGCGCCCGTGCCACCAGCCCGGTCTGGCTCGCCGGGATGATGCGGCACAAATTCCGCGGAGCAGCGGAAATCGCGGCCACGCTGGAGCATATGGCCGCCTTTTCCCGCCTGGCCGATGCCGTGCCCGCGCATCTGTTCGACCTTTACCGCGACGCCACTCTTGGAACCCCCGAAATCGCCCAGTTCCTGCGCGACGAAAACCCCGCAGCCCTCGCCCGCATGGAAGAGATTTTCACCGAGTTCAGCACGCCTGACCTGCGCCGCAACAGCCGGGGCCCTTGGTCATGAGCCGCAAGGGCTGGTGCCCCGGCGCTTTGCGCCCGATGCCTGCGGGCGATGGGCTGCTGCTGCGGCTGCGCCCGCGCGGCTCGATGCTGGCGGCGGATCAGGTCGCCGGTCTGGCCGATCTGGCCACGCTCTATGGCAACGGGGCGATTGATCTGGGCAGCCGCGCCTCGTTGCAGCTGCGCGGGGTGACGGCGGCTGCCCTGCCCGATCTGCATAAGGCGCTGGCCGATCTGGCGCTGTTGGACAGCGACCCCGCCCTGGAGGCACGGCGCAATACTATCACCACCCCGCTGTGGCAGACCGGCGATGAAACGGCGGATCTGATCACGCTGCTGGAGGACGGCCTGCAACACGCCCCCGATCTGCCCGCGAAATTCGGCTTCGCGCTGGACACCGGCCGCGCACCCTGTCTGCAGCTGGCCTCGGCTGATCTGCGGATTGAAGAAAGCAGTGCCGGCCTGATCCTGCGCCCCGACGGCTGCCCAATGGGCCAGGTTTTCCAGCCCCTCGACCTGCCCGAACTGTTGGGCAAGCTGTTGCATTGGTTTGTGAAAACCGATTGCCCGCGTATGGCGGTAGCGCTGCGCGACGGCCATGTAGCCCCCTTGCGTCAGGATGCGCCCCCGCGCCCGCAGCCTGCCATGGCGGATCTGTTGCAGACATCGGGTCTGTTGTTTGCGCCTTTCGGGGCGGCGTCCTCGCAGGCCTTCCATGAGCTTGCGGCCCAGGGCCTGCGGCTGACACCCTGGCGCGCGGTGCGCCCCGACAGCCCACCGCCCCTCACCCGGCACTGGCTGCAAAACCCCAATGATACCCGCCTGCGGGTCGACGCCTGCCCCGGCGCGCCACATTGCAGCGCGGCCAGCGTCACCACGCGGGATCTGGCCCTGCAGCTGGCGCCTTTGGTGCCGCCGGGGCGCCACCTGCACCTGTCGGGCTGCGCCAAAGGCTGCGCCCGCGCCACCGCCGCCGATGTGACCCTGACGGGGCGGGACGGGCGCTTTGATCTGATCCTGCAGGGCCGGGCCGGGGATGCGCCCGCGCAGACCGGCCTTGCCCCTCACACTCTTGCCGCAGCCATAGGAGGGCATTTTGCGCCACCACTATGAAACCGATGGCGCCGCCATCTATCGCGCCTCCTTTGCCACCATCCGTGCCGAGGCGGATCTGGCCCGCTTTACCCCCGAAGAGGAGACCGTCGCGGTGCGGATGATCCATGCGGCGGGCCTCGTGTCCATCGCGCCACAAATCCATTTTGCCCCGGGCTTTGCCATCGCCGCCCGCGCCGCGCTGGAGGCTGGTGCCCCGATCCTTTGCGATGCAAAGATGGTCTCCGAAGGCATCACCCGCGCGCGCCTGCCCGCGAAGAACGAGGTGATCTGCACCCTGCGGGACCCCCGGGTGCCGGGTCTGGCCAAGGCGATCGGCAATACCCGCTCTGCCGCGGCGATTGAGCTGTGGCGGCCGCATCTAGCGGGCGCTGTGGTGGCCATCGGCAATGCCCCGACCGCGCTTTTTCATCTGCTGAACCTGCTGGATGATCCGGATTTTCCGCGCCCTGCGGCCATTATCGGCTGCCCCGTGGGGTTCATTGGCGCGACGGAATCAAAAGACGCGCTGCGGGCCGACAATCCCCTGCCCTGGTGCATCACCGAAGGGCGAATCGGCGGATCCGCGATCACCGTGGCGGCGGTCAATGCCCTTGCCGCACGACAGGAGTAAGACATGACCGGCAAAATCATCTGCCTCGGTCTGGGCCCGGGCGATCCCGAGCTGATGAGCGTGAAATCCCACCGCATCCTAACCTCTGCCCGTCAGGTGGCCTGGTTTCGCAAAGCGGGCCGCGCAGGTCAGGCGCGGCGCATGGTGCAGGGGCTGATCCACGAAGATGCCCGGGAACTGCCGATGGATTACCCCGTCACCACGGAAATCCCGCTCAGCGATCCGCGCTACAACGCGCTTTTGTCGGCTTTCTATGACGACTGGACTACGCGTCTGTCCGATCTGGCCCGTAACGGGGATGTGGTGGTGCTCTGCGAAGGCGACCCCTTCTTTTACGGCTCGTTCATGCATCTCTACACCCGTCTGCCGCGAGAGCTGGTTGAGGTCGTGCCCGGCATCCCGGGCATGGTCGGCTGCTGGACGGCCAGTGGCCAGCCCATCACCTGGGGCGATGATATTCTGACCGTGCTGCCCGCCACCCTGCCCGAAGAGGCGCTGGCCCGCAGGCTGGCCGAGACCGACGCCGCCGTGGTGATGAAAATCGGGCGCAATCTGCCAAAGCTGGTCCGCGCGCTGCATTCTGCGGGCAAATATGACCGCGCGGTGCTGGTGGAATATGGCACCATGCCAGAAGAGCGCCTGCGCCCGCTGTCTGAGGTGACAGGCGATGTGCCCTATTTCTCGATCGTGCTGATCCACGGTCAGGGGCGCCGGCCATGAGCGGCACTCTGGTCATCGCGGGGCTTGGCCCCGGGGATGAGGCTTTGGTCACGCCCCAAGTCAGCGCGGCGCTGGCGCGGGCCAGTGATATCATCGGCTATATCCCTTATGTTGCGCGTATCAGCCCGCGCCCCGGCCTGCGGCTGCACCCCAGCGACAACCGGGTCGAGCTGGACCGTGCGCGACACGCGCTGGAACTGGCCGCAGGTGGCGCGCATGTGGTGGTGGTCTCCTCTGGCGATCCGGGGGTTTTCGCGATGGCCGCAGCCGTGTTCGAGGCCTTGGAGGACGCCTCCACAGCTTGGGCCGATCTGCAGATTGAGGTTTTGCCCGGCATCACCGCCATGCTGGCGGCCGCCGCCGCGGCGGGGGCACCGCTGGGTCATGATTTCTGCGCCATCAACCTGTCGGATAACCTCAAACCCTTTGATCTGGTGCTTAAACGGATCCGGCTGGCGCTTGAGGGCGATTTCGCAATGGCCTTCTATAATCCAAGGTCAAAATCGCGGCCCCATCAGTTTGCCGAAGTGCTGGAGACGCTGCGGCAGGGCGCGGGGCCGGAACGGCTGGTGATCTTTGCCCGCGCGGTCTCGACACCGGAACAGGCCATCCGCGTTGTGCCTTTGTTCGAGGCACGGCCCGAGATGGCCGATATGCGCACCGTCGTGATTATAGGTGCCTCAAACACAAGGCAGGTCGGGCGCTATACCTATACCCCGAGGCGGGTATGAAGCCAGGATATCACGCCCTGCAGATCGCCACAGACCTGCCGCGCGGGCACCGGGGGCCGGGCGATCATCACCACCTCCAGCCCCAGCTGGCGGGCGGCGTCGATCTTGGCCTGCGCACCCGCGCCGCCTGCGTTTTTGGCGACCAGAATCTCGGTGCCGTGACTGCGCATCAGGGCCAGATCATCGGCCAGCGAAAACGGGCCACGCGCCACTTCGATCCGCGCACCGGGCAGCGGGAAATCGGCCTGCGGCACATCCACGACCCGCAGCAGGAAATCATGCTGCGAAAGAGGCGCGAAAGCCGCCAGATGCAGACGTCCGATGGCCAGAAACACCCGTGCGGCGGGGCGCTGCAGCGCCTGAACGGCGCTTTGGATATCCGCGACATTCTGCCACCGATCGCCCGGCTCGGGTTGCCAGGCCGGGCGTTCAAAGGCGCAAAGCGGCACGGCGCTCAGGGCTGCGGCCTTAACCGCATTGGCGCTGATCTGGGCGGCAAAGGGGTGGGTGGCGTCGACGATCTGCCCGATGTTTTCAGCCCGCAGATAGTCGGCCAGCCCCGCCACCCCGCCAAAACCGCCCACCCGCACCGGGACCGGCTGGGCGCGGGGCTGATCCACGCGGCCCGCATAAGACAGCACCGCGGGCAACCCCTGACGGGCCAGTTCGGCGACCAGGGCGCTGGCCTCGGTGGTGCCGCCAAGAACAAGGGTGCGTTTCATGACTGACTGGCTTTCACTGATCGGGATTGGCGAAGACGGCGCTCCGGGCCTCTGTGCCGCAGCGCAGACCGCCCTGGCAAGGGCCGACGTGGTTTTCGGCGGCGCACGGCATCTGGCGATGATCGAGCATCGGGATAAACGCCCCTGGCCCGTGCCCTTTTCGCCCGCAGAGCTACTTGCGCTTCGCGGCAGCGCCCGGGTCGCGGCGCTGGTCTCGGGGGATCCGTTCTGGCATGGCGCGGGCGGCTCCCTTGCAACGGACCTGCGTCCCGACGAATGGCGCTGCTATCCGCAGCCTTCGGTATTTTCGCAGGCTGCCGCCCGCCTTGGCTGGCGGCTGGAAGAAGTCACTTGCCTTGGCCTGCATGCAGCCCCCCTTGCACGGCTGAGGCGCGATCTGCAGCCGGGACAACGGCTGATCGTGACCCTCCGCGACGGCAAAGCCCCGGCTGAACTGGCCGCCTATCTCGCAGCCAGCGGCTTTGGCACGGCCGATCTGTGGGTGATGGAGCGTCTGGGCGGCCCAAATGAACGCATCACCCGCCTGCAGGCCAGCGATACGGTGGCCCCGACTGCGGCCCCCGTTGCCTGCGCGATTGCGCTGCGGGACGGTCCGGCAATCCCACTGGCCAGCGGGCGGGACGACGCGTTTTTCGCCCATGACGGCCAGATCACCAAACGCCCCATCCGGGCACTGGCGCTTTCAGCGCTGGCCCCGCGCGCGGGCGAGTTGCTATGGGATCTGGGCACCGGCTCCGGCTCGGTCGCGGTTGAATGGCTGCTGGCCCATCCGAAAAACCGCGCGATTGGTGTGGAGCGTGACCCTGTGCGAGCGGCACGTGCGCAGTCCAATATCGCAGCTTTCTGCCCAGGCGCCGGCGATGTCCTGGTGGGCGAGAGCCTCGCCCATATCGCCGCTCTGCCCGACCCGGACGCGGTCTTTGTCGGCGGCGGCTTTGACCACGCCCTGCTCGACGCCCTCTGGGCGCGACTGCCGGCCGGCTGTCGTCTGGTGGTCCATGGGGTGACGCTGGAAACCGAAAGCCTGCTGGCAAAGGCGCATGACCGGTTTGGCGGCAGCCTGTTGCGTATTGAACTGGCGCAGGCCGCCCCCCTTGGCCGTCTGCGCGGCTGGAAAGCGAGCTACCCGGTCGTACAGTGGCAGGTGGTGCGATGAGGGTGGTTCTGGGCCTTGGACTGCGCGAAAGCGCCGAGCTGGCGGGTTTTGATGAGCTGTCCACTCGACTTTGCGCGTCCGCAGACTGCGGGGTCGCCGTGCCGGATTTTCGCAGCCATCTGCCGCTAATCGCAATGCTGCGCGGCCTTGGGCGACAAGTCATACTGATCCCGCGCGATGCGTTGCGAGGCGTGCCAACCATCAGCCAAAGCGCGCGTAGTCTGGCCACCTATGGCACCGGATCCGTGGCCGAGGCCTGCGCCCTGATCGCCTGTCCGGGCGGGGCGATTTTGCAGCCCGCGCGCCGATCCTTTGACAACCGACTGACCGGCGCACTGGCGCAGGCCCCCTCTGACGCTCCGATTATCCATGAAAGGCCACAGCCATGACGGTTCACTTTATTGGGGCGGGCCCCGGCGCGCCCGATCTGCTGACACTACGCGGGCGCGATCTGATCGCCGCATCGCCGGTCTGCCTGTATGCAGGCTCGCTAATCCCCGAGGCGATCCTCGCCCACTGCCCGCCCGGTGCGCGGATTGTAAATACCGCGCCCCTTGATCTGGACCAGATCATCGCGGAAATCGCTACCGCCCATGCGGCGGGGCTGGATGTGGCACGTCTGCATTCAGGTGATCTGTCGGTCTGGTCAGCCATGGGTGAACAGCTGCGCCGTCTGCGCGCGTTGGATATTCCCTATGACGTGACGCCGGGGGTGCCCTCCTTTGCCGCCTCGGCCGCGACATTGGGCTGCGAGCTGACCCTGCCGGGCGTGGCGCAAAGCGTGATACTGACCCGCACATCAGGCCGCGCCTCGGCCATGCCCCATGGCGAGACCCTGGCGGCCTTTGCCGCAACAGGGGCCACGCTGGCGATCCATCTGTCGATCCATAAGCTGCAGGAAACGGCGGCGGAACTGGCGCAGTACTATGGCTCCGACTGCCCGGTGGCCGTGGTCTGGCGGGCAAGCTGGCCCGATGAGCGGGTCGTGCGCGCCACGCTGGCCGATATCGCCACGGCCGTGGGTGACACGATGGAGCGGACCGCCCTGATCCTGGTGGGCCAGGCGCTTGCGGCCGGGGACTTTGACGAAAGCTGCCTTTATTCAACCGATTACGATCGCCGCTTTCGCGCAGGCCGCGCCGATGCGGTGAAAGGATGAGCGCGCAGACCCTGCCCGGGCTGGTGATCTCGGCCCCGCGTTCGGGGGCGGGCAAAACCACGGTGATGCTGGGCCTTTTGCGCTGCCTGCGCGAGGATGGCCTGCGGGTGCAGCCCTATAAGTGCGGACCCGATTATATCGACCCCGCCTTTCACCGCGCGGCCTGCGGGGTGGCCTCGCGCAATCTGGACAGTTGGGCCATGCCGCGGGCCTTGCTGGCCGAGCAGCTGGCCCAGCCCGGTGATATTGCCCTGACGGAGGGCTCGATGGGGCTCTTTGACGGAGTGGCGACGCCGGGGGCCTCGGGGACCGGCGCAAGCGCCGATATTGCGGCGCAAACCGGCTGGCCGGTTGTGGTGGTGCTGGATGTCTCCGGCCATGCGCAGACGGTGGCGGCCCTGGCGCTTGGGCTGAAACATTACCGCCAGGATATCACCCTCGCGGGGGTTATTCTGAACCGGGTGGCATCTGCGCGTCATGAGCGGCTGTGCCGTCTGGCGCTGGAGGCCGCGGGCATCCCCGTCTTCGGCGCCCTCCCGCGTCGGGGGGACCTGGCCCTGCCTGAGCGGCACCTTGGGCTGGTGCAGGCGGTGGAACACCCCGATCTGGAACGCGCGATCTGCGGCTACGCGGCCTTTCTGCGCGCCCATGTCGATCTGGAGGCACTGAAAGCGGCAGCCCGGGGGGGTGTGACCCTGGGGGCAAGGCTTGCGCCGCAGCCGCCCGCGCAGCGCATCGCCATGGCGCAGGACGCCGCCTTTTCCTTTGCCTATCCGCATTTGCTGGCCGCCTGGCGCAGTGCCGGGGCCGAACTGCTGCCCTTTTCGCCGCTGGCCGATGAAGCCCCGCCCCCGGCAGAGCTGTGCTGGCTGCCGGGTGGCTATCCCGAATTGCATGCCGGGCGGCTGGCGGCCAGCCAGCGATTTCTGCACGGCCTGCGCGAATTTTCGAAGACTACGCCCGTCCACGGCGAATGCGGCGGCTACATGGTGCTGGGCGAAAGCCTGACGGATGCGCAGGGCGCGGTGCATCCCATGGCGGGGCTTTTGGGCCTGAAGACCAGCTATGCGCAGCGCCGGATGCACCTTGGCTATCGCCGCGCGACCCTGCTGGCCCCGGTGCTGCACTTTCCCACCGGCCAGGCGCTGCGCGGGCATGAGTTCCACTACTCCACCATTCTTGCGCAGCCCGACGCACCGCTTGCCACGGTAACCGATGCCGATGGCAATTCTGTCCCCGAAACCGGATCCCGTCGGGGCACGGTGTCGGGCACCTTCTTTCATCTGATCGCGGAAGACCAATGACCACTCCTGAACTGCCCGTAAGTTTTGTCTCTTCAGGACCTGGGGACCCGGAGTTGCTGACACTCAAAGCCGTGAAACGCCTGCAGGCGGCAGATGTAGTGCTTTATGATGACCTTTCAGCCGGGCCTATTTTGCAGCTGGCGCACCCCGAGGCGGATCTGATTTCGGTCGGCAAACGCGCGGGCCGCGCCTCGCCAAGGCAGGATCATGTCAGTCGCCTGCTGGTGGATCACGCACGCACCGGAGCCAAGGTAGTGCGGCTGAAATCCGGCGACAGCGGGATTTTCGGGCGGCTTGAGGAGGAAATCACCGCGCTGGAAGCAGCAGGTCTGAGTTACGAGATTATCCCCGGCGTCACCGCCCCATCGGCCGCAGCGGCGGCTTTTGGCATTCCGCTGACGCGGCGACTGACCGCGCGGCGGGTGCAGTTTGTGACCGGCCATGACGTGACCGGCACTCTGCCCGAGGGGCTGAACTGGGCCGCCCTGGCAGATCCGCAGGCCGTCACCGCGGTTTACATGGCGCGGGCCACCTTCCCGGCTTTTGCCGCAAAGCTGCTGGAAGCGGGTCTGTCGCCGCAGACCCCTGCCCTGCTGGCCTTGGGCGTTTCAACTGCAGCTGAAAGCTTTATCCCCGGCACCCTCGCCAGCCTGAGCACGCTTTGCCGCGATCAGCCGCGTGACCCGTCCCCGGGTTTGATCCTTTACGGTGCATTGTCGGCGCGCTGACGGCGCAGCAGATATGTATCCATAATCCAGCCGCGCGCCGCACGGGCCTGCGCGCGGCGCGCCTCAATACGCGGGCCTGCCTCAGACAGGGGGCCATGATCCAGAATCTGGCCCGGCATGCCCAAATAGGCCCCCCACCAGATGCTGACCCCCTCGGGGTCAAGCTCACGAAAGGCACAGTCGCCATCCAGCATGACCACAAGCGTGTCCACCCCCGCAGGCCAGCCCGAATTGCGCAAATGCCGACCCGTGGTGACCAGAAACGGCTCTGCCAGCGCATTAAGCGGCACGGCATGGGCCGCCGTCAGCAGCTGGATGGAGGTCAGCCCCGGCACCACGCTCAGGGTAAAATCCATCTGCCCGCGCAGGCGCTCGGCGATCCGCAGGGTGCTGTCAAAGAGCGACGGATCGCCCCAGACCAGCAGCACCACCCGCAACCCGGGTTGCAGCGCCCCAAGCGCGTGCAGCCAGGCCGCGGCAATCGCATCATGCCAAAGGTTCACCCGCGTTTTATAATCTGCGATGTCAGGGTCGCGCACCGGCATGTCAAAACCAATTACCCGCCCCGCACCAAATGTTTCGCACAGGGTCAGCCGCAGCTGCGACAGCTCTTCTTTATCCTCTCCCTTTTGCGGGATCAGGATAACCTCGGCCTGCGATATAGCCTCGATGGCGGCGGCGGTCAGATGGGCCGGATTTCCCGCAGCAATCCCAACAAGTTTCAAATCCATGACGCCGCCTTTCCTGACCTGACGGGCACCTAATGCCGCATTCCTGCGAGGTTCAATACCAAAGCGGTTCCGACACAGTCTTGCGCAAAATAAGCGGATCAGGACAGAAAACGCCACTAATCCCTTGACATAAAGGCCCGCTGCGCCGCAGAAAAAGCCCGTCGTGGTGCTGTGTTAAGCAGCATTATAGGAACTTGGGTGCGCCGCGAAAACGGCAATGCCCGGACTGCCCCCGCAACTGTAGGTGGTGAGCGACGGCCAGAGTCCACTGTGCCCAACCGGCATGGGAAGGCGGCCCGAAGCTGTGACCCACAAGTCAGGAGACTGGCCACGACGCTCACCCATTCCCGACGCGGGGCGCGTTTCGGGGAGCGGCACTCCCGCAGCGGTGACATCAAACGGGCCTGTGGGACTTCCCCGCGGGCCGAAATGTCATGCTGGCCCCTTTGGGCCTTATCAGGGGATGATCCGATGCGATCCTCGTCTTTGTCTGTTCTGGCCATCAGCATTGTGCTGCCGGCTATCTCTGCGCCCGCATTCTCCCAAACCGAAACGACGCTGGATCCTGTGGTTGTATCGGGCGGTCTGACCCCGATGCGTGCGGCAGATTATGGCCGCGCCTTCAGCGTGGTGACCGCTGAAGAGATCGAAAAGCGCGGGATCACCACCGTGCAGGACGCGCTGCGCGCGGTTCCGGGTGTCTCGGTCAACGGCACAGGCCGGGAGATGGGCCAGGTTCGCATCCGTGGCGGCGAAGGCGACCATACTCTGGTGCTGATTGACGGCGTGCCCGCGGCGGGCGGCTCGCGCGAATATATGTTCGCCGGACTTGAGACCAACAATATTGAGCGCATTGAAGTCCTGCGCGGCCCGCAGGCGGCCTTCTTCGGCTCGAACGCTTCGTCGGGCGTGATCAACATCATCACCCGCAAAGCAGAGGGCACTGGCTACGGTGGCCAGTTTGAGCTGGGCAATGGACATAACGTCAGCGCCTATACGCAGGTGCGCGGTCAAAACGGCGGCCTGCGCGTCAGCTTTGGCGAGCTGAAAGACAACGGCCACGACCTTTCTGGCAGCAACGGCGAAAAAGACGGCATGTCGCGGCAGTGGGCGCAGCTGAGCGGGGACTGGCAGGCAACGGAGCGGCTGTCGTTCTCGATGCTGGCGCGTTGGGCGGATGAGGTTCACGAGAACGATCCCGAACCCGACACCGGCACCGGCACCAATCTCACCAATATCCTTTCCGATGATCCCGATAGCGGCAGCTTCCGTCAGGAACATGCGCTGAGCTTTGCCGCCCGCTATGGCCGCACGGATGAACGCGTTGTGCATCATCTGTCCGTCGCCAATGTCATCAGCAAAAGCCGCTGGTATCTGAACAACGTTCCAGACCGCGCAGAGACCAGGTCTCTGAAATACCGCGCGGAAATCGGGCTTGATGGCAGTGTCGCAAGCGCCGGTCACGTGCTGAACCTGCTGGCGGAACGCCAGCTTGAAAACTTTATCGGTGCCTATCAGCCGCTGACCAAACGCCAGCAAAGCTCCTTTGCGGCAGAGTATCGCGGCAATCTGGCAGACAACCTGTCGCTGCAGTTTGGTCTGCGCCACGACCTCAATACCGTTTACGATGACTTCACCAGCTGGAACGCGGCAATCAGCTATCAGATCAACGATCAGATCCGGCTGCATGCCTCGGCCGGTCGCGCCCGTGTGCTGCCGACCTGGTCCGAGCTTTACACCGTCACCAGTAACTTCGTGGGCAACCCCAACCTGAAACCCGAGATCAACAACAGTATTGATCTGGGGGTGGAATTCTCCACCGCTGACGGGCGCGGTCTTGTCGATGTTACGCTGTTCAAAGAGCGGCTGAAGAACGAAATCTACGGAGTGTCGAATGGCACCTCGTCGAGCCCCGTCAACCGTGTTGAGGACAGCGATCGTCAGGGCGTCGAAGTCTCGGGCCGCTGGGCCATGAACCAGCAGCTGAGCTTCGGGGCCAATTACACCTGGCTTGACGCAACAGAATGGGATGGCAGCCCTGAAATCCGCCGTCCCAAACACGAACTGGGCCTGAACGCGACCTGGGTCTCGCAGGATGATCGCCTGACGCTGAACGGCAACCTGCGTCTGGTGTCGGGGAACTGGGACAAAGCCCGGCTGTCCACCGGTACGGTCACCGCAAAGATGCCGACCTATGCGGTGGTGAATGTGGCAGCCAGCTACAAGCTGCGCGACAATCTGACTTTGACAGGACGGGTGAACAACCTGTTCGACAAAGACTATGCCGATGCCTGGGACTACAAGTCACCCGAGCGTAACATCTGGGTTGGCGTCAAGGCTGACTTCTGATCATGGGCCTGAGGGCCTTCATGCTTGCGGGCGTCTGGCTCGTGAGCATGGCATCGGGTGCTGCGGCTGAAAGGCCGCAGCGCGTGGTGTCAATGAACCTGTGCACCGATCAGCTGGCCATGCTGCTGGCGGCACCAGGGCAGCTGATCTCGGTCAGCTACCTGGCGCGGGACGCACGCTCTTCCGCCATGGCAGAAGTTGCGCAGAATTTTGATGTCAACCACGGGCTGGCCGAAGAAATCGCCTTCCTGCGCCCCGATCTCGTGCTGGCGGGGCGCTACACCACCCGCGTCACCGTCGATATGCTGCAGCGGCTGGGCTACCGGGTTGAGATCTTTCAACCCGAGAACACTCTTGATGACATTCGCACCAACCTTTTGCAGATGGGCAAGGCCCTTGGCCGCGAGGCTGAGGCAGAGCGCATCGCAGAGGCGATGGACCGAGACATCCTGAACTTGCGTGTGGCGGCGGATCGCGGCCCCCGCCCGGAGACCGCGGTCTATTACTCCTCGGGCTATACCGCCGGGGGGCGCAGCCTGGGCCATGACATCGTCACCACCGCCGGATTGCAAAATATCGCGGCAAAACTGGGGCTTGGCGCCGGGGGCATTCTGCCGCTGGAGGCGCTGATTCTGTCGGATGCCGATATGGTGATCCGGGGGGCCAGCTATCAGGGCCACAGCCGGTCCGAAGAAATGCTGCGCCATCCCGCCCTTCAGAAGATGTTGGCAGCCCCCCGTTTGACGGCCGAAACCCGGCCCGAATGGACGTGTGGCACGCCACTGACGCTGAACGCCATCCATGATTTGCGCGCCGCTGCCGGACTGGAACCGCTGGAATGAAACTGCTCCTTTCGCTGGCCGCGCTTTGCGCAGGGCTGACACTGGTGTCGCTGTTTGTCGGCTCCAGCAATGTGCCGCTGCTCGACACAGCCTGGGCCTATTTCGGCGCTGGTGATCCGCTGATCGTTCTGGTCATGCAGGAATTGCGCCTGCCCCGCGCGGCGCTGGCCCTGCTGATCGGCGCAGCCCTGGGCCTTGCCGGGGCCGCGATGCAGGGTTTTTTGCGCAACCCTCTGGCCGATCCGGGCATTGTGGGGACCTCGGCGTTTGCCGCCCTCGGGGCGGTGATCGCTTTGCAAACGGGAATAGTGGCACTTTTCCCCATGGCGCTGCCGCTGATGGCCCTGTGCGGGGCGTTTATTTCGGTGCTGGCCCTGCTGGCCCTGGCCGGTCGGGGGGCGCGCACCACCACGCTGATCCTGTCAGGAGTTGCGCTGTCTTCAGCGGCAGCGGCGCTGGTCAGCCTGGTACTGAACCTCTCGCCCAATCCCTTTGCGGCCAATGAGATTACCTTTTGGATGATGGGGTCACTGGCCGACCGTTCATTCCGGCATGTCAGTGTGGCTTTGCCAATTCTGCTGCTGGGGGCCGTGCTGATCTGGCGGGCGCGGAAAGGCCTTGATGCGCTGTCCTTTGGCGAAGAGACGGCACTTTCGATGGGGGTGAATGTGCGCCGGTTGCGGCTGCAGCTGATCCTCGGCTCCGCCTGTCTTTCCGGCGCGTCCACTGCGGTAGCCGGGATGATCGGCTTTGTGGGGCTCGTGATCCCGCATCTGCTGCGTCGCGTCACCGGGGGAATGCCTTCGCGTCTGCTGTTGCCTGCGGCGCTTGGCTCCGCGGCGCTGATCCTTGCGGCCGATATCGCGGTGCGGATGATCCTGCCGGGGCGCGATCTGAAGCTGGGGGTGCTGACCGCACTTCTGGGCACGCCAGTGTTTCTACACATGGTTTGGAAATCCCGGGGGCGGGACGCATGAAGCCCTTGTTATCCATAGAGAACATCTCTGTCGCGGGGCGGCTCTTTGATGCCACGCTGCAGATCTTTCCCGGCGAGTTCGTCGGCCTGATCGGACCGAACGGCGCGGGCAAGACCACGCTTTTGCGCGCCGCTATCGGGATGATCCCGGCAGGCGGAACAAGCTCGCTTCTGGCCCATAAGATCGCGGCGCGCCCGCGCCATGTGGCCTATCTGGCGCAGGAGCGTGAGGTGGTCTGGCCGATTTCGGTGCGCGAGGTCGTGGCCCTTGGCCGCCGTGCCCACCCGGATTGCGGCGGCGATGATCAGGCGCGCGCAGATGCCATTTTGCAGGCACTGGACCTTAGCGAATTTGCCAACCGCCAGATCCCGGATCTTTCTGGCGGCGAGCGCGCGCGCGTGCTTCTGGCCCGGGCGCTGGCCCAGGGGGCGCCCCTGTTGCTGGCGGATGAGCCCTGCGCCGCCCTTGATCCGATCCATTCAATCCGCACGGCCAAACTGCTGCGCGACGAAGCCCTGGCCGGGCGCGCCGCCCTTGCGACCCTGCATGATCTGCCACTGGCCGCCCGCTGGTGCACGCGCCTTGTGGTGATTGAACGCGGCGTGATCGTCGCCGATGGCACGCCCGATCAGGTCCTGGCCCCCGAGCTTTGCCGCCGGGTTTTCGGAATAAGTCTGACCCGCCATGGCCAGTCCTGGCTTCTTGAGGAGTAACCCAGTGAGAGATCTTGTGCAGCAATGGCTTGCTGATGAAATCACCGGCTGGTCGATGGGCAGTTTCGGCGCGATCAGCGAGTTTATCCGCTGGCCCGGCGATGCCCCTGCGATCGCAGCAGATAGCGGCATGGGCTGGTACACACCCCGCGGAGGCATTCGGATTGACCGCACCGAAGGCCTCACCGCACTCGCCTGGGAGATGCCTTCGACCAAGTCTGAGCGGTTTTTCCGCCACGTCGAATTTCTGCTGCCCGATGCCGAGGCGCTGGTTCCGCAACCGGCGGGCTTCACCGAACTTGGCCCTGATACCGGGGCGATTCGCCCGGAAGACCAGGACATGATCCTGTTTGACTGCGGCCTGCAGCAAAAGAACGTCCGGTTCTGTGTGCGGACCCGCGATCCTGAGTTGATCGCGGAAATGCGCCGCTGCGAAGGCATGGGGAATTTCGCCCCAGGCAATACGGCGGCGGCTATGATTTTTGCCCGTCATCCGCACCGCATCTCCATCACCGCGATCGGCCGGGTTGAGGTTTATCAAAAGATCGGCGGCCCCGACACCGATTGGAAAAGCCCGGACGGCCCGCATACCCACCTGCTGCCAAAACTGCTGGCAGCCGGGCGGACCCATTCGGCCAATACACCGATCCCGCCCGGTTTTTTACCTGTCGCCAGTCTTCATCCGGCATCGCCCTTCTCATTGCCCGACGGGACGGAGCGTCCGTTCTGCCGCAAAACTTGGGCGCATTACTCCGACTTGATGGCAGCACACAGATCGATTGAGGCGACAGAACTGCGGGCTGCCCTTGACCGCGGCGCGGCCGCCCCGGCCGGAGAGATAATCGATGCTGATGAGATTTCCGACGGCAGCCCCCTGCCCCAAGGCCGCCACCAGCGCCATACCGCCCGCGTCTGGGAATTAGAGCGGAAGTTGACCGAAGCCTGACGCGCGCACCGCCTGCTTCAATAGCGGCAGATCGGCCAGTGCCGGAACGCCGAGCCGCAGCAGGCGGTCGCTCCAGGGAAAGCGCCGCGTCCAGATATGCTGCGCGGCCAGTGCTGCCTGAACTGCCCCGGCATCCCCGACGTCATAAAGCGCAAACAGATCGCAGCCGCCGGTTTTGGCCCAGGGCAGTATCGCATCCATTTGGGCGGCAGCTGCCACCAGATCGGCTTTCGCCGTTTCAATCCACTTCTGATCGCGCATCGCGGTGATCCCCACCTCAATCGCCGCACCCGAGACTGGCCAGGGGCCCACCGCCTGCGCCATCTGTGCGCAAATCACCGGATCGCCGAGTGCGAACCCAAGCCGCACACCCGCAAGTCCAAAGAATTTCCCAAACGATCTCAATATGATTAACCCCTCATTACCAGCCATGGGAGCGAGGCTTTTGTCGGGCGTCATATCCATGAAACTTTCGTCCACAACCAGCAGCCCCACCTGCCCGAGGAGGTCAAGAAGCGCAGCGCGTGACCAGCGGCGGCCGTCCGGGTTGTTAGGATTGACCACGATAGCTACATCGGCACCCGCTAGTTCCTGGAGGCTCTCTGCCGCAGTGACCTGCCAGCCTGCCGCATGAAACACAGCCGCGTACTCGTTATAGGTCGGGCTGATAATCCGCATCTGATGGCCCCTGCGCAGACCGGGCAAAAGCTGGATGGCCGACTGCGCCCCCGCCAATGGCACTACATCCGCCGGGGTGTCAAAATAGACTTGTGCCGCTGCTCGCAGCGACGCCATATCGGACCGGGTCGGCAGATCCGTCCAGACCCTGTGGGTCAAATCAGGAACCGGATAGGAAGTTCGGTTGATCCCTGTCGACAGGTCAATCCACGGGCCAGCGCCCCAGGTTGCAATAGCGCGGTCAAGATCGCCGCCGTGGTCACGCATGTTGCCCTCCAATAAGAAAGCTGTGGACGTAAGTGAAATTGACCGCGGTCAATTCTGCCATAAGCGGCGCGGGGTCTGCTTCAGGCCGCATCAAGAATCCACGGGCTGAGCCTGTATGGGCGATGGAAACCCCCAAGGCACCATAGCGCTCTGCAATGGCAGAGAGACTATCAAACCCACGCTTGTTCCGCAGCGCCATACTGCGCTGGCTGCAGCGGCTAACAAGATCCCCAATTTTCGCAGCACTTTCGCAAGCCGCGGGCCATGCGGCGACCAGATCCGCGATGTCCGGGAAATTCATATCCTGCGGATCCGTACGCTCTCCGGGCCCGTCAAAACCGCCGACAATGCGCAGGCCGGGCAGGGGCGGCAGATGTGCCAGAACCCGGCCTTCCCGGGACGCCCAGAGCACCCTCTCCGGCTCTGGCACATGCAAAGGGTCGCTCGCCCCCTCCAGCGCGAGGGCCATCCTGCTGAAATCGTCAAGGGACGGTGCCGGACTAAAGGCCCGATAAATGGCCAAAAGCGCCGCGGTCGATGCGCCAGCCCCTGCACCGATTGGCATGGCGGTGCGCAGGCGAAACGGTGCAGGCTCTGTCCGCCCGCAATGCTGCTGTACTGCTTTGACCTGTTCAGTTGACAGGAAGTGTTCGGCAGTATCAGCACTTAGCAATTCCAGAAACAAAGCAGGGCTTGGCAGCGTAATCAGCGCAACCGGACGACCCGGCCCCATCCGCCCCTGTAGCAATTCACCCAGGTGACCATAAACTCTGACAGGTGCCTTCATGCATGGGATCTTTCGACCGGAACCAAACTGTCAGCTGCGAACTGGCCCAAGAGACCCAGGCTGCATGGGACAGACCGACTCCCCAGACAAAGGCACAGCTGAGCTCGCGTAAAATATTCCGCGAAGTGCCCAGATTCCGGGCCCTTTTCATCGAGAAATTGACCGCGGTCAATTTCCGAATCCTGGTCAATTGCTGCCCGCCGCACGGGCAGCGCAATGATCAATCTAAGTGGCATAACAATGCCTTCGCCGTTAAAGAGGAGCGAATGAGCCGAATGATGAGCGAGCCTCAAGCCCGTTCTCCATTGGCAATCCGTCGCAGCACCCACAGCGTGGAGCCCAGCATATGAGTGAAATCGCCGAGAGCCTTTTGGGACTCCTTCTGGGCTTCAGTCTGGACCTGCTGCTGGGCTGGCCCGTCTGGCTTTACCGTCGGATCGGCCATCCTGTGGGATGGCTGGCCGCACCGGTGACATTGCTGGAGGCCCGGCTGAATAAGCCCGCTTTTAGCAACGCAAGACGGTTTGTATCGGGCGCTGTTTTGGCACTGAGCGGCATTGCAGTCGCCGGCCTGATTTGGGCCGGGTTGACCTCTCTGGCCGGAGCACTGCCCTTGACCGCGGTCTGGCTGGGGTTGTTGTATTGGCCGCTGATTGCGGCCCGTTCGATGCATGATCACGTCGCGGCCGTCGCCGATCCGCTGGAGAAAGGGGATCTGCCGAATGCCCGCATAGCCGTTTCGATGATCGTGGGTCGGGATCCGAACCGGCTTGATGAGGCTGGTGTCAGCCGCGCCGCACTTGAAAGCCTTGGCGAAAACACCTCGGATGGGATTATTGCCCCGATCTTCTGGGGCGTGCTTTTGGGACCGGCCGGCATGGCGGCTTACAAGGCGATCAATACCTTTGACAGTATGATTGCGCATCGTAACAGCCGCTATGAATGGTTTGGAAAATGCGCTGCCCGCATCGATGATCTGGCAAATCTGGCCCCCGCGCGCCTGACGGGGTTTCTCTACGCACTCACGACAGGGCGGCGCGTAAAATCGGTACTGAAGGTCATGTGCCGGGACGCCGGTGCGCATCGCTCTCCCAATGCCGGCTGGCCCGAGAGCGCCCTGGCCGCAGCCCTGAATGTCAGGCTGTCTGGCCCGCGGGTTTATGACGGCAGCATTTCTCCCGAGCCGTGGCTGAATGGCGATTGCCCGGATCCCGACGGATCCGGCGTTCGCAAAGGGCTCACGCATTATCGGCGGCTCCTTGCCCTGACGGGCGCGGGCCTTCTTGGCCTGACTGTCGTAGCTGTGATGCTTTGACGAGCCTTGCCGCTTCGGCAAGCTCCAAAAATTCAGAAAGTTTCCAGCCTGAAATGGCATAACGTTTCCCGTGATGTTCGCAAGGAATACGAAGTGTGGGAAGCGGGCTCAACCGAGCGATAAGATCGGCGGAAACCCCGAGTAATTTCGGCGCTTCGTTCACAGTAACCGGTTTAAAGATGTAGGCTCTTAACTGCTTGAATGCCGCTCTTGCGGCTGCCTGATTTTGCCCTGTCGGATCGAGCCAGGTCGCTCCAAATTCCTCTAAGCCGGAGTTGAAATTGACCGCGGTCAATTCCGCCGCCCTGAGCTTGTTCAGACGACGTTTCGCATGGACCAGCCTGCGAGGCAGGGCTGCTGAGAAAATTTCGGGTAATCTTACACGCAGTATAAGCTTGTCCTGAGTTTGGGTCAGGCACAGTGAGCATGTGCCTTCACTGATCAGCCTGGCCAGCTGTCGCGCATCATTAAAAAGCATCTGCCACACCGATCGGCCCGTCGTGTGGTAATATTAACTACCTGACGGGTCACGCCTTTTCCCTTTGGCCATACGGCCATGACAATTGAACCGCACAGCCAAAGCTGAGCGATGACGATTGCCACCTCTGCGGAAACTCCGCTCCTGTGGCACGCCCCGCGCCACGGATGGGTGATCGACGTAACAGGTCTCCTGACTTGCGGGTCACAGCACCGGGCCAGCCTTCCCATGTCCGAATGACACAGTGGCAAATTGGCTGGCGCTCTCCGCTTACAGTTGCGGGGGCAGTCCGGGATTTGTCGAAGGACGCACCCGAGTTCCCTTGAAAGCCGCTCTCACGGCATCACGTCATGAATTTATTGCACTTTCGCGGGGAATCTTGTCAAGGAAGTCAAAAGGCCTGGTGTTGTTTGCCGTGCTGTTTGGACAGCAGTTAACAAATAGCCTGCTGGTGAGGGGATTTCGCTGATCTTTCGTGCCATACGGTCAAGTATTCCCAGAAGCGTCAGAACAGGTACCTCATATGCTGCCTTAGACAGCGTTGTATGTTGCAGGCCGAGCATCTGTCCAAAAAAATAGGCTGTCTTCTGCGCTTCTGTCTCTGAGCAGGGCGGTGGGAAGAAGGTGCTGAGTTCTGTGAACTGTTCCCAATTCATTGCCTCTGTCGCAATGACTGCCTGCTTAGGTTTTATTGTATTAGATTCTGGATTAATGAGACGGTCAGAATGTCCGGCAGAGACGGACATTTCCACTGGTTCTTGAGTGCTTTTGCGCGAGGAAGTGTCGATCATTTCTGAGGCTTCCCGGATCGCGACAACAGCTTCCGTCACCGTAAGCGACGCGCGGCGTGCCAAACGGGTGAAATGACCCAGAACTTCAGCGACATCACCCCCGACGCGCAGATTTGCGATACGGGCACACAGATGCCGCAGGCGGGCGCGAAGTCCGCGTAATTCCTGGTCCTGCTCGCGGCGGAGTTTTGCGGAGCCGATGATATCAGAGGCGCGCAGGAAAAGCGGCGTCAGATCCAGACCGAAAGCTCCGACCACCTGGCCGCCACGCATCAGCGGAAAGCGTTTGCCATTCGCGCTGTCACGGCGCAGCAGCAGGCCCTGTTTTTCCAGCGTGTCGAGATGCCGGCGCAACTGACGATCGGTGATCCCTTTCGCCCGGAAGCACAGGGTTTCATTGCTGGCATAGACTGTCAGCAATATTTTATGCGTCACAAGGCCGTTTTGTCCGTGCGAGCAGGGCAGGCAGCTGAGCAAGGCATCGAGCGTCACCAGCACGCCTGGCGACAGCCCAAGGTCACGCCGACAGGTATTGACCGCGGCCATGATGTCGCGCCGTGCCACAGGTTCAAACATCGGTTGAGCAGTAATCTCTCCACAGCCGACGTAGCTCGTGGCAGCTAAGAGCGCAGCATGCTGCGCCAGCCCGGCAGGATCTGCCGGTTTTGTGATCTTGTTCATGACTATTCAGACCGCAAACAGCGACCGTTCACCGAAATCGATGTTGCATGAGCTAAATTTTCGGGGTACCGAGTAAGTGCATAAGTTACAGGGAACCCTTCGGGAGCACATCGCTTTCGGGGGGTTTCTTTTTGCCGTGTCCGCTCCTTTTGGCTGGTTGCGAAATTAATTCAGAATTGACCAGCGGTCAAAAAAGGTCGCATTTCGGACCTTATTTGACGCGGCCTGTCTCTTTGGCGTTTCCCTGATCACGCAGATAGTCCTCCAGGATCTGGTCCAGCCGATCATCAAGATAGGCCGTAAACCCCGTCAGTGATTTATCCGCGCAGCGAATTGCCAGCTTCTTAGGGCTGCGTTCGATGGTCAGCTTTTCGCGCAACACCCGTTTGGCGCTCGCCGTCTGGGCACCCGCTGGGCGTTTGGTCAAGGCAGTGAGCACAGCCTGCAACCGCTCGGTGCTTGCGCGATCAGCCGGGACCATGGCGAGCAGGGCCGCCTCTGTCAGGTCGGGCTGTGCTGACAGCACCTCGCGCAATTGCATCCAGGGGCGACGGCCGGAATCATGTGCCGGGCCAATGGCCGCGATCAAAGTGGCGGGCACCGCCTCGGCAATACCAAGCATCCGGCTGAGAGTTGTCTTGTCGATGGCCAGCACGTCGCAGACTTCATCGCGCGAAAAGCTATGGTTCAGCAATTGCTCGGCATAGACGGCCTGTTCAATGAAGCTGCGCTGCAAACGGGCTGCGTTTTCAAGACCCTGAGAGATCAGCGCCTCGCGGTCATCCATCTCGCTGATATAGGCCTGAACGTCGATGCCAAGCTGGCGGCAGGCTTCAATCCGGCGGCGACCGTAGACAACCTCATAGGGCAGGGGGCCGCCGCGCACGCGGCGCAGAAGCACCGGCAGGCGCTGTCCCGACGCTTTAATCGAGGCGACCAGATCCTCCAGCCCGTCCTGAATGTCAAAACGGTCGCGGATGGCGCTGCCCGCAATCTCAGACGGGCTAATTGCCCGCGCCGCGCCGGCGGCCAGCTGGTCAAGGCCGCGCTGCACATCCAGCACGCCTGACAGGCGCCGCGGCTTCAGATCGGCCTCGGCTTTCGCAGCTTCGCGGCCCTCACGAACGGCTTTCAGGCTTGATGCCAGCAAATCTTTCCGCATCAGTT
This sequence comes from Falsigemmobacter intermedius, assembly GCF_004054105.1. GTDB lineage: Bacteria > Pseudomonadota > Alphaproteobacteria > Rhodobacterales > Rhodobacteraceae > Wagnerdoeblera > Wagnerdoeblera intermedia. The sequence goes on from NZ_SBLC01000029.1 coordinate 28,235, forward strand.
ACGCCCCCAATTCGACTGCAGCATCTGGAAAATTTCTTCCGAGACCTCATGCACGGACTGGATCGCCCGTTCATAGGTTTTTCGGTTGCGCATATCTGCCAGTTCAACTTCGAGAACCGTCTGTTGCGAGACCCCCGCTTCACTGATCGCTGATGATTTCAGGAAGGCGGATTTCATCACCGCATCGCCGAAAAGATCACGGATGAAGCCGGCAAACTCGACCTGGGTGGTGATATTGGTGTCGAAACGGCTGAGCAGGAAGCGAAAATTGTCAAACAACCCCACGCCCGCGCTTTCATTCAGAACCTCGGTCAATGAGGCCGCCATGTTCAGAAACTGTGCCGCTGAGGCCAGGTCCACTCGCTCGGGGATCAGCGTCATAATGATATTGCGCGCGGCACAAATTGCCGAGAGCGTCACATAGCCCAGCTGTGGCGGACAATCGAGCACGACCACATCATAGTCATCCTCGACCATCTTCAGCGCGGAACGGATCCGGTCAAAGAACACTGGGGTCTCGCCCCGGCTCAGGGCGGCCGGGGTTTCATGTTCAAATTCCGCGACCTGGATGCCCCCAGGGACGAGGTCCAGATTGGGGAAATAGGTTTTACGGATGATCTCGGTAATCGGCTTCGGACCCTCGCCGGTTTCCCGGTCACGGTAGCGGATCACGTCGTAAAGCGATCCGCCGGTGAAGAAATCCAGCTCGGGCTGATAGCCGAAGAAGGTGGTCAGCGAGGCCTGTGGGTCGCAGTCAATCGCCAGCACCCGTAAGCCACGCAGGCTCAGTTCCTGCGCTGTATGGATGGCCGTCGAGGTTTTGCCGCTGCCGCCTTTGAAGTTCACAAAGGCCAGCACCTGAAGTGTATCGACCGCAGGGTCGCGCCGCCCAGGCCGGAACTGATCAGGGTTCTTTGCCGTTTCGGCCAGACGCCGGCGGATCTCTGCCAGTTCAGAGGCCGCATAGCGACGCCGTCCACCGGGGCTGGTTTCCACGTCGGGAATGCGGCCTTCATGGTGGGCTTTGCGCAGATAGCCATCGGCAACGCCCAGATAGTAGCTGGCTTCGCCCGCCGAGAATGTGCGAAGTGATTTCACGTCATGGGGCGCAAATGAGCTTTCGGACAGCGCTTTCAACGCGGTCGTCAGATCCCGCGCGAAGGACATGAGATGGTCATGAAGCGCCTGCGTCATTCGTTCACTCTGCTCATCTTGGCGTCGGAACGGTATCCCGCCCCTTTATCAATTAATTTCGTTCATTCTATGCACAGCGGCCAATCGCTTGGCAAGCTGAACATAGCGCTATTGGAACGGTCGGGGCGATTTTAGTTGACGGTCAGCGTTCCTTTCTTTGGATCGCACGTTCAGAAAATTATCTAAACGATTGAAAAACCTATTAAAAACCAAAATCGAATGGGTAGGCGTCCATCGGTCAGAACGCCAACCGGTCGGATCCGGCGCCTGACCGTCCGGCCGGAGTGGCTCTGCTCGTAACGCTAACCCATTGCGATTCGCGTTTCGGCGTTCGCTTGTGGCGGCGCTGCGGGAACGGGATTCGAGCAGAGGGCGTAGAACCGTAAACCAAAGCAGTGCCGCGCCTGCGAAAAACCGTTACGTCCCATACCCTCTTGCCGAAGCGGTAAGCCTCGGTTAGCCAGAAGAGCCGGTTTCCGAGAGGAAATAACAGGGAATCCAAAACACAGGCTCTGCCTGCTGAAAATGGAGCTGCCCCCGCAACTGTAGGCGGTGAGCCCCGCATCCGATGACCACTGAGAGCGATCTTGGGAAGGGGGATGCAGGGCGATGACCCGTCAGTCAGGAGACCTACCGGCTGAATGCAACCACGAGCCGACGGGGTGTCGGGGAGGAGAGAACATGACCAATATCCGAGGGCTGCGTGCCCGCGGCTGCCGGGCGTGGCGTTTTCTGCCATCCCCTCTTCGGCTCTGCTTTGGAGCCCGTTTCCATGTCCTTCAAGACCCTTCTGTGCAACAGTGCTTTCGCACTGGCAGCCTCACTCACTAGCGTTCAGGCGCAGGCCACCGAATATCCCCTGACCATTGAGAACTGCGGTTTCCCCCAGGTGTTCGAGGCGGCACCCAAAAATGTCGTCAGCGTTGGTCAGCAGGGGACCGAGATCCTCTATGCGCTGGATTTGGGGGACCGGCTGTCCGGGACAGCCCTGTGGTTCACCGAAATTTTGCCGGAGTATAAGGCGCAGAACGACAAGGTCGAGCGTATCGCTGACAATATGCCCGGCTTTGAGGCGGTGATTGCCAAACGCCCGGAGCTTGCCTTTACTCAATACGAATGGATGATCGGCGCACAGGGCGTGGTGGGCACTCGCCCGCAATTTCATGATCTGGGCGTCAAAACTTATATCATGCCGACCGATTGTGACGGGAAAGACAACCTTGTCGGATCTGACGGTACCAGGACTGAGGCTTTCAGCATCGAGAGCCTCTATAAAACGATTACCGAACTGGGCCAGATCTTTGATCGTCAGCAGGCGGCCCTGGAACTCGTAGATCAGCTGAAATCCCGCGAAGCGGCGGCTGTGGCAAAGGCGGCCGAACTCAAGGCCGATCAGATGACCGCCGCGGTCTGGTTCTCATCGGCTGAGATGGAGCTTGACCCCTATATGGCAGGCCGCAGCGGCGCTGCAGGTGATATGATCCGCGCCATCGGCCTCACCAATGTCGTCACCTCGGATGAGGAATGGCCGACCGTTGGCTGGGAAACCATCGCAAAGGCCAATCCGACCTGGCTGATCCTCGCCGAGATGGATCGTCGCCGTTTTCCGGCTGATGACGTCGAGAAGAAACTGGAGTTTCTGAAGTCCGACCCCGTGGCCAGCCAGCTTGAGGCGGTCAAATCCGGACGGATCATTGTGATCAACTCGCAAGAAATGGAAGCCTCGCTGCGCCGTGTTACCGGCATTGAGAAGATCGTCACCGCAATCGCCAGGGCGAAGTAAATGGGTGCGCTCCACGCGACGGGTCGTGGGGTGCTGGCCAAACTGACAGCGCGAAGCGCGCTGTCAGTTCTGGTGCTGGGCCTAGCGCTCTTGGCGGGTACGGCGATAGGCGAGACCCGCATCCCCTTTGACACGGTTCTAAGTGCGCTCGCGAACCGGATCTTTGGAGCGAACTACCCCATCGATAAGATAGATGAGGGGATCATCTGGGCCTACCGGCTGCCTCGGGCGGTTACCGCCGCTTGCTGCGGGGCGGCGCTGGCGCTTTCGGGCGTGGTGCTGCAAAGCCTTTTGCGCAACCCGCTGGCAGAGCCATATCTGATGGGGATTTCGGCGGGGGCCTCAACCGGGGCAGTGCTGGTGACCGTGGCGGGTCTTGGCGGCGGCATGGTGTCGATGTCTTTTGGCGCGCTGATCGGTGGCATCACGGCCTTTGGTCTTGTAGCGGGGCTGGCGGCAGCCTCGGGGGCCGGGTCGGGCATGAAGGCCAGCGGCCAGATCATTCTGGCGGGCATTGCGGGCAGCCAGATGTTCAATGCTATCACCTCCTTTATCATCACGAAATCCGCCAATTCCGAACAGGCGCGGGGCATCATGTTCTGGCTTTTGGGCAATCTTTCAGGCGTTCGATGGGATGATCTCTGGCTGGCGGTTCCGGTAGCATTGATCGGCCTTATCATTTGCCTGCTGCATATGCGTGTGCTGGATGCCTTCGGCTTCGGCGCGGAATCTGCGGCCTCGCTGGGCGTCAACCTCGGACGCACGCAGGTGCTGCTGATCGGGACCGCCTCGGCGATGACGGCGCTGATGGTTTCGATTGTCGGGGCGGTGGGTTTTGTGGGTCTGGTGGTGCCGCATGCCGCGCGGCTGATGTTTGGCACGCGGCATTACCATCTGATCCCGGCCTCGGCGCTTCTGGGGGCGGTGTTCCTGATCGGATCGGACATCCTGTCGCGGACGCTGATTTCGGGTCAGGTGCTGCCCATTGGCGTGATCACCTCGCTGATCGGGGCGCCGTGCTTTGCAGTGCTTTTGTTGCGGATGAGGCGACAGAGATGACGATGCCCCTCCTTCAGGCGCGGCATCTGACGCGCAGCATTCGCGGCCGGGCGGTGGTCAGTGATGTCTCCTTTGACGTTCACGCTGGTGAGTGCATCGGCCTTATCGGCCCGAATGGTTCTGGAAAATCCAGCCTTTTGCGGCTGCTCACCGGGCTCCAGCGGCCCAATAGCGGCGAAATCACGCTAAAGGGTGAGCTGCTTTCCCGGCTGTCTCGGCGTCAGATTGCGCGCTGCCTCGCCTTTGTGGCCCAGTCGCAGGAGGCCAGTGAGCGGCTGACCGTACGCCAGTCGGTGGCGCTTGGCCGAACTCCCTGGCTCTCGGTGCTCTCGCCCTGGGGGCCAGCGGACGAAGGGGCTGTGCAAAAGGCATTGTCTTCTGTCGGGCTGACGGGGTTTGAGGGCCGCGACTGGGAAAGCCTCTCGGGTGGTGAGCGCCAACGCGGCCATATCGCCCGCGCGCTCGCGCAGGAGCCGGAGCTGCTGATCCTGGATGAGCCGGCCAACCATCTCGATATCCACCACCAGCTGGCAGTGCTGGATCTGATTGCGGGGCTGAATGTCACCACCATTCTCGCGGTGCATGACCTGAACCACGCGATGCGCTGTGACCGCATCGCCTGCCTCGATCAGGGGCAGCTGGTAGCCCTCGGCCCCCCCGCTGAGGTTTTGACCCCGCAGCTTTTGCGAGAGGTCTTTCACATCCGCGCCCGACAGCTGAGCGATCCGCACGACGGTCAGCTGATCTGGCGCTTTGACGCTTTAGAGAAGGTATAACTCATGCGCAGTCTTGCCCTTGTTCTGGCCCTCATGGCCGCTCCCGCCTTTGCCGAAGTTCATGAAGTAGAAATGCTCAACCGCAGTGAAAATGGCTCGATGGTTTATGAGCCTGATTTTCTGCGTATCGCCCCGGGGGATAGGGTTGTCTTTCGCGCCACCCATCCCAGCCACAACGCGGCCACCATCGCGGGCATGATCCCCGAGGGGGCCGCAAAACACCTTGGCAAGATCGATCAGGAAATTGAGATGACCCTCACTGTGCCGGGCAGCTATGGCATCAAATGCAGCCCGCATTTTTCGATGGGGATGGTGATGATGATCGAGGTAGGCGAGGGCCAGCCTGATCTCGCCGCATTGCCCGCCGACTTGCCGCCTATGGCGGCCGAGCGGTTCCGCGCCATCATCGCGAGAGCGGCGCAATGAGCCGGGCCAACCAAGATCTTTCCGAGGAAATCCGCGCCTATTGGGGGCGGCGGGCCGACAGCTTTGATCAAAGCTTCGCCCATGCCATTGCAGCGGGCGCGGAGTTTTCTGCCTGGGCGCAGGAGATCGAACGCCATCTGCCACCGGCTCCTGCGCGGGTGCTGGAGTTGGGCTGCGGCACGGGCGAGGTGACGCGTGTGATCCTTTCGCTTGGTCACCAGGTGACGGGCCTTGATTTCACTCCCGAGATGCTGGCGCGTGCGAAGGCCAAACATGCCGGAAACGCGCAGGCGAAATTCTACCTTGCCGATGCGCAGAACACGATGGAGCCCGATGCAGCTTATGATGCGGTGATCGCCCGTCATTTAACCTGGACCCTGACAGATCCGAAGGCCGCCTATCGCGACTGGCTGCGCGTGCTGCGCCCCGGTGGCAGGGTCGTTTTGTTCGACGGTGACTGGGCGCGTGAAAGCAGGATCACGCGGGCTTTGTCGCCGATTATCCGCTGGCTTGGGCGCAACCTTCCGCCCGATCCTGTTGATGCGGAAATGACAGAGAGTCACAACGCGATTATGGCCTCTCTGCCTTACGGTGAGGGGCTGTCGGCAAGACGTCTTGCTACAGACCTGAAAGACGCGGGTTTCGTGGGCGTCACCGTCCACAGTCACGCCCGCGTAACACGCGGCATGGGAAAGAACGCGCCACTGGCCCGCCGAATTCGCCTGCGCAGGTGGAGAAGATTTATTGTTTCTGCATCAGCTCCACAGTTGTGAGCAGCGATCGGCTTGCTATGCTATAGGATTTCGGTCGCCGTATCAGACGGACAGGGTTCGGAGCGTGCGATGGCCCATCATTGGACTACCCCCATTCCAAAATCGTTCACCGCATCGTTGCGAAGGCCATCAAGATCGATCCTATCGAGGCGGTTCAGGTTGCGATCGATGGCATTTTCCCTCGGATAAAGATCCTCTTGGGCACGGCCGAGTGTCGAGCCGACACCAGTCATAGACTCAATGTTGGTAGAGCGCATGTCGAGCATGCCGCTGGCGGCGAGCATTCCGGTCCATTCAGACAGGTCCACCCGCTCCATATCGAGGTTCTGGAACTGGGCAAGCGTGATGCCACGGCAATCCGGGTTCTCTGGCGGCCCCCACGGGATGTTCAGCTGTAGACGGGCTTGCTCGTTCATGATGCGCGCCAAGGGCGAGTTGAACATGCAATATCCAGTCTTTCGCTTGACGCATTTCCCTAAGATCTTGGTGGAACACCATGTGCCGATCTCATCCGTTGATCGGAGGGCCTTTCGCACCTGAAGCTCCTGTTCACTTTCTGAGCAGGCAAACAGAATCTCAACAAGCACTGAGATAAGCGCATAGACGGTGTAGGCTGTCATCACCGCGCTCATGACCGAGGCGGCACCAGAGGTCAGGGAAATGGTGCCCTGTTGCAGAGCGCCGTTGGCAACGGCAGGCCCGCCGCCC
>NZ_SBLC01000003.1 GCF_004054105.1 Falsigemmobacter intermedius
ATTTTGGAAGCTTGAATCAGAATTCAGACCGGTTGGGAATCCCGAATGTCCACGGGGCCTAGTCAAAGCCTGGGAATTACTGCGGCCTGATACCCCTCAGAGGGGCGCTCGATTCGCCTTTCCGGTTGAAGGCGGCCCGTGAAATAAGGACAATAAGCGCAAAACAATACATTGAGCAGTAGTTTGGGGACGGTGTGATGTCGCGTATCGCGCTTGTGGACGACGACAGAAATATTCTGACGTCGGTATCTATCACTCTCGAGGCCGAGGGCTTTGAGGTGGAAACTTACAACGATGGCCAGTCAGCGCTCGACGGGTTCAACCGTAAATTGCCGGATCTGGCGGTGCTTGATATCAAAATGCCGCGAATGGACGGCATGGATCTGCTGCAGCGTCTGCGGCAGAAAACCAATATGCCCGTGATCTTTCTGACCTCGAAGGACGATGAGATCGACGAGCTTCTGGGCCTGCGGATGGGCGCGGATGACTATATCCGCAAACCCTTCAGTCAACGCCTTCTGGTTGAGCGGATCCGCGCCCTTCTGCGTCGGCAGGAGTTTCGGCAGGGCGCGGAAACGCCGCAGAACGAAGAAAGCCGTCTGATGGAGCGCGGACATCTGCGCATGGACCCTTTGCGGCATTCCGTCACCTGGAAAGGCCAGGACGTCTCTCTGACCGTGACCGAGTTTTTGCTGTTGCAGGCGCTTGCCCAGCGGCCGGGGTTCGTAAAGTCGCGCGACCAGCTGATGGATGTGGCCTATGACGATCAGGTCTATGTCGATGACCGCACGATCGACAGCCACGTCAAGCGCCTTCGCAAGAAGATGCGCGCCGTCGACAGCGATTTCGCCGCCATCGAGACGCTTTATGGCATCGGCTATCGTTACAACGAAGAATGAGCGCCGCTTCCTCCCCTCTCTCTGACCGCCCGCAGCAGACCCCGCGCCCTGAGGAGGGCAGCGTGGTTCTGGGGGAAGACTGGGTCAGCCCCTCCGCCACGGCGGATGCCGATCTGCGCGACCGGCGGCGCCGGCGTGGCATGCTGTCGCTGAACCGCTCGCCTCTGGCGCGTAAGATCGTGATTTTTAACCTGATGGCCCTGGTCGTCATGGTGGCGGGGGTGCTGTTTCTCCATCCCTTCCGCACCAGCCTTCTGGTCCAGCGTGAGGCAGCTCTCGTCACCGAGACCCGGCTGATCGCCTCGCTCGTGGCGCGGCAGGAGGGGGGAGCAGAGGCGAAGATTGCACAACTGGCCGATCTGCCACGCTCGCCGCATACCGAGCTGCGTCTTTATGACCGGTCGGGGCGTGTGACCGGCACCGCCCCGGCGCCTGCCGATCCTGAGGAGAGGTCTGCGGCCTCTGACGAGAATACGGTCCTGAGTGATCTGCTCTCCGGCGTCTGGCATCTGGTCGCCGATATGATCCCCGGCAGCGCGCCCCCGCGAGAGGCGACCATTCGCTCTGAGGTGGCGGCTTCGCTGGTGGCGCAGGTTCTGGCAGGCGGGCAGACCGCTTCTGTCAGCGGGCTTGATGCGCGCGGAGCCACGCTTTTCGCTGTGGCCGCCCCGCTGCGCCCGGGGGACAGAGAGAGCGGGATCCTTGTTGCGCTGACCGAGGGGGGGGCGCTGGACCGCCTTGTCCGCAATGAGCGCGAGCAGATCCTTCGGATGTTTGCCATCGCGCTGGTCGTCTCTGTGGCGCTCAGCCTGGTTCTGGCCTCGACCATCGCCAATCCACTCGCCGATCTTGCGGCGGCGGCCGAGCTTGGCCGGGATCGCAACGCCCGCAAGCTGGCCCCGGGCCGGGTGCGCATTCCCGATCTGACGGCACGCCCCGATGAGATCGGACGTCTGTCGGGGGCTCTGCGCGGCATGGTGGCCGCACTTTACGACCGCATTGATGCCAATGAACAGTTCGCGGCGGATGTGGCCCATGAGATCAAGAACCCGCTGGCCTCTCTGCGCTCGGCGGTCGGCAGCCTGCGGCTGGTCAGCAAGCCGGAACATCGGGACCGCCTGCTTGATGTGATTGACCATGACGTGCGCCGCCTCGACCGGCTGGTCAGCGATATTTCCAATGCCTCGCGGCTCGACAGTGAGCTGGTCAAAGAGGAGGAGGAGGAGTTCAACCTTCTGCGAACCGTCAGGAATATCAACGAATATCTCGGTCAGCAGGCCGGGGAGAAGGGCGTTGATTTCATCACCGATCTGCCCGCTGACCCCATCCTGATCCACGGGCTGGAGGGGCGGCTGGCACAGGTTTTCGTCAATCTGATCGGCAATGCGATTTCCTTTTGTGAAGAGGGGGACGCCGTCCGGGTCTGGGTGCGCCGGCGCGAGAACCGGGTGCTGGTGGTCGTAGAGGACACGGGGCCGGGGATCCCGGAAGAGGCGCTCTCAAAGATCTTCAACCGTTTTTACTCTGAGCGTCCGGAGGGGCAGTTCGGCGAACATTCGGGCCTTGGTCTGGCGATCTCAAAACAGATCATTGAGGCGCATGGCGGCGTGATCTGGGCGGAAAATATCCGCCCGACCGAAGATGACATCACCTCGCCGCCGCTGGGCGCACGCTTCGTGGTGGGTCTGCGGGTGTGAGCGGGACGGAGAGGCTGCACGCAAGCTGCGTCGACTTTGAGGGGCGCGGGGTTCTGATCACCGGTCCTTCGGGGGCGGGAAAATCCTCTCTGGCGCTGCAACTGATGGGCTATGGCGGGCGGCTGGTCGCGGATGACTGCGTGGAGCTGCGCGCGGCTCCTGAGGGGGTGATCGCCCGGGCCCCGGCGGGATTGCCGCATCTGATCGAGGCGCGCGGCATCGGCCTGCTGCGCGCAGAGCTTTGCGCGGAAACGACGTTACACCTCTGGGTTGAGCTGACCCAACGTCAGGGACCGAGACTGCCACAGTTTTGTGACAGATGCCTGCTCAACCACCGGCTGGAACTTGTCTCTGCGCCGCTCTCTTGCCATCTTGGGGCCGCGATCCGGCAATATATTCGGTGCGGACGGGAGAGTTGAAGTGAGTGAAATCACGGGAGAAGTTCAGCAGCGTATCGTGCTGGTCACCGGCCCTTCGGGGGCAGGGCGCGGCACGGCGATTTCGGTGCTGGAAGATCTCGGCTTTGAAGCGATCGACAACCTGCCGCTTTCGCTGATTCCGCGGCTGCTGGACGGGCCGATCCTTGGCCGGCGCGTGGCCCTGGGGATCGATGTGCGCAACCGCGATTTCAGCGCGCTTGGTTTTATTGAGCTGATCGACACTCTGACGGCTGACCCGCGCGTCTCGCTTGAACTGCTTTATCTCGATTGCCGTGTCGATGTGCTGGTTCACCGCTATTCTGAGACCCGTCGCCGCCATCCTCTGTTGCCCTCTCAGCCGCCGCTGGAAGGCATTCTGCGGGAAGCCGATCTGCTGGTGCCGATCCGCAACCGGGCGGATCTGCTGATTGATACCTCGGATCTCTCGCCGCACGATCTGAAGGCCGAGCTGGCAGCCTGGATCGGCGATGCCCCGGCGCAGCGGCTGGCGGTTTCGGTGCAGAGTTTCAGCTATAAGCGCGGCATCCCGCGGGGCGTCGATATGATTTTCGACTGCCGCTTTCTGCGCAATCCCTATTGGGAGCCGAAGCTGCGCCCCCTGAACGGGCGCGACCCGCGAGTGGCGGATTACGTCAGTAAAGACCCCCGTTTTGCGGAATACTTTGATCGGGTCGCGGGTCTGGTAAGGATGCTGCTCCCTGCCCATATAGAGGAGGGTAAGGCGCATCTGGTCATCGGATTTGGCTGCACGGGCGGTCAGCACAGGTCTGTTGCAGTCGCAGAAAAACTGGGCGATACCCTGTCACAGGAAGGCTGGCAGGTTGCAATCCGCCACCGCGAACTTGAGCGCGCCCCACAGGGCACCGCGGCTGCGAAAGCGCCTGCCGCGGGTGAGGAGTAAGTCAGCCGCCATGGGCCAGGCAATGTCTCATCTCTCAACCACCGCCGACATCGGCATTGTGATCGTCGCGCATGGCGGCCTCGCACGCGAGTTGCTTGCTGCGGTGCAGCATGTGGTGGGCATTCAGAATGGTGTGCGCGCAGTCAGCATTGATGCTGATTACGATCGCACCGCCAAATGGGTCGAGATCCGCGATGCGGCCATGTCGGTGGATACCGGCTCTGGTGTGGCGGTGGTGGTCGATCTGCACGGAAGCTCTCCGGCCAACCTCTGTCAGGCGGTGAAAGGTCCGGGTGCGCGGCATATTCTGACCGGGGCCAATGTGCCTATGTTGCTTAAACTCATGCAATCGCGACATCTTCCGCTGGACGAGGCGGTTCAGGCTGCGGTACTTGCGGGTCGTAAGTACATTGACGGCCGCGATCTGGGGCCGGGGGAGAGCCGCCTGTGACCACCAGTCAAAACCTGAAGATCGTCAACGAGAAAGGGCTGCATGCCCGGGCTTCGGCGAAGTTTGTTGAGACGGTGGAGTCCTTCGACGGCGTGGCCATGGTCAGCCGCGACGGGATGCGCGTTTCGGGCGATTCGATCATGGGCCTGCTGATGCTGGGGGCCCATAAGGGCACTTTTATCGAAGTCGAGACCAGCGGCCCTCAGGCCAGTGAACTGCTGAGCGCATTGCAGGCGCTGGTGGCGAACCGCTTCGGCGAAGACTTCTGATCCGCGCAGGATGTTCGGATCAAAGGCCCCTTCGAGGGGCCTTTTTCATGCGATGAAGGCGGGGTCAGTCAAAGACCCCGGCCACCCGGCCCAGCAGCATGAAGGCGCGGGAGGTGCGGGTCTCGGACATGGCCTGGAGATCAGCATCGGAGGCCTCTTTGCTGAAGGTCTGCAGGCAGCGGTCGTATTGGCGCAGGAAATGATGTGCCGCATCGCGGAAAACGGCATCCGAGCGCATCCGCGCCCCGGTCAGCGCCAGCGAGGAGCGGTCGTGGATCCCGCCGATGGCGGCAACCGTGGCCCCGCGCTCGCCGCCCGCGAAACGCCGCCAGAGTTCCGTCGGCGCCGGTTCGGGAAGAAGATCATCCATATAGATGCCGTCCTGCGCCAGAAGCGTCAGCACATCCTGGGCTGAGCGGATCATCCGTGCCGCATCGCGGTCTTCAAGCGCCAGGCGCAGGCAGCGGATGCCCTCTGCATCCTCGGGGCCGTCGGGGAAGTTCAGCGCACGGCTGAGTTCCTCGGGGCGCAGGGGCGGGCCTGCAGGCTGCAGATCAAAGGCGAGAGAGGACTGATCCTCAGAGGGCGCGCGCTGCGCAGGCTGGGGCCGGGCCGCCGCAGGCTGGGGGCGGGGGGCAGGCTGGGACGGGGCGGCCGCGGGACGCAGCGCTGCGGCGCTGGCCTGGGTGCGGGTGGTGCGCTCCTGGCGCAGGGCCTCAAGGGCGGCACGCAGGCTGCGGGCCTCTTCTTTCAGCAGGCGCATGCGGTGCAGGGCAAAGCCCGCGCCGGCAAAAAGCAGCGCGGGCAGAACGACCAGCGCGATCAGGCTGACACCGCGCGGCGCACTTTCGCCGCCGAAGAAAGCCAGCGCGAGACCGCCGGCCAGCCAGACCAGACCCAGTCCGAGGGTCAGCACTTCCGCAGCACTGACCTGCGAAACGACCGGCTCACCCGCCGGGCCGGGGGGCGTTGTGGGGCGAAGACGCTCAGGCATGAAGATGCTCAGACATGGCGGGTGATCCTGCACATGGTCTTACCCGCTGCTTACTCGTAACGGATGGAGATCACTTCATAGTTACGCTGCCCGCCGGGGGTGCGCACTTCGACGCTGTCGCCTTCGTCTTTGCCGATCAGGGCGCGGGCGAGGGGCGATTTGATGTTCAGCAGGCCGCGCTCAAGATCGGCTTCGGCTTCACCGACGATCTGATAGCTGCGCTCTTCATCGGTGTCTTCATCAACGATGACGATCTTGGCGCCGAACTTGATCGAACCCGAGAGTTTCGACGTGTCAATCACCTCTGCCAGGCCCAGCAGCCCTTCGAGTTCCTTGATTCGGCCCTCTACAAAGCTCTGGCGCTCACGCGCCGCATGATACTCAGCGTTTTCCGAGAGGTCACCGTGCTCACGTGCCTCTGCAATCGCGCGGATAACTGCAGGCCGCTCTTCGCTTTTCAGTTGACGCAGTTCTGCGTCGAGCTGGTCAAATCCTGCCCGGGTCATCGGGATCTTTTCCATCGCCCCGCCTCCTTAAAAGCTGACGCCATGCCTTTTGGGGGCACGGCGTCCTGAGTGTTTGATTAATTCCTGACCGCTGCGGGGCCGGATTGCAAGCCCCCGCTTCGTGATGCGGCAGAACCCCGCAAGGCCCGGATTTTCTGCGCGGATGCTGAGGAAAGATGCAGAAGTGATATGCATATGCGCAATAATGTTATCGCGCGATTGACCCCTGCGGGAGGCTTCGCTAGCAAGGCCGCGACACAAAGACCCACGCGCGCGGGCCCGTGCGCTAGCGGACCCCGACTTGACGGAGGCAAAAATGACGGAAGCGATCGAACGCGAGTCGATGGAATATGATGTGGTCATCGTTGGCGGTGGTCCGTCGGGGCTTTCGGCCGCGATCCGGCTGAAGCAGCTTGACCCCGATCTGTCGGTGGTTCTGCTGGAAAAGGGCTCTGAGATCGGGGCGCATATTCTCTCCGGCGCGGTTCTCGACCCCGCGGGTCTTGATGCGCTGATCCCGGACTGGAAGGAAAAGGGTGCGCCGGTCACCGTTGAGGTGAAGGACGACAATTTCCTCGTGCTTGGCGAAGCGGGCAGCCTGCGCATTCCGAACTGGCCGATGCCGGGCTTCATGCACAACCACGGCAATTACATCGTCTCGATGGCGAATGTCTGCCGCTGGCTGGCGGAACAGGCCGAAGCGCTCGGCGTGGAAATCTTCCCCGGCATGTCGGCAAGCCAGCTGGTCTATGGGCCGAACGGCGAAGTCAAAGGCGTGGTCGCCGGTGAATTCGGCCGCGACGGTGAGACCGGCGAGCCGGGTCCGGGCTATGAGCCGGGGATGGAGCTGCTGGGCAAATATGTCTTCCTGTCGGAAGGCGTGCGCGGCTCGCTCTCGAAGGAAGTCATTGCGAAATACGATCTTTCTGCCGGTAAAGAGCCGCAGAAGTTCGGCATCGGGATGAAAGAAATCTGGGAGATCGATCCCGCCAAGCACAAGCTTGGTTCGGTCACCCATACCATGGGCTGGCCGCTGGGCAATAAAACCGGTGGCGGTTCCTTCATCTATCACATCGAGAACAATCAGGTTTACGTGGGCTTCGTGGTCCACCTGAACTACGAAAACCCCTATCTCTACCCCTATATGGAGTTCCAGCGCTTCAAGCATCACCCGGTGGTGGCGGAGCTTCTGAAGGGCGGCAAGCGCGTGGCTTACGGTGCGCGCGCCATTACTGAGGGCGGCTGGCAGTCGCTGCCGAAGCTCGTGGCTCCGGGCGTGGCGCTGCTGGGCTGCTCGGCCGGTATGGTCAACGTGCCGCGCATCAAGGGCAACCACAACGCGATGCTCTCGGGCAAAGCGGCGGCTGAGGCTGCCTATGAGGCGCTGAAGGCCGGTCGGGAAAGCGATGAGCTGACCGCTTATGAGACTTCGGTGCGTTCGGGTCCGATCGCCAAAGACCTCAAGCCCGTGCGCAATATGAAGCCGCTCTGGTCGAAATTTGGTCTCGCGCTTGGCGTGCCGCTCGGTGGTCTTGATATGTGGACCAACAACCTCTTCGGTCTGTCGCTCTTTGGCACTCTGGGGCACGGCAAAAACGACGCTCAGGCGACCGGTGAGGCGAAGAACTTCAAGCCGATCGATTACCCGAAACCCGATGGCGTTTTGTCCTTCGATCGTCTGACCAACGTGGCTTTCTCTTTCACCAACCATGAAGAGAGCCAGCCCTGCCACCTGAAGCTCAAAGACAAGTCGATCCCGATCGCGGTCAACCTGCCGAAATATGCAGAACCCGCGCAGCGGTATTGCCCGGCCGGCGTCTATGAGGTGATCGGGGAGGGGGCGGATGCCCGCTTCCAGATCAACTTCCAGAACTGCGTCCATTGCAAAACCTGCGACATCAAAGACCCGTCGCAGAACATCAACTGGACCACGCCGCAGGGTGGCGACGGTCCGAACTACCCGAATATGTGACGCTTGCGTGATATGCGCGCCGGGGGAATTGCCCCGGCGCGCATTGGGCCTTAGCTTGTCGCAGGTAAGCCGGAGATCCGATTTGACTTCTTTGTCGTCCCTGCGTTTCGTCCTGGCCCTTGCCGGGGCTTCTTTATTGCCGCTGAGCGCGCTGCCTGCGAAGGCAGAGGTGGCCGGGCCCTATCTGGCAGCACGCTCTGCCGATATCGCCTCTGACTTCCGCGAGGCGTCCCACTGGCTGGGGCTGGCGCTGGAGCATGATCCGGCGAATGTCACTCTGCTGGAAAGTCTGGTGGTGGCCCTGACCGGCGAGGGAGAGGTTGCCAGAGCCGTCCCCGTCGCAGAGCGTCTGGCCGGGCTGGGTGAGGCGGCACCGATCACCACCACCGTGATCATCGCAGGCAAATTCGCCGCGCAGGATTATGCAGCCCTTCTCAGTGATCTGCCCGCCGCGCAGATCGGTCCGGGCAATCTGGTCAATCAGCTGCTGCTTGGCTGGGCGCATATCGGCGCGGGCAGCATGTCTGAGGGGATCGCCGCTTTCGACGCGCTGAACAAAGCCGCCGGGATGGAGCTCTTCGGGCTTTACCACAAGGCACTTGCCCTTGCGATGGCCGGGGATTTTGAAGGCGCAGCCGAATTGATGGCGGATGAGAAGAATGCTCTCTTCTCGACCCGCCGTGGCACCTTCGCCCGCATTGAAGTGCTCAGCCAGCTTGATCGCTTTGACGAAGCAAAAGGTCTGCTGGATGCGGGCTTCGGGGATCGCACCGATCCGGAGATTGCCACCCTGCGTGCCCGTCTGGACAAGCGTGAGGCGCTGCCTTTTGAAACCGTGCGCACTGCCCAGGATGGTGCGGCAGAGGTCTTTCACATTCTCGCAGGGCTGATGCAGGGGGAGGCCCCCGACAGCGAGACGCTGATCCAGTCGCGTCTGTCAGAATATCTGCGCCCCGATCATACCGACGCAACGCTGCTGACCGCCTCGGTGCTCGAAAACCTTGGTCGATACGAGCTGGCAGTTGAGGCTTATGATCGTATCCCCGCCGCCAACCCCAGCTACCTCGCGGCCCAGACGGGCAGGGTGACGGCGCTTTATCAGTCAGACCGCAAGGCGGAGGCCGTTGCGGGCATGACCGAACTGGTCAAAGCCTATCCGAAGTATCTCTCGGTTCATGTGGGCCTCGGCGATCTGCTGCGCCGCGAAGAGCGTTATGGCGAAGCCGCCGCCGCCTATTCGCGGGCCATTGAACTGCTGGGCCGTCCGGAACCAGCCCATTGGGCGCTTTACTACAGCCGTGGCATCGCCTGGGAGCAGGCAAAGGAATTCGGCAAAGCAGAACCGGATTTCCGCAAAGCGCTTGAGTTGAACCCCGGTCAGCCGGAGGTTCTGAATTACCTTGGCTACTCGCTTCTCGATCGGAATATGAAGATTGAAGAAGCGATCGGGATGATCGAGGAAGCCGTGCGCAAGCGGCCGCGCGATGGTTATATCATCGACTCTCTGGCCTGGGGGCTGTTCCTGACCGGCCGTTACGAGGAGGCGGTGCAGCATATGGAGACCGCCTCTCTGCTGATGCCGGTGGATCCGATTGTGACCGATCACCTTGGCGATGTGTATTGGGCGGTGGGGCGTCACTCTGAAGCCCGCTTCCAGTGGCGCCGCGCCCTCTCCTTTGAGCCGACGGAAAAGGACGCTAACCGCATCCGCCGCAAGCTGGAGGTCGGGCTGGATCAGGTTCTGGTCGAAGAAAAACTTCCCACACTGGATGCACGACGCGTTAAAAAATGAGCCTGACTGAATTTGCCGCCGCTAAGATCAACCTGGCCCTTCATGTGACCGGGCAGCGCGATGATGGCTACCACCTGCTTGACAGCCTGGTCAGCTTTGCCGGGGTGGGGGACCGCCTGAGGCTGGTCGAAGGCGCAGCAGAGCCGCTGCGGATCATCGGCCCGGAGGGGCGGGGCCTTTCTGCGGGGGAAGATAATCTGGTTCTGAAAGCCGCCCGGCTTTGCGGCCTGCCTGAGGGGCTGGGGCTTGAACTGGAAAAGTCTTTGCCGCGGGCCTCTGGCATCGGTGGCGGTTCCGCGGATGCGGCAGCGACTTTGCGGCTGCTTTCGCGCAACAGCGGGGCGGCGCTTCCGGGGGCGGGGGCGGTCCTGTCGCTGGGGGCGGATGTTCCGGTCTGTCTGGCCGGGCAGAGTTGCCGGATGTCAGGGATCGGCGAAATTCTGACGCCGGCTCCGGCGCTGCCGAAGCTTTGGGTGCTGCTGGCCAATCCTCGGGTCGAAGTGCCGACGCCTGCGGTCTTTCGCGCCCTGAAGGTGAAGGAGAACCCGCCTCTGGCGCTGCCGGAGACCTCTTGGGCGGATGCGGGCGCGTTTCTCGACTGGCTGGCAGAGCAGCGCAATGATCTCGAAGAGCCCGCGATTGCTCTGGCGCCTCAGATCGGTGATCTGCTCGATACGCTCTGGGATCTGCCGGAGGTTCTTTTCGCCCGGATGTCCGGCTCAGGCGCCACCTGCTTTGCGCTTTTTGCGGAAAAATCAGCCGCGATGCGGGCGGTTTATGACGTGCAGGACTGCTACCCGGACTGGTGGGTGGCGGCTGGTCCGTTGGGGGATGCAGCAGAGGTTTCGCCCGAAGAATGAGGGCGGCGGAGGGCCCGCTGTGCGGGCCGCTCCGTCAGGTGTCATTTCAGCGAGAGCACGGTTTCAATCGCCACATCCCCGAAGCCGTTGAAGCGGGTGTTGGTGGCGATGGAATAGGCCCCGAGCCCGCTGAAAAGCAGATAGTCCCCCTCGGCCAGATCGCCCGCGAGCGGAACGGCCCCCGGCAGACGGTCAACCCAGTCGCAGGTCGGGCCAAAGAGCACCCGCAGCCGTGCGGGGCCGTTTTTCCGCTGCCCTTCCGGGCTCAGCACCTCGATGCGGTCCGTCAGACCGACGAGCGGCAGCTCATCAAGACTGCCATAGGTGCCGTCGTTCAGAAAAACATGCTCATCATCGCGCAGCGCCCGCACGCAGGTGCCAAGGGTGAAGCATTCCGCCACCATCCCGCGCCCCGGCTCGCAGACGAGTTGGGGCGCGGTTTCGCCGAAAGCACTTTGGGTGCTGACAGCAATGGCGGCGAAGATCCCCTTCAGATCAGGCTTCTCGCCGTTCAGGCGGTGCCCCGGAAAGCCACCGCCGACGTTCAGACGGGCGATCGTCACCCCGGCCTTTTGCGCAATCTCAGCCGCGGCCAGAATATGACGCTCCCACTCTGCGGCTTCCGTGCATTGGGTGCCAGGGTGGAAGCTGAGCGAGGGGGTGAAGCCTGCGGCCGCCACCTGTGCCAGCAGATCTGCAGCAAGCTCAGGGTCTGCGCCGAATTTGGCAAAGGCGCGGTCCTCTGCGCCCGGGGCGGGCAGGCGGAAGCGAACGCTGATTTCAACGCCCTGCGTGGGCAGCAGCTCAACCAGCTTGGCCAGTTCACTGCGGCTGTCGACGGCAAAGCTTTTCACCCGCAGCTCATGGGCGGCGATGATCTCATGGCGTGCGCGGACGGGGTTGTTGTAATGGATCACCGCATCGGGTGCGAGGCGGCGGATCAGGCGCATCTCGGCCACAGAGCCCACGTGAAAGCCGCGAAGACCGGCGGTGGCCAGGTTTTCGATCACCACTTCCATGGGATTGGCCTTGACCGCATAGCTCACAAAGCCCGGAAAGCCGTCAATGAAGCGGCGCGCGACATCCTGCAGGACACCGGGCGCGAAGAACATCACCGGATTTTCCGGGCGCTGGTGGGCGATATATTCCGCCGGCTTTGCCCAGATCGTTTTCGACAGTCCCATCGGCCAATCCTTTGCCAACAGAACGCAGCATCCTTGCCCCGGACTTCGGGTTGGGGAACGCGCGTGTGCGTTTCATCCAACCAGGCCAGGTGCGTATGAGCCGCCCTTTTCCTGAAAACTGAATTGGCGATATGCGGCACAAAGACTGCGTTGAAAACCTGTCATTCGACGAAATATGCCGTTATAATGACGAAAAGATCGTCATTCTGAAGGGGTGTGACATGGATGACATGGACCGGACCATCTTAGGCCTGCTCAGCGCGGATGCCCGCATGTCGGTGGCCACGCTGGCGCGGCGGCTGAAGGTGGCACGCTCCACCGTTCAGGCGCGGCTCGAGCGGCTGGAGGCCTCGGGGATCATTGCGGGCTATACGCTGAAACTGGGCGAAGCGGCGCGGGCGGCGCGGATCCGGGCGACCATTCTTCTGACGATTGAGCCCCGCGCCCAGGCCGCGATTCTCTCGCGTCTGAAATCGGTGCCGGAGGTTGAGGTGGCGCATACCACCTCGGGGCGCTTTGATCTCCTTTTGCAGGTGGCCGCGCCTTCGACAGCGGCTCTCGATGAGGTGTTGGACCGCATCGGTCTGCTGACCGGGGTGAAATCCTCCGAGTCGCTCATTCATCTTTCCACCCGGATCGACCGCGCGGTCTGACCTGCCGCACTTCCCCTTGCGGGTTCCAATCGCTACATAACGGTCAAGAAAATAGGGATACCCTGTCATGCCGATGGAAAAGACGTTTAACCCCGCCGAGGCCGAAGCCCGCATTGCCGCCCGCTGGGATGAGGCCAATGCCTTCGCAGCCGGTGCCAATGCCAGCCGCCCGGAGACTTTCTCCATCGTCATCCCGCCGCCGAATGTCACCGGCAGCCTGCATATGGGCCATGCCTTCAACAACACGCTGCAGGATATCCTGACGCGCTGGCACCGCATGCGCGGCTTTGACACCCTCTGGCAGCCGGGCACCGACCATGCGGGCATCGCGACCCAGATGGTGGTTGAGCGTGAGCTTGGCAAAGAGGGCAAGCGCCGCACCGATTTCACCCGCGAAGATTTCACCAAGCTCGTCTGGGAGCAGAAGAAGAAATCGCGCGGCAATATTATCGGCCAGCTGAAGCGCCTTGGCGCCTCGGCCGACTGGGCACGTGAAGCCTTCACCATGTCGGGGGCCCCCGGCGCGCCTGAGGGCGAGGAAGGCAACTTCCACGACGCGGTGATCAAGGTCTTCGTCGATATGTATCAGAAGGGTCTGATCTATCGCGGCAAGCGCCTGGTGAACTGGGACCCCCATTTTGAGACCGCAATCTCGGATCTGGAAGTGGAGCAGACCGAAGTCGCCGGCCACATGTGGCACTTCAAATATCCGCTCGCCGGTGGGGAGACCTATATCTACCGCGAGAAGGACGAAGACGGCGAAGTCATCTTCGAGGAAGAGCGCAACTATATTTCGATCGCCACCACCCGTCCCGAGACCATGCTCGGCGATGGCGCGATTGCTGTGAACCCGGCAGATGAGCGTTATCAGCCGATCATCGGGAAAATGGTCGAACTGCCCGCCGGTCCCGAAGAGGGCCGCCGCCTGATCCCGATCATTGCGGACCCCTATCCGGAAATGGATTTCGGCTCGGGCGCGGTGAAGATCACCGGCGCGCATGATTTCAACGACTATCAGGTCGCCAAGCGGGCCAATCTGCCGCTCTACCGTCTGATGGACACCAAAGCCCGCATGCGCACCGATGGCTATGACTATGCCACCTCGGTTGCAAAAGCGCGTGAGATTGCCGCCGGTGCGCCCTTCACGGAAGGCGAAGTCGATCTGATCAACCTGGTGCCGGACGCCTGGCGCGGACTTGATCGTTATGAATGCCGCAAAGCCGTGATCGAACAGGTCACCGGCGACGGCTTTGCCGTGACCGAGCTGGTTAAAGAGATTGATCCTGAGACCAATGCTGAAGACCTCTCGCTGGTCCCGGTGGTCGAAGACAAGAAGATCATGCAGCCCTTCGGCGACCGCTCGAAAGTGGTCATCGAGCCGATGCTGACCGACCAGTGGTTCGTCGATACCGCGAAGATCGTGGAACCGGCGCTGGACGCCGTGCGCTCGGGTAAAACCAAAATCATCCCGGAATCGGGTGAGAAGACCTATTACCACTGGCTGGAAAACATCGAGCCCTGGTGCATCTCGCGTCAGCTCTGGTGGGGTCACCAGATCCCGGTCTGGTATGGCCTTGATATCGCAGGTGGCTTCACCGACGACCAGGGCGACAATGCGCTCGATCACGTGGAGCTTTTCCGCCTGCTGAACGAGGGTCATTTCAACGCCAAAGACCCGGCCTATTTCTGCGCCCCGAACTTTGACGCGGTCTGCGGACAGTTCCGTGACGCATTGGCTCCGCTGCCGATGCCGCTGAACCATGCCCGCATCGTGGAAGTGGAAACCCGCGCGGAAGCCATGGATCTGCTGGTTTCCTCGCTGGCTGAGTATAACCTCAGCCAGGATCCGACCAAACTGGTCTATCCGGTCTGGCGCGAAGCCGATGTGCTTGACACCTGGTTCTCCTCGGGCCTCTGGCCGATCGGCACCATGGGCTGGCCGGAGCAGACGCCGGAACTGGCGAAATACCATCCGACCTCCGTTCTGATCACCGGGGCAGACATCCTCTTCTTCTGGGTTGCCCGGATGATGATGATGCAGCTTGCCGTGGTCGAAGACGTGCCCTTCCACACCGTCTATCTCCATGGCCTCGTGCGCGACGCCAAGGGCAAGAAGATGTCGAAATCTCTGGGCAACGTCGTCGACCCGCTGGAGATCATCGACGAATTCGGCGCGGATGCTTTGCGCTTCACGAATGCGGCCATGGCCTCGATCGGTGGCGTGCTGAAGATGGATATGAGCCGCATCACCGGCTACCGGAACTTCGGCACCAAGCTCTGGAACGCCACCCGCTTCGCGGAGATGAACGGCGTCTGGGAAGGTCATACCACGCAGACGGAGGCCCCCAAGGCCACCGCCGTGGTGAACCGCTGGATTCTCTCGGAAGCTGCGAAAGTGCGGGCTGAGGTCGATGAAGCTCTCGAGAACTTCCGCTTCAACGATGCGGCGGATGCGCTTTACAAATTCGTCTGGGGCAAGGTCTGCGACTGGTACGTCGAATTTGCCAAACCGCTCTTCGCCGATGAGGCACTGGCGGCGGAAACCCGTGCGACCATGGCCTTCGTGCTCGATCAGTCGATGATCCTGCTGCATCCGATCATGCCCTTTATCACCGAAGAGCTTTGGGCGCTGACCGGCGCGCGCCCGAAGCTGCTGGTCCATCAGGACTGGCCGACCTACGGCGACGAGATGATCGACGCGGAAGCGACCCGCGAGATGAACTGGGTGATCGCATTGATCGAAGACATCCGCTCGGCCCGTGCGCAGATGGGCGTGCCGGTGGGGCTGCACCTGCCGGTCCTGATGACCGAGCTGGATGCGACCGGCCGCGCGGCCTTTGCCCGCAACGAAGCGCTCATCAAGCGTCTGGCCCGTCTGGGCGACATCACGGAAGGTGCGGCCCCGAAGGGTTCGGTCACCATCCCGGTTGAGGGCGGGGCCTTCGCGCTGCCGCTGGCAGGGGTGATCGACGTGGCGGCTGAAAAGGCGCGCCTCGAGAAGGCTGCGGCGAAGATCGAGAAAGAGGCCGGCGGTCTGCGCGGGCGTCTGTCGAACCCGAAATTCGTCGAAAGCGCGGCGGAAGAAGTGGTTGAGGAAGCCCGCACCAACCTCGCCCTGCGTGAGGAAGAGCTTTCGAAACTCAAGGCGGCGCTGGCCCGTCTTGCAGAGATCGGCTGAGCCATGATCCCGGTTGAGGGTTTTGAAGGGCAGCGTGTGGGGGTGCTGGGGCTTGGACGCTCCGGCCTCGCCACCGCGCGGGCGCTGGCGGCCGGGGGGGCTATCCCGGTGGTCTGGGATGACAGCGCTGAGGGGCGCGCAAAGGCAGAGGCTGAGGGCTTTGCCCCTGAAGATCTGCGCCGCGACAATGTACTGACGACGCTGGCCTGCGTGATCACCTCGCCCGGCATCCCGCATCTTTACCCCGCGCCGCACCCTGTGCTGGCGCGGGCGATGCAGCTTGGCGTGCCGGTCGACAATGACATCGGGCTGTTCTTCCGCTCGCTGGGGCAAAGCTCCTGGGGGGACTACGATGTCGCCCCGCGTGTGGTGGCGGTCACCGGATCAAACGGCAAATCGACCACCACGGCGCTGATCACCCATATCCTGCAGGAAGCCGGACGTGATGCGGTCATGGCCGGGAATATCGGTCGCGGTGTGCTGGATATTGATCCGCCCGAAGACGGCGGCATCGTGGTGCTGGAGCTTTCGTCTTATCAGACCGATCTGGCGCGGGCGCTGACGCCGGATGTGGCGGTTTTCACCAATCTCTCGCCCGATCACATGGATCGTCACAACGGCATGGGCGGCTATTTCGCCGCCAAGCGCCGCCTTTTCGCGGAAGGTGGTCCGGACCGTGCGGTGATCGGTGTGGATGAGCCGGAAGGCGTCTATCTCGCCGGGCAGCTCAGCCACGGGCCCCAGGATGACCGGGTGATCCGCATCTCCTCGGGGCAAAAGCTTGATCAGTTCGGCTGGTCGGTCTTCGCGCGTAAGGGGTTTTTGTCGGAGTATCGCAAGGGCCGTCAGCTGGCCTCTGTGGATCTGCGCGGCGTTCCGGGGCTGCCGGGCGCGCATAACCATCAGAACGCCGCTGCCGCCTGGGCGGCCTGCCGGGCGCTTGGCCTTGGTCCGCGCGATATTGAACTGGCCCTGCACAGCTTTGCCGGTCTGCCGCACCGCAGCCAGATTGTGCGTGAGATCAATGGTGTGCGTTACGTCAACGACAGCAAGGCCACCAATGTCGACAGCGCGGTTCAGGCGCTGCGGGCCTTCCCGAAGATCCGCTGGATCGCGGGCGGGCTTGGCAAAGACGGCGGCGTTCAGGGCGCGCTGAATGATCTGGGCAATGTGGTCAAGGCCTATCTGATCGGCCATTCGGCCCGCGAATTTGCGCTGCAGCTTGGCGGTCTTGAGCAGGAGATCTGCGAGACCATGGAGCAGGCCGTGGCCCGCGCCCATGCCGAAGCCGAGCCGGGTGAGGTGGTCCTGCTGGCCCCTGCGGCGGCGAGTTTCGATCAATACACCAGCTTCGAGAAACGGGGTGAGCATTTCACCGATCTGGTCCGGGCTCTGCCCGAAGCCTGACGGAAAAAGGCCCGGAGGTGACCTCCGGGCCTTTTTCATGGGGCAGGGCCGCGAGGCTCAGGTCAGCCGCGCCACCACATAGGTCGCCACATCAGCCAGAATGCCGCGCAGCGGGTGATCGGGCAGATCGGCCAGGGCGGCACGGGCTTTGTCGGCCCAGGCATGGGCTTCAAGGCGGGTCGCCTCCAGCGTGCCGTGTTTTTGCATCAGGCGCAGCGCCTCTTCGAGATCGCCCTCGCGCTGGTCGCCCTTTTCAATGACGCGGGTCCAGAAAGCGCGCTCCTCCACATCGGCTTTCTCGACCGCCAGGATCACCGGCAGGGTCAGCTTGCGCTCGCGGAAATCGTCGCCGATGTTCTTGCCGATGGCTGAGGTGCCACCGTAGTCCAGAAGGTCATCTGCCATCTGGAAGGCGATGCCAAGCGCGTCACCATAGGCAAAAAGCGCGGCCTGCTGCGCGGGGGTGGCATTTGCGACCATGCCGCCGACTTCGCAGGCCGCCGAGAAGAGCGCGGCCGTCTTGCCACGGATGACGTTGAGATAAATCTCGGTCCCGGTTTCCAGGCTTTGGGCGGCGGTCAGCTGCAGCACCTCCCCTTCCGAGATGACGGCTGAGGCATTGGCCAGGGTGGTCACCACCTCCAGCGAGCCGCATTCGGTCATCAGCTGAAAGGCACGGGCGAGGAGATAATCCCCGACCAGAACTGAGGATTTATTGTCCCACAGCAGGTTCGCCGTCGGGCGGCCACGGCGCTTTGTGCTTTCGTCGACCACATCGTCGTGCAGCAGGGTTGCGGTGTGGATGAACTCAACCGTTGCCGCCAGTTTCACCGCGCGGATGTCATCGCTGCCCAGAAGCTTTGCCGCCGCCAGCGTCAGCATCGGGCGCAAACGCTTGCCACCGGCTTCGACCAGATGCGCCGTCACCTCAGGGATGCGCGGCGCGTGCCGGCTGGCCATGCGCTCGCGGATCACGGCATTGACGGCCTCCATCTCAGCGGCGAGGGAAGCGGCAAGGCGGTCGTGGGGTTTGCTCGCGTTCTGGTTCAAAGCGGTATCCTTTATCCCTCTCGGCCCCGCCGCGAGGAAGGCGGCAGGGCTCAGGCCGGGCCCCTTTGCCGGGGCGGCATAATCGCATTGCGGTATAACCGTCTTGCCGCGGCGCGTCCACCAATGGCATAGGGCAGGGCGGCCCGCTTCAGGGCCTTGTGACGGCAGACGGACTGGAGTTGACCGGGATGACCGAGTGTTTCCCGCCTGAGGCGCAGAGTCAGGATCTTTTCCTCGGGGGGCGTCTGCGTCTGGCCCAGCCGCGGGAGGGCTATCGGGCGGCCGCGGATCCGGTTCTTCTGGCAGCGGCCTGTTCGGCCCGACCGGGGCAGGCTGTGCTGGAACTGGGCTGCGGCGTGGGGGTGGCCTCGCTTTGCCTGGGCAGCCGCGTTCCGGGCCTGAGCCTTTCTGGCCTGGAGTTGCAGCCCGCCTATGCGGCGCTGGCGCGGCAGAATGCCGCCACCACCGGGATAGCCTTTGAGGTCCATACCGGTGATCTGCGCGAGATGCCTCCGGCTCTGCGGGGCTCGTTTGATCATGTGATCGCCAATCCGCCCTATTTTACGGCAGAGGGAGGCACCGCTGCCCGCGACGCAGGCCGTGAGACGGCGCAGCGTGAGGACACGCCGCTTTCGGACTGGATCCTTGCGGCACGCAAACGGCTTCATCCGGGCGGCTATCTGACGATGATCAATTCCGCTGACCGGCTGCCGGATATTCTGGCTGGCTGCAACGGCTTTGGCGCGATCACCGTTCTGCCGCTGGCCCCCCGGGAGGGCCGGGCCGCGAACCGGGTCATCGTGCAGGCACGCAAGGGGGCGAAGGGGGCTTTCCGGCTTCTGGCTCCGCTGATCATGCATGAGGGGGCCGTGCACGGGGGCGACCGCGAAAGCTATGCGCCCCTTGCGCGTTCGGTGCTGCGCGAAGGCGCGGCCCTGGCGGTCTTTGGCTGAGAGGCAGAATTAAACGGCTTTGTAACATTTCGGTGTAGTGACACGACTCGTCTTCCGTGTTGCCATGGAACTCCCATCAGGGTTCAGAAGGAGACCGAAATGACCGTGAGTTCGCATCTGCAGGAACTTCGCCGGAAACATGAAGCCCTCTCTGTCAAGGTTGAGCAGGAGCAGCGCAGCCCCGCCAGTGATGACCTCAAGATCACAGAAATGAAGCGCCAGAAGATGCGCCTGAAGGAAGAGATGTCGCGTATCGCGTCTGTCTGATCCTGCACCGGTCATGGTGACATGGCCCCGCGCATCTGCGGTCTCCGCAGATGCGTTTTGATTTTCTCAGTACCGGCGCGGGGCAGCGGCGCTGTCGTCCCGCCCCCAGGGCGGGGATGATCCCGGCTGTGACATTAACTGAAATGTGATTCCCCCCGCACTTCGGCCAAAGCCTGACCGAAGCGGTCAGCTTTCACGCGTGACTTTTTCTTTCGAAGCAAGGCAATTTCAGGGTGGCCATCAGGTCGCAGGCGGTAAAAAGCCGCCCCTGGATTTGGTTTGTTCGCTGGACGTGGGCCATGTGTGCGGCTAAAAGCCGCCCATGAGGGGGATGCCGTGCGCGTCCCCGTTCAGCGCATTTGGCCGGTCTCCCCGGCCGGCAGAGGGAGTTAGACACGTGTCCCACGCAGATGATCACGCAGGCACCCGCAGGGATTTCCTGTATTATGCCACGGCCGGGGCGGGCGCAGTTGCGACCGGCGCCGCCGTCTGGCCGCTGATCAACCAGATGAACCCGTCCGCAGATGTTCAGGCTCTGTCGTCAATTTTTGTCGACATTTCGGGCATTGAGGCCGGCACCCAGCTGACCGTCAAATATCTCGGTAAGCCCGTCTTCATTCGTCGCCGCACCGCGGCTGAGATTGAAGCCGGTCGCAAAGATGACGGCGCAGCGCTGATCGACAATTCGTCGCGCAACCCGAACAAGGCCGGGACCGATGCGTCCGATGCCAACCGCGCAATGGATGACGCCGGCGAATGGCTGGTGATGTCGGGCGTCTGTACGCACCTTGGCTGCGTGCCGATCGGGAATGCTGCCGGCGACTTCGGTGGCTGGTTCTGCCCGTGCCACGGATCGCACTACGATACGGCCGGCCGTATCCGCCGCGGGCCTGCGCCGGAAAACCTGCATATTCCGGTCGCGTCCTTCGTCGACCCCAACACCATCAAGCTGGGCTGAGGAGCGACCCATGTCTGGAATCCCGCACGATCACTACGAGCCGAAGACCGGCATCGAAAAGTGGCTCCATAAGCGCCTGCCGATCGTCTCGGTCGCCTATGACACGCTGATGATCCCGACGCCGAAGAACCTGAACTGGATGTGGATCTGGGGCATTGTCCTCGCATTCTGCCTTGGTCTTCAGATCATCACCGGCATCGTCCTCGTGATGCACTACACCCCCCATGTGGATCTGGCCTTCTCGTCGGTTGAGCATATCATGCGCAACGTGAACGGCGGCCATATGATCCGCTATCTGCATGCCAACGGAGCGTCGCTCTTCTTCGTTGCCGTTTACCTGCACATGTTCCGTGGCCTTTACTACGGCTCGTACAAAGCGCCGCGCGAAGTGGTCTGGATCCTCGGGATGCTGATCTACCTTGCGATGATGGCGACGGCCTTCATGGGCTATGTTCTGCCCTGGGGTCAGATGTCGTTCTGGGGTGCAACCGTGATCACCGGCCTCTTCGGCGCGATCCCGGGCGTTGGTCCGGCGATTCAGGAGTGGCTGCTGGGCGGACCGGCTGTTGATAACGCAACGCTGAACCGCTTCTTCTCGCTGCACTACCTGCTGCCCTTCGTCATCGCTGCTCTGGTGGGTCTGCACATCTGGGCCTTCCACCACGTTGGCAACGGCAACCCGACCGGTGTCGAAGTGCGTCGCACCTCGAAAGCCGAAGCGGAAAAAGACACCGTTCCGTTCTGGCCCTACTACGTCATCAAGGATCTGCTGGCCCTTGCTGTCGTGCTGATCGTCTTCTTCGCGATCGTGGGCTTCATGCCGAACTACCTCGGCCACCCGGACAACTACATCCCGGCGAACCCGCTGGTCACCCCGGCACATATCGTCCCGGAATGGTACTTCCTGCCCTTCTACGCGATCCTGCGCGCCTTCACCGCAGACGTCTGGGTTGTGATGCTGGTCAACTGGGTCACCTTCGGTATCGTCGACGCGAAATTCTTCGGTGTTCTGGCGATGTTCGGCGCGATTGCCGTGCTGGCGCTGGCGCCCTGGCTGGACACCTCCTCGGTGCGTTCGGGCAAATACCGTCCGATGTTCAAATGGTGGTACTGGCTGCTGGCCATCGACTTCATGGTGCTGATGTGGGTTGGCGCAATGCCGGCTGAAGGCCTCTACACCTGGATCTCGCTGATCGCATCGACCTATTGGTTCGCCTACTTCCTGGTGATCCTGCCGCTGCTGGGCCTCATTGAGAAGCCGCTGCCGCTGCCGGCAACCATCGAAGATGACTTCAACTCGCACTACGAACAGCCGGCGAAGTGAGAGAAGGGACAATGAACATGATCCGCAAACTCTCCCTCGCAGCTGCCCTGGCACTGGCTCCGGCCGCAGCCATGGCTGCAGGCGCTGCCGGTCACATCGAAGACTTCGCCTTCTCCTTTGAAGGCCCCTTCGGTAAATACGATGAGCTGCAGCTGCAGCGCGGTCTGAAGGTCTACACCGAAGTCTGCGCCGCCTGCCACGGTCTTGAGCATGTCGCGATCCGCTCGCTGGCAGACAAGGGCGGCCCTGCGCTGCCCGAAGACCAGGTCCGTGCCTATGCCAAAGGCCTTGCCCCCGTGGCTCTGCCTGATGGCGAAGAGCGTGCCCGTGAGACCTCGGACCACTTCCCGGCTTCGGGTCTGCCGACCGCGCCGGATCTGTCGCTGATGGCAAAAGCCCGCTCGGGCTTCCACGGCCCCTACGGCCTTGGCATCAACCAGTTCGTCAATGGCATCGGCGGTCCTGAGTATATCGCTTCGCTTCTCACCGGTTACACCGGCAACGAGAAAGAAGAAGCCGGCTCGACCTTCTATGAAAACACCGCCTTCCCGGGCGGCTGGATCGCCATGGCCCCGCCGCTGGCCTCGGATGGTCTCGTTGAATATGACGATGGTCACGCCAATACCGCACGCGCGATGGCTGAAGATGTCACCGCCTTCCTGATGTGGACGGCTGAGCCGAAGATGATGGCCCGTAAACAGGCTGGCTTCACGGCTGTGATCTTCCTGAGCATCCTTGCTGTTCTGCTCTATCTGACCAACAAAAAGCTCTGGTCGGGCATCAAAGGCCGCAAGAAAAAACACGCCTGATCTCTGATGAGATGTGACCTGGATAAGCCCCGCTTTTGCGGGGCTTTTTCGCATGTGCTCACGCCGAAATGCCGCGACGGTGACGCCGGTGTGATCTCCCGGGCCGTCCGCTTCCCTAAGGTCAGCCGGGAATTTTCCTTGACGACTGCGCCTGAGGCGATGCCACATGGCTCAGGGGCAGGCGGGAGGC
The DNA here is from genome assembly GCF_004054105.1 of Falsigemmobacter intermedius. Lineage (GTDB taxonomy): Bacteria > Pseudomonadota > Alphaproteobacteria > Rhodobacterales > Rhodobacteraceae > Wagnerdoeblera > Wagnerdoeblera intermedia. Next base: position 22,755 of record NZ_SBLC01000003.1, read on the forward strand.
CTGCCCGGTGCAGGACGCCGCCGCAGAGCATCGCCTGCTCAGGGAGGACATCGATGGACGTGGTACAGCTCCTCGTAAGCGGGCTGGCCAATGGCTGTGTCTACGGGCTGGTCGCGCTTGGCTTCGTTCTGATCTACAAGGCTACCGAGGCGGTGAATTTCGCCCAGGGGGATCTGATGATGCTTGGGGCCTTTGTCACCCTGGGCCTCGTGAATCCGCAGTACCTTGGAATTCCCTTCTGGCTGGCGCTGCCGCTTGCGCTGCTGATCATGGCCGCCATCGGTTATCTGATCGATGCCACGATCCTGCGCGCGGTATTTGGAGAGAGCCAGACTTCGGTCATCATTCTGACGATTGCTCTGGGCTTTGTGATCCGCTTTGTGGTGGGCGTGATCTGGGGGCATGACCCGCAGTCGCTGCATTCACCGCTGGCAGGCGGGGAACTGCGCTTCGGCGGCGTGGTGCTGAGCGTGGCGGATCTGGCGGTGATTATCACCACGCTGCTGCTGACCTTTTTTCTCTTTCAGTTCTTTCAGCGCACCCGGATCGGCCTTGCGATGCAGGCGGCCAGTCAGAACCAGATGGCAGCCTATTACATGGGGATCCCGGTAAAGCGCGTCCAGGGTCTGGTCTGGGCGCTGGCCGGTGTGGTCGCGGCGGTGGCCGGGGTGCTTTATGCCTCAAAAGGCGCGATCGATCCGAATGCCGGATTTATTGGCATCAAGGCCTTCGCGGCAGCGGTGATCGGCGGCTTCGGCTCGCTGCCCGGGGCGCTTTTCGGCGGCATCATCGTCGGGGTGATCGAACCCTTTGCAGCGCGCTACCTGCCACCGGGCTACAGCCAGATTGCTCCCTATGCCCTGTTGATCCTTGTTCTTGTGTTTCGTCCGCATGGCCTGTTTGCGCAGGTCCGCACCAAAAAGGTCTGAGCGATGCGGTTTCACTTTAAGACCGGTTACGACACCGACATCGACCTCTTCCCCGATTGGTGGAAGCGGGGGCTTTATCTGGCGCTGCTGGTCCTGGCGCTGTCTCTGCCCTTTCTGCTGGATGAGTTTTTTATTGGGGAGATGACCAATGTGCTGATCTGGACCGTCTCAGGTCTGGGTCTGATGTTGCTGACGGGACAGACAGGGCAGGTGAGCCTTGGGCATTCCGCCTTCATGGCGCTTGGCTGTTATGCCTGCGTGATGATGATGGAGGCGGGCGTGCCTTTCATCCCCGCCTTCCTGCTGGCGGGCGTGATCACCGGGCTGGTAGGCGCGTTGATCGCCATACCGGCCCTGAAACTGCACGGGGTCTATCTGGCGATTGCGACGCTTGCTCTGGCCATTCTGGCGGATGATCTGATTGTGCTTCTGGCTCCCTGGACGGGAGGCGTGAACGGGAAATATGCCCCGGAAATCAACATCTTCGGGTTGGTGATCGACCGCTGGTCCACCCCGGATTACTATTACTGGATGGTGCTGGCGGTGGTGATCGGGGTGACCTTTGCTTACCGCAATATCCTGCGCTCTCCCCTTGGGCGCAGCTTTGCTGCCGTGCGCGACAGTGAGATCTCGGCGCAGGCCATGGGGGTTGATATCGCCCGGACAAAGACAATGGCTTTTGGTCTTTCCTGTGCCATTGCAGGTCTTGGCGGCGCGCTGATGGGGCTGTTTGCCGGGGCCTTTAACAATGAGACCTTCAACTTCCTGATCGCCATTCAGCTGGTGATGATGGTGGTTGTCGGCGGCCTTGGCTTCATCCATGGCGCTTTTCTGGGGGCCGTTGTCGTGGCCTTCCTGCCGCAGCTCCTCTCCATTCTCACCTCCTCCTTCGGGCGGGGCATGTCGGTACCGGGACTGGAAACGGGTGTCTTTGGGTTCCTTCTGATCCTCTTCATCCTCTTTGAGCCGATGGGACTCTATGGAAGATGGCTGAAAATACGTACATGGGCAGAATTATTCCCCTTTGCGCGTAAGGACATGTTCAAGCGTCAGAAGTCCTATCTCAAAACGGAGCGTCTGCGGTGAGCCTTTTGGAATTAAAAGACGTCACCCTGAAATTCGGCGGGCTGACGGCCGTGAACGCGCTGAACCTCTCGGTCAATGAGGGGGAGGTTTTCGCTCTCGTCGGGCCGAATGGGGCGGGGAAGTCGACCGTCTTCAACCTGATCTCACGGTTCTACACGCCCGCTTCCGGCACCATCCGCTTTGACGGGCAGGATCTTCTGGCCCGTCCGTCTCATGCTGTTCCGTCCTCAGGCGTGGCGCGGACCTTTCAGAACATCGAGCTTTTTCACCAGGCAACGGTTTTGCAGAACCTGCTGGTCGGTCGTCACCGCCACCGGCGGGCCAGCGCTCTTGAGAATATCCTCTTCACCCCGCGGGTCCGCGCGGAGGAGCGGGCCCACCGGGAGGCTGTGGAAGAGGTGATCGACTTTCTGGATCTGCAACCCTATCGCGACCAGCGCATTGCCGGGCTGCCTTACGGCATCCGCAAAGTGGTGGAACTGGGCCGGGCGCTCGCCACAAAACCGCGCCTTCTGCTGCTTGATGAACCTGCCTCCGGCCTCTCGGTCGAAGAGACGCAGAATATGCGCTGGTGGATCGATGACATCCGCCGCCAGATGGGCATCACGGTTCTGATGGTTGAGCATGACATGGGCCTGGTGGCGCGGGTCTGTGACCGGGTGGTGGCGCTCGATGGCGGCAAAAAGATCGCTGAAGGCACGCCTGCGGAGGTTCAATCCGATCCGGCAGTGATCGCAGCCTACCTCGGGACCAGCGCCATCTCTAAAACCGCCACAGCCAGCGGAGAGCGCAGATGAGCACACCTCTGCTGGAGATCCGCAATCTCGAAACCTTCTACGGTCCGATCATGGCGCTGCGGGGCGTCTCGCTGAGTGTGGCGCGGGGCAGGGTGGTTGCGGTTCTGGGGGCCAATGGCGCGGGGAAGACCACGCTTCTGAAGACCGTCTCCGGCATTATGACCGCCGAGAAGGGTGAGATTTTGCTGGAGGGCGAGACGGTCAGCGGGCTGGAGCCGCACCGCGTTGTTGAGGCCGGTATCGTCCATGTCCCGGAGGGGCGTGAGGTCTTTCCCCTGCTGACGGTGGATGAGAACCTGACGCTTGGGGCTTACCGGCGCCGGGATAAGGCGGAGATCGCCCGCGACCGTGAGATGGTCTTCACCTACTTCCCGATCCTTGCCGAGCGCCGCGCCCAGGAAGCAGGCACGCTTTCGGGCGGGCAGCAGCAGATGCTGGCCATCGGACGCGGGCTGATGCTGCGACCGAAGCTGATGCTGCTTGATGAGCCTTCGCTCGGCCTTTCGCCGCTGCTGACGCAGGAGATTTTCGCGATCCTCCGGCGGCTCAATAAAGATGAAGGCGTCACCATGATGCTGGTTGAGCAGAATGCGGCCGTGGCGCTGGATCTGGCCGATGATGGCTATGTGCTGGAGCTTGGGCGGATTGTGATGAACGGCTCTGCCGCGCGGCTGGCGGAGTCGGAGGATATTCAGAGCTTCTATCTGGGCCACGCCAATGAAGGTGCCCGCGGTGAGCGCCGCTGGAAGCGCCGAAAGACCTGGAGGTGAGCATGTCGATGCAGCAGCCGGTTCCGAAAATGCGCAGCGTCAAAGGCATCTCGATCAATGAAGACAGTGGCCAGCGCCCGCTGATGGTGGATGGCTGTGCCACGCTGTCCGCGCTCTTTCGCTTGCGGGCGGAGGAGACGCCGGATGCGGTGGCGCATCGAGAGAAGCACCTTGGCATCTGGAAGGAATTTACCTGGGGCGACTACTATACCCATGCCCGATGGATCGGCCTGGGCCTGCGCAGCCTTGGGATGCAGCGCGGTGATGTGGTGCAGATCCTGTCAGAAGACCGCAAAGAGTGGCTGTATATCGACCAGGGCGTGCAATGCATGGGGGGCATTTCTTCGGGGGTCTATACCACCGATTCCGCCAGCCAGCTCGGCTATATCCTGAGTGACAGCCGCTGCCGCTTTCTGGTGGTGGAAAACGAAGAACAGCTTGATAAATTTCTCGAAATTCCCGACGGCGCGCCGGGGGTGGAAAAGGTCATCATCCTCGAAGACGAGGGCCTCCACGCGCTGAGCGGCGAGCGCTTTCTGTTTCTGGACGCGCTTTACGATCTTGGCCGCAGTTTTGAGGCGGCAAACCCCGGGCTCTTTGAGGCCGAGATTGACTGCAACCGCCCCGAAGATGTGGCGCTGCTCATCTATACCTCCGGCACCACCGGCCCGCCCAAAGGCGCGATGCTGACCCATGAGAATATCATTCACGCCATTCACGGCGGGCTTTGCAATCTGGCGGTAAAGCCGGGGGCTGAGCAGCTCTGCTTTCTGCCGCTTTGTCATATTTTTGAGCGGGACAACTCGGCCTATTTCCCGCTGGCGGCGCGTTCGATCGTGAATTTTGCCGAAAGCACTGAGACGGTTTTCGACAACCTGCGCGAGGTCAGCCCGCAGACCTTTTCCGCCGTGCCGCGGGTCTGGGAGAAGATCTATTCCCGCGTGCTGATCCTTGCCCAGGAGGCGACCTGGACCGGGCGCAAAGCCTTTGATCTGGCGATGAAGGCCGGGATGCTGCGCGCCGATCTGCAGGCCTCGGGCAAAGCACCGAACCCCCTGCAGCGACTGGCGATCGGGGCGGCGGATCTGTTGGTTTTCCGCAATCTGCGTCAGCTTCTGGGGCTTGACCGGTTGCAGCAGGGGATTTCCGGTGCGGCCCCGATCAGTCCGGCGCTGATCAAATGGTATCGTGCCATCGGCGTGCCGGTCTATGAGGGCTATGGCATGACCGAAAATGCCGCGAACTGCACCGTGAACCGCCCCGGCGCCGAGAAACACGGCTCAGTCGGTCAGGCGATGCCCGGGGTGGATCTGCGGATCGCTGAAGATGGGGAGATCCAGACCAAAGCGCTGGCAAATTTCAAAGGCTATCTGAACCTGCCGGAAAAGACCGCCGAGACCTTTACCGCAGACGGCTGGCTCAGGACCGGGGATATCGGGCGCATTGACGAGCAGGGTTATCTTTATATCACCGGGCGTCTGAAGGACATCATCATCACCGCAGGAGGCAAGAATATCACCCCCGCCGAGATCGAGAGCCGGCTGAAGTTCAGCCATTACATCTCAGATGCGGTGATCATCGGTGACCGGCGCAAATATCTGACCGCGCTGATTATGATCGACCAGGAGAACGTCGAAAAGTACGCTCAGACCCATAAGGTCTTCTACTCTGACTTTGCCTCTCTGACCCGCACCGCAGAGGTGCAGGCGCTCATCCGGGCGGAAGTTGAGGCCGTGAACAAAGAATTCGCCCGTGTCGAGCAGATCAAGGATTTTCGCCTCATCGACGTTCTGCTGACGGCCGAAGATGACGAACTGACCGCCACCATGAAGCTGAAGCGCAGCTTCGTTGAGAAGAAGCATAAGGCACTGATTGACCAGATGTATTGAGTGACGCGGGGGCAGGGCCGCCGCAGCAGGGAGGACGGAATGAAACGGACCATGAAGGCAGTTGCGGGTGCCATGCTGGCTCTGGGCCTGTCCCAGGCGGCGCTGGCGCAGACCCAGGGCGTCAGCGACAGTGAGGTCGTGATCGGCTCGGTCAATGATATGTCGGGGATCTTTGCCGCCATCGGTGTGCCTGCGATGAACGGGGCGGCCCTGCGCTTTGAGCAGGCCAATGCCGCAGGCGGCGTGCATGGCCGCCAGATCAAATTCATCGCCGAAGATATGGGCTATCAGCTCCCCCGCGCGACCCAGGCCTATAACAAGCTGGTCAACCGCGACAAAGTTTTTGCGATGATCCAGTCGCTTGGCACGCCGCATAACCTGGCAGGCTTTCAGGTGATGGACCCGAAGGGGGTCTTTAACATCAACCCGCTGACGGCTGCGCGTGAAATGCTGCCGCATGACAATTTCAAAACCAAGTTCATCGGCTTCTCCAGCTATTACGATCAGACCGTCGCGGGGCTGCGCTATCTGGCCAAAGAGACCGGGCTGAAAAAGGTCTGCACGATGTATCTGCCGACCGACTTTGGCACAGAGATCTCTTCGGCCACCAAAGAGAAGGCGGCGGAGCTGGGGCTGGAGTTCGCCTCTGAGACCACCCACAAGCCCGATGAGCAGGATTTCGTGGGCGCAGTGCAGAAACTGAAGGCCGATGGGTGTCAGATCATCACCATGGCGCTGGGCGTGCGGGCGGGCATCACCGTGGTCGGCACCGCCAAGCAGATGGGCTGGACGGATGTGAAATTCCTCGCCACTTCGGCGGGCTTCCTTGAGGCGGTGGCGGCGGTTCCCGGTGGCGTTACCGACGGGCTTTATGCGGCCGCGGGCTGGGTGGATCTGCAGCCGCGCAAGGGGGATCCGGTCCCGGCGGCTTTCGTGAAGGCTTATGAAGAGAAATACGGCCAGCCCGCCACCGGATTTGCCATGCTGGGTTACTCAACGGCCGATATCGTGGTGCGTGCGCTGGAAGCCGCAGGCAAAGACCTGAACCGCGACAGCTTTCTTGCTGCGATGGAGCAGCTCGACTTCCATGACGAGCTGACCGACATGCATATGAAATATACCCCCGATAACCATCAGGGCGCCAATGAGGTGACCATCTCGATCGTCAAAGACGGCATGTGGCATCTGATCGCGCGCGAAACGCTCTGACCCTTTGTGCGGCTTAAGTGCGGCAGCCCTTCGGGGCTGCCGTTCTGTTTGCGCTTTAGCTCTTTACCAAACCGCCGCTGCGGCTATGGATCAGAAGGGGGCAGACAGAAGAGGGCAGGCAATGCAGCGTTCCGGTGACCGGGTGATGACCGGGATTGTTCTGATGCTGGGCTTTTGTCTTTTCGCGCCGCTGATTGATGTGAGCTCAAAGCTCGCAACGGCCACGGTCTCGGTGGGCATCATCACGCTCGGACGCTATGTGGTGCAGGGGGCCCTGATGGCCCCGGTGCTTTATCTCGGGCGCTTTCCGGGCGGGATGTCGCGGCGCGGCGCACAGCTGGTGTTCTGGCGCTCGCTGGCCTCGGTTCTCTCGACCCTGACCTTTGTGCGGGCGGTGGCGGTTATGCCGATCGCAGATGCCCTGGCCATCGCTTTTGTCGAGCCGTTCATCATCCTGCTGGCCGGGCGGATCTTCTTTGCCGAGCAGGTCGGCCCGCGCCGGATTGCCGCCTGTGCGGTGGGCTTTGCCGGGGCGCTTCTGGTGATCCAGCCCTCATTTTCCGAGTTTGGCCTTGTGGCCCTGCTGCCCGTGGGCACGGCGATCAGCTTTGCGGCTTATATGATGATTACCCGTGAAGCGTCCCTTCATGTGGCCCCTGAGGCGATGCAGTTTCACACCGCCTGGATGTCCGCGCTGATCTGTCTGCCGCTGCTGGCGGCGGGCGGGCTGTGGCAGATCGCGGATCTTGCGCCTGTGCTGCCGCAGGGCATCGCCTGGGCCTGGGTGGCGGGCGTCGGGGTGGCCGCGACCGTCAGCCATCTGATGATGACCTATGCCTTCCGTTTCGCCGCCTCCTCCGTTCTGGCACCGCTGCATTATCTTGAGATCGTCTCTGCCGCGACCCTGGCCTGGGCGGTCTTTGGCGACTTCCCCGATCTTCTGACCTGGTGCGGGATCGGTGTGATCGTGGCCTCAGGGCTTTACATCATTTACCGGGAACATGTTGTGTCCCGAGGGCTGAAAGCGCGGCCCGCAGCTGCGCCCGCGGCAGAATAACCAGCATTCCGGGCTGATCGAACTGCAGGCGCACCTCGGGGCAGCTTGCGATATTCGAGGTTCCGATGTGACCCGCCGGGGTGAAACGGATCCCCTCGATCGGCCAGCGCAGCCCCTGCGAGCGGCCTGTGACCGAGGCCATGGGAAAGAGCGACACTCTGCAGCGGGGGGGCAGCGACAGCTGCAGCTCCCGCCCCGGCGGCGCTGCAAGAACCACGTCAGACGCCGACAGAATCAGAGCATGTCGTTCGGATCTTTGCACGAGAGAGTTGAAAACGGCGAGGGTGTGATCAACCCGGCCGCCGGAAAAACCAAGGCAAAGGCAGAATGGGGCCGAAATATGGCGCAGGGCTTTGTCGAAATCGGTGGAATACTGCTCAGTGATCCGATGCAACCGATCGGCGAACCGCTGCCGCGCTGCACGGCTCAGACTGTCGAGATCTCCGATGACTGCCCGGGGGGAAACCCCAAGTTTTATTGCCCGGTCCGCCCCGCCGTCTGCTGCAACCAGGGTGGGAGCAAGCCCCAGGGCTTCGGTCATCAGGGCAGGCGGCACCGGGCCGCCGCCGATCAGGGTGATCCCGTGGAGGGACTCGACAAGCTTCGTTTCCATGGAAAAACTCATCTCAATTAAGGCAAAGTTTGGCAAGTTCGGCCATGAACAATCCTTCTTCTCGCCCTGACCGTTCCCAGGAGACAGGCGATAAGAGGGAGAGTTAAGGGTTTCGTTCCGACGGAAGGCAGAATGTCATGGTGCAACAGAACCGTATTCTGACGGTTTCTTACGGAACCTTCTCCTGCACGCTGGAGGGGTTCAATGATCCCTTCGGCACGATGAAGGCGATTGCAGAATACTTTCGTGACCTCGCGTCTGAGGATCGGTTTTTCGGGGCAGAGCCGCCGCAGCCCGATGCTGCCATGCTGCACCGCATTGCCGAGCGTGAACTGCAGCGCCGCGTCGAAGCAAGGGTGACTGAGAACAGCGTCGTGCTGCGTGCCGAAGAGGATGCGCCGCAGGTTGATGAGCGTGAGCCCCCTAAGGTGACCATGCCCGCCGCAGCGACGGAGCAGTCTGTGCCTCCGCAGCGTCCTGTCCTGCGTGGTGCGGATGCGCCCGAGGCGGGGGGCGAGACGGCGGCGGAGCGTCTGGTGCGTCTGCGTGCGGCCTCTCAGGCCCGCGACGCCGGGGCGGAGACTGCGGCTTTGCCGGCCGACGTCCTGCAGGCGGCTGAGGGCCTTGAGGCTCAGATGCCCGATCTGACGGATCTGACGCTGGATCTGGCACCCGAGAGTGATCTTGGCGAAGATCTCGTTGCCGCAGGGTCGCGCACTGCCGCCAGCCTGCTGGCAGAGGCAGAGTCCCTTCCGGCAGAGGAAGAGCCCGCCCCTGAGGCCAAATCTGAGGGGCCTGCGGCTGCCGCAGAGAACCCGAAGGGCTGGGAAGTCCGCCGCCGCCAGCGCCAGATGGAGCGCCGCCGCGCCCGCCGCGCCGCGCGTGAGGCTGCCGCGCGCGAGGCTGCTGCGACTGAGGCTGTTGCGACTGAGGCTGCCGCCGCTGAGGCCCCCTCAGTGGCGCCGAATTTTGCCCTCGCAGATCCGGATGCGCCCGCGCCTGCGACCGACACGACCTTCAGCCTCGACGCTCTGGAAGACAGCCTTGCCGGTTTTGAGGCTGAGGCGCGCAGCGATCTGGCAAATGAGAGCCGCGCTCCCGTCCCGCATGAGCCTGAGGCCGGTGGCGATGTTCAAAGCCTGATTGCCCGCATGACGGGGCAGACTGCGGCAGAGCCTGAGGCCCGCCCCGGTCCGCCGCGCCGGGTTATCCGTATCCTGCGCGAAGATGCCCCCGCCGTCGCGCGTCCCGCCGCTGCAGAGGCAGAGGCCGGGACCGACAGTATGATTGCCTCGCTTCTGGGGGCGCTGGCCGAGACCACGGCTGCGCAGGCTTCTCCCGTGGCCCCTGTTGAGCCAGCGGTGAATACCGCCCCTTCGCAGGAGCCGGTCGCCCCCGCCGCGGCGGAAGCTGAGGTCGCGCGTCCGCCCCGGCCGCGCCGCCCTGAGCGCAGCGGGACCGCAACCGCCCGCCCGGCACCGCTGCGTCCGCTGCGTGAACGCGCGGAAGCCGCCCCTGCGACCCCTGCGGCGCAGGTCTCTGTTGAGCGCCTGATCCGTCAGGTCGGCTCGGAGATGGAAGAGCCCGCCACCCGCCGCCGGACCTCGACCATCGCTCATCTGAAGGCTGCGGTTGCAGCCACCGTGGCTGAGCGCATGATCCCCGGTCTTCGTCGTGAGGCGAAGGATGAAACCGTGGTTTACCGCAACGACCTGGCCGATGCGGTCAGCCTGGAAGACCAGGGGCGCAGCCTCCCTGCGGACCGCGTGGCGCCGCTTGTGCTGGTCTCCTCGCAGCGGGTCGAGCGTGCGCCTGCACCCGTCGTTGCCGAAGAGATGGGGGAGGTTGCGGCCCCGGCGCGCCCGCGCCGTGTCAGCTCTGCCGTGCTGGCCGAAGCTCTCGCCCCTGAGCCGGTCAGCCCCCGCAGCGCCGGTCGCTCGATTGAACAGGCAACCCGGCTTCTCGAAAGCGCGGCCCAGGCGCTTCTCGCCTCTGCGGATGAGCCGGTGTTCACCCGCCCGCAACTGATGCGCGAAGCGGCTCTCGATGCCCGTGGTTTCAGCCGGGATGAAGCGCTGATCGCTTTCGGCACTCTGCTGCGGGAGGGCCGTATCCTGCGCGCGAGCCGCGGGTTGTTCACCCTCGCAGAGGACGGCGCCGCCGCCTGAACTGAGGCCGGAACATGAAAAAAGGCGCATCCCGGGGGATGCGCCTTTTGCTTATACCGCAGGTTCAGTCGCCCTGGTCCGGATCAGCCTGTCCCACGCCAAGAAAAACTTTCTTCAGCGGGAAGATCCACAACAGCCCGAGCCCGATATAAATCGCCAGCTCAAGCCATAGGGAAGGGCGCTCGATCAGCCCGACAAGGGTCACGGCCAGCACAATATAAACCGGCAGGCCAATGACCAGAATGAAAAGCGCGAGGCGCTTTCTGGCGCGGTAGCTTAACGCCATCAGTCAGCGAAGGGATCGGTGACGAGGATGGTGTCATCGCGCTCGGGCGAGGTCGAGAGCATGGCGACCGGGCATTGGATCAGCTCTTCCACGCGGCGGACGTATTTGATCGCAGCCGCCGGCAGGTCTGCCCAGGAGCGGGCGCCCTCGGTCGATTCGCTCCAGCCTTCCATCTCTTCATAGATCGGCTTGCAGCGCGCCTGCTGATCGGCTGCGGTCGGCAGGAAGTCGATGCGCTTGCCATCGAGTTCATAAGCCACGCAGATTTTCAGCGTTTTGAAGCCGTCCAGAACGTCGAGCTTGGTCAGCGCGATGCCCGAGACGCCCGAGGTGGCGCAGGTCTGACGCACGAGAACCGCATCGAACCAGCCGCAGCGGCGCTTACGGCCGGTGACGGTGCCGAATTCATGGCCGCGCTCGCCCAGACGCTGACCGTCTTCGTCGTGGAGTTCTGCCGCGAAGGGACCTTCCCCCACGCGGGTGGTGTAGGCTTTCACGATACCCAGCACGAAGTCGATCGCGGTCGGCCCAAGGCCCACGCCGGTCGCGGCCTGGCCTGCGAGCGTGTTCGACGAGGTCACGAAGGGATAGGTGCCGAAGTCGACGTCCAGCAGCGCGCCCTGTGCGCCTTCAAAGAGGATGCGCTTGCCGGCGCGGCGCGCGTCGGTCAGCACTTTCCAGACCGGCTGTGCATAGGGCAGCACTTTCGGCGCGATTTCTTTCAGCAGCGCGATCAGGGCTGCACGGTCGATCGGCTCCAGGCCCAGACCACGGCGCAGCGCATCGTGATGTGCCAGCAGGCGGTCAACGCGCAGCTCAACAGTGGCCTCATCGGCAAGGTCAGCGACGCGGATTGCGCGACGGCCGACTTTGTCTTCATAGGCCGGGCCGATGCCGCGACCGGTGGTGCCGATCTTCGCCACGCCGACAGCGCCTTCACGGGCGCGGTCCAGCTCGCCGTGCAGCGGCAGGATCAGCGAGGTGTTTTCGGCGATCATCAGATTCTCGGGCGAGATATCGACGCCCTGACCGCGCAGCTTTTCGATCTCGGTCACGAGGTGCCAGGGATCGAGCACAACGCCGTTGCCGATGACCGACAGCTTGCCGCCGCGCACGATGCCCGAAGGCAGCAGCGAGAGCTTGTAGACATTGCCGTCGATGACCAGCGTGTGGCCTGCGTTATGACCGCCCTGGAAGCGGGCGATGACATCCGCGCGCTCCGACAGCCAGTCGACGATCTTGCCTTTGCCTTCGTCGCCCCACTGGGCGCCCACGACAACAACATTGGCCATGAGGAATATCCTTGCCTCGAGAGAAAACCCTGGCCCCTATATCGACAGAAGCGCGGGGTGCAAACCTGTAAATGCCAAAAAACGCAGGCCACGGCATGCGTCATCAGGCAGCGGGTGAAACCGGCTGCCCGGGAAGCCGGTCGCTTGACCCGGCACAGGTTTCACTCTCTTCTGCCCCATCCTCCTGTGAAGGGCAAGGGCGAAGGTGCCCGGCCCGTTCTGCCACAGATTTCCGGAGTATTTGGCGGGCGGGTTCGGATTTGTACCGATTCCCAAGGCCCCGCTGCCGGTTTGAACTGCGGGATGTCGTTGATTCTGACAAAGAGGTGACCATGAGCCCCTTAAGGCCGTTGCGCGGGATGTCCCGAGAGTGCCGCGACAGGGCCTGAACGGGCTTGAGATATGCGCAGATGGACTGCCCTCGCTCACCGCCCATAAGGCTGCGGCAAAATACTGTTCGGGTCGCTCTTCCCCGGAACAGGTGCTTGCACTGAACTTTTTCTGCGCCTAAGTAGTTGCGTCAGCCGATCATAAGGTTCTGAGCATGGAAAATATCGTCCTCACCGTTCATCTGATCCTCGCGCTTGCGCTGGTGGGGGTTGTCCTGCTGCAGCGCTCTGAGGGCGGTGGCCTTGGAATCGGCGGGGGCGGCGGTGGCGTCGTCTCGGGCCGCGCGGCCGCGACCGCAATGAGCAAGGTCACCTGGGGCCTCGCAATCGCCTTTATCTGCACCTCGCTCGCGCTGACCGTTCTGGCGCGTCAGGATGCTGCTAGCTCTTCGGTCGTTGATACCGTTCCGGGTGCCGATGGTCAGATGACCGCTCCGGCTGCTCCGGGCTCGGATCTGCTGCCGCCTGGCATCGGCAATCAGCCGCTGACGCCGCCGCGCGTCGACTGATCCCTACCTGCTGCATTCGCTGCCTGCGCGCCCGGGTCACATGGGCGCGCATTGCATTTGGGGGATCGGATCCTTATGATCTGACTCCCGTGATCCTGCGATTCTGCTATTCGCTCGCCAACTCACGGAGGCCGCCTTGGCACGTTATATCTTCATTACCGGCGGCGTTGTTTCGTCCCTTGGTAAAGGGCTGGCTTCGGCCGCTCTTGGCGCTTTGCTTCAGGCCCGCGGCTATTCCGTGCGTCTGCGCAAGCTCGACCCCTATCTGAACGTCGATCCCGGCACGATGTCGCCTTTTGAACATGGCGAAGTCTTTGTGACCGATGACGGCGCGGAAACTGACCTCGACCTTGGCCACTATGAGCGCTTCACCGGTGTCTCGGCGCGCAAGACCGACTCGATCTCCTCGGGCCGGATCTATTCCAACGTGCTTGAGCGCGAGCGCCGTGGTGATTACCTCGGCAAGACCATTCAGGTCGTCCCCCATGTCACCAATGAAATCAAAGACTACCTTCGCATCGGCGAAGATGAGGTCGATTTCATGCTGTGTGAAATCGGCGGCACTGTGGGCGACATTGAGGGTCTGCCCTTCTTTGAAGCCATCCGTCAGTTCATCCATGAGCGTCCGCGCGGTGAATGCATCCTGATGCACCTGACGCTGCTGCCCTATCTGGCCGCTTCGGGTGAGCTGAAGACCAAACCGACTCAGCATTCCGTGAAAGAGCTGCAGTCGATCGGTCTGGCACCTGACGTCCTCGTCTGCCGCTCGGAGCACCCGATTCCTGAGCGTGAGCGCGAGAAGATAGCTCTCTTTTGCAACGTGCGCAAAGAGCATGTGATCCCGGCCTATGACCTGAAGACCATCTATCAGGCACCGCTGGCCTATCACGCCGAAGGTCTCGATACGGCCGTGCTGAATGCCTTTGGCATTGAGCCTGCGCCGAAGCCGAATCTGGCCCGCTGGGAAGACGTCATGGACCGCATGACCAACCCGGAAGGCGAGGTGCGTGTCGCCATCGTCGGCAAATACACCCAGCTCGAAGACGCCTATAAGTCGATCGCCGAAGCGCTGACCCATGGTGGCATGGCCAACCGTGTGAAAGTGCGCGCGGAATGGATTGATGCAGAGATCTTTGACAAAGAAGATCCGGCCCCCTTCCTCGAAGGCTTCCATGCGATCCTCGTTCCGGGTGGCTTTGGTGAGCGCGGGACCGAAGGCAAGATCAAAGCGGCCCGCTTTGCGCGTGAAAAGAAGGTGCCTTACATGGGCATCTGTCTGGGCATGCAGATGGCCGTCATTGAAGCCGCGCGGAACCTTGCCGGTATCAAAGACGCAGGCTCGGAAGAGTTCGACCATGAAGCCGGTGAAAAGCGTTTCACCCCGGTGGTTTACCATCTGAAAGAATGGGTGCAGGGCAACCATAAGGTTGAGCGTAAGGCGACGGATGACAAGGGCGGCACCATGCGCCTTGGCGCCTATTCGGCGAAGCTGGTCCCCGGCAGCCGCGTGGCCGAAGTCTATGGCACCACCGAGATCGAAGAGCGTCACCGCCACCGTTATGAGGTCGATGCCCGCTATATGGAGCAGCTGGAAGGCTGCGGCCTGAAGTTCTCGGGCCTTTCGCCCGACGGCAAGCTGCCTGAGATCGTCGAGGTGGAAGATCACCCGTGGTATATCGGCGTGCAGTTCCACCCGGAGCTGAAGTCGAAACCCTTTGAGCCCCATCCGCTCTTTGCCGATTTCATCCGTGCGGCGACGGAAAATTCGCGCCTGGTCTGAGGTCTTCAGAGCAGCGCAGACAAACCCCGGCCCTTCCGGCCGGGGTTTTCTTTTGCCCGATGCCAGATGCAGGGTTGAGGGCTGTAACCTTCACCTGAGGCGCTACCCGGGCGCTTTGCGCCGTGGTTGCGGGACGTCAGGGGGCGGGTCGCGCCCGGGGCAGGGGGGGGCGCTCTCCCCGCGCGGTGAAGGGCTTTAATTCCTTCCATATTGGAAGGAGTTTATCGCAATCACACTCACTTTTGCAGCAATCAACGGAAGTGCATATTCAGGGCAACGCATATTCAGGCCCGGGCGTTGGTCCCAGGGCATGGGAGACCGAAATGAGCAATCCGACCGGAAGCAGCCTTCACATGGGGCGCGTCGCCCTGACCGTCCGCGATCTGGACAAAGTGGGACGTTACTACGAAGAGGTGATCGGCCTTCACCCGATGGGCCGGGATGGCGAGACGGCTCGGTATGGTGCGGGATCCGAGGTTCTGCTCGAATTGCGCCAGGATCGAGCAGAAAGGCAGCGCAGCGCAAGAGAGGCCGGGCTTTTCCACACGGCCTTCCTGCTGCCCTCGCGTGCGGATCTCGGGGCCTGGGTGAAACAGGCGATTGCGCAGCAGGCTCCGGTCAGCGGCGTTGCCGATCACCTCGTCTCGGAAGCCATCTATCTCAATGATCCCGAAGGCAACGGCATTGAGATTTACATCGACCGGCCCCGGGATCAATGGTCCTGGAAAGACGGTCTGGTCGAAATGTCGAGCGATCCGCTCGATATCGAGGGCATCGTGAAATCGGCAGGCTCTGTAAAATGGCAGGGTGTCCCTGAAGGGTCGGTGGTGGGCCATGTGCATCTTCAGGTGGGCTCTGTGGCAGAGGCGCAGAAGTTCTACACCGGCGATCTGGGGCTTGATGTGACCTGCCATTACCCGGGCGCGGTCTTTATGGCGGCCGATGGCTATCACCACCATATCGCGGCCAATGTGTGGAACAGCCGCAATGCGGGGCCGCGCGACATGCCCTCAACGGGGCTTTCCGATATGGAAATCCGTGTCGATGCCGCCCGCGCGGTGGAACTGCGGCGCGCCGCCGGACTTAACGCTGAGAGCCCGCTTGGGTTTGAGCTGCGCGATCCCTGGAACACCCCCATCACCATCCGCGCGGTCTGAGACAGAGGAAGAGTGACATGCTGGTAAATGGCAAATGGACCGAAGACTGGCAGCCGGTTCAGGCGAAAGACGAGAAGGGGGGCTTTGTCCGTCAGGTCTCGGGCTTTCGCAACTGGGTCACGCCGGACGGGGCCGCAGGCCCCACCGGTGAGGGCGGCTTTGAAGCCGAGGCCGGACGCTATCACCTTTATGTGGCACTCATCTGTCCTTGGGCTTCGCGCACGCTGATCGCACGGCGCATGAAAGGCCTGACCGGGGTGGTGTCGGTCTCGGTGGTGGAGCCGGAACTCAGCCCCCAGGGCTGGCGCTTCGGGGAGGTGGAGGGGCCGCAGTTCACCGGGCCGGATCAGGTGAATGGTGCCACCTATATGCATGAGATCTACACCAAAGCCGATCCGGTCTTTTCCGGCCGTGCCACGGTCCCGGTGCTTTGGGATAAAAAGCGCGGCACCATCGTGAACAATGAATCCGCCGATATCCTGCGGATGTTCAACTCGGGTTTCGGTGATCTTGCCTCCGGACCGGACCTCTTCCCTGAGGATCTGCGCGAGGGGATTGAGGCGATCAATGCCGAGATCTACCCCGCGCTCAACAATGGTGTCTATCGCGCGGGCTTCGCCACCACTCAACTGGCTTATGAGGAGGCCTATGAAGGCGTTTTCGCCTGCCTCGATAAGCTGGAGGAGCGTCTGCACCGCACCGGCCCCTGGCTGATGGGCACGCGCTTCACGGAGGCCGATGTGCGGCTCTTCGTGACCCTCGTGCGCTTTGATGCGGCCTATCACGGGCTTTTCAAATGCAACCGCCGCCGCATCGCGGATTATCCGGCGCTGCAGAGCTACCTTGAGCGCGCGATGAATATTCCCGGTGTGCGCGAGACGGTGAATATCGATCACGTCAAACGCGGATATTACTCGATCAAAACGCTGAACCCGAACGGGATCGTGCCAAAAGGTCCCGATCTGCCCTGGCTGCGCCGGGAGTAAGCCGTGGACCGCCTTGCCTGCGACCGCATGTTTGTCTCGGTGCTCGATACGGGCAGTTTTGCAGCGGCCGCACGGCGGCTGCAGACCTCAACGGGGCAGGCCTCGCGCCTGGTGGCGCGGCTGGAGGCGGATCTGGGGGTGCAGCTTCTCAACCGCACTACGCGGGCGCTGGCCCCCACAGAGGCGGGGCAGGTCTATTATGAGCGCATGAAGGATCTTCTCGCCGAGATGGAAGCGCTTGAGACCTCGGTGCGCAGCCAGTCGGGGCTGGCGGCCGGGCGGCTCAGGGTCTCGGCACCGGTGACCTTTGGCACGAGGCGGCTGGTGCCTTTGATGATGCGCTTTGCCGCGGACTACCCGGCGATCCGGCTGGACGTGCAGTTCTCGGACCGGGTGGTGAACCTCCTGGAAGAGGGCTTTGATCTGGCGGTTCGGGTCGGAATGGCCCCCGACAGCAGCCTGATTGCCCGCCGGCTTGGCGAGACGCGGCTGATCACTCTGGCCGCACCGGCCTATCTTGAGGCCCGGGGTCTGCCCGAGAGGCCCGAGGATCTGGCCGGGCATGATCTGATCCTCGACAGCAATATGCGCGACCCGACGCGCTGGAGCTTTCGCGGCGCAGAGCCTGTGGGGGTCACCGGACGGCTTCGCTTTTCCAATGCGGAGGCCTGCCTGACTGCGGCGCTTTCGGGCTTCGGCATCACACGCTTGCCGGATTTCGTCGCCGGAGAGGCGCTGGCCTCAGGCGCGCTGCGGGAAGTTCTGTCCGAGTTTGAGCCCGCGGCCATCCCCATCCACGTGGTCTGGCCGCCCGGCCGCCATCTGGCAGGCAAAGTCCGCGCGCTGGTGGATGCACTGGCCCAGGACTTCGGGCGCAGGGAAAATCCGACCTCTTCCTTGTGAGCCGGGGATTGCGTTGCTACATCAGTGGGGTAACGCGTTCGCAGGAAATGAGGTCAGCCCATGCACATCACGCTTTGTGGCACGGGTTCGGCGCTGCCGCAGCGTCGCCTGACATCTTTCGAAATTGATGACCGCCTCGGCCGTCCTGCCGGATGGCTTGAGGGGGCCTGCGGGGTGCGCAGCCGCTATGAGGCGGGGCCGGGCGAAGATCAGATGACCCTCGCCGCCGGGGCGGCACGTCAGGCGCTCTCTGCGGCCGGCATCTCTGCAGCCGATCTCTCGCTGGTGATCGGTGCCTCGGCAGTGCCCTATCAGCCGCTGCCTGCCACGGCACCGCTGCTCGCCGGGCAGCTTGGCGTGGCAGAGGGGCAGGTCGCGGCCTTTGATGTGAACAGTTCCTGCCTGAGCTTTGTGACCGGTTTTGAGGTGGCCGCCCGGATGCTGGGGGCCGGGCAATACGGGCTCGTTTTCTCCTCTGAGCTGGCCTCACGTGCGCTTCCCTGGGCAGAAGCGCCTGAGGTGGCAGGGCTTTTCGGTGACGGCGCGGGGGCGGCCGTGCTGCGCGGCGGCGGATCGGGGCGGCTGGCGGCTGCGCTTTTGCGCAGCTACCCCTCGGGCTGGGAGGGCTGTTCGATCGGCTCAGGCGGCACGCGCTATGACTATCATCATGAAGGCGAAGATTTTGCCCGCAACGCGGTCTTCCGCATGGACGGGCGCGAGTTGTTCCGCCTGACCGTGCGGCATTTCGCAAGCTTCGTGAAGGATCTTCTGGACCTTGCGGGCTGGCGCGGGGGGCCCGATCTGGTGATCCCCCATCAGGCCAGTCCCGGCGGGCTGGCGCATATGATCCGTCTGACCGGTTTTGCGCCGGAGCGGGTGGTCGATGTGGCGGCGGATTACGGCAATCAGATCGCGGCCTCTATCCCGTTGGTGCTTGATCTTGCGCGGCGTGAGGGGCGGGTCAGCCCCGGCACGAAGGTGCTGATCCTCGGCACTTCGGCGGGGGTTTCTTTCGGCGGTCTGGCACTGGAGATTTAAGATGCGCATCCTTGTCACCGGAGCGACCGGATTTTTAGGCGGCGCGCTGATCCGCAACCTCGCACGAGAGGGGCGCGGGGTGGTGGGAACCGGGCGCAGCGGCGCGGCTTTGGCGGCGCTGCAGGCAGAGGGCATTCCTGCTCTCGCGGCAGATCTCTCACATCCCTCCTGCGTGGCGGCGTTGACGCTGGCAGGGCCTTTTGATGCAGTTGTGCATACGGCGGCGCTCTCCTCTCCCTTCGGGCCTCTGGAGGCGTTTCGCGCGGCCAATGTGACCGGCACCGTAAATGCGCTGGCGGTGGCGCGGGCCTGTGCGGTGCGCCGCTTTGTGCAGATCTCAAGCCCTGCGGTCGGTTTTGCGCCGCGCGATCAGATCAACCTCTCAGAGACCGCGCCGCTCCCCAAACCCATCAACCATTATGCCCGCACCAAGCGCGAGGCCGAAGACCTGGTCCTCGCCACCCCTGAGGTCGGTCCGGTCATTCTGCGCCCGCGCGGGATCTATGGCGCCGGGGATACCGCGCTTCTGCCCCGCCTTCTGAAGGTTGCGAAGAGCCGTCCGCTGCCGATGCTGCGGGGCGGAAATGCCGCCATCGATCTGACGCATGTGGATGACGTCATCTCTGCGATCCGCGCAGCCCTCGACGCGCCCGAGGCTGCAGAGGGCGCGGTTTATAACATCTCGGGCGGTGAGATGCTTTCGGTGGTTGATATCGTCGAGGCGGCCTGCGCGCGTTCCGGCTTTACGCCGCAGTGGCGGCCGCTGCCCTGGCGCGGGGCCATGGCTGTGGCCCGGATCGTTGAGTTCATAGCGCGCTTTCGCGGGTATGAGCCGATGATCACGCCCTATTCGCTGGCGCTTTTTGCTTTTCGGCAAAGTCTCGATCTCAGCCGCGCGCGCGAGGCGCTGGGCTGGCAGCCGCAGATCTCTTTCGAGGAAGGACTGCGGCGCACCTTCGGACATGCGCCATGATCCCGGTTTTTGCCAACAGCGCCTTTGTGCCGGTGCGCCGCTTCCTCGTGCAGCGCGGCGGGGGCTTTTCCAGACTGCGGCTTAAGGTGCGCTACGGGCTTTTTCGTCACCCCGAAGCGGGGCCGGTGCTGATTGACACCGGTTACAGCTATGCGGTCACCGAAGGGGCCGGGCGCTCCCTGCCACTGAAGCTTTATGCCCGCGCTTTGCAGATTACTCCGGACGCGCAGCCGGTGGATTTTCTTGCCCGTCAGGGCCTGCGGCCTGCCGATATCAAAGTGGTGATCGTGACGCATTATCATGCCGATCACATCTCGGGGCTGGGGCTGTTTCCAAGGGCGCGGGTGATTGGCCATGGCGGTGCTCTGCGGGCGATCCGGGCGGCAGGCACCCTTGGAAATCTGCGCCACGGCGTCTTTCCGGAACTGCTGCCCGAAGATCTTGAAAGCCGCCTGACCGAGGTGGAGAGCCTGCCGCTGCGCGAAAGCCCGCCCTCGGGCCGCGATCTCTTTGGCGATGGTTCGGTGCTGGCCGTGGCACTGCCCGGACATGCTGAGGGACATTTCGGCCTCTGGTTTGCGCAGGCAAAGCTTCTTTACGCTGTCGATACCGAATGGGTGAAACAGGCCCTCTCACCGGGCGGCACCCCACCTGTGACATCCTCTCTGGTGGCAAGTGACACAACCTCTGCCGCCGACAGCCGCCGCTTTGTGCGCGAGGCGGAGGCGCGGGGGGCGAAAATCGTGCTCTGTCACGACCCTGCACCCACGCCCTTTGATGAGGGAGAGCCCGCATGAAGCTCACCGAGGCGCTGAGCAGTTTCGCCACGGCCCGCCTTGCGGCTTCGCCGAAGGTAAGCCGGGCGCGCTTTGAGGCCTGGCAGGCCCGGGCCCTCTCACGCTGGCTGGCCCGGGATGTGATCCAGGTGGCGGCTTACAGGGTTGGTGCGGCGCGGCTTCAGGATCTGCCGGTCATGGATAAGACGCGGCTGATGGCGGATTTCGCAGCTTTCAACCGCCCCGGCATCTCTGCGGAAGAGGTGGCGCAGGCGCTGCAGCAGGACTGCCGGATCGGAAGCCACACCGTCGGGGCCAGCACCGGGACCAGCGGAAATCGCGGATTTTTCGTGATCTCGGATGCCGAGCGTTATCGCTGGCTTGGGAGCCTCCTGGGCAAGGCGATCCCGGATCTTCTGCTCTCACGGGTGCGGGTGGCGGTGATTTTGCCGCAAAACACCCGCCTTTACGACGCCGCACGAAAGACCCGGCGCATTGAGTTGCGGTTTTTTGATATCACCGAGGGACCGGAGACCTTCGTTGACGCGCTCGAGGCTTTTGCCCCCGATGTGCTCGTGGCCCCGCCGCGCCTGCTCAGCTGGCTGGCAGCGCGGCAAAGCCCGCTCCGCCCGCGGCGGATCTTTTCGGCAGCAGAAACCCTTGATCTGCAGGAGCGCGCGGCGATTGAGGCCTGGTCAGGTCAGCCGCTGCGGCAGATCTATATGGCGACCGAGGGGCTTCTGGGCGTCTCCTGTGCGCATGGCGGGCTGCATCTGGCAGAAGATTCGGTGTTTTTCGAATTTGAGCCGGTGGGCGACGATCTGGTCAGCCCGCTGATCACCAGTTTCCGCCGTGAGACGCAGATCATGGCCCGCTACCGGATGAATGATCTGCTGCGCCTCTCGGACAGCCCCTGCGCCTGCGGCTCGCCGCTGCGGCTCGTCAGTGAAGTGGTGGGGCGGCGCGACGATTGCTTTGAGATTGAAGGCCGCCTGATCACGCCCGATGCGCTGCGCAATGCCGTGGTGAAAGCCGATCCGCGCATCACCGACTACCGGGTGATCCGCACAGGCGCGCAGGTGATCCGGCTGGTGCTTCCCCCCGATCTGCCCGATGAGGCTGCGGCGCGGGCGCTGGCGGCGCTGCGGGAGTATGTCTCGGGCCGGGGGCTGTCGGTCGGCGTGGTGCTGCTGCGCGAGCCGCTGGTCTTTGATCCCTCGCGCAAGCTGCGCCGGATTGAGAACCGCGTGAAGGCGCGCGGATGAGGGGTCTCGCGGCGGCTGATCCGGCACGGGCCGCTGCCTTTGTCGCGCTGATCAATGCCCATCCTATCGAGGATCTGATCGCGGGTCTGACCACACGGATGTCGCTTTTCGACCCGGACGGGGCCGCCTTTCCGCTGACGCTGAACGATCGGGGCGAGGCGGGCAACTGCTATATCTGCCGCCCCTCTGCGGCCTATATCGATTATGCGCTGGAGGAGATCCGCCACTTCGCCCGTCAGCCGCTGTTGCAGCGCAGTATGGCGGGGCTGATCCGCGCCTGCCGCCCGCTGTTGCGCGCCAGCGGTCTCGATCATCAGGTGCAGATCAACAACTGGCTCTTTTCGACCAATCCCGTCCCCGCGCTGGGGGGCGCGCAGGCGCGGCTGATCCGCGACAGGCTTTGCGCCGCTTATCCCGACAGGGCGCTGGTGATCCGCTCGCTCAATGAGGTGGCGGATGGGGAGAGCATGGCAGCACTTCGTGAGGCCGGGTTTCAAATGCTGCCGGCGCGGCGGATCTGGCTTTACGACGGGTGCAGCCCCGCGCGGTCCCGCGACATCCGGCGCGATGAGGCTTTGCTGCGCGATGGCGCATTTGAGACGGTCACAGAGTTCTCCGCGCAGGAGTATGACGCAGCAGCACAGCTTTACGGCCAGCTTTATCTGCACAAATACACCCCCCTCAATCCGCAGTACCAGGGGCTGTTCCTGAGCGAGATGCACCGCGCGGGGCTGCTGGATCTGATCGCCCTGCGTGGCCCGGAGGGGGATCTGGTCGCGGTGACGGGGCTCTTTGAGAGCGGCCTGACCCTGACGCAGCCCGTGGTCGGCTATGACACCACGCGTCCGGAGGCGGAGGGGCTTTATCGCCGGATGATGGCGCTCTCGCGGCAGCGCGCGGAAGATGCGGGGCGGTTTTTTAATATGAGCGCGGGGGCGGCCGGGTTTAAGAAAAACCGCCGCGCGCAGCCGGTCATCGAATATACCGCGGTCTATACCGGCCATCTGCCTGCGGTTCAGCGCCGCGCCACCTCCGTTATTGCCGGGGTTCTGACCCGGCTTGGGATACCGCTTTTGCAAAGGTTTGATTTATGACGACGGATCCGGGCCATTGGGTGGCTCTCGCGCGTTCAGCCGATCTGGGCGCAAAGCCGCTGCGGGTGATGTGGGAGGGGGAGCCCCTGGTTCTTTTTCGCAGTGCAAAGGGCGTGGCCGCGTTGACCGATCGCTGCCCGCACCGCTTTGTGGAACTCTCAAAGGGGAAGGTGGTCGAGGGTGAGATCGAATGCCCCTATCACGGCTGGCGCTTTGGCGGTGACGGGGCCTGCACCGCGATCCCCGGTCTTTGTGAGGCGCTGCCGCCGCTGCGGGTCCGTCGCTTTCGGGCGGTTGAACATGAGGGCGCGATCTTTGTGGCCTCCGGCACGCCTGAGGGGCAGCCCTACAGCCACTGCCTCGCGGGTCAGAAGATCGTCACCCGGGTGGTGCGCAGTTCCACCCGCTCGACGCTGATTGATGCGGCTGAAAATATTCTGGATGCGACCCATACCCATTTCACCCATAAAGGCGTGCTGCGCGGCCTTTCGGCAAAGCGCTACCGCGTGAAGGTTGAGGTGACCGGCGGTCCGGGCTGGGTCGAGGCCAGCTATGAGGGCGAGGAGGAGCAGCACGGGCTGATCTCCAAGCTGCTCGAAGGTGCGCGGATGAAAACCGTGGGGCGCTTTCTTGCGCCGGGGATTGCCGAGCTGGAATACTGGGGGCCGAAGGGCATGGTGCTGGCGACCTCGTTTCACCTGCGCCAGGCGGATGCCGATACCGTGGAAGGTGTGGGCTGGCTGGCCGGCCCGCATCAGGGCGGGCTTGGTCATCTGAAGGCTTTGTTCTTTAAACCGCTTTTCCGGGTCGCGCTGGAGCAGGACCGCCGTGTCCTCGCCTCTGCGCGGGCCAATGCCGTGCCGGGGCAAAAACCGGTGATCGGTCCGCTGGATTTCCTGCGCCGCGATATCGCAAAGATCCTCGACGGAGAGATGCCGACCGCCGCCGCCGCACCGAGGGTGCATTACATCGAACTGTAAGCCGGGACCGGCGGGGCCCTTAATCCTCGCCGTTCCATTCGATGTCGCGGGTGGAGGCCTCCTGCAGCGACAGGCGGTGCCGCAGCGCGGTCAGCGTGAATTCCGCCATGGCCGCGATCTGCCCGCCCGGGCCGGGCGGATCCCCGGGCCAGGCGGTCATCTCGCCCGTGGCAGACCAGTCGCGCAGAAACTGTCGCGGATGACGCAAAAGCGGCCTTACCCCCCAGGCCAGCATTGCGGCTTTCACGCCCTGCGGCCCCGTCACATCGGGGTGAACCTCGCGGCCCTCTGCACCGAAGGCTGCGGCGAAGGCTTTGGGATCGCGAAAGAAATGCAGCCCCGAGGTGGCGCGGGGGTTGCATTCGATCGGAAGAAGACGTCCCTCTGCGTCCCGGCGCAGATCAAAGGAGATCTGGCCATGCCAGCCGGTGCCTTCAATGAAGCGGCGGGCGAAGTCGGTGATATCAGCGCTCTCTGCCGGTTCGCAGGCGATGGCGGCGCCCTGACCGGCCCGTGCCCGCGCCCGATAGGCCGCAAGCCCGCGCAGCCTGCCGTGACGCGCCATGGCCCAGAGGCTGATTTCCTCGCCGGGCAGATAGGCCTGGGCCAGCCAGGGGGCCTGCGGCGTGGGCCGGATAGGATCAAGCGCCTGCGGCGAAGGGCGCAGCAGCACCTTTGCGGCAAAGCGTGACCAGACGGGTTTAAAGACCAGATCCCCCGCCTCAGGGCGCAGCTGCTCCAGTTCCGCGCGGGAGGTCAGCACAAGGCTGCGCGGCACCGCCAGCCCCAGCGCCGCGCAGCGCCGGATGAAGGCGCCTTTGTCATGGGCCTCTCGCAGCAGCGCGAAGGGCGGCGCGAACAAAGGAGAGGGCAGGGTCCCCTGCTGCGCCAGACGTGCGAGATGAAAGATCTCTTCGCAGGTTGGCAGGATCAGCCCCACCCCCTCCCGCGTGATCAGATCACTCAGGGCTCCGGCGGCGGCTTCGGGCTGAAACCGCAGGGGCGGAATGCGCAGATAACCCGCTTTCATCCGCGAAAACCGCGCCAGCGGCAGATGCAGGCTGTCGGCAAGCAAGACGCGGTGTCCTGCCGCCGACAAAAGCCGCGTCAGATGCAAAGCAACCGGCGCCCGCGCGCCGGTCACCAGAAGGGTCTCAGGCAGGCTCACCGCAGATCAGTCGCGTCGGCTGAGGATGGTTGCGTAATTGGCCACGGCAGCGCCGCCCATGTTGAAGATCAGCGCGTTTCGCGGATCAGCCAGTTGCATCTCTCCGGCCTGGCCGGTGAGCTGACGATAAGACAGCGCATGCATGGAGACGCCGGTTGCGCCCACCGGATGCCCCTTCGCCTTCAGCCCGCCCGAAAGGTTCACCGGCAGGCTGCCTTCAGCCAGCACCCGGCCGCTGTCAATCGCCTCTGCGCCTTTGCCCTTTTCAGCCAGACCCATGGCTTCATAGATCAGCAGTTCTGCAATGGTGAAACAGTCATGCACTTCCGCGAAGCTCAGATCGCCGACGGTAACCCCCGCCTGCTCATAGGCTTTGCCGATGGCGCGGGCGGGGCCCTCGAAGCTGATGACATCGCGGCCCGTCATCGGCAGGCTGTCGCTGACATGAACGGCCGCTTTGAACTGCACCGCACGGGGGAAATCCTTTGCCCGCTCCGTGGTGGTCAGAACAATCGCCGCCGCCCCGTCTGAGATCAGCGAGCAGTCTGACAGGCGCAGCGGCGCCGAGATCACCGGGTTCTTCTCGGTCACGGTATTGGCCTGCTCGGGCGTCATCGGACGATGCATCTGCGCGAGCGGGTTTTTCATCGCATTCATGTGGTTTTTCGAGGCGATCTTCGCCATGGCCGGCAGCGGATCGCCATAACGCT
Source organism: Falsigemmobacter intermedius (assembly GCF_004054105.1). GTDB lineage: Bacteria > Pseudomonadota > Alphaproteobacteria > Rhodobacterales > Rhodobacteraceae > Wagnerdoeblera > Wagnerdoeblera intermedia. The sequence goes on from NZ_SBLC01000003.1 coordinate 48,579, forward strand.
CGGCGTAAGTCCGGGCTGCAAGGGCAAAGACATCCGGGAAGCTCAGCGAGGCTTCAAATTCGTCGTTCTGATAGCCCGCACCGGCCAGAGCCGTTGTCACCTCTGCGGTCGAGCGGGAGGTCATCTTTTCGACGCCCACCACCAGCACCGTCTCTGCCTGACCCGAAAGAATGGCGTTCAGTCCCGCAAAAATCGCTGCCGAGCCTGAGGCGCAGGCGTTTTCCATCCGCGCCGCCGGGGTGAAGCGAAAGCCCGGATCAGCCTGATGCACCAGCGATGAGGGGAAGCCATCGGAGACGAGGCCCGAGTTGAAATGACCCACGAAGATCGCATCAACATCTGCGGCCGCCACTCCGGCATCCGCCAGGGCTTCCTGCGTGGCTTCGGTAATCAGTTCTTCAAGGTTTTGCGACAGCCGTCCGAAGCGGGTGTGACCCGCGCCGATGATGCTGACTTTCGAGACGTTCGGGATCATGCTGGCTCCTCCTGGGGCTCGCCGATGTTACTCATCGGTATAGAGCTTACTCATGCTTAATGCGGTTGTTGCTGCCGATCAAGCCGCAGCCGCCTCTCCGGCGATCACAGCCTTGCGCAGCGCCTGCCACCACCGCAGATTACCTTCCAGAGGTGGGGAGGAAATCCATGACGTCAACAGAGAACCCGGTCCTTGAGGCCATCCGCTCACGCCGCTCGGTGCGGGCCTATCTGCCGCGTGAGGTGCCGGGTGAGATGATCCGCGAGATCCTCGCTGCCGCCACGCGCACGCCTTCGGGGTCAAACATCCAGCCCTGGAAAGTGGCTGTGGTGACCGGAGCCCCCCTGAAAGCGCTGGGCGACGAGTTGAGCGCGAAATATCTCGCCGGAGAGGTTGAGGGGCGGGAATATGACTACTACCCGCGCAGCTGGCGTGAGCCCTATCTCGCCCGCCGCCGTGCCACGGGCTGGGGGCTTTACTCCGCACTCGGAATTGAAAAGGGCCAGACAGATCGCATGGCCGCGCAGCATGCCCGCAACTATCGCTTCTTCGATGCCCCGGTCGGGATTTTCTTTCTTTTTGACAGGGATATGGAGATCGGCAGCTGGCTTGATCTGGGCATGTTCATTCAGAACATCATGATCGCCGCACGGGGCCTTGGGCTGCACAGCTGCCCGCAGGCAGCCTTTGCCGATTTCCCCCGCCTGATCCCCCGCTTCCTCGGGCTGCCGGAGGACCTGCAACTGGTCTGCGGCATGGCCCTTGGGTATGAAGATCCTGCAGCGCCGGAAAACGCCTTCACCCCTGCGCGCATCGCGCCGGAGGATTTCGTCACCTGGGTCGGCTGACGCGGATCTGCGTGCCGCGCCCGCGAAGGGCAGGGCGAAGCAGCTTCTGCGGGGCTGGTGCTTCAGTCGTCACGCTGAGCACCCTACTTATTAAAAATGCATCTTCATCAGCGGGCCCCGTCATCCAGGCATTGAGATACAGTCCGGGGTCCCGCAGACCCGGCCTGGGGCCGCCCTTGTTTCACGCTTCACTCGGGCCGGGTGGCTGACCCGCCAGCAGGACTGATCTCTCTCAGAAGTAATCTGGGCATCTTAACGATTTCTCCTTCAGGATGAGTTTAGATCGCGTGAGGCACCCCGTTGCACCGTTACGGCTGCGGGAAGCCTGAGCTGTGAAAACTTCTGTTTCCGGAGAGGGCCGGGTGCTTCAGGCCCCGCGCAGAGGGAGTGTCGTGAACGTTTCTGAGACAGGGTCCCGTCGACCTGACATTGGGAAGCTTTCGCCCTTGTCCGGGCGGCTGCGAGTGGCGCCGCGCGGACAAGGGAGGGCTGCCAACCGGAGCAATCCATGGCACGCGCCTGCAGGCGGGTATCACTGGTGCGTTGTTCCGATTGCATCAGCGGCATCGTCCTGCGTCACTGCCGGAAGACCGGCGGGAGAGGCTTCCCTGGCTCTGATCGGCAGCGGAGGTTGAGGTGAGATTTCCGGGTCGCAAAACCGCTCCGATCGCCGATACGCAGGCGGGACCTGCTCCCCCGTCCGGCTTCGCGGCCGCCTGCGGTCTGCCCTGTCCTGACGGTCCGGGACAGACCCCGCTCAGCACCTCGGCCATCGGGCTCTTTGCGCTTATGGGCTGTCTTCAGGTGCCATCGCATCCGCCTGACCCTGAAAGGCTTTATCGTGCAGCCCTTGCGGAACTCCGCGCTTTTGAAGGGCTGGCCCTGCAGGCGGGTGCCGATCCTGAGCAGGTGAAACTCGCGCGCTATGCCCTTTGCGCAACCCTCGATGATCTGGCGCAAAGCGCGGGATGGTCCGAAGGATCAGGTTGGGAGAGCGATCTGATGGTCGGCAGTTTTCACCGGGAGAATATCGGTGGTTGCCATTTTTTTGATCTGCTGGAACAGCTCGGGGGTGACCCGCGTCGAAACAGTGATCTTCTGGAGGTTTTTCACCATTGTCTCGCGGCAGGCTTTGAAGGGGAGTTGCGCGGGACTGCCGGTGGTGCGGCGCGGCGCCGTGCGATCCTGACGCGCCTTGCTGACCTCATCCGGGCAAGTGGGGGCAAGCGCGCCCCGCAGGCGCTGAGGTCGCCGGATCCTGTCCGGACGCAGCGGCGCCCTTCCATCCCGGCCAGGATTTTTCTGCTGACAGCACTGATGGCCTGTCTGTGGTCAGCGGGACAGTTGCTGCTCGCAAGGCGCCTTTTTACCCAAAGCGAAGCGGTTTTCGCAGCCTTTGCCGCAGCCCCTGAGGGCCGGCCCGTCACCTCCGGCCGCCCGGCGCGGCCCTTCGTGCCGGAGCTCCCCCCCCGAAGCGGGGAGGAGCGTCGTCAGCTTGAAATAGAGCTCGCACCGGAGATTTCCGGGGGCATGATCCGTCTGATCGGGGAGGGGAGCAGGATCGTGCTCAGGCTTGATCCGCAGCAGTTTTTCACTCCCGCCAGTGATCGCCTGCGCCCCGCGACCCGGCCCGTCCTGGCCAGGATCGCCACTGCGCTTGATGGCTTTGAGGGGCAGATTTTTGTCTCCGCCCGCGCGGAGGATCAATGGATTCTCTCGGCCAGGTTTCCCGCGCAGATGCCGCTTGGCCTTGCCCGAGCGGAGAGGCTTCGCCGCGGATTGTTCTCAGACCATCCGCGTGTCGTCGCTGAGGCGCATCACCGCGCTGCGGGCGGTGATCAAAGCATCGATCTTTTGCTGGTCAGGGAGCCATGAGAGTGGCCTGGCTGCGCCTGAACCGGGCGGTTTCGGATCCCGCGCCCCCGCTTGTGGCGGCTTTCCTGCTCAGCCTTGCCATCTGGGTCTCGGGCCCCTTGCTGGTGGTTGCGCAGAACCGCCCGCTGGATGCGGCAGGCACCCGACTGATCGTCATTGCGCTGGTCTGGCTGGGGCTTGCAGCCGCGATCCGGGGGAAACACCAACTGAGGCGGCGACGGGAAGCGGCCTTCCTGCGCGATCTGGCGGCGATTGATCCGACGCTCCCCTGGGGAACTCTCTGTGGTGCGACCGGGGCGAGGCCCCTCCATGAAAGGCCCTGGTATCTTGTGATCGGGCCACCGGGCGTCGGGAAAACTGCCGCCATTCTGAACTCAGGCTTAAGTTTTGCGCCCGATCCTGACGCAGGCGGGGGCGGGCAGGCCGGGCGCGGCTGGCAGATCCTGCCTGCAAAGGAGGCAGTGCTGATTGAAATCAGCGGGGGGACGATCCCGCAGGCATTGATTGACCTGCTGAAATCCCGGCGCGGGCAGCCTGGGCTGAACGGGATCATCCTGATGGCGAGCCTGAGTGCTCTTGCGGATGGTGCCGCCGGACAGCCCGCCAGGTCTGTGCTGCCCGCCCCTTTGCTGACCGCGATTGACACGGGGCGGGGTGCGCGCATTCCGGTCTGGGTTTTGCTGACCAGGGCGGATCTGATTGCCGGATTTTCAGAAAGTTTCCCGCACGGGAGCCCTGCGCCTGACCACTTCGGGTTCAGGCTGCCCGCATCGGGGCGCAGTCCCCGGATTGATCCGTCCGTGCAGGTTGCTCAGGGGTTTGACGCCCTGGTCTCTCGGCTCAGCGCGCAGGTCGCGGACAGTGTGGCGGTGCAACGCGATCCGGCTGCCTTCCGGCTGGCGATTGGTTTTCCCCCTGCCATGGCGGCGCTTCGCCCGCGTCTGACGGAGTGGCTTGCGCAGATTTTTCCGCCCGACCTGCGGGAGCAGACTGTCGTTTTGCAGGGGGTCTGGTTTTGCTCCGTCGGCGGAGGGGGCAGGCAGATCGATCCGCTGAGACCCGTATTGCTCCGCAGCTTCGGGCTGACACGGCAGCTGCCGCAGCGCGGAAATGAGACCCGTACCCCGATGTTTGTGAATGGGTTTTTTCACCGTATCCTTCTGTCCGAGGCCGGACAGACAGGGGCGTGGAAAGGCTGAAAGCGCGTGGCCCCCTTTGCTGCGGTCCTGTGTCTGGGGCTGGGACTTGCCGTTCCGCTGGTTCAACATCATGCCGCCAATGAGGCCCTGATCGCGCGTGTTGCACAGCAGGTCCAGGAGGTGGAGAGGCAGATTCCCCAAGGAGCGGAGGTTAACAGCGATCCGCTGCCGGTCCTTGCGGCACTCGATCGCCTGCGCCGTCTGCCCGGCGCGCCGGAGGGAGAGGTTACAAAAGCTCCGGATCCTTCGGCAGGCCTTTATGTGGACAATCTGCTGCAAAACGGCGCCCGTCTGGCCTATCGTGACGGCCTGAACCGGCTGCTGCTCCCCCGGCTGCTCCTGCGGCTTGAAGAGGTGATGTAGGGCCGCGTGAATGAGCCTGAGGTGATTTTCTCCGCCCTCAGAACCTATCTTATGCTGGGCCAGGCCGGGCTGATGGTGCCATCGCAGGTGCTTGACTGGTTCGCGGCGGATTGGGCTGAACAGGGGGGCGATGCCCTGTCCGTGGCGCAGCGGGCGCGGCTGGCGGTGCACCTTGGAGATTTGCTGCGACAACCCATGCAGCCGGTCGCGCTTGATGAGTCGCTCATCACGCAGATGCGCGGTGTTCTGGCACGACTGCCTCAGGCCCGACGGATCTATGCTCAGCTTGTCATCCGGGCTGCCGCAGAAGCGCCACCCCCGTTCCGGGTCGAAGAGGCCGCAGGACCGGGAGCCGCGCAGATCCTGCGCCGCCCCTCTGGCGCAGGGCTGACAGAGGGGGTTGAGGGGCTCTATACCCGCCAGGGCTTTCATCAGGTCATTCTGCCGCATCTCTCAGATCTCGGGGCGCTTTTGCAAAACGAGGCCTGGGTGCTCGGTCCGGCCCGACTGCCTGCCGCGGGCGATCAGGCGCAGCGCGCTGTCGTTCAGGACGTTCTGGGGATCTATTACCGCGATTATATCGCGCGATATGAAGCCCTTCTGGGCGACATCGACATCATACCCTTTGAGAATCCGCAGCATGCGGCTGAGGGGCTCAGACAACTTTCTCAACCGGATTCGCCGCTGCTCAGCCTGCTGAACGCGATCGCCCGGCAGAGCCTGCTGAGCCTGCCTGATGACGCCACGGCGACTGGTGCTGCAGAAACGGGCGCGGGTCTGCGGGACGGCCGAGGCGATGCGCCCGGCAGTGACAGCCTGGGTGCCGTGGTCGAGGGGCATTTTCGTGCGCTGCGCGATCTGGTGAACGGGACGGGCGGGCAGCCTTCGGCCTTCGAGAGAGTGCGGGCTGTCCTGGCTGACCCCCGGGACGGTTCGTCAGGGCGAATCGGCGCGGCCGTGCGGGGCGGGTCTTCAGACCCCTCCCGCCTGCTCGACCGCTGGCTGATGCAGATCCGTGCGGCGCGCGCCGCTCCGGAGGGGAGCGGTCTGCGCAGCCGTCTCACGCAGCTTTGGCAGAGCGAGGTTCTGCCGCTCTGCGAAAAGGTCACCCAGGGTGGCTATCCTTTCCAGCCAGGGGCTCAGGCTGAGGTTCATCCGGAAGACTTTTTGGCGCTTTTCGGGCCGGAGGGTGCAATAGAGCGGTTCTTCCAGACACATCTCACTGCCACAGAAAAAGCGGAGACCGACCAGAACGGCGCGGCGCAGGAAGATCCTGCCTTGGCGCCTTTTGTCATCGCAGCCTTTGACCGCGCTGCGCAGATCCGTGACGGCTTTTTCGCGGCGGATCTTCCCTCCGGCGCAGGTTTTCGACTGAGACCGCACCGTTTGGGAACACATGCACCGGATGCGCAGGATCAAAGGATAACGCTGGAAGTTGACGGGCATAGGACAGCCTATGGCCCGGAAGACTTCGGGGATCTGATTGTGCCATGGCCGGGGCGCTCGGGCGGGGCGCGGATCAGCCTTGAGCCGGAGCGGGAGGGGGTTGAAAACAGCCTCCACCGGCATGGACCCTGGGCGCTGATCCGGCTTCTATCGGCGGCGGAGATGCGACCCTCGACCGAAGGCGGGACGCTCCTCCTCTACCGCATCGGCGGGCGCAGCGTCAGTTTTTCGCTAAAAAGCCGGGGACGTTTTGAAGACACACTGGCAGCACTTGCGACATTTAAATGTCCGCAGTCGTTTTAATCTCCGCCCGGATCTTTCAGCGTCTCAAGTCGGGCCCTGAGGCCCCGGGACAGGGCGCCGGCTGGCAGGGCAGCCGGCGAATCCTGAGGTCTTCAGGCGGCGTGGCGACGGGCGTAGATCTTTTCCCAGGTCGATACGGTCTGCTCTTCGATGAAGAGAAGGCCGGCCACATCCTCAGCGCTGAGCCCGTCTGCCAGCAGCAAAAGCGCATTGGCCATACGGGCCTGGAGCAGTTCCGGGTTCTTGCTGTCCAGAGTCTTCAGCAGCATGTCGCGGTCTTTTTCGGAGAGGTGCATGGTGGTCTTTTCTGGCTGTCAGGCGGGAAAGCGCGCCTTTCGCACAGTCTTTGCCCCTCTGCAACGGCATGGGTGACAGAGCGGTGACGCCTGCGGAGGACCCGATGTAAAAACCCTTTAAAAACAAGGCGCCGCCCACTCCATTCGGGGCGGGCGGTGACAAAACCACGCAGGCAAGGACATGGGAAAGGGGCGCCGACTGGCCGCCTCAACCCTCGTCCTGGTCTTCAGCGGCCTCTTCCTGAGTCGCGCCGATCTGGCGCAGAGGCTGATCTTCGCGTTGCCCGGTGGGCGGCGGCGACCCGGATTTCGCCGGGGCAGCGGTTGGCGGGGCGGTCTTTTCGGGATTTTCCGTCATGGCGATCTCCGGTTTTCGGGCAAAGGACTGCCCGCGGCTAGGAATGGCCACGGGCGCGAATCGGGCGGTCAGATCATCGGCGGCGGGGTGCGACGCAGGCGTTCTGCACGTTCCTCTTCGGTTTCTGCGGCATGCCAGCCCTCTCCTTCATAGCGGCTGCGGAGTTCTGCAACTTCGGCGGCAGCGACCACACTCAGGGCATTCTCAACAGCGACGCGGTGCTCGTCAGGCGTGCGCACCGAGACCAGAACCCCGCCGCGCCGCAGCGCCTCACCGTAAAGGGGCGCATCCTCTTCGGGGATGCCCAGATCGGCCAGCGCGCCGATCGCGCCCCCGGCCAGAGCGCCGCCCGCCGCACCTGCGAGGGTCGCCGCAAGCCAGCCGGCTGCCACGACCGGGCCGAGGCCCGGAATGGCGAGCATGCCCAAGCCTGCCAGCAGGCCCGCGCCGCCACCGACCGCGGCCCCGACGCCTGCACCCGTCGCAGTGCCGGTCGGCGCGTCATGCATAGTCACGCTGTCAGTGGGCTCGCCGATCCGGGTCTGGTAGCTGCGGTGGGTATCCTGAACGGTCTCATTGCCCGCGAAAGAGGCCTCAACACCGCTCAGATGCAATCCGTTGACGGCATCAATCGCGCGGCGGGCATCGTCATAGCTGTGATAAAGACGGGTGATAACAGTCATTTAAATTCTCCTCACTCTGAACCGGATTACTTCGGGGTGGCGACGACATTGCCTTTGTAATCGACCGCGACATTGACATCGGCCCCGTCAAGACGGCCGGTGCTGCGCCAGATGCCCTGATCGTCTTTGCTCATTTCAGCGACATCGGTGACGCCCCAGGCAATAGCACGGTCACGGGCCTGATTTTCGGTAAAGCTGTTGGCGCCTTCAAAGGGGGCACCGGCTTCCGGTTCGGTACGGTCAAAGGCATCGCCGTCGCAGGCTGAAAGAAATTCTTCCTTGCTGACGCCGCTCGCTGCGATCTCTTTGCCGTCGATGCGGGCGCGGGCGTAGTAAGAGGGCGCCTCGGTCTCGCTCAGAAGGCCGCTGCCATCGGTATCGCGGCGGGCAAATTCGGCTTCGCAGTCCATCGCCGGGGTGGCCGTCGTGGAGGTGCCGGCGGGGGCTGTGCCTGCCGGGGCCGTACCTGTGGGGGCGGTTTCAGCCGGGGCGGTGCCCGTGGGAGCAGTATCAGCCGGCGGCATGGTCACGGCCGGGGGGGCAGCAGGCGTATCGGCCGTGCCCGGGGTGGCCGGGGTCTGTGCCAGAGCGGGGGCAGCAAAGGCGAGCGCCAGAATGCCCGCCATCAACGGTGTCTTGTGGATCAGCATCGGTTTTCCTCCATTCGGCAGATTGAATTGCTGATGAGGCAAGCCGCGCCGGGGGAGGGGAGTTCCTTTTGCTCTCAGGATCGTGAGCCGCGCAATTAGGGGGCGAAACGCATCGGCCCGATCGGATCCCGGGTAACCCACGGAAGAAAATGGTTAATTAATCCATCGGGCGGTTGCTAAATCCAGAGTTGCAGCGATTATCCGCCATGGATCGGAAGCTGAACGGCAAAAGCCGGCCCAACGGGGCCGGCTTTCAAAAATCTGTGGAACATATACCGCTCAGAAACCGGCTTTGATTTTCTCAAATTCCGCCAGCTGACGCTCACGCAGTTTGGGGTCATTGGGAACCTGCGCGAGGGTCGGTGCAGAAATCTCCTGCAGGCCGGCTTTCAGCAAGGTCGCCTGATCGATGGATTCCATGCCTTTCTGGTTGGAATGGCCATAGCCCATCTCATCCAGCAGCGGCTGGGCCGCATCGGCGCGGATCCAGGAGTTTACAAAGTCGTAAAGCTTCTCTTCCGAGCCGGGGCCGTCTTTCATATTCACGAAGCCACAGGTGAAGGTGGCCGAGCCCTCCTTCGCCTCACGCTGGAAGCCCACGGGGAAATTCTCTGCCTGCAGCAGCGCCACGCCGTCATTCCAGGACCAGGAGATGCTGACTGCACCTGCGGCCATCTGCTGGATCTGATCGGCCGGGTCCGCCCAGTAGTGGTACACATTCTCATGGGCCTTGCGCAGCCAGTCGGCAGCGGCCTGATACTGCTCTTCGGTGACATTGGTCCAGTCGGTCACGCCGGTAGCCAGATAGGCCAGCGACCAGACGTCATCGGAGCTGTCGGGCAGCGAGATGCGGCCCTGGTATTTCGGGTTCACGAAGACCTGAAGTGAGGCGACATCCTCAGCCGGGACGGTCTCGGTGTTATAAGCGACAGCCGTCACCCCCCAGTAAGAGGGCAGGAACCAGACGCCCTTGTCGTCTTTGAAGATCTCCGAATCCAGCATCTCGGGGTAGATGTCGTTGAAGGCCGGGATCTTTGAGGTGTCCCAGGGTTCAATCAGGCCCGCGTCGCGGTATTTCGACACCATCTGCGAGCAGGGGTGAACGCCATCCACCCGGAAGCCCGAGACGACCTTCTGGAAGGCCTCATCGTCATCGCCAAAGAGTGCGAAGGTGGGCTTCTGGCCGTGTTTGGCGACGTAATCCGTAAAGAGGCCATCGACCTCAAAACCGGCCCAGTCAAAGATCGTCAGATCAGCATCTGCCGAGAATGCCGGTGTGCCGAGAAAGGTTACGGCAGAAAGAAGAAGGGCGGATTTGCGGATCATCATTGGTCCTCAAAGCGGGGGATGTCAGGTTTGGGAGCCTAGCGAAGGCCAGAGCCGCCCTCAAGCACGAAGAGTGCGCGCGGGCAGGGTGCGCGCCCCGGTGGCAGAAAATTGACTGCAACTTTTTCGCGACTGCCTGCGGCTTATGCACCAAAAAAGAGATGCAAAGCCGGATCCATCGGGCATAGTCGGGCAGGTGGGGCAGCAATGGCAGTCTAACGTGATCACTCAGCGCTGGTGCCTGCAGATGGCACGCTTTAACCGCTGGCAGAACCATCTGCTGCTGGAATATCTGGCGACGCTGCCGGTGCCGCGTCTGCGCGGGCTTCTGATGGCCCGGGAGGGGGCCTTCGGCGATCTTCTGTCGCGCGCTCTGGTGCGCGATCTGATCTGGATGCGCCGTCTTGAGCAGGTCTCAGAGGTCTTGCACCCCGCCCTGGCTGAGGGGCTGGCGCAGGTCGATTTTTCGGCCTGGCGGCGCGAGCGGCTGAATGTCGATGCGCTTCTGGTGGCCTGGGCGGCGCGGCAGGGTCCGGAGGGGACTTCGGGGCAGCTTTACTGGTATGCTCCGGAAAGCGGACGGGTGGTGTCGCAGCCGCTCGGGCTTTGTCTGACCCAGGTGTTCTGGGCGCAGGGTGAGGCGCGGGGGCGGGTCTGTGAGTATCTGGCGCGCGAGGGCCTTGCGCCCGATCTGCCGGATCTCCTGTCACTGCCCGAAGATGTCGAGTGGATGGGTTGACGCTTTAAGCTTGAAACTTCTGCCGCGCTTTGTTTCACTGCCCTCCACACCTGCCACGGAGCGGCGCTATGACGGTCGATTTCAACGCAACCAAAGCCCTGTTTGATCTGCCTGAGGGCCTGATCTACCTCGACGGCAATTCGCTGGGGCCGCTGCCCAGGGCAGTGCCTGCGCGCATCGCTGAGGCCGTGCAGCAGGAGTGGGGCGCCATGCTGATCACCGCCTGGAACCGGGCCGGCTGGATGGAGATGCCGCGCCGCGTTGGTGACCGGATCGCCCGGCTGATCGGGGCCGAAGCAGGCGCGGTGGTCATGGGCGATACGCTCTCGATCAAGGTATATCAGGCGCTGGCATCGGCCCTCGAGCTGCGCCCCGAGCGGCGGGTGGTTCTGTCGGACACCGGAAACTTTCCCTCTGACCTCTATATCGCCGACGGACTTTTGCGCACGCTCGGGCCGGATTACGTTCTGAAAACCGTAGCCCCGGAAGAGGTCGCGGAGGCGATTGATGAGACGGTGGCGGCCATTCTCATAACTGAGGTCGATTACCGCACGGGGCGGCGTCACGACATGGCAGCGCTGACCGCCAGGGCCCATGCCGCGGGGGCGCTGGCGATCTGGGATCTGGCGCATAGTGCAGGGGCGGTGGATTGCGAAGTGGCCGCAGGCGGCGCTGATTTCGCGGTCGGCTGCAGCTATAAATATCTCAACTCCGGCCCCGGCGGCCCGGCATTTATCTATGTGGCCCCGCGTCTGGCCGATCAGGTGCGCCCGGCGCTTTCAGGCTGGCTGGGCCATGAAAGCCCCTTCGCCTTTGATCTGGCCTATCGCCCCGGCACCGGGATTGAGCGGATGCGGGTCGGCACGCCGCCGATCCTGCAGCTTGCCGCCCTCGATGCGGCGCTCGATGTCTGGGAGGGGGTTTCGGTTCAGGATCTGCGCGCCCGTTCGCTGGAACTGACCGATGCCTTCATCGCCGGTGTCACCGCGAAATGTCCGGGTCTGGACCTGGCCACGCCCCTCGATCACAAATCCCGCGGCTCGCAGGTCAGCTTCCGCCATCCTGAGGGCTATGCCGTGATGCAGGCGCTGATCGCCCGCGGTGTGGTGGGGGATTTCCGCGCTCCCGATATTCTGCGCTTTGGCTTCACGCCGCTTTACATCGGGCTTGACGAGGTGAACCGCGCCGTGGACATCCTTGCCGAAATTCTTGCCACCCGGGCCTGGGACCGGGCGGACTATAAGATGAAAGCCGCTGTGACCTGATGGAACGACTGCCGCCTCTGTGCCGCCCTGCGGCCTGGGCCTGCCTCTGGCGCAGGATGGCGGAGCTTTGGGTGGGGACGTGCCGGGCCTGAGCCCTCTCGTCCCCTTTTACCCGGAGCCAGATATGAGCCAGTGTCCCTATAATCCCGCCCGCGAGGGCGCTCAGATGTCGTTTCAGGACCGGATGTCCTATGTCGATTATCTGCAGCTCGATACCATCCTTTCAGCCCAGACACCGCTGTCGGATTCTCATGATGAGATGCTGTTCATCATCCAGCATCAGACCTCTGAACTGTGGATGCGCCTCGCCCTCCATGAAATGGAGGCCTGCCGTCAGGCGCTTTCGCAAGACCGTCTGCGCCCGGCCTTCAAGATGCTCAGCCGGATTGCGCGGATCTTTGAGCAGCTGAATTCGGCCTGGGATGTTCTGCGCACCATGACGCCCAGCGATTATCAGAGCTTCCGCCCCAGTCTGGGGCAAAGCTCGGGCTTTCAGTCGGCGCAGTACCGGCTGATCGAATATGCGGTGGGCAATCGCAACCTCGCCATGCTTGGCCCCCATGCGCATCGCCCCGATCTGATGGCAGCGCTGGAGGCCGAATTGGCAAAGCCCTCGCTTTATGATGAGGCGCTGCGCGCGCTTGCGCGGATGGGCCTGCCGGTGCCACAGGACATCCTCACCCGCGATCTGCGCAGCCCCTGGGTGGAAGATCCGCGCATTGAGGCGGTCTGGTGCGAAGTCTACCGCAATCCCGACCGCTGGTGGGAAGCCTATGAACTGGCTGAGAAGCTGGTGGATTTTGAGGATTACTTCCGCCGCTGGCGCTTTAACCATGTCACCACGGTGGAGCGGGTGATCGGCTTCCGGCGCGGCACCGGCGGCACCGAGGGGGTCAGCTATCTGCGCCGTATGCTGGAGGTGGAGCTTTTCCCTGAGTTGTGGCGCATGCGAAGCACACTCTGACCCTCTCCCGGGGGGTGGGGCTTTCCCGCCCCTTCCTTCGGGGCAAAAAACATTGCAAGTATCTCCCGATGGAATAACCCCGGAGAGGGTATGAAAAAGCTCATTCTTACGGCTGCTCTGTTTGCTCTGGCAGCCTGCACCTGGGACCCGGAGAAGGGTCAGTTCGTTCCCAAACCCCCGCCGCCCATCGCGGAAGAGCTTCAGCCGCTGGACTGGTCCGCGCGCGAAGACGCCGGATTTAAAATTCCGGCCGTCGATCCGGCGAAAGTGCCGGTGCAGTATCAGCGCACTCTGGTGCCGAACCCGCTGCCCGAAGAGGCCCCGGGCACGATCCTCGTCGACACCACGACGCGCCATCTTTACCTGATCCAGGATGAGCGCTCGGCGCTGCGCTATGGCATTGGCGTGGGTAAAGACGGCTTTGGCTGGAAGGGCGAGACGGTGGTGAACCACAAGGCCCGCTGGCCGAAATGGACGCCGCCCCCGGAGATGATCAAGCGCACTCCCTCGCTTGAGCGCTGGAAAGACGGCCAGCCCGGCGGCCCGAAGAACCCGCTCGGGGCGCGGGCCATCTATCTTTATAAAGACGGTCACGACACGGGCTTCCGCATCCATGGCACGCCGGAATGGCGCTCGATCGGCACCAATGCTTCGGCCGGCTGCTTCCGGATGATCCAGCAGGATGTGATTGACCTGCACGCCCGGGTCACGCCCGGGGCAAAGGTCATCGTACGCTGACTTTAAGCCGGGGGCAGAGTGCATCTTCCCCCGGTTGAAACGTTTATTTTTTCAGCGTTATACCCGGCGGTTCTTGACTTTCCCTCCGCGCCTTGCACCCATCCCCGCATCATTCTGAAGGGGAGGCGCGCCATGCGTCACATGTTGAGAACGACCGCTCTGAGCGCGGTGCTGTTGGGCTCAGCGAGCCAGGCCTTTGCCAATACCGACGGCTTTCACACCGTCAACGGCTACCGCGATGCCCAGGGCCAGGTCGGCTTCGAGCTGACGCAGATCGGCGGTTATGGTGAACTGATCGTCGACGTTCAGGGGTTCGGCGGCATGGCATTCGGCAAATGCGTCCTGGCCTTCAAACGCGCGGCAGACGGCAGCATTGAGGATGCCACGCCCGTGCAGCAGCAAAGCGCGGCAAGTTGCCCTTCTGAGATCGCCTTTACCTCAAAGCCGGGCGAGAACGGCATGCTTTCGGTGACGTTCACCGAAGGTGGTCCCCTGAAAGGCAATACCTACGATCTCTTCACCGTGCTTCGTCCCTTCACCGAAGCCGATGCCGTTACCGCGCCCAAGGGCTTTGACATCCTGGGCATGACCATCGGCGAAGAGCGCCCGGCTATTGAGGCCAAACTGACCGCCGAAGGTTTTGCCCGCCTTGAGGGGCACAGCGATACGCTGAGCTACCGCGACGGCAGCACCCGCGCGCTGGAAATCTGGGGCAAAGGCACCGCGGCTGTCGGCAATAAGCCCGAAGATTATCTCTACATCACCTGGACCTCGAAGCTCGAAGGCGACCAGGAGCCGGAAAAGGTCGCCTTCCTCGGCCGCGAGTGGAGCGTCCCGGCCTCGGCCAACCTCGCCATTGCGGTGCTGGATAAATCGCTGGCCGAAAAGCACGGCCAAGGCGCGATGAAGGGCCACATCTACTATGACCGCGCCGGGACGGCCGACCCCAAGGCCTATGGCGACGTCTGCGATGAGAAGATCCATCTTCAGGGCGTGAGCGTGCCCTACAGCAGCATCGGCATGAGAAGCGATGGGGAAACCCTGAAGATTGCCTGCGGGGCCTCGGTCATCATCTACACCGGCGAAGATTTCCAGGCACCGGGCCGCGCCTCGCTGATGAAGGTAGAACTGCGTAAAGGCGATGTGGCCTATGCAGATTTCTGGAAAACCTGGTCGCCGGCAGAGGCTAAACGCCTTCAGGAGGCCTATGAGCTGCAAAAGGGCATGACGGGCGCCGCCCCCAAGCTCTGAGCCTGAGATCCTGACAGTGAGCCGCCCGTTTACCGCGGGCGGCTTTTTTCTGCCCGGCGGTCTGTGCAAACGGTCCTGCGACCGCCCGTCAGCCATTCCGGCATTTGCCAAAGAAAAACCCCGCCCGGTGGGGCGGGGTTCTCGCTGTCAGCAGGCCGCTTCTCAGAGGCCGAGTTTGGCGTTGACGATGTCGTTCACTGCCGCCGGGTTGGCTTTGCCGCCGGTCGCCTTCATCACCTGGCCCACGAACCAGCCCGCAAGTTTCGGGTTCTGCTTCGCTTTCTCGACCTGAGCGGGGTTGGCGGCGATGATATCATCGACGGCCTTTTCGATCGCGCCGGTGTCGGTCACCTGCTTCATGCCGCGCTCTTCGACGATGACCGCCGGATCGCCGCCTTCGGTCCAGAGGATCTCAAAGAGATCCTTCGCCAGTTTGCCCGAGATCACCTGTGCGCCAAGCAGATCCAGCAGGCCGCCAAGCTGGGCTGCCGAAACCGGACTCGAGGCGATGTCGAGACCCTCTTTGTTCAGACGGCCGAACAGCTCGTTAATGACCCAGTTGGCAGCGATCTTGCCGTCGCGGCCCTGGGCCACAGCGTCAAAATAGGCCCCCGCATCAAGTTCGGCGGTCAGAACCGAGGCGTCATAATCGGTCAGGCCGAAGTCGCGCATGAAGCGCTGCTTCTTGGCATCCGGCAGTTCCGGCATGGTGCGCGCGATCTCATCCACCCACTCCTGCTCGATTTCCAGCGGCAGCAGATCCGGGCAGGGGAAGTAGCGGTAGTCGTGCGCCTCTTCCTTCGAACGCATCGAACGGGTTTCGTTCTTGTCCGGATCGTAGAGGCGGGTTTCCTGATCGACCTTGCCGCCGTCTTCGACGATGGCGATCTGGCGGCGGGCTTCAACGTCGATGGCAGCCTGGATAAAGCGCATCGAGTTCATGTTTTTGATTTCGCAGCGGGTGCCGAGATAGCCGAAATCGCCGGTCGCCTGGAACTTCTCATAATTGCCGATCGGGCAGATCGAGACGTTCACGTCAGCGCGCAGGTTGCCGTTTTGCATATTGCCGTCGCAGGTGCCGAGATAGCGCAGGATCTGGCGCAGCTTGGTCACATAGGCAGCGGCTTCTTCCGGGCCACGGATGTCAGGGCGCGAGACGATTTCCATCAGCGCCACGCCGGTGCGGTTGAAGTCCACAAAAGAGAGCGCCGGATCCATGTCGTGGATCGATTTACCGGCGTCCTGCTCAAGGTGGATGCGTTCGATACGCACGAGACGCGCGACGCCCGGGCCCATCTCGACCAGCACTTCGCCTTCGCCCACGATGGGGTGATAAAGCTGGCTGATCTGATAGCCCTGCGGCAGATCCGGGTAGAAGTAGTTTTTACGGTCAAAGGCCGAGCGCAGATTGATCTCTGCTTTCAGGCCCAGACCGGTGCGCACGGCCTGCTCGACGCAGAATTCATTGATGACAGGCAGCATGCCCGGCATGGCGGCGTCAACGAAAGCGACGTTGGAATTGGGCTCTGCGCCAAAAGAGGTCGAGGCGCCGGAGAAAAGCTTCGCCTGGCTCGAGACCTGAGCATGGATCTCCATGCCGATTACGATTTCCCAGTCTTGCTTGGCGCCCGCATACACTTTCGGCTGCGGCGCGGTATAGGTCAGGTCGAGCATGGTCTGCCTCCGGTGTTGCAGCCTGCCGAATAGCGCAGCAGGCGAAATTGAGCAAGCCGCGAGGCCGGGTCACAGAGCCGCAATCCCGCTTTTCCCACTGCATGATTTTCCGGCGGAGAGGGGCCGAATCCACCCCGGCGGCAGGCTCTGGCAAAAGACCGCCGATGGGAGCAGAGCGGGGGTTTATCAGGAACATTGCGGATGTTTGACGCTGATTCCGGCGAAATTTCGCCAGTTTTGATGGAGTGAGGGGCGCAGGGGTTGCCCTCCCGGGGGGTGGCAGGCAGCAATCGCGCGCCGGGCACTGGATCCGGTGCTGCCCGGATCCTCTGATGAGACCCTTCACCCGCTCGCTGATCGTCGCCCTTGTTGCGCTTCTGCCCGCCGCCTGCACGCTCAATGACAGTGCCAATGCGACCGCAGAACCCCCTGTCGCCCGCTGGGATCACCGGCCCAATGGCGACAACTGGACCAAAGCAACGCTGGCTGCGATTTCGACGCGGGGACAGGCCCTGGTTGCAACGCCGCTCTCGGATGTCACCACCTTCTGCCCCGGCTATCCGGGCGCCTCTGAGGCAGAAAAGCAGGCGTTCTGGGTGGGAATCTTCTCAGCGCTTGCCAAGCATGAGAGCACCTGGAACCCGCAGGCTGCGGGTGCGGGCGGAAAATACCGCGGTCTTCTGCAGATCTCGCCTGCCACGGCGCGTGCCTATGGCTGCGATGCGGGCGCGCTTTATGAGGCCGAAGCCAATCTGAGCTGCGCCGTCAATATCGCCGCGCGTCAGGTCGCCAGAACCGGCAAAGTCGCGGGCGGCCCCGGTGCCTGGGGTGGTCTGGCGATGGACTGGGGTCCGATGCGCAATGCCTCGAAACGCGCTGAGATTGCCTCCTGGACCCGCAATCAGGCCTATTGCCAGGCCTGAGACGATCCAGAGCCTCGGTGGGCGTATCTTGCGCCTCTTTTTGAAATGATCGAAGAAAACCCCGCCCCGGTCAGCCCGGGCGGGGTTTTCTTCGTGAATTCATCCCGCCTTAACTGAAGAAACGCAGAAAATGCACATGGAAAGGGTCTAGCATCGCGGGAACAGTCTTCTCGCGCGGCGGAGATCAGCATGCGTATTCTTATCCTTGGTTCCGGTGTCATCGGTGTGACCTCTGCCTGGTATCTGGCAAAGGCGGGCCATGAGGTCACTGTGATTGACCGCGCCAGCGGCGCAGCCCAGGAAACCAGCTTTGCGAATGCGGGCCAGATCAGCCCCGGCTATTCCGCCCCCTGGGCCGCGCCGGGCGTGCCGTTCAAAGCCATGAAGTGGATGTTTGAGCGCCATGCGCCCCTGGTCCTGCACTGGACCGCCGATAAAGACCGGCTGCGCTGGCTGCTTGAGATGCTGGCCAACTGCACCTCGAAAGCCTATGCGCGCAACAAAAGCCGCATGGTGCGTCTGGCGGAATACAGCCGCGACTGCATGGACGACCTGCGCGCCGAGACGGGACTGAGCTATGACAACCGCGAGCAGGGGACGCTGCAGGTCTTCCGCACGCAAAAGCAGGTCGATGCCGCTGCGAAAGACATCGAAGTCCTGCGCAAGGACGGCGTTCCCTTTGAGGTGCTGGACCGTGCCGGCTGCGTGGCCGCAGAGCCGGGTCTGGCAGGATCGGCCCACCGCATTGCGGGCGGTCTGCGTCTGCCGGGCGATGGCACGGGCGACTGCTTCAAATTCACCAATGTGCTGCAGGAAAAAGCCGCTGCCGCGGGGGTGACCTTCAAATATGGCGTGACGATCCATTCGGTCCTGTCGAACGGTGACCGGATCACCGGGGTCACCACCTCGGAAGGGCTGATGGAGGCGGATGCTTACGTTGTGGCGCTCGGCTCTTATTCGCCGCAGCTCGTGAAACATCTGGGCATCCGCCTGCCGATCCAGCCGCTGAAGGGGTATTCGATCACCGCCCCCATCGTGGATGAGGCAAAGGCCCCGGTTTCGACCGTGATGGATGAGACCTTCAAGGTTGCGATCACCCGTCTGGGCGACCGGATCCGTGTGGGCGGCCTTGCCGAAATCGCAGGCTATGATCTGAGCCTGCATCAGCGTCGCCGTGAGACCCTTGAAAAATCGCTGACGGAGATGTTCGGCGGTGCAGGGGATCTGACCCAGGCCAGCTTCTGGACCGGTCTGCGGCCGATGACGCCCGATGGCACCCCGATCGTGGGGCAGACGCCCTATCGCAACCTCTGGACCAACACCGGGCATGGCACGCTGGGCTGGACGATGGCGGCAGGCTCGGGCCGGCTGTTGTCGGATCTGATGTCGGGGGTTCAGCCGCAGATCGACCCCTCGGGTCTTGCGGTGTCGCGTTATGGCCGGACGGTTCCGGATGCACGCGTGGCGGTCCCTCTGCGACCTGCAGCGGCCTGAGTATCGGCCTTTGATCTGAAAAAGCCGCCATCCCGGAGAAGGGTGGCGGCTTTTTGCATTGAAAGGCGCTCAGGCCATTTTGATGGTGGTGGTGGCCCCAAGGGCATTGGCCAGGGATTTGAACCGCGCCTGCGCCACTTCGGCAAAGAGGGCCTCGCCGCGCGGCTGAAGCGTCAGTTCCAGCAGTTTCTTCTTCGGCTGCCATTTCAGCGCGGCAGCCTCATTCGGATCTCCAAGCGCAAACATCGCGCCAAAGCGCATGGCTTTGCCAAGAACCTCAGCCTGACGCAGCTGCTCTTCGTTCAAAAGCCGGAAGAGCGGCTCAAACCGCGAGCCTGCGCGGCTGTTTTTATAGCGGTGCAGAAGCGAGAGCCCCAGAAAGACCCGCCCCGGATGATCAAGCCCGCCAAGGTTGGCGCGGGTGGCATTCTCAAAGCAGACCTCAGCCCGATAGTCGGGATGAGAGCGCCAGGTGGTGTCATGCAGCAGGCAGGCCGCTTTGATCAGCCGCGTGCGCTCGGCATCTGCCTCTTTGAAGAGCGGGGTGAGGAAGGTGAACAGCTTTTTACCAAAGCCCGGCATACGCGACTGCGTGGCCTCCATCTGGCGCGCCGCCTCTATCAGCGGGTCACGCTCGCGCAGGCGCTGCGGCATCTGCTCATAAAGCAGCCCCTCGCGGATGCCGTAAGAAGAGACGTCGATCTCGCGCAGTTTGAACATGCGCACCATGGCCGAGAGGACTTCCCCCGCGAGAGGCACCAGTTCCATCCGCTCTGCTGAGGTTCCGGTCCGGCTGCGCAGGGCCGCGGCATCATTGCGACGGATCCAGTCGACGGTCTCCAGAACCGAGTCCGGCTCCATCCGGTATTCGTGCAGAACCGTCAGCGGATAGCCGCGACGCTCCATATCAAGACGTGCAATCACCCGCCAGGAACCGCCGACGAGGTAAAGCCGCTCCCCCTCAGGCTTCACCACCGAACGCGCTTTGCGCAGGATCCGTTCAATGACTTTGGCGCGCTGCTCGGCGCCGCCTTCAACCTGCTGCAGCCGGAAGGGACCAAGCGGGGTGGAAATGCGATCGCCCACTTTGCCTTTGCCGATCCGCGCCAGCTCCATCGAGTTGCCGCCGATGTCACAAACGATGCCCGAGGCATCGGGCCAGCCCAGCAAAACCCCCTGAGAGGTGAGCCGCGCCTCCTCCTGCCCGTCGATCACGAACAGCCGCAGGCCGGTTTCGCGCTCAACCAGCGCCTGGAATTCGGGGCCGTCCTCAGCCTCGCGCACGGCCGCCGTGGCCACCACGGTCAGCGGCGCAATGCCCATGCCTTCGGCGAGCGCTGCAAAGCGGCGAAGCGCGGTCAGCGCCCGCACGCGCCCTTCGGGGTTCAGCCGACCGGTCTGTGCCAGCCCCTTGCCAAGGCCCGCCATGACCTTTTCGTTGTAAAAATAGGCCGGGCTGCGGGCCGCGCCGTCAAAGACCACCATCCGCACCGAGTTTGAGCCGACATCCACCACGCCAACCCGGCTCAGAGCACGGGCAGAGGGGTCCTCAAAAAGCGGGCGGCCAAAGGGCTCAAAGTCATCGGTCATCAGGAAATCCGGCTTTGCCGTGAAGGGGGAAAGGCCGCGAGGTGAACCCCCCCCGCGACCTGAAGCGCTGCATATCCCTTAAGATTCGATTTCAAGCGGGGTTCCGGCAGCTTGGGTCCACAGCGCGAAAATGCGCGGATGGGCCCCGCGCGTCAATCCCCGGAAAAGCCCAGTCGCGGCACATCTGCCGCCCCCGCCGAGCCACGGCCCGAAAGAGAAGGGTTCTCCATGAAAAAGCGGTGGCAGTTGAAAAGGCGCTGGTCCTCGCTTTGCAACTGGCGCGAATAGCGCCCCTCCGGCCCCAGGACCCAGCTTTGCTCCTCATCGGCCATATTGGCCGCCATGATCTGGCTGACGATCTGGGCCTTCACGGTGGCGTTCAAAATTTCAACCAGGGTCTCGACCCGGCGGTTGAGGTTGCGCCGCATCCAGTCCGCCGAAGAGATAAAGACCCGCGCATTGCGGGAGGGCAGACCCTCTCCGCCGCCGAAGCAGACGATGCGGCTGTGCTCAAGGAAGCGTCCGACGATGGATTTGACGCGGATGTTTTCCGACAGACCCGCAATGCCCGGGCGCAGACCACACATGCCGCGGATCACCAGGCTGATCTTCACCCCGGCCTGGCTTGCCGCATAAAGCGCGTCGATGATCTCCATATCGATCAGCGAGTTCATTTTGGCCCAGATTTCACCGCGACGGCCCTGGCGGGCGTGCTCAGCCTCCGCCGCGATCAGCTCCAGCAGACGCGGCTTCTGGCTGATGGGCGAGATAGCCAGGTTTTCGAGGTTGTCGGGCTGCACATAGCCTGAGAGGTAATTAAAGACTTTGGTGGCATCCCGCCCCAGGGCCGCATCGCAGGTGAAGAAGCTGAGATCTGTGTAAATCTTCGCCGTAATCGGGTGATAGTTCCCGGTGCCGAAGTGGGTATAGGTGACGAGACTGTCCCCCTCACGCCGGACGACGGTTGAGATTTTGGCATGGGTCTTGAGGTGCATGAAGCCATAGACCACATGGGCGCCCGCCCGCTCCAGCCGGCGCGACTGGCGGATGTTGGAGGCCTCGTCAAAACGGGCTTTCAGCTCAACCAGCGCGGTGACCGACTTGCCGTTCTCAGCCGCCTCGCAAAGCGCGTCGACGACGGGGCTGTCATAGGACGTGCGGTAAAGCGTCTGTTTGATCGCCAGCACATTCGGGTCCCGCGCCGCCTGCTGCAAAAAGCGGATGACCATGTCGAAGGTCTCATAAGGATGATGCAGCAGCATATCCTTTTGCCGGATCGCAGAGAAAATATCGCCGTCGTGATCGAGCACCCGTTCGGGCACGCGCGGGGTGAAGAGCGGCCACAGCAGATCAGGGCGCGATGAGATCACCAGCTCTTTCAGATCGGCAACCCCGATCAGCCCCTTGATCTCAACCACCTCATCCGCGGTGACATCGAGTTCTTCCATGATCAGCGCGCGCAGCGCCTCGGGCGCACCGGCCGAGATTTTCAGCCGGATCACCTCACCGCGGCGGCGGCGCTTGAGGGCCGTTTCAAACTCACGGACCAGATCCTCGGCCTCATCTTCCACCTCAAGGTCGCTGTCACGCAGCACCCGGAAGGCGCAGTGGCCGATTTCATCATAGCCCGGGAAGAGCGAGGAGAGGTTCAGCAGCAGCAGGTCTTCCAGCGGCAGAACGCGGAACTTCCCTTCTTCAGCGGGAAGGATCACAAAGCGCGAGATCTGGTTCGGGATCGGCAGCAGCGCCTGAAGCCTGCGGCGGTCTGAGGTGCGCTCAAGCTCAAGGCCCAGCGAAAAACCGGTGTTGGGAATGAAGGGGAAGGGGTGGGCCGGGTCGATCGCCAGCGGCGAGAGCACCGGAAACACCTGATGCAGGAAATAGTCGCGCAGAAAGTCGCGGTCACTTTGCGTCAGCCGCGCGCGGGTCAGGATCGAGATCCCGGCCTCTTCCATCTCGGCGCTGAGGCTGCGGTAGGTTTTCTGCTGCGTGCTCATCAGATCGCGGGCATCCGCATTGATCAGGCGCAGCTGCTCTGCCGGCGGATGGCCGTCGTCCGAGAGCATCCGGTTGCCCGATCGCACGAGCTGGCGCAGACCGGCCACGCGAACGGTGTAGAATTCATCCAGATTGGTGGCGGAAATCGACAGAAAGCGCAGCCGCTCCAGCAGCGGGACGCGCGGATTTGCGGCTTCTTCCAGCACACGCCAGTTGAAGGCCAGCCAGCTGAGTTCACGGTTAAAAAATCGTGTCGCGCCTTCCGTTTCGCTTTCGGGAAGGGTGACGGGATCGGCGAAGGGGGCGGAGAGAAAGTCGGCCTGGGTCATGGTGTCACTGATGAAGCTGCTCTGTGACAGTGGTGTGACAAAACCCGGGGTGCAAGGCGGCTTTGTGTGAAATTACAAAAAGCCGCCCAAGGGGGGGCTTACGGCTCGGGCGGCGCGTCGCCGCGATAGAGGTCACTCTCGACGTAGCGCGCTGAGGCGAAGCGGACGAGAACCCCGATCGCGGCAGCCACCGGCACAGCCACCAGCATGCCTGCAAAACCAAAGAGCGAGCCAAAGGCCGAGAGGGCAAAGAGCAGCCAGACCGGATGAAGCCCGACCGAGCCGCCGACCAGACGCGGGGTTATGACATTGCCTTCCAGGAACTGTCCCACCGCGAAGATTGCGGCAATCAGTCCCACCGACCACCAGTCGCCCCAATATTGAACCAGGGCCAGTCCGATGGCGAGCGCACCGCCGACGATCGAGCCGACATAGGGAATGAAGGTGATGGCCCCGGCGATTGCGCCAACGATGAAGCCGAACTGCAGACCCGCTGCGGCCAGCGCGGCCGCATAAAACCCGCCGAGGATCAGACAGACGGTCAGCTGACCACGCACGAAGGCGGCCAGAACCCGGTCAATCTCTGAGGCGAGATGACGGACGGTCGGGGCATAGGCGCGGGGCAAGAGCTCATCAATCCGCCGCACCATGCGGTCCCAGTCGAGCAGCATGTAAAAGGCCACGACCGGCACGATAACGAGAAACAAAACCCAGTCGAGCACGCTGACGGCAGAGCCGATGAGCGTATTCACCACCACCATCCCGCGCGATTTGATCGCCTCGCCCAGCTCGGCAAGGGAGGTGCGGATTGTGGAGGTATTGTCGCTCAGATCCGGGAAGCGCTCATAAAGATAATCCATCAGCTTGCGGATGATCTCAGGGGCCGCGTTGATCAGCTCGCTGAGCTGGCGCACCAGCGTCGGGATGACCGACAAAAACAAGGCCACCGTGGCAAAGACCGCAGCGAGTGAAATGATCGCCGTGGCCGCCGTCCGCGACAGGCCCAGCTTTTGCAGCCGGTCTGCCACCGGGTCGAGGAAATAGGCAATGGCGCCCCCCACCAGAAAGGGCAGCATCACCTTGCCGAGCGCCCAGAGCACCAGAAACAACACCAGCATCCCGATGGCCCAGTATTTCAGCTGATCGCGGACGGGATGCGCCATGTTACTCTTCCTCATATTTCTGAACAGATTGCCCAGGAAGCGCCGGCGTTCAAGGAGAATGGCGCTTTGAGATGCAAAAGCCGCAGGCTGCGCCCCCCTCTGCCGCCCTGCGCCCGCCCATGGCGCACTTGTCAGGGCAGGGCGCAGCCGTTAGGAAACCGCAAACCCTTATGCCAGAGGCCGCCCATGCGTCTGTCCCGCTATTTCCTGCCCGTTCTGAAGGAAGACCCCAAAGAGGCGCAGATCGTCTCGCACCGCTATATGCTGCGGGCCGGTATGATCAAACAGCAGTCGGCGGGGATTTACTCCTGGCTGCCGCTGGGCCTGCGGGTGCTCAACCGCATTCAGCAGATCGTTAATGAAGAACAGATCCGCGCCGGTCACGTTCCGGTTCTGATGCCGACCCTGCAATCGGCGGATCTCTGGCGCGAGAGCGGGCGTTACGACGCTTACGGCCCCGAGATGCTGCGCATCAAAGACCGCCATGACCGTGAGATGCTCTATGGGCCGACCAACGAGGAAATGATCACGGATATGTTCCGTGCCCATGTCTCCTCCTATAAATCGCTGCCGTTGACGCTTTATCAGATCCAGTGGAAATTCCGCGATGAGATGCGTCCGCGTTTCGGCGTGATGCGGGGCCGCGAGTTCCTGATGAAGGACGGCTATAACTTCGACCTCACCAAAGAGGACGCGCTGCACGCCTATAACCGCCATATGGTCAGCTACCTGCGCACCTATGAGCGCATGGGCCTGACGGCGATTCCGATGCGGGCCGATTCCGGCCCGATCGGCGGCGAAGATACCCATGAATTTCTGGTGCTCGCCCAGACGGGTGAGTCGGAAGTCTTCTATGATGCGCGCGTCACCGAGCTGAAACTGGGCGACCGCTCTGTTGATTATGACAACCGTGAGGAGGTGAAGGCCGTCTGTGACGAGTTCACCACCCTCTATGCGCGCACCGACGAGACCCATGATGAGGGGATTTTCGCCGAAGTCCCCGAAGAGCACCGCAGGGTTGCACGCGGGATCGAGGTGGGTCAGATCTTCTACTTCGGCACCAAATACTCTGAGGCCATGGGCGCAACCGTGGTCAGCCCGGAAGGGAAGCAGATTCCGGTCGAGATGGGCTCGCATGGCATCGGCGTTTCGCGCCTGATCGGGGCGATCATCGAGGCCAGCCACGACGATAAGGGCATCATCTGGCCCGAAGGCGTGACACCCTTCCCGGTGGGGATCGTCAACCTCAAGCAGGGTGATGCGGCCACCGATGCGGCCTGTGACGCGCTTTACAAAGGTCTGGCGGCAAAGGGTCTTGAGGCGCTTTACGATGACCGCGACGAACGGGCGGGGGCGAAATTCGCCACCATGGATCTGATCGGTCTGCCCTGGCGCATCACCGTCGGTCCGCGCGGTCTGGCCAATGGCGTGGTCGAAGTCACCAGCCGTCGTACCGGTCTTTCCGAAGAGATGTCGGCGGAAGCTGCCATTGCGAAGATCGCTGCGATCTACGAAAACATCTGAGGTTTCGGGATACAACCCTGAGGTGAATCGGAAAGAGGGGTGCCAGCCCCTCTTTTTGCTGGAGTCACCAGGGAATTGGATGCAAATTTGAAACAAATTCCGCCGATACGCGGGATTTCACCTGCATTTTAGCGACAGTCTTGACGCAGAACGCTCCGAAGAGGACACTTTGTCCTGTGGAGATGCTGCCCCTCGTCTTCGTCCTGTGCAATCATTCCGTGAAACGGGCTTAAGGTATTCGTCAATGGCAGGCGTTTTTGTCATCTTCGCTTCTCTGATCGGCTTCGCCGGATCGCTGACGCTCTGGGCCCTGGGAATGGGTCTGATGGCGTCAGTTCTGACCGGCTATGGCCTGTCAGCCGTTGCCTGCTCTGCGCTTGTCCTGCGACAGGCGCGGCGCATCGGCGACCGGCCGGGCGAAGACTTCAGCGCCTACCGCGGCGCAGAGGGGCTTCGCAGCGAGCCCCGTGCAGTGCCCCTGCGTCACTGAGGCTCCGCCGTCGCAGAGGCGACAGGCATCGGGCGAAAGGCAGTCTGTTCGCGGCCGTTTCGATCGCGCTGTGAGCGCTGATCCGCCATTTTCGGCCTTTTCCGGTTCCCGCTCGCGCAGCTGTCATATCTCTGCGTCGCCAGTCCTTCCCTGCAGCCTTGACCTTTCGGACAGGCCTGTCAATGGTGCCGCAGGTCTGACCGGAGGGACATTTGGCTAATCGTACCGCGCCGTTTTCGCGTTTCGAATGGATGGTTGCCTGGCGCTATATGCGGGGCATCGGGGCTGATGGCGGGGTCTCCGTCGTTACCATCATCTCTCTCCTGGGCATTACGCTGGCTGTCTTTGCGCTGGTCGCAACACTCGCCGTGCGCTCGGGTTTCCGGACGGAATTTGTCGACACCATCCTCGGGGCCAATGCCCATGTGACGGTCTATCATGCCGCGCGCTCCACGCCTGAAGGCGGCTTGCAGCGTGGCATTCCCGATTATCAGGCCGAGGCAGAGCGGCTGTCGCAGGTCGCGGGGGTCACCCGTGCCGCGCCGCTGATCCGTGGCCAGATCATGGCCAATGCCAATGGCCGCAATGCCGGAGCAGAGGTTTTCGGGATCACCCTTGAAGATCTCAAGGGCATTCCCCGCGTCGCAGGCGATGAGGCCACGCTGGAAGGCGATCTCTCGCGCTTTGACGAAGGGGTGGCAATCGGCTCAGGCGTGGCGCGGGAGCTGGGGGTTATGGTTGGTGACCGCGTCCGGCTTATTTCTCCCGACGGGGTGAAGACAGCCTTTGGCACCTCGCCCAGGGTCAGCGCCTATGAGGTGGTGGCGATCTTCACCGCCGGGCGCTATGACATCGACCGCACGCGGATTTACATGCCTTTTGCCGAAGCGCAGAGCTATTTCAACCGCGAAGGATTTGCGGATGAGATCGAGGTGATGGTCCGCGATCCCGATAAGGTCGATGAGATGTCCCCCGCCCTTCTCGGGGCCGCCGGAGACGGGGCCCTGCTCTGGTCCTGGCGCGACAGTTCCGGTGCCTTTCTGAGGGCGCTGAGCGTGGAGGACAATGTGATGTTCATCATCCTGTCGATCCTCGTGCTGATCGCCTCGCTCAATATCATCGCGGGTCTGATCATGCTGGTGCGCACGAAAAGCCGGGCGATCGGGATCCTGCGCACCATGGGGCTGACCGAAGGCGCCGTGCTGCGGATCTTCTTCCTTTGCGGTGTGGCCACCGGCGTGACCGGGACGGCACTGGGGCTGTTTCTCGGGGTGATGTTCGTCGTCAATATCGACTTCATTTTCGCGGTTGTGAATGGTGTCGGCGATGGCGGGGTCTGGGATCCGGCGATCCGTGGGATTTATGCGCTGCCGGCTGAATTGCGGCTCGTGGATGTTGTTAAGGCGGCGGCATTATCCTTGGGGCTGTCCTTTGTTGTCACGCTGCCGCCCGCATGGCGCGCAGCGCGGATGAACCCGGTGGAGGCTTTGCGTCATGAGTGAGATCGTTCTGAGCCTCTCGGGGATCACCAAGACCTATAATCCCGGAAAACCTGCCGCGGTTGAGGTGTTGCGGGGCGTGAATCTGGAGCTGCCGCGCGGCCAGGTTGTGGCGCTGGTGGCGCCCTCGGGCTCTGGTAAATCGACGCTTCTGCATATTGCCGGGCTTCTGGATGAGGCTGAAAGCGGGCAGGTGGTGATCGCGGGCCAGGATGCGGGCCGTCTGTCCGATCGGGCGCGGACGGAGATCCGCCGGGCGGAGGTGGGGTTTATCTATCAGTTCCACCATCTGCTGCCGGAGTTCACCGCGCTGGAAAACGTCATGCTGCCGCAGCTGGCCAATGGCGCCTCCGGCGGGGCTGCCAAAGCGCGGGCGCTGGAACTTTTGGGGCGGGTCGGGCTTTCGGCACGGGCCGGCCACCGGCCGGCGCAGCTTTCGGGCGGTGAGGCGCAGCGGGTGGCGTTTTGCCGGGCGCTGGCCAATGGGCCGAAGCTTCTGCTTGCCGATGAGCCGACGGGCAATCTTGATCCGGCAACGTCGGATCAGGTCTTTGGCGTTCTGATGGAGATCGTGCGCGAGACCGGGCTTTCGGCGCTGATCGCGACCCATAACTTTGAGCTTGCCGCGCGTATGGACCGGGTGGTGAAGCTTGAAAACGGGGTGGTGACGGAGGGATGAGCGCGGGCTGTGCTCAGCCGTTACCGGTTTTTTTAAGTTGAGAGCGCCGGGGAGGGCTGCCTGCCCTCCCCGGACCCCGCCCGGGAGTATTTGGAAAAAGCCAAAGCCGGGCGGGGCCTTCAGGCTCAGAGCGGGTCGATATCGCCTTCGGCGCGTTTGGCGTGGAAATCGGCGACGAAGGCTTTGAGGTTTTGGGCCTCAATCGCGTCGCGCAGGCCCTGCATCAGGTCCTGATAGTAGTGCAGGTTGTGCCAGGTCAGCAGCATCGAGCCGATGATCTCCTGCGCGCGGATGACATGGTGCAGATAGCCGCGCGAATAGTTGCGGCAGGCCGGGCAGCTGCAGTTTTCATCGAGCGGGCGCGGGTCGTCCTGGTGGCGGGCATTGCGCAGATTGACCTGGCCGCGGCGGGTCCACCCTTGGGCGGTGCGGCCCGAGCGCGAGGGCAGCACGCAGTCCATCATATCGATGCCGCGCTCAACGGCGCCGACGATATCATCGGGTTTGCCGACGCCCATCAGGTAGCGCGGTTTGTCCTCAGGCAGGAAGCCGGGGGCGTAATTCAGCACATCGAACATCGCTTCCTGGCCTTCGCCGACGGCGAGGCCGCCGACGGCATAGCCGTCAAAGCCGATGGATTTGAGTTTTTCCGCCGATTCCTCGCGCAGATCGCGGGTGACGCCGCCCTGCATGATGCCGAAAAGCGCATGCCCCGGGCGATCGCCGAAGGCGTCGCGCGAGCGTTGTGCCCAGCGCATTGAGAGGCGCATGGATTTTGCCACCTCAGCTTCCGTCGCGGGCAGGGCGGGGCATTCGTCGAAGCACATGACGATGTCAGAGCCGAGGAGCTTTTGAATCTCCATCGAGCGTTCGGGGGTGAGGACGTGTTTTGAGCCGTCGTAATGGCTGCGGAACGTCACGCCCTCTTCGGTGAGTTTTCTGAGCGAAGAGAGCGACATGACCTGAAAACCGCCGCTGTCGGTGAGGATCGGGCGTTCCCAGTTCATGAATTTGTGCAGACCGCCAAGGCGGGCCACCCGTTCGGCGCCGGGGCGCAGCATCAGGTGGTAGGTATTGCCCAGAAGAATATCCGCACCGGTGGCCCGCACGGAGTCGGGCATCATGGCCTTGACCGTGGCAGCGGTGCCGACAGGCATGAAGGCGGGGGTGCGGATTTCGCCGCGGGTGGTATGGATGACCCCTGTCCGGGCTGCGCCATCGGTGGCTTTGAGCGTAAATCCGAAGCCTTCGGCCATGGGGTGTCTCCAGAATGATCCAAACGGGCCTTCCATACAGGTCCCGCAGGTCCGGGCGCAAGGTGACAGCGCGTCCCGCCGATGGCTGATTTTCCCCCTGGCACTGGACGTTCCTGAGTAAAATCCTATATCAGGGTCAGGATATTCACCGACTGCCGGGACGGATCTGCCATGAGCACTCAATCGACCGATCTTTTGGAAGGCGAGCCGCTGATCCGGCCTTCGTCCACCGAGCATCCGCTCTATGAGTCGGTGGTCGAGGCCTGTCGCACGGTTTTTGATCCGGAAATCCCGGTGAACATCTATGATCTGGGCCTGGTCTATACGATCTCCATCGATGCGGAGAACGCGGTTGAGATCATGATGACCCTGACCGCGCCGGGCTGCCCGGTGGCGGGGGAGATGCCGGGCTGGGTGGCCGATGCGGTCAATGCCGTGCCGGGTGTGAAGCAGGTTGACGTAGGCATGACCTTCGATCCGCCCTGGGGCATGGATATGATGTCCGATGAGGCGCGGCTCGAACTTGGGTTTATGTGAGGACCCCTGATGTTTGGCATTCCGGGAAAAGCGGCTGTGACGCTGACGCCGTCGGCGGCAAAACAGATCGCGAAGCTGATGGCGCGTGACGGCTCTCAGGGGCTGCGCATCGGCGTCAAAAAGGGCGGCTGTGCGGGGATGGAATACACCATGGACTATGTGTCTGAGGTGAACCCGCTCGATGAGGTCGTCGAGCAGGATGGCGCGCGGGTGCTGATTGCGCCCATGGCACAGATGTTTCTGATCGGCACCGAGATCGATTATGAGGTCTCGCTGCTGGAGAGCGGGTTTAAGTTCCGCAACCCCAATGTGATCGACAGCTGCGGCTGTGGCGAGTCGGTGAAGTTTGAGGAAGCGCCCGCGCGTCTCTGACCGGCGTCTCCCCGGCGGGAGTTTGCAAAAGCGCCCTCTCGGGGCGCTTTTCTTTATCCGGTCTTTGGAAGGGCAGACCTGTGATCTCACAGACGCTGTCGCGGCTCGCCCGAGCGGGGATTACCCATCCGGGGCAATGACACCGAGGCCGCGCAGGTAGATCCCGATGCCGCTTTCCAGAAGGTCCTC
Organism: Falsigemmobacter intermedius; assembly: GCF_004054105.1. Lineage (GTDB taxonomy): Bacteria > Pseudomonadota > Alphaproteobacteria > Rhodobacterales > Rhodobacteraceae > Wagnerdoeblera > Wagnerdoeblera intermedia. The sequence goes on from NZ_SBLC01000003.1 coordinate 79,075, forward strand.
GGCCGCGAAGGGGCTTCGCGGGTTTGCGGGGTTTCGGGTATGCAGCTCGACGATGCCGTGGCTCAGTGCCTGAATATGGGCGGCGAACATCGCAGGCGGCGGGCGGCGATGTTCGGGGATCGCGGCCGCCAGCGCCTCGGCACCCTGGAGGAGGGGGGTTTGAGCGCGGCGTGCGGTCTGGCTTAACTCCGGCCAGGCAGACAGGCTGAGGCCGCTTTCAAACATCGCCATGTAATGCGCCGGAAAGCGCCGCGCGAAGGCGAGATAGGCGCGGCCCGTCGCCTCAAAGCCTGCAAGCACCGAGGGTGCGCCGCCGTTCCAGGCGTGCTCCATCAGATCACCGAAGATCTCAAAGCCCTGCCGCGCGACCTCCGCCAGCAGATCCTCGCGGCCCTGGAAATGGCGATAGACCGCCGCCGGGGTGACCCCTGCGGCTTTTGCGGCTTCTGACAGGGTGAAGCCCTGGGGGCCGTTTTTCTCAATCAGATCGAGGCTTGCGGTGACCAGCGCCTGGCGCAGGTTGCCGTGGTGATAGCCCGCTTTAGCCATGCCGCAGGTCCGGGTCCGAGACGATCAGCGGGTCGGGCGCGCCGATGGCTGCCTCATCTTTGCCCTCAAACTCCATGCGGTGCAGGATGGTCTGCATGGCGGCGATGCGCGCGCGGCGCTTGTCGTCTGAGCGAATGATCGTCCAGGGCGCTTCAGGGATATGGCTTCTGCGCAGCATCTCGCGGATTGCGGCGGTGTAATCTTCCCAGCGGTGCAGCCCTTCGGCGTCAATGGCGCTCAGCTTCCACTGTTTGAGCGGGTCACGCTCGCGGTCAATCATGCGGCGCAACTGCTCGGCGCGGCCGACATTGAGCCAGATTTTGACGAGGGTGATGTTTTCATCGGCGAGCGTTTCCTCAAAGCCGGGTTGCTGGCGGAAGAAATGCTCGCGCTGCTCGGGTGTGCAGAAGCCGAAGACATGTTCCACCACGGCGCGATTGTACCAGGAGCGGTCAAAGAAGACCATTTCGCCCGCCGCCGGAAGCCAGTCGATATAGCGCTGGAAATACCACTGAGTGGCCTCGCGCTCGGTGGGTTTGGGCAAAGCGACGACGGTCGCGTGGCGCGGGTTGAGGTTTTCGGTGACGGTGCGGATGGTGCCGCCTTTGCCGGCGGCATCGCGGCCCTCAAAAAGCACGACAAGCCGCCGCCCGCTCTGGCGCAGATCATTCTGCAGCCGCACCATCTGGATCTGCAGCGGCAGCATCTGCGCGTTATAGGCCGCTTTCTCAAGCCCCTGGCGATAGGGGAAGCTGGCGTCGAGAATGTCGTTCTTTTTCGCGTTCTTCAGGGCCTCGCGGATCGCGGCGGGGGCCTCTGTTTCGGCGTAGCGGCTGATGGCACCGTCAAGGGGCAGAGCGGGGGAGGGACGCGTCATGGGGATCTCCGGGCAGTGGCGGCCAGTATCGCCCGCTGCCCGGAAAGTGCAATGGGCCAGCCCCGGTCTCAGGGGTGGTTGCGGCTGAACCAGGCGTCGATCGCGCCTTTGAGGTGCAGCCAGAGTGCCGGTGCCCCGCGCATGACCTTGGCTCCGACCCGGGTTTCAAGCTGCTCGCGGGTGACCTCAAAATCATTCCAGGTGCCGCCGTCATTGATCAGGTTCAGCATCACCGGCTGCACCCGGTCGAGGGCTCGGGCGAAGCGGGCATCGGGGGTTTCCCCCTCCTCGAACTCATCCCAGAGCGCGCGCAGTTCCGCGGCTTTCGCCGGGGGCAGCAGGCCGAAGATCCGCTCGGCCCCCGCCAGTTCGGCGGCCTTTGTCGCCTCAGAGGCATGGGCCTGACCGGCGGCGGAGTGGATCGGCACATCGCCTGCATCGATCTCGACCAGATCATGGAGCAGCATCATCCGGATGACCCGATCGGTCGAGACGCCGGGGCCGGCCAGATCGCCGAGGACGAGGGCGTAGAGCGCCAGATGCCAGGAATGCTCGGCCGAGTTTTCGCAGCGGGTATTGTTGGTGATCCGGGAGGCACGGTCCACGAGTTTGAGCCGGTCGGCTTCGGTGAGAAAGGCAAGCCGGGCGGTCAGATCGGTGTCAGGGGCAGTCATCAGAGATATCCGGGGGGAGGCGGTCAGCAAAAAGGCCGCGCTTTCGGGGCGCGGCCTCTGGAAGGGGTCAGGACTGGCTGCCCTGCATGCGCGTCAGTTCCTGGATCAGAAACTGTCGCCCGCGCTGCTCGGCGAGGCGCAGCCGGATGGAGGTGAGAAAAGCCTCCTCCATCGAAGGGGAGAGTGCGCCGATCGACAGAGCGACGCGCTCATAAAGCCGGTCGTCGCCGGTGGCCTTCATGGCCTGAAAGACATCGGCCGACAGGCTGTCTGCGAGGTCCTCAAGCAGGGCCATATCAGCGGGTGGTCTCGGTGAGGCGGCGGCGGACGTATTCATCCACATGAGCGATCATCGGCTTCATGTGCTGCTCGTCATCCTCAAAGAAGTGGCCTGCACCCTCGATCTGCGTGTGGGTGACGGTGATGCCCTTCTGCTCGTGGAGTTTATTCACGAGGGTCACGGTGTCTTTCGGCGGAGCCACGCGGTCGGCGGCACCATTGATGATCAGGCCCGAGGCCGGGCATGGCGCGAGGAAGCTGAAATCATACATATTGGCCGGCGGGGCCACCGAGATGAAGCCGGTGATCTCAGGGCGGCGCATCAGAAGCTGCATGCCGATCCAGGCGCCGAAGGAGAAGCCCGCGACCCAGCAGTGTTTGGCATTGGGGTTCATCGACTGCAGATAGTCGAGCGCCGCTGCCGCATCCGACAGCTCGCCGATGCCCTGGTCATATTCGCCCTGGCTGCGGCCGACGCCGCGGAAGTTGAAGCGCAGAACCGTAAAGCCCATATTATGGAAGGCATAATGCAGGTTATAGACGACGCGGTTGTTCATCGTCCCGCCGAACTGCGGATGGGGGTGCAGAATGATCGCAATCGGAGCGTCGCGTTCCTTCTGAGGGTGATAACGGCCTTCAAGGCGTCCTTCGGGGCCGGGGAAAATCACTTCGGGCATGCGCGGGCTCACTGACTGATAAAGCAGACGCCCCACAGGGCGTGCCGCTGTGTCGCCCCCGGTGTCCGGGGCTCGCGGTTGACGCCAGGCGGGGGCCTGCTTAGAATGATTCCAGATGGCCGGAGAGCTTCCGGCCGCTACAGCAATGAGTTAAGCGTCAGCCTGTCCGGCGTCAATGGTCGGGGGCGCGCAGCAGGAGCGGCAATGAAACTTTCGACGAAGGGCCGCTACGCGATGGTGGCGCTGTCTGATCTGGCGCTTTATGCGGGCGAAGGCCGGGTTTCACTGGCGGAAATCTCAAAGCGGCAGGATATTTCGCTGCCCTATCTGGAACAGCTCTTCGTGCGGCTGCGCCGTGCGGGCCTTGTGGAATCGGTGCGCGGGCCGGGGGGCGGCTACCGCCTTGCGCGCTCGCCCGATGCGATCCGTGTCTCTGAGGTGCTGGAAGCGGTCGAGGAAACGGTGGATGCCACCCATACCGGCGCCGGCGCTTCGGGCGGCATGTCGGGCAGCCGTGCGCAATCTTTGTGCAACCGGCTCTGGCAGGGGCTGTCGGCCAATGTTTATGTCTATCTTCATCAGGTGCGCCTGTCGGATGTGATCGGCAACCAGCTGACGCCCTGTCCGGCGGTTCCGGCGCTGTTTCGGGTTGTGGATGAGGACTGAGACCGCGGATTTGGCGCAGGTGGCCGGCCCCGGGGCGCTGCCCCGGACCCCGGAGTATTTTTCTAAAAGCCAAAGCAGGGGCTGAGACGATGGTCGCAAGGCTTTATCTGGACTGGAATGCGACCACGCCTCTGCGGGCGGAGGCGCGCGAGGCCATGCTGGCGGCGATGGATCTGACGGGCAATCCCTCATCAGTTCATGCTGAAGGACGCGCGGCGAAAGCGCTGATGGAGCGGGCGCGGGGCGAGATCGCGACGGCGCTGGGGGCGGAGGCCTCGGATGTGGTTTTTGTCTCAGGCTCGACCGAGGCTGCGGCCATGGCCTGTGCGGGGCGGGGGCTCCACTGCGCTGAGGTGGAGCATGAGGCGGTCTCGGCCTGGTGCGCGGCAGATCTGCCGGTCGATCGCGATGGTCTGGTGACGCTCAGCAATCCGGCCGGCTCTGCGCTGCAGCTGGCCAATTCAGAGACCGGGGTGGTGCAGAAGCTGCCCGCAGGGCTGGCGGTGGCGGATCTGACCCAGGGGTTTGGTAAGCTGCCTTTTGCCTTTGACTGGTCCGGGATCGATATCGGCTTTGTCTCGGCTCATAAGATCGGTGGTCCGAAGGGGATCGGCGCTCTGGTGATCCGGCGCGGGCTTGAGATTGCCGCGCAGCTGAAAGGCGGCGGGCAGGAGATGGGGCGCCGTGCCGGGACTGAGAATCTGATCGGCATTGCCGGTTTTGCCGCAGCTGCAACGGCAGCGCAGCGTGATCTTGCCGCAGGACGCTGGCAGGAGGTCGAAGAATTTAGAAATATTCTAGACTCAGCATTGTCAGGCGGGGAAAGCGGGACTATTTCAGTCGGGCATAAGACAGCCCGCCTGCCCAATACGCTTTGCCTGGTGACCCCGGGCTGGAAAGGGGAGACCCAGGTGATGCAGATGGACCTGGCCGGCTTTGCGGTCTCGGCAGGTTCGGCCTGTTCGAGCGGCAAGGTGCGCTCAAGCCGGGTGCTGCGGGCGATGGGATTTGACGAGGCAGAGGCCGCCTCGGCCATGCGGATCTCTCTGGGGATCGGCGTGCAGAGGGAGCCTCTGTTGCGTTTTGCCGAAACCTGGTCGCGGGCGCGCGATAAGGTGCTGGCGCGTATGAAGGCCTGACCTGCCTCTGACGGGCGGGGCGGGATCAGGACGGGGCCGCTCAGCGGCCCGCGAGAGCGAATGAGGCTGCCACGGGCAGTCGGTGAGAAGGACGAAGAGATGGCATTGACCGATCAGGCCGAAGCCCGGACCGACATCCGTGAGGGTGTGGACCGTGAGACGATTGAAACCGTCGAGGCAATGGCCGGCAAGTACAAATACGGCTGGGAAACCGAGATCGAGATGGAGATGGCCCCCAAGGGTCTGAACGAGGATATCGTTCGCCTCATCTCGGCGAAAAACGACGAGCCGGAGTGGATGCTGGAATGGCGTCTGGCTGCCTATCGCCGCTGGCTGCAGATGGAAGAGCCGTCCTGGGCGATGCTGAACTATCCTGAGATTGATTATCAGGATCAGTATTACTACGCCAAACCCAAGAGCATGACGGAAAAGCCGAAGTCGCTCGATGAGGTGGACCCGAAGCTGCTGGCGACCTATGAGAAGCTGGGCATTCCGCTGCGCGAGCAGATGATCCTTGCCGGTGTCGAAGGGGCAGAGAATGCGCCTGCCGATGGCCGGAAGGTCGCGGTGGATGCGGTCTTCGACTCCGTCTCGCTGGGCACCACTTTCAAGGATGAGCTGCGCAAAGCGGGCGTCATCTTCTGCTCGATTTCGGAAGCGATCAAAGAGCATCCGGAACTGGTGAAGAAATACCTCGGCACCGTGGTGCCGCAGTCGGATAACTTCTTTGCCACGCTGAACTCGGCGGTCTTCTCGGACGGCTCGTTTGTCTACATCCCCGAAGGCACCCGCTGCCCGATGGAGCTGTCGACCTATTTCCGCATCAATGCGGAAAACACCGGGCAGTTTGAGCGCACGCTGATCATCGCAGACAAGGGCTCTTATGTCTCTTATCTGGAAGGCTGCACCGCGCCCAAGCGCGACACCAACCAGCTGCATGCGGCCGTGGTGGAACTGATCATTCTGGAAGATGCCGAGATCAAGTACTCGACCGTTCAGAACTGGTTCCCGGGCGACGAAGAGGGCAAGGGCGGCATTTATAACTTCGTGACGAAGCGCGCTGATTGCCGCGGTGATCGTGCGAAAGTGATGTGGACGCAGGTCGAGACCGGCTCGGCGATCACCTGGAAGTACCCCTCCTGCATTCTGCGCGGTGATGACAGCCAGGGCGAGTTCTACTCGATCGCCATCGCCAACAACATGCAGCAGGCCGATACCGGCACCAAGATGATCCACCTGGGCAAGCGCACCAAGTCGCGCATCGTCTCGAAGGGCATCTCGGCGGGTAAAGCGCAGAACACCTATCGCGGTCAGGTCACCATGCACCCGAAAGCGACGGATTCGCGTAACTACACCCAATGTGACTCGCTGCTGATCGGCGATCAGTGCGGCGCGCATACCGTGCCTTACATCGAAGTGAAGAACAACTCGAGCCGCGTTGAGCATGAGGCGACCACCTCGAAGGTGGATGACGATCAGCTCTTCTACTGCCGTTCGCGCGGCATGGGTGAAGAAGAGGCCGTGGCGCTGGTCGTCAACGGCTTCGTCAAAGAGGTTCTTCAGGCGCTGCCGATGGAATTTGCGATGGAGGCTCAGAGCCTTGTTGCAATCTCGCTCGAAGGCTCGGTCGGCTGAAGACCGCTCCCCGCCGGACTTAGGTCTGGCGGGGCCCCGACAGGGGCCGTGATCCTGCACCGGCCGGATCGACGCGTGCCTGATCCGACGTGTGACTGCGGCGCGGGACTGGCTGGCAATTCAGTCCGAGGGGAAACGCGGCGCCTTTGCCGCGATTTTCATCAGGGCCCGGATCGCTGTGACAGTGGTGCAGGGGCGTGCCGGATGATCCGGCACATTGCAGACGGAAGATCGCCCAGGACGGGCGGAGAATGACAACCCGGGCGGGCTTCGGCCCCTGACGATGGAGAGAAACGCAATGATTGTGACCACCACTCCCACCGTTGAGGGGCGGCCTGCACGGGACTATCTGGGCATCGTCACCGGCGAGGCCATTCTGGGGGCCAATATCTTCAAAGACCTCTTTGCCGGTATCCGCGATATCGTGGGTGGCCGCTCAGGGGCTTATGAAAGAGAGTTGGGCCGCGCGCGCAAAACCGCGCTGGCGGAGATGGAGGCTGAGGCGCAGCGCCTTGGTGCCGATGCCGTTGTGGGCGTCGATCTCGACTTTGAAGTGATCAACAATATGCTGATGGTCTCGGCCAGCGGTACGGCGGTGCGGCTTGGCTGAACTGCGCAGCACTGCGCGCCCCGCTCTGGCGGTGAAGCCGGTTCTGACCCTGCCTGAGGCAGAGGCGCAGGCGCTTCGTCATGCCCTTGAGGCGGCGCAGGTGGTGCTGGAATATGGCTCGGGCGGCTCGACGGTTCTGGCGTCAGAGCTGCCCGACAAAGTGATCTTCAGCGTCGAAAGCGATGCAGACTGGGCCGCGGGTCTGGGCGACTGGCTGCGGGCCAATCCCGGCGCCTCTTCAGTGACGCTGCATCATGCCGATATCGGCCCGGTGCGCGACTGGGGCTATCCGGCGGATTATTCAAAATTTGCAGCCTGGCCTGCCTATCCGCATTCGGTCTGGGACCGGCCGGATTTTCAGCAGCCCGATCTGGTGCTGATTGACGGGCGCTTCCGGGCGGCCTGTTTTGCCACCGTGGCCCTGCGCAGCACAAAGCCGGTGACGGTTCTCTTTGATGATTACCGCGACCGCAAAGAGTATCACACGGTCTGCAGACTTGCTGAACCTGTTGAGATGATCGGGCGGATGGCCCGGTTTGAACTTTTGCCCATGACCCTGCCGCGCGCGCTTGCGGGCTGGTATGCCGGGCTCTTTTTCAGGTCGAGGTGAAATGATGAATTTCCCTCAAATTGCCTGGAACTCTCCCCAGAGCGGACCGATTTCGCCCGCGAACTGCCATAATTCATCTTCAATCCTTGTCGCAGAAAAAGAGACAGGGGGGGGAAACCATGAATCGGCAGGACGCTTTCAATGCCCGGCTCGCGCGGATCGCTGCGCAGACGGGAAACACCAATTCCGCGCTTTTCATCGGCATGGATCAATCCGTGCCCGGCGCGGCAACCGGGATCGGACGTTTGCAGGAGAAACCCTCCGGCAGGCGTGCGCCCGCAATCGCGCAGGTCTTTATCGCGATCCTCTCGGGGGCGCTGGCCTGGCTCTGGGCGCATTGGGTGGTCTTTCATCTGACCGCGCAACTCTCGCCCGAGATGCAGCTTCCCGCCGGTCTGCTGATCGGTCTGGTGGCCCTGGGGCTGGTGCGCGCCATTCTTGGCCTCAGCGGCTGGCGCAGCTTTGCGCTGCAGCTCCTCTCGATGATGCTCACGGCCGCGCTTTTGCACAATCTGGTGCAGTTCTGGCCCGAGGGTTTCCTGCTGGTCTTCGCGCCGGAATGGGTCTCGGCCATGATGGGCATCGCGCAGCCTGCGGTCCTGCCGGGGGCAACACTGCTTTTCTGATCCCGCAGCCACTTCCGGCTGCCAGACAACACCAGGGGCTCCGCCTTCGCGCGGCTGCCCCTTCTTTCCGTTTCTCGAAAGGACCGTTCCATGCTGGAAATCCGTAACCTGCACGTCAAGCTCGAAGAAGAGGACAAGCAGATCCTGAAAGGGGTCAACCTCTCGATCAAAGCCGGCGAAGTGCATGCCATCATGGGCCCGAACGGCTCGGGCAAATCGACGCTCTCCTATGTTCTCTCGGGCCGTGACGGCTATGAAGTGACCGAAGGTTCGGCCACCCTTGAGGGCGAAGAACTGCTGGAGATGGAACCCGAAGAGCGCGCAGCAGCGGGCCTTTTCCTTGCGTTCCAGTATCCGGTGGAAATCCCCGGCGTCGGCAATATGACTTTCCTGCGCACCGCGCTCAACGCTCAGCGCAAGCTGCGCGGTGAAGAAGAAGTCTCGGCCGGTGACTTCCTCAAACTCGTGCGCGAAAAAGCCAAAACCCTGAAGATCGACGCTGAGATGCTGAAGCGTCCGGTCAACGTCGGTTTCTCGGGCGGTGAGAAAAAGCGCAACGAGATCCTGCAGATGGCCATGCTGGAGCCGAAAATGTGCGTGCTCGATGAGACCGACTCGGGTCTCGACGTGGATGCGATGAAACTGGTCTCGGAAGGCGTGAACGCGCTGCGCTCCGAGGGTCGTTCCTTCCTCGTCATCACCCACTACCAGCGCCTGCTGGACCACATCAAACCGGATGTCGTTCACATCATGGCAAACGGCCGCATCATCAAAACCGGTGGCCCGGAACTGGCGCTGGAAGTTGAAAACAACGGCTACGCCAACCTGCTGGCGGAGGAGAACTGATGTCGGCACTCCTGAAAGCCAAACAGGAGACCCTCGCCCTGCGTCTTGCCGCGCTTTCGCAGCCGGCGGGCGGCTCCTGGGTTTCCGCAGCCCGTGCTGATGCGCTGGCCCGTCTGCAGGCCATGGGTCTGCCGGGCCGCCGCGATGAATACTGGCGCTACACCGATCCGGCCGCCTTCAACGCGGTCACCCCGGCGGCGGTCACGCCTGCGGCAGCGGATGCCGTGGTGCCTTTCGATGCTATTGAGCGCGTGAAGCTCTATTTCGTCGACGGCGTCTTTGATGCGGCCCGTTCGGACAGCCTGGAGCTGGCCGGTGTGGAACTCTCGCGTCTGGCGGATGTGGCCGGCACCGACAGCCACTGGGCGGCAGAGCTTTACGGCAAGCTGGAAGCCAATGGTCAGAAGCCGGTTGAGCGTCCCTTCGCCGTTCTGAACACCGCTTTTGCGGCAGATGGCCTTCTGATCCGCGTGACCGGTCAGGCAGAGCGTCCGCTTTCGCTGATCTATGAGCAAAGCTCAGAGACCTCGGATGTGCTGCTGCACCATGTGCTGAAGCTGGAAGAGGGTGCAGAATTCACGCTGCTGGAAAACGGTGTTGGCGCTGCGCGCTTTAACTCGGTGATGGAAGTCGAAGTCGGCAAGGGCGCGACCTTCCACCACGTGCGCACCCAGGGCCGCGACAGCGACCGCAGCGCGATCACGCATATCTTCGCACGCATTGGCAGTGAGTCGACCTTCAAGTCCTTCACCATGACCGCCAATGGCACCCTGACCCGCAACGAGGCGGTTCTGGATCTGACCGGGGATGACGCTTTCGCCCATATCGCCGGGGCCTGCGTCGGTGATGCGGGTGTCAAACACGATGACACCGTCTTCATCATCCATGGTGCAGAGCGTTGCGAGAGCCGTCAGGTCTTCAAAAAAGTTCTGATGAACGGGGCCACCGGCGTCTTCCAGGGCAAAATCCTGGTGAAACCGGGCGCACAGAAGACCGACGGCTATCAGATCAGCCAGTCGCTGCTGCTTGACGGCGACAGCCAGTTCCTGGCGAAGCCGGAGCTTGAGATCTATGCCGACGACGTGAAATGCTCGCACGGCTCGACCTCGGGGGCGATCGATGAGACCGCGCTTTACTATCTGCGTTCGCGCGGTGTGCCGAAGCGTCAGGCCGAAGCGCTGCTCGTGCTGGCCTTCCTTGCGGAAGCCATTGGCGAGATTGACGACGAGACCCTTGGCGAAGAGATCCGCGGTCGCCTGGAGTCCTGGCTGACCCGTCACACCAACGACTAAAATCCTGCCACGGCCCGGGTGCAATCGCCCGGGCCGCGGTTTATAAGACGGGCTGATGGAACCATGGAGCTGCCCCTATGTCGATGACCCGCCGCATTCTCAGAAGCTGGCGCGCCCCCAGAGCGGTGATGCGCGATCTGCTGGCTGCGGGGCTGCGCGAGGACCGCGCCTTCGCCATGCTCTTCGTTGCCTCGCTGCTGATTTTCGTGGCCCAGCTGCCCCGCCTGGCGCGGCAGGCCCATTTTGACCCTTCGGTGCCGCTGGATGCGCGGATCGGCGGCGCGATGATGGGGATCATGTTCCTCTTCCCGCTGTTTGCCTATCTGATCGCGGCACTCTCGCATCTGATCGCGCGGATGTTTGGCGGTAAGGGCAGCTTTTACACGGCCCGGGTCGCGCTCTTCTGGTCGCTGCTGGCGACTGCGCCTTTGATGCTGTTTCAGGGCCTTGTGGCCGGATTTATCGGCCAGGGCCCGCAGGCCATGCTGGTGGGCGGGCTGATCGCCTTCGGATTTGCATGGCAATGGGGCAATGCCCTCTCTGTGGCGGAAAGCGCCGATGCGGTCGTGGCCTGATGCCGGAAAGACTTACTATGAACAGCTCTGATCTGATTGCTCTCGCCCGTGAGGCTCTGACCGACCCGCGCCGCAATGGTGCGCGCATCGGGTCTTTATCACTGCCGGGCAACAGCCTTTGGGAAAGCCTGCTGCTGGTCTCGGTGCTCTCGGTGCTGGGGCTCTGGCTCGCGGCGCTGACCGGACCCTCCGCGGCGGAAACCACGGCGATGCTGCCGGTGCCTTTCGCGCTTCTGGCTCTGCAGCTGATGGCCATGCTGGCGCTGGCGCTGGCGGTTACGCTGCTGGGGCGCATGGCCAGGGGGCAGGGCGATTTTACCGGCGCTCTGCGCATCGTCACCTGGCTGCAGGCGCTGCTGGTGGTGGTGCAGTTCGTGCAGGTCTTTCTGATGCTTCTGCTGCCGCCGCTGGCGGGCTTTCTGAGCCTGGCGGCGATCGTGGGCGCGGCCTGGGTCGCCACGGGTCTGGTCGCGGGGCTTCACGGGTTTAAATCCCTGCCTCTGACCTTTCTGGGCATCATCGGTGGCATCTTTGCCGTGGCCTTTGTGATGTCGATCTTCTTTACCCTGTTCTTCCCGCTGCTCGGGTGAAAGGTTCGCCTTCGATGTATGACGTCAACCTGATCCGCCGCGATTTTCCGATTCTGTCGCGTGAAGTGAACGGCAGACCGCTGGTCTATCTCGACAACGGGGCCTCTGCGCAAAAGCCGCAGGTGGTGATTGATGCGGTCACCCGCGGCTATGCGGAGGACTATGCCAATGTGCACCGCGGCCTGCATTATCTCTCCAATCTCTCGACCGAGAAATATGAAGCTGTGCGCGGCACCATCGCGCGCTTTCTGAACGCGCCCCATGAGGATGAGGTGGTCTTCACCTCGGGCTCGACCGAAGGGATCAACCTTGTCTCTTACGGCTGGGCCGCACCGCGCCTTCAGACGGGGGATGAGATCATCCTGTCGGTGATGGAGCATCACGCCAATATCGTGCCCTGGCATTTTCTGCGCGAGCGTCAGGGTGTGGTGCTGAAATGGGTCGAGATTGACGCCAATGGCGATCTGGATCCGCAGGCGGTGCTCGATGCCATCACGCCGAAGACGAAGCTGATTGCGATCACCCATATGTCGAACGTGCTCGGCTCGGTGGTGGATGTGGCAGCGATCTGCAAAGGGGCAAAGGACAAAGGCGTGCCGGTCCTGGTCGATGGTTCGCAGTCGGCGGTGCATATGCCGATTGACCTGAGCACGCTTGGTGCGGATTTCTTCGCGATCACCGGCCACAAGCTTTACGGCCCCTCAGGCTCCGGCGCGATCTGGATCTCGCGGGAGCGTCAGGCCGAAATGCGCCCCTTCCTGGGCGGCGGCGATATGATTCGTGAAGTGACCCGCGAGGCGGTGACCTGGGCGGATCCGCCGATGAAATTTGAGGCCGGAACGCCGGGCATCGTGCAGCAGATCGGTCTGGGCGCGGCGCTTGACTATCTGATGGCGCTTGGCATGGAGAATGTTGCCGCCCATGAGCGGCGCATCCGCGATTATGCGCGCGCTAAACTTGACGGTCTGAACTGGCTGAACGTCCAGGGCAATTCCGCCACCAAAGGCGCGATTTTCAGCTTCACGCTGGACGGTGCGGCCCATGCGCATGACATTTCAACGGTCCTCGACAAACGCGGCATTGCCGTGCGGGCCGGGACGCACTGCGCAATGCCCCTGATGGAGCATCTGGGCGTGGGTGCAACCTGTCGTGCCTCCTTCGCGCTTTACAACACCGAGGCTGAGGTGGATGCCCTCGTCTCAGCGCTGGAACTTTGTCACGATCTTTTCTCGTGATTCCAGAGTGATCGCGGTTGCACGCGGCGGTGCCTGCGGCTATAGACAAGCTCAGGCACCCGTAGCTCAGCTGGATAGAGTACTGCCCTCCGAAGGCAGGGGTCACAGGTTCGAATCCTGTCGGGTGCGCCACTTCCTCCGCCAGATCAAAACGCTGAAGTGACCCGGACCGGGGGTGTCTCAGGCTTTGTAACGCGCCCTCCCGGGGCGCGTTTTGCGTATTACCCGCGGCTCAGATCCGTTTCAGAACCAGCCAGGTCATAGCGCCCAGGGGCGGCATGGGGCGGCGTTCTACCAGTTGCAGATCGGGGTTGCTCAGCACCGTCTCGATGGGGAAGTCCGCCTGCCAGCCCAGATGATCCTGGAGCACATGCATCTTCTTTTCCACGATCTTCAGGATACCCTTCTCAGCCGCAAAGTGGTTGCCGATCAGCACATGCCCGCCCCTGCGGCAGACCCGGGCCATTTCTGCCAGGGTTTTCACCGGATCCGGCACCACCGAGAGCACATGAAGCGCCGTGACAATGTCGAAGCTTTCATCGGCAAAGCGCATCTCCTGCGCATCCATCTGCTCCAGCGTGACATTGCGCAGCCCGAGCTCTGCAACCTTTTCGATCGCCTTGTTCAGCATCTCCTGCGAGTAGTCGATGCCCGTCACCTGCACATCGGCGCGGTAGTGGGGCAGGGACAGGCCGGTGCCGACCCCCACCTCCAGCACGGTCCCGCCATGGCTGTTTGCGAAACTTGTGGCTCTGGCCCGCCCTGGCGCGAAGACGCGCCCGAAGACCAGATCATAGACAGGTGCCCAGCGTTTATAGGAGGTTGTCACAGCTTCAGAGCGCATTGGTCCGCCTTACCAGTTAATGCTGCCTTAAGGTGTAACGGTGATCCATCGTATTCCCAGAGAAAATTTGCCCAGAGCGCATTTTGGCTGAGGATCGCGCAGAGCCTGCGCAAAAGAAAACGCGAGGGGGGGATGCCCCTCGCGCGGATTTCGTTCTGATTTCGGAGGTTTAACTCTGCACTGACGGAAGGGGCGGCTCAGGTGGCTCGACGGGCAGCGGGGCAACCGGATGCTCCAGCAGTTCGCGCTGCCATTCACGCCAGACGGCCACCAGAATCGCCATCAGGACGGGGCCGACGAAAAGCCCCACAATTCCCATGGTTTTCACCCCCCCGACCAGACCGAAGAAAGTGGGAAGGAAGGGCAGGCGGACCGGGCCGCCGACGAGCACCGGTCGGATGGTCTTATCGACGATGAACAGCTCCACCGTCCCCCAGACAAAGAGCACAATGCCTTCAAAGGTCGACCCGCTGGCCACCAGATAGATCGAGACCAGCGTGAAAGAGAGCGGCGCGCCACCAGGGATCAGGGCCATAAAGCCGGTGATGACCGCAAAGGTGACCGGTGAGGGCACACCCGCCATCCAATAGGCCACGCCCAGAATCACCCCCTCGCCGATCGCGATCAGCGTCATGCCGGTGACCGTGGCCGAAATGGTCGTCGGCACAATGCGCGACAGACGCTGCCAGCGCCCCGGCAGGATGCGGGAGCCGACCACATCGATCTGCGCAACCAGCCGGTCGCCGTCGCGATAAAAGACAAAGAGCGTGATCAGCAGGAACACCAGGTTCAGCAGCAGATGCGCCGCGACCGAGCCGGTGGCCAGGGCTGCGCGATAAATGGTGCCGATATTCTCACCGCTGAGGAAGTGGACGTGATCCGCGATGGCGCCCGGACGTCCGATGTGATTGCGCCACTGCAGATCCAGCCAGGGGCCGATCTGCGGCAGATCACTCATCCAGGCCGGGGGCGGCGCACCCACGCCATTGACCAGGATCCCCCAGGAGATCCATCCCCGCAGCTCGCGGAAGGCATAGCTGAGCGCAAGGATGATCGGGATGACGAGGAAGAGGACCAGAATGACGATCAGAACCGTCGCGCCGATCGTGCGCCCCATCCCCATCCTGTTGATGCAGCGCTCCCGGATCGGCCAGCTTGCCACGGCGATGATCGTGGCAGCCAGGACCGGCACCAGAAAGCCATGGAAGAAATAGACGGCCGCCGCAAGAATTGCGAGAAGAAGCCACCTGGCTGCGGAAATATCGGTAAGCAGCGGACGGGAACGCGGACGCGCGGGGATGGGTCGGGGAAGCGCGTTTGGGTCAGTCATCGGATCCTGAGGCCTGGTTTCACCTCAGGCTAACGCAGGGCTGCGCCCGGGTCCACTTTAAAGCAGGTCACAATTTCCGTGAAAGGCGCTTTTCGCAACGGAAAGCGGCTCATGTGTCACATGAAAAAGGGCCGCTAAAGCGACCCTTTTCCTTGAGAATTCCGAAATCGGTCTCAGAGCAGTCCGGCGTGCTGCATGGCGGCGCGGATCTTCTCTTTGGTGCCCTCGGTCAGGCCGACCAGCGGCAGGCGGACTTCTTCGGTGCAAAGCCCCAGAAGCGACATGGCGTATTTCGCGCCGACCAGACCCGGCTCGATGAAAATCGCCTCATGAAGCGGCATCAGGCGGTCCTGATACTCCAGCGCTTTGGCATAATCCCCTGCAAGGGTCGCAGCCTGGAACTCTGCGCAAAGGCGCGGGGCGACGTTTGCGGTCACCGAGATGCAGCCCACGCCACCATGAGCGTTAAAGCCGAGTGCCGTTGCATCTTCGCCCGAGAGCTGGATGAAGTCTTTACCGCAGGCAGCGCGCTGCTGGCTGACCCGCTCAATCCTGCCGGTGGCGTCTTTCACGCCGATGATGCGCGGCAGCTTTGCAAGCTCGCCCATGGTCTCAGGCGTCATATCCACAACCGAGCGGCCGGGGATGTTGTAGATGACAATCGGCAGGTCCGCTGCGTCGTGCATCGCGGTGAAATGCGCAATCATACCGGCCTGGGTCGGCTTGTTGTAATAGGGCGTCACCACCAGAGCGGCATCGGCACCGGCTTCGGCCGCCTTCTGCATCAGCCAGACACCTTCGCTGGTGCTGTTGGAGCCCGCGCCCGCGATGACCGGCACGCGGCCTGCGGCGGCTTTCACCACGGTGGCGATGACTTCGGCATGCTCTTCATGGCTCAGCGTCGGGCTTTCGCCGGTGGTGCCGACGGGCACAAGGCCGTTCGAGCCTTCCGCGATATGCCATTCGACGAGCTTCTTCAGCGCATCATAATCCGGTTTGCCGTTCTTCAACGGCGTTACCAGGGCAGGAAGTGACCCTTTGATCATGGCACGCGTCTCCTCGCGAATAGGGCGTGAATCGCCCGTTGGTTTGAAATCTTCCTAACCGCGGTGTGGCGGCTTGCAAAGGGGGTGCTGGCGGCTTTGTGTCTTGCTCTGCGGCGCGGGTCGGGGGCAAATAAACCATGATCCGTCCCCTGCTGCTGCCCGCCTTCGCCCTGATCCTTTCGCCCCTGCCGGGGCTGGCCACTGAGGCTTTGCCGCTTCCGGTGCCCGAGCTTGCTTCTCAGGCCCGCGATCCGCTGGCCGAAGGGCTGGCGGCGGCCTCTTTGCGCGACTGGGAGCGGGCGCAGGCAGCGGTGGCACAGGCCGGGCCGGTGGCGGCTGATATTATTGAGTGGATGCGTCTGCGCGCCGGTGAAGGCACGCTGACCGACTATGAGGCGTTTTTGCAGCGCCGTGCCGACTGGCCCGGCCTTGCGCTGGTCAGAAGCCGCGGTGAGACTGCGGTGGCACGCTCGATCACCCCGTCGCGGGTTCTGGCCTGGTTCGGAACCCGCAGCCCTGCCAGCGTCGAGGGGCTTCTGGCTGCGGTCAAAGCGCATCGGGCGCTTGGTCAGGAGCAGGAGGCGACAAAATGGCTCACCTCCGCCTGGCCCGGCCTGCGGCTCAGTGCGATCGATCAGCAGAAGGTCGTTGAAGAGGCAGGGCCCGCGCTGAGCCGTCGGGATCACGAGGCACGTCTCGACGCGCTTTTGTGGGAGGGGCGCAATGCCGAGGCGCGGCAGATGCTGCCGCTGGTCAGCGAGGGCTGGCAGAAGCTGGCAGAAGCCCGTCTGGCCCTTCGGGAGGAACGCGAGGGCGTGGATGCGCTGATCGCCGCCGTGCCGGAGGCGCTTGCACGCGATCCCGGCCTTGCCTTCGCGCGCTTTGAATGGCGGATGAAGAAATCCCGCACCGATGGCGCACTGGAGATCCTGCGTGAACGCAGCAGCGCCCCTGAAGCCCTTGGTCGCCCTGAGGTCTGGGCGCGGCGCCGCGCCGTGCTGGCACGTGGTCTTCTGCGCGAAGGCAAGGCCGCTGAGGCTTATAAAATCGCCGCTTCCCATCATCTGAGCCGCAGTGCCGCTCAGGCGGATCTGGAGTTTCTTGCAGGCTTCATCGCTTTGCGGGCGATGAAAGATCCCGCCCGGGCGCTGAGCCATTTCCGCACCCTTGGGGACAGTGTCTCGACCCCGATCTCGGTCGCGCGGGCGGACTACTGGCAGGCACGGGCGCTGGAAGATCTGCGCCAGCCTGAGGAGGCAAAGGCCGCCTATACCCGGGCTGCGCGGCACCAGACGGCCTATTACGGGCTTCTGGCGGCGGAAAAGCTGGGGCTTCAGATGGAAGACACCCTGGTCAGCCCGCCGCCCCTCGCGGACTGGAAGGGGGCGCCCTTCCTTGGCTCTTCGGTGACCGAGGCGGCCCTGCTGCTTTACCGGGCCAATGACCCCGCCAATGCGCGCCGCTTCCTTCTGCATCTCGCAGAGGACCGCGAGGCCGCGGAACTGGCCGCGCTCGGGGCCTTCGCTCTGGAGAAGGGGGATCCCCATCTGGCGGTTCTGCTGGGCAAACAGGCGGCCGCGCGGGGCATCATTCTGCCCGGGATCTACTTCCCGGATCCGGGCCTGCTGCCCGAAGATCTGGCCGTGGAGCGGCCGCTGGCCCTGGCCGTTGCCCGGCGTGAAAGCGAGTTTCGCGCCGATGCGGTCTCTCCGGCCGGGGCGCTCGGGCTGATGCAACTGATGCCGGGGACGGCGAAACTCATGGCTGAAAAGCTGGGCCTTCCGGTCGACATCCCGGCGCTGACCCGTGATCCGGCCTATAACGCGAAACTCGGCTCGGCCTATCTGGCCCATCTCGCGGAGGAATTCGGCCCCTCAATCGCGCTCAGGGCGGCGGGCTATAATGCGGGGCCTGGGCGTCCGCGTGCCTGGATCACCCAGTTCGGCGATCCGCGCCGCGCAGAGGTCGATGTGATCGACTGGGTGGAACTCGTGCCCTTTGAAGAGACCCGCACCTATATCATGCGGGTCACAGAGGGGCTGGCGATCTATCAGGCGCGGCGGACCCCCGGTGCGCCGGTGGCGATCACGGGGCTCCTGCGGGGGGCAGCGCGCGGCTGAGCCGGCTCAGCCGAACTGCTGATTGAGACGCCAGATACCCCAGGCCAGCGGAATGGCCGCCAGACCGCCGATGATCCAGGCCAGGGGCTGATCGCCGAAGCTTTCAAAGACCTGGGTATAGGCATGGATCGCGCCAAAGGTCAGCGCGGTATTAAACAGCCCGCGATGCAGCATCCGGGCCGCGCCGATCGCACAGGCCGCCAGCACGAGTGCCCAGACCGCCGCGAAAACGCTTTCGGGGATCACCAGCGCGCGGGCCTCATAGGCGCGTCTCGCCTCTTCCGCCGCGCTCCAGGAAAAGCCGTCCGCGCCGCGGTCATAGACGCGCCAGAGCGCGAGGGTATCCCCCACCACATCGCCCCAGAGCGAGCCGACCAGAAAGCAGAGATTGGCCACGATAAAGGCCATGACCGCAAAGATCCCGGCGTGGCGGGCATCGCGCTCCGGGCGGATCCGCATCAGCCAGAAAGCCAACCCCATGCCGAGAGCCATCTGCAGAATGCTCAGCGCGGGTTCGGGCGAATAAAAGACAAAGACCGCGTGGAAATAATCGGTCCCGGTGTGCAGCACCTGGGCAAAGGGAACGATGGCGAGGGCCGTGATGAGCCGCAGATCAAGGAACCATCCCGCGCCGAGCAGAATCAGCGTGGCATAGAGCGAAAAGAGCATGGGGATCACCCCGCCGCGCTCCTGATCGATCAGCACAGAGCCAAGGCCCGTCAGATGCAGCCCCAGCCCGATCAGCAGCAGAAACCCTCCCAGAAAGGTCATCCGCTCACTGCCTGAACGATAGAGCAGCGCTGCGGGCAGCGCGATCAGCAGACCCGCTGCCGCCGGCAGGAGCCCGGCTTCAGGCTGCGGAAAAGAGCGCAGGGCCTCAACCAGTCCGCCGCCGGTCAGCATCACCGCGCCGATCAGCGCGGCGGCATGGCCAAACATCCGCCAGAGCGGGCCCGCCACGGCCAGAACAACCGCGCCCCCCAGCAGGAATAAAAACCCTGCAAGAGCAACGCTGACCGGATCCTGGAGCCAGGCGACAAAACCCGCTGCCGCCGCGAGAACCCCGCCGCAGAGCAGAAGCCGGATCACCAGCGCCACCATGGCCGAGCGCGAGCGTTCGCGCATGACATGGGCCTGAGCCGCTGTGATCACGCCGTCGGCCACCAGCCCGTTCAGATCCGCAAGAACTGCCATACCAGATATCCTTCAACCCTCTTGTGACCACAATTGCAGTCTGCGCGGCCTGCCGCAAGGCGGGCTCACTGGACAGCGCCCCGCGCATCCCCTATTTCTGACAAGCCATGCAGAAAAAACACGACCCCAACAGCAAGCTCATCGCCGAGAACCGCCGCGCCCGCTTCGATTATTTTATCGAAAGCGAGCTTGAGGCCGGGATCATTCTCACCGGCTCAGAGGTGAAATCCCTGCGCACGGGGCAGTCCAATATTGCCGACAGCTATGCCTCGGTTGAGAACGGTGAGTTGTGGCTGATCAACAGCTATATTGCGGCGCTGAAACAGGCGAACCGCTTTGACAGCCATGAAGAGCGCCGCCACCGCAAGCTTCTGGTCTCGAAGCGCGAACTGTCGCGGCTCTGGCAGTCGGTGGGCCGTGAGGGCATGACCCTTGTGCCGCTGAAGATGTATTTCAACGAGCGTGGCATCGTGAAAATCGCGCTTGGCGTGGCCAAAGGCAAAAAGAATGCCGATAAGCGCGAGACCGAGGCCAAACGCGACTGGGCCCGCCAGAAGCAGCGTCTGCTGAAGCAGGGCTGAGGCGGCAATCAGCGGCATGCAAAAAGGCGCCCCTTCGGGCGCCTTTGGTTTTTCCGGCAGGCCGTCTCAGGCTTTTACGACTTTGATCTCCAGGGCCGCACCGCTGGCGATGACCTCAAAAAGACGGTCGATATTGGGATGCGCACCGGGGCGGGCTTTGGCATCGGCGGTATGTTCGGCAAAAACCTCAAGGCCATGGGTCGCGGCCTCCGTGGTCAGCGCGCCGAAGGCCGCGCCGAGATAGGCGTAGACCGCCAGCGAGCCCTGTTTGCCGGGCTGGTTCTCGATGACCGCAACAGTGGCGCCTGCAGCATCGGTCAGCTCAATCCGGGTGATGCCGTCGATCGCGGGCAGAAGGGCAAGGTTGTCTTTGAACGAAGCGGTGGGCCGGATCATGCGCGGTCCTTTCAGGTCAGAGAGGTGAGGAGGGGGCATCAGCCCCCGCCTCAGAGTCAGAGCACGGCGGCAATCGCTGCGGCCAGTTTCGGCACGCTTTCGGTGTTCAGCCCGGCGATATTGATGCGGCTGTCGCCCACCATATAGACGCCGAATTCCACCCGCAGCCGCTCTACCTGTTCAGGGCTGAGGCCAAGGCGCGAGAACATGCCACGGTGGCGGGCCACGAAATCAAAGTGGTCCGAGTTGGTCAGGCGGCGCAGCTCAGAGGCCAGCTGCTCGCGCAGCCCCAGCATGGAAAGGCGCACCTCTTCCAGTTCCGCCTTCCAGTCCGCGGTCAGCGTCTCTGAGGTCAGAATGGTCTGCACCAGACGTGCGCCGTGATCGGGCGGGAAGGAGTAGTTCAGCCGGTTCAGCGCGGCCAGATTGGCCTGAACCAGCGCGGTTTCCGTTCCCTCCGGCACCAGGGCCAGCAGGATACCCACACGCTCGCGGTACACCCCGAAGTTCTTTGAGCAGGAGGCCGCGATCAGCAGTTCGGGCAGCGCTTTGGCCAGCGCCCGCACGCCGTAAGCATCTTCCTCCAGCCCGTCGCCGAAGCCCTGATAGGCGATGTCGACCAGAACCGTGGCACCTTTGGCTTTCAGCAGCGCCACCAGCTCATCCCATTCGGCCGGGGTCAGGTTCGCCCCGGTCGGGTTGTGGCAGCAGCCGTGGAGCAGCACGATGTCATCCGCGCTGATGGCCGAGAGATCCGCTTTCATCCCCGCGAAATCGACGGTGCCCGAGGCTTCATCGAAATAGCGGTAGGTGGCGGGGACGAGGCCCAGATCCTGCGCGATGGCCGGGTGGTTCGGCCAGGTCGGGTCGGACATCAGCACCCGCGCTCCGGGCCGGGCTTTGCGGATCAGATCACAGGCGATGCGCAGAGCGCCGGTGCCGCCAGGCGTTGCCGCAGCAGCCACGCGGCTCGCAGGCACCGCATCCCCGAGGATCAGATCGCGCATTACCGCGTGAAACTGACTGTCCCCCGCAAGCGCGGTATAGGTTTTGGTGGTCTCAGAGGCCTGGAGTTCGGCCCCCGCCGCGCGAACGGCCCGCATCACCGGCGTCAGGCCGGTTGCATCTTTATAAACGCCGACGCCAAGGTCGATCTTGCCGTCACGCGGGTCCTCGCGGAACTGCGCCATCAGGCGGATGATCTTGTCTTCGGCCTGAGGCTTCAGAGTTTCCAGCATGGTCTCAGTCCTTTTCGACCGGCAGATCGTCATACATGCCCCATTCGGCCCAGGAGCCGTCATAAAGCGCATGGTTGCGGTGGCCCGCCCGCTCCAGCGCCAGTGACAGCACCGCTGCCGTGACCCCGGAGCCGCAGGAGGTGATCACCGGCTGCTCGGGCGTGACGCCAAGGCCCGCGAAAATCTCACGCAGCGCCTCAGGTGACTTCATGGTGCCATTGGCTTCCAGCACCTGACCAAAGGGCAGGTTCTTCGCGCCGGGGATATGGCCTGAGCGCAGACCGGGTCGCGGCTCGGCCTCAGCGCCTGAGAAGCGGCCCGGGGCGCGGGCGTCAAGGATGATATGGGATTTCAGCTTGGAGGCCTGGGCCACTTGGGTGACATCTTTCACCAGACCCGCCTGACGCTGCACCGTCATATGGCGGTCACGCATGACGGGGGGCAGATTTTCAAGGGCGCGGCCTTCGGCCTTCCACTTCGGCAGGCCCCCGTCGAGCACGGCGACATCTGTTTTGCCCATCAGCCGGAAGGTCCACCAGACCCGCGCGGCTGAGAAAAGCCCGTGGCCGTCGTAGATCACCACCTGATGACCGTCACCAATGCCCATGGCACGCATCCGCGAGATGAACTTCTCGGGCGGCGGCGCCATATGCGGCAGGGCCGAACGGGTATCGGAAATCTCTTCGATATCAAAGAAGCGCGCGCCGGGGATATGGCCGGCCTCATATTCGGCCTTCGCATCGCGACCCATGGCGGGCAGATACCAGGAGGCATCAATCACCCGCAGGTCAGGGTCTTTCAGATGCGCGTCGAGCCAGGCGGTCGACACCAGCGTGCGGGGATCATCGGTCATTAGGCAGCCTCCCGGTCTTTCGCTCTTTCCTAGCCCTCAGGGCAGGGCAGAGCAAGGGTAACGGGCAGGGCGCAAACCTCAGCCTTTCCGGTGAGGCGCGGCCTTGCAGGGCGCCTGCCGCGCTGCCACCATGGATCATCCGCCGCCACCGCCTGCGGCTCAGTGAGAGCGACAGAATGCAAAACCGATCCACCATCCCGGACCATATCGCCCGCCATCAGGAAGACCTGAAAGGCCTTGCCGACCGCGTCTGGGCCACGCCGGAGCTGCTTTACGGCGAGTTCCGCTCCTGCGATGCCCATACCGAGATGCTGGAGGCCAAGGGCTTTCGCGTCACCCGCAATCTCGCGGGCCTGCCCACCGCCGTCATGGGCGAGGCGGGTGAAGGCGGGCCGGTCATTGCGATCCTTGGCGAATATGATGCTCTGCCGGGGCTGAGCCAGGAGGCGGGGGTGGATTTCCACTCAGAGGTTGAGGGGGGCGGCAATGGTCATGGCTGCGGGCATAATCTTCTGGGGTCTGCCTCGCTGCTGGCGGCCTGCGCGCTGAAAGACTGGCTGGCCGCCACCGGCACGCCGGGACGGGTGCGCTATTACGGCTGCCCTGCCGAAGAGGGCGGCGCGGCAAAGGCCTTTATGGTGCGCGACGGCGCTTTTGATGATGTGGATGCGGCGGTCACCTGGCATCCGGGCGGCATCACCCGTGTCGATGATCCGCTGGCGCTGGCCAATACGCGCATCGATTTCACCTTCACCGGCCGGTCGTCTCATGCGGCGGCGACCCCGCATCTGGGCCGCTCAGCTCTTGATGCGGTGGAGCTGATGTCGGTGGGGGTGAACTATCTGCGCGAGCATATGGTGCAGGATGCCCGCATTCACTACGCCTATCTCGATGCCGGGGGCCGCGCGCCCAATGTGGTGCAGTCGAAAGCCACGGTGCGTTATTCGATCCGGGCGCTGAAACTGCCCGAGATGCTCTCGCTGGTCGAGCGGGTGAAAAAGGTGGCCGAAGGGGCCGCGCTGATGACGGAAACGAGTGTCGAACCGAAGGTGTTTTCGGCAGTCTCGAACCACCTCGAAAACCTGACGCTGGATAAGGCGATGCAGGCGGTGCTCGAGGAAATCGGCGGTGTGCCCTTTGATGACGCCGACCGCGCCTATGCCGCCAAGATCCGCGCCACGCTGACCGAAAACGATATTGCGGCGGAATTTGCCGTGATCAATCAGCCGCCCAATGACGATCTGCTTTGTGACTGGGTGGCCCCCTTCCGTCCGGGCGGCGAGCAGATGCTGGGCTCCACCGATGTGGGCGATGTGACCTGGAAGGTGCCCACCACGGAAGTGCTGGTCGCCACCGCGGCCATCGGCACGCCGCTTCACTCCTGGCAGATGACGGCCCAGGGCAAATCGCCGGCCGCCCACAAGGGCATGATCCATGCGGCCACTGCCATGGCGCGGCTGGGCGAGAAGCTGATCGCCGATCCGGCGCTGCTGGCTGAGGCAAAACGCGAACACGCGGACCGCCTTGCGCGCAGCCCCTTTGTCAGCCCGATCCCGCCGGAGGTTCAGGCCCCGATCCTGACCCGCGAAGAGGCGCTGGGCTGAGCCCTCCCGCGATCAGGCGTCCGCCGCGTGGCAACCCGATCGCGTCATGGCGGTTGGTGCTGCGGGGGGCTGCCCCGGATTTGTGAGAGGTTCTGATGTCTGAATTTATCGTAATCGGCTTTGACACGGTCACCGAGGCGGATGAAACGCTGTCGCGCCTGCGCCGCCTGCAGCGCGAATATCTGATCGATCTGGAAGATGCGGTGATCGCCACCCGCTCGGCGGAAGGCGCGGTCGATCTGAAACAGAGCGTTAATCTGGTCGGCATGGGCGCGGCCTCCTCGGGTGTCTCGGGGGCGATGTTCGGCACGCTGATCGGGCTTTTGTTCCTCAATCCGCTGGCGGGCATGGCCATCGGCGGCGCAATCGGCGCAGGGACCGGGGCGCTGGCGGGCTCTCTGGCGGATTACGGGATCAATGATGATCTGATCCGCGAGATTGCGGAGACTCTGACCCCCGGAACCTCAGCGCTTTTCCTTTTGGTGCGCAAAGCGCAGCCGGAAAAGGTCATGGCAGAATTCAAGGACACCAGGGGCCGCATCATCCGCTCGTCGCTTTCGCCCGAGGATGAAGAGAAGCTGCGCTCGGCCATTGCCGGTCTGAACGCCGCTTGAGGCGATGCGACTGCGCCAATGAAAAAGACCGCCCCGGGGGGGCGGTCTTTTGTTATTCCGTCAGCACCTGATGGCAGGCGGCGGGCAGATCCGCCATGGTGTAATCGCGCGGGCCACGCGGGCGCGGCTGCGGCGGCGGTTTCGGGCCGGTCTGTTTGGGCGGGTTCAGGTAATCCGTCACCCACCAGGTCAGCGTCTCATCACAGCCATTGCCACCCTTCGACAACTCCTGCACCGTCGGCGTCTGGGTCTGACACGACCCGCCAGAGCCGGGCGGGCATTTCAGGCGGACGTGGAAATGGGTGTCATGCCCCGCCACGGGGCGGATCTTCTGCAGCCAGCGGGTGTCGGATGAACGCGCCGAGCGGCACATCTCAATCTTCACGGCGGCTGCGACGAAAATGCGGTCCACCCGGTCATCCGAAGCGGCCGCACGCAAGAGTGCGTGGTGGCTGGCGGTCCAGTTGCGCGTCACGCTGCGCTGATCGGCACTGCGCACGGGGATCGAGGAGATCTTTTCACGCTCGGCCCGCGAGAGGTTCAGCCGCTGCGGCGGCAGCATCCAGATATCAGCATCCAGCCCGATCTGGTGGCTGGCATGGCCCGAGACCATGGGACCGCCGCGCGGCTGGCTGATGTCACCGATATAAAGCCCGCGCCAGCCGATCTGCTGCGCCGCGACTGAGAGCTCCTGCAGAAAGCGGATCGTCTCCGGGTGGCCCCAGTTGCGGTTGCGCGAGAGCCGCATCGCCTGCCAGGAGGGGCCGGTTTCCGGCAGTTGCACCAGACCTGCCGCGCAGCCCTTGGCGTAAGAGCCAATGGGTGCCGGGCGGTGCGGGCTGGGGGTGGTTTTGGCGCCAAACAGCTGATTGGCCTTTTGCTGGGCCAGGGCCACACCCGGAACAGCGCCGGGCAGCATCAGCGCGGCGAGCAGCGCAAATCTTAAAAACATCAATGGGTACCTCCCTCGGGACGCACCCAGAGTAGCAGCACAAGCCCGATCAGAAAAAGCCCGATCAGCGGAAGAATGCCAAGCTGCTGGCTGCCGGTCAGCTGGGTGGTGACGGCAATGCTCAGCGGGGCCATCCAGGCCATGGCCTTGCCGGTCAGCGCATAAAGGCCGAAATCCTCGGTCATGCGGTGGGGATGTGCCTGGCGCACCATCATCGTGCGGCTTGCCGATTGCAGGATGCCACCGCCTGCGCCGATCAGGCAGCCGATGACGTAAAAGGCAATATCGGGCGCGAAGCTTTCTGGTCCGACGGGCAGGCCAAAGACCTTAGTCCGCGAGACATAGACCACCGCGATACAGACCAGCAGCATCAGAAGAACGGATGCGGCGATGACGGGCTTCGGGCCAAAGCGGCTGTCGAGCCGTCCGCCCCACCAGGCGAAGATCGCCCCGGTGATCGCGGCCAGGATGCCGAAGATGCCGACATTGGTCACCGACCAGCCCAGAACCCCTGCCGCATAGATGCCGCCGAAGGTATACATCCCGTTCAGCCCGTCGCGGTAAAAGGTCGAAGACAAAAGATAGGCCGCGAGGCTGCGGTTGGCGGGCAGGGCGCGGATATGCGCCAGGGTGTCCGGAAAGGCGCGGCGGGTGGCAGCGAGGATCCCGGTGCCAGGCCGGCGCGGCTCGCGCACCCACAGGAAGAAAGGCACCATAAAGACTGCAAACCAGATCGCGGTGAAGGGACCGACAAAGCGCGTCCCCTCGCGCGTCTCAGGATCAAGGCCGAAGAGCGGCGCAAGACCGATCAGCGTGGTCCCCTCTGTGCCTTCTGCGAAAAACAGCAGCATGATCGCAAGGGCAATCACGCCGCCGACATAGCCAAAGGCCCAGCCGCTGCCGGAGATCCGCCCCAGCTCTTCGCGCGGGGCCAGATCAGGCATCATGGCATTGGTGAAGGTGGTGGCAAATTCCATCCCGATGAGGCCCACCGAGAAGGAGAACATCACCCACCAGATGTTGAAATCCTGCGGTGAGGACCACCAGAGCCCCCAGGCCCCCAACACATAAAGCAGCGAGAAAAGGACAATGAAGCCCATCCGCCGACCGGTTTTATCGGCAATCGCGCCCAGCACCGGCGAGAGAAGCGCAATGGCCAGTCCCGCCAGCCCCACGCCATAGCCCCAGATGGCCTGAGCGGTGGAGCCGTCTCCGATCAGCGAGACCACATAGGGCCCGAAGATGAAGGTCAGCAAAAGCGTATTATAGGGCTGGCTGGCGAAGTCGAAAAAATACCAGCCCCGAATGCGCTTCTGCGTGGGTGTCATAAGATGGCTCCGGCGGGTGAGGGGAGAGGGCGCCGCTGGCGCCCCGGAGGCTCAGATCACTCGTGACAAAACCGGGCTGCGATCATGCCGCCGCCTGGGGGCGGCTTTCGGTCAGGATCGCGTAGATCGTCGCCGGGGCCAGATTGGCGCGCAGCTTGGCGCAGACCTGCTGGTCACGCATGGTGCGCGAGATCAGCGCAAGGGCCTTCAGATGCTCAACGCCGCTGTCTTTGGGCGCAAAGAGCGTGAAGATCAGATCCACCGGCTGACGGTCGACGCTGTCAAAGTCCATCGGCTTTTCCAGCCGGAAGAACAGCCCGACAATGCGGTCGAGCCCTTCGAGACGGGCGTGGGGCAGCGCAATGCCATGGCCCACGCCGGTCGGCCCAAGGCTTTCACGCTCCTGCAGGCCGTCGATTGCAACGGCAGCCGGCAGGCCATAGGCCGAGGCTGCGACTTCACCAAGCTCCTGAAACAGGCGCTTTTTGCTGGTCATAGAACCCAGAACGCGCACGGCTTCGGGTTTGAGGATTTTCGAGATGTCCATGTCCATCCGTAAAGCAGGAAGAGCGCGGGCCCGGAAGGCCTCCCGGGCGCGCGCGGCTGGCCGCTATTTGCTGTTGCGGGGGTCGATCCAGCCGATATTGCCGTCTTCACGGCGATAGACCACGTTCACCCCGCCATGTCCTTCGTTGCGGAACACCAGAAGTTTCTGGGCCGACAGTTCCAGCTGCATGACCGCTTCACCAACGGAAATCTCGGGAACCCGGGTTTCCATCTCAGCGATGACGACGGGCTGCAGCGAGTCGTCTTCCGAATCCTCCGTCTCTTCGGTAGCTGCCAGGATATACGACTGGCCCGTGCCAAATTCAACAGGGCGTGACCGGCGGCCATAATGGTCACGCAGGCGGCGCTTGTGGCGGCGCAGCTGCTTATCAAGCCGCTCGCGGCAGGCCTCAAAGGCGGGGTAAATCTCGGTTGCCTTGCCGCTGGCAGTCGCCGTCAGCCCGGTTGAGAGATGGAGGGTCGCTTCGCAGACCATCTCATGGGCCTTGCGTGAGAATGTGACAACGGCTTCGGTCGGGCGTTGGGCGTATTTCTCAACCGTCTCATTGAGCTCAGACTTTACATGTGTCTGCAGAGCGTCGCCGATGTCGAGCTGCCGTCCGCTGATCTGATACCGCATGATGCCTCCTTCGCTGTGGAAAAGCCGCACCCGTCCCGACGAGCGGGCTGGTTTGCCGGCGCTTTGTGGCCGCACCGATGGGGTGCGGCGCGGGGCCGTCTTCTCTCCGGGCCTGGCTGCGGGGAACCGCAGGGCTGACGACCGGATGAAACTGAGAAGCTCGGGTCATACGCATCCCTCAGATTGGGCAACGGGGCGGAGCATATGTCAACTGCCCTCTCCGGTCTCAGCGGAGCTTTTCCGATGCCGCATGGCCACATTGGCGTGATCGCCAATCAAATAAAAACCCGCCCCTTTCAGGGCGGGTCAGATGCTGCGCGGCAGCATGTTTCAGGAGACGCGGAAGCCCTGGCCGAGATAGACGCGGCGGACATTTTCGTCCTGCACCACCTCGTCAGCGGTGCCGCTCATCAAGACTTTTCCGTCATGCAGAATATAAGCGCGGTCAACGATCTCAAGCGTTTCGCGGACGTTGTGATCGGTGATCAGCACGCCGATGCCACGGTCTTTCAGATCATGCACCAGGCCGCGGATATCGCCGACCGAAATCGGATCCACCCCGGCGAAAGGCTCATCGAGCAGCACATAGCGCGGCGAGGCGGCGAGGCAGCGCGCAATCTCAACCCGGCGGCGCTCCCCACCCGACAGCGCGATGGCCGGGGCTTCGCGCAGATGGGTGATGGAAAATTCGCTCAAAAGCTCTTCAAGACGCTCGCGCCGCGCGTGGCGGTCCGCGACGGCGATCTCAAGGACGGATTTGATATTGTCCTCCACCGAGAGGCCGCGAAAAATAGAGACCTCCTGGGGCAGATAGCCAAGGCCGAGCCGCGCGCGGCGATACATCGGCAGGCCCGTGACATCGTGATCATCCATCCGCACTTCGCCTGCATCGGGCTGAATAAGGCCCGCGACGCAGTAAAAGCTGGTGGTTTTGCCAGAGCCGTTCGGCCCCAGAAGGGCCACAACCTCGCCCCGGCCAAGATCGATGTTCACATCGCGCAGAACGGGACGTTTGCGGTAGCTTTTGGCCAGACCGCGGATCGACAGGCCGCCTCCGGGATGCGGCTGACCGGAAGTTACGGCCATCAGTTCCCCGCCTTCGGTTCGGTGTTAAAGAGCGTTTTCACCCGGCCTTCCATCCGGCCGGTCCCGCTGCGCAGATCTGCCACCAGGCGCTCACCCGCGATGGTGCTGGGGCCCTGGGTCAGAAGGACATCGCCGCTCATGACGAGGCCGCCGGTGGCAACATCATAGCGCGCCTCCCGGGCTTCTGCCGCATCCGCCGCCGTGACGATGGTCACACCGCCCTGGGCATGGATCTCTTTGATCTGCTGGCCCTCAGTGCCATAGATCACTTCGACGCGCGGGGCGGTCAGGCGCATCTCGCCCTGGATGACCAGCACTTCGCCCTCCAGAATGGCCAGACCGGCGTCGCGGTCGATGCTCAGGGTCTCGGAGGTGACCTCAACCGGGGCACCGGGATCCTGCTTAAGGCCGCTGAACCCCACAGAGGTTCCCTGCGCCAGAGCGGCTCCGCTCAGGCCGGACAGAAGGGCAAGGGTCAGACCAGTGCGGCGAAGGGAATACATCAAAGCCATCTCACGGTGCGGAGGGGGGAGCGGAAGGGGAAGACGCGGATTGCGGCTGGTATAGCAGCCGGACGCCGCCTTTGAAAACCACAACCTCGCCGCCCTTCGCGCCTGTGCGGGTCAGCTGCATACTGCCGGCCTCAAGCTGTGTTCCCGGGGCCTCTGCGCGGATCTCACCGGGGGCTGTCAGGGCGCTGCGGTCAAGCTTGAGGTCAAGTTTCTCGGTGGTCATCAGATAGCCGCCGGCCGTGGTCAGCTGCACCGCTGTCTGCAGGGTCAGCTCTCCGGCGGTCGGCTCAATACGGGCGGTCTCAGCCACGGCGCGTGTCTCCTCCCCGGCAGGCGAGATCAGCCGCAGAACGGGCTCGGCCGCATGGGCGCCGGTCGCAGCACCCGGCCAGGCACGGGCAGCGGTGAAGAGGATCTCATCGCCCTCTTCGGTGACACCGGCATACTGCGGTGCGGTCAGCCGCGGATCGCGCAGCAGTTCCTCGATATCAACGGTGGCCCAAGGCAGGGCATCTTCCGGGTCGAGCGTGCGCGCCAGCAGAAAAACCGTCGACAACAGAGCAAGCGCCGTCAGCGGAAGGCCCACTTTCAGCAGGCTGACCAGTCGGGAATGGGCTTTATCGCGCTTGCGCAAACTGCGGGCTCCGGTGTTTCGCTCAGTGCTGGAAGATATCGGCGGAATTGTCCCAGCCCATCAGATCAAGCTCGGCCCGGATCGGCAGAAAGTCAAACAAACGCTGCGCGAGATCGCTGCGGTCTTCGCGGATCAGCCGCTCTTCAAGAGCGGCTTTCAGCCGGTGCAGATAAAGAACATCCGAGGCCGCATAGCTCATCTGTGCCTCGGTCAGCGTGGCCGCCCCCCAGTCTGAGGTCTGCTGCTGCTTGGAGATATCCACGCCGATCATCTCCGTGAGCAGATATTTCAGCCCGTGGCGGTCGGTATAGGTGCGGATCAGACGGGAGGCGATTTTGGTGCACCAGGCATTGACGCAAAGCGTGCCGAAGGCCTGCTTCAGAATCGCAATATCGAAGCGGCCATAATGAAAGAGCTTGGTGACCTGCGGATCGGCCAGCAGCGCCTGAAGGCGCGGGGCCGAGGTCTGACCCCGCTCGATCTGAACCAGATGCGCCGAGCCGTCGCCAGAGGAAAGCTGCACAAGGCAGAGACGGTCGCGGCGCGGATCAAGGCCAAGGGTCTCGGTGTCGATGGCCACAACCGGGCCCAGATCCAGCCCCTCGGGGAGGTCATTGCGGTACAGATGAAGGGTCACGCTGGCGCTCCGGCTGGCATCGGGGGAACTGACTTTTCGCATAGCGCCGCCAGGGCAGGGGGTCAACGCGCCCCGTGCCCCGGGACCGGCAGCCGCAGCCGCATCGGCAAGTCGCCGCGCGGCGGGTGTTTTGCGTCCGGTGATTTTACGCATCGGGTCCTCCGCGAATGATCAGCGCCAGCCCCGCCGCATCAAACCGCGCCTTCAATGCGCTCAGGGCCTCTGTTGCCGTGATGTCCCAAAGCCGCGCCGCTGTCAGATCAAGGGTGACGGGGGCGGTGTGATCGCTTTCACGAATGGCTGCAAAAAGATCCGGGGCCGAGGCAAAGAACAAAGGCCCGCTGAGACTATAGACATCCCCGTCGCGCCGGAGCTGTGCCGAATGCGCCAGCGTGGCCGTGAAAAAGACCGCGCTCGTCAGCACGCCACAGAGCACACCAAGCGAGAGGTTATGGGTGAAAATGGTCACCGCCACGGTGATCAGCATCACGACAGCCGAAAGGCGCGGCATGATGTGGAGCCGGCGCAGCGAGCCCCAGTCAAAGGTATCCACCGAGACCAGGATCATAATCGCCACCAGCGCCGCCACAGGCACCGCCGCGATCACATCCTTCAGCGCCACCATCAGCACCAGCAAAAGCCCGCCCGCGGCCAGGGTCGAAAGCCGCCTGCGTCCGCCGTATTTCACATTCGAGACGGTCTGCCCGATCATGCCACAGCCTGCGATGCCGCCAAAAAGGCTGGCCGCGATATTGGCAAGGCCCAGTCCGCGCGCTTCGGCATCGGGGTTTGAGGTGGTCTTTGTCAGATCATCCACCACCCGCGCTGTCATCAGCGATTCCAGCAGCCCCACCATGGCAATCGCAAGCGCAGGCAGGAAAATGATTTTCAACAGATCTAAGGAGAGGCTGACCTGCGGCAGCGCAAAGACCGGAAGGCCTGAGGGAAGCGCCCCCAGATCGGCCACCCGCGCCACCGGCAGGCCCGCGATTTCCGCCAGCAGCGTCAGCACCACCACACAGATCAGCGGGGCCGGGATTGCGGTGGTCAGACGCGGCATCACCAGAATGATCGCAAGCCCGAAGGCCATCATCGCCAGGCCCAAAGGCCCCGCGCTGAGAATATGGGGAAGCTGGGCTGCAAAGATCAGCACCGCCAGCGCATTCACAAAGCCCGTCCGCACCGGGTTTGAGACAAAACGCATCAGACTGCTGAGACGCCCGAAGCCAAAGGCCAGTTGAAACAGGCCCGCCAGCAGACCGGCGGCAAAGAGATAGTCAACGCCATGCTCTTTCACCAGCGGCGCCACCACCAGCGCCACAGAGCCTGCGGCGGCAGAGATCATCGCCGGACGCCCGCCAAAGACAGCGATTACCAGCGAAATGATGAAAGAGGCATAAAGTCCGGTCGCCGGATCAATCCCGGCGGTGAAGGAAAAAGCGATAACCTCAGGGATCAGGGCAAAAGTTGCCACCGCCCCGGCAAGGATCTCGCGCAGCGGATTGGCCTGCCACTGACGCAGATAGGTTTGAAGAACGGGCATCAAAAAGGCCTGGGTCGTTAGGGTCCGGCGGATCAGCGGCCGGAAGAGCCACCCGGGCTCGCACCGGGTCCTTGCGGATGGGCTTTGATAGCGGCTGGCCGGGGGCAGGCCAATGCCCGAAGAGGACGCAGGGACATGAAAAAACCGCCCCGAGGGGCGGTTTTCAGCAAAGTGGCAGCCCGTAGGGGAGTCGAACCCCTCTTTTCAGGTTGAAAACCTGACGTCCTAACCGATAGACGAACGGGCCACTTTTGCGTCTTCTGATCTCTCAGAAGTTATGGTGCGGCATTTCATCCGCGCTCAGAACTGGCAGCCCGTAGGGGAGTCGAACCCCTCTTTTCAGGTTGAAAACCTGACGTCCTAACCGATAGACGAACGGGCCATCTGCTCTGTGAGGCGGTTTCTACGGAGAACGCCTGCCGCCCGCAAGAGAAAAAATCGCGAAATGTGAAATTTTTCCAACGACTTGTCAGAGCGGCAGAGAGGGTATTGGAAAAACGAAAAAACCGCCTGAAAGGGCGGGTGCGGATGGATCTGAGAGAAAACTGGCTGGGGTACTAGGATTCGAACCTAGGAATGTCGGTACCAAAAACCGATGCCTTACCACTTGGCGATACCCCAACCGGGAGGCCTTTTATAGAGGCCGCATTTCCAATCTGCAACGGGTGCAGAGAAGAAAGTTGGCTGGGGTACTAGGATTCGAACCTAGGAATGTCGGTACCAAAAACCGATGCCTTACCACTTGGCGATACCCCAACCTTTGAAGCAGTTTGACCGTTGCTCCGTCGGTGTGAGGGGTGTTTAGCCAAGGCTCAGACTGGCCGCAAGAGGAAAAATCCCATAACTTCGCGTTGCTTGCGGAAATTCTTTCTGACATCTGCGAAGGCTCAGCAAAATAAGGCCGGTGACATGGATAAGCGCGATGTGGTGATTTTGGGTGCCGGTGCGGCGGGCCTCTTTGCGGGGATTGAAGCCGCGCGGCGCGGGCGCTCGGTGCTGGTGATTGACCATGCGGCCAAAGCGGCGGGAAAGATCCGCATCTCCGGGGGCGGGCGGTGCAACTTTACCAATCTCGGGATCGCGCCTGACCGCTATCTCTCTGATAACCCGCGTTTTGCCCGCTCCGCGCTCAGCCGCTATACCCAGCACGACTTCATTGCGCGGATGCAGGGCTGGGGCATCGCCTATCACGAAAAGACGCTGGGGCAGCTCTTTTGTGACGGTAAGGCCGATCAGGTCATCGATGCGCTTTTGCGCGATCTGGGGGCGGCCGGCGGGGAGCTGGCCTGCGGTGTCTCGATCAGCGATGTCTCTTATAACGGGCGCTATATTATAGCGACCTCGCGGGGGGTGGTCTCGGCAGAGAAGCTGGTGGTGGCGACCGGCGGGCGCTCGATCCCGAAGATGGGGGCGACCGGCATCGGCTATGATCTGGCGCGGCAGTTCGGGCTGAGGATCGTGGCGACCCGGGCGGGCCTTGTGCCGCTGACCTTCTCGGATGCCCTGCGCGAAGAGATGGCTTCGCTTGCAGGTCTGTCGCTCGAGGCGGTGGTCAGCAGCGGGAAGGCGGCTTTCCGGGAGGGGCTTCTTTTCACCCACCGGGGTCTTTCCGGCCCGTCGATCCTGCAGATCTCAAGCTATTGGCGCGAGGGAGAGACGATCCGGGTGGATTTCATGCCGGGTCAAGATGTTGCGGCAAAGATCGCAGAGGTGAAGCGGGGCGCGGGCGGGCAGATTACCGGCAATGCGCTGGCAAAGCTCTTTCCCGCGCGGCTGGCGAGTCAGCTGGCGTCCTGGGCCGGGACGACGGGGCGGATTGCCGATCTGAAGGCGGCGGATCTGCAGCGGCTGGCAAAGACGCTCGGCGGTTTTGAGATCAGCCCCATGGGGACTGAGGGCTACCGCACCGCAGAGGTGACGCTGGGCGGTGTGGACACCCGCGACCTTGATGCAAAGACCATGGAGGCCCGTGGCCAGCCTGGACTTTATTTCATCGGCGAGGTGGTCGATGTCACGGGCTGGCTGGGGGGCTATAACTTCCAGTGGGCCTGGTCATCGGGCTGGGCGGCAGGGCAGGCGGTGTAAACAACCTCCCTCTCTCTTCTTATAAGAGCTGCGGGAAAGGCGGTCCGGCGGTGATCTTCGGCCGGGTCCCCCTATGCCTCGCCGCAGCACCTCTTCAGGAAGGGTCTTCTGTGGCAGATCAGAAGGGGGGAGGCTATAAGGCCGCTCCCCTTGCGCTCCGGAAAGGTCCGGGGCTTTGGTCCTCGCTGTCGGGCGGTCCTGCTTTGTCACTCTGCGCAGGGTCGGGACTTTCAGGGGTGAGACGACGTTTTTCCGAAGTTTCCGACCCTGACAGCCGCTGTTCAATTTCCGGCGAGAGGGGGCTGGTTTTCGCAATCGGCATTTGCTGCACACTTTCCACCCCGAGTGCGCGCCGCTATGATACGGGCGAATTTCAATCCGGCCGCCCCTGGGGCGGGCCGCAGAAAGGTCGGGCAAACCGGCTGAGGGGGCAGACGATGGCAGGGCGCAATGCGCGTGCGTGGATTCTTGCGGCCGGCGCTCTGGCCGTTCTCAGTGGTTGCCTTGAGGGTGCGTCGTCCACCGACAGCGCCCCGGTCTCCTCCGGCGGCACCACCCGTGTGGTGGAGCGTGACACTGAAGCACCGGATGTCTTTCAGAAGTCGGACATGGGCCTCTGGGATGGCCGCCCCTCGCTTGGCGGTGTCTGGGTTGCCTATCCGGGGGTGAAAGACCCTGAGCGGGTGATCATCCGCAATCCGGCCAATGGCAAATTCGTCATCGGTGCGCTCTTCCGCCGCGAGCGTGAGATGCCGGGGCCGAAACTTCAGGTCTCCTCCGATGCCGCAGCCGCACTTGAGATGCTGGCTGGTGCACCCGTGAAACTCGATGTCACCGCACTGCGCCGGGAAGAGGCCCCGGTCGCGGTGGCCCCGGTCGCGGTGGCCCCGGCGGCGCCGGTGCTCGATCAGGCTGAGACCATCGCGACTGAGGCCCTGCCTGCGGGTGCTGCTCCGGCCACCGCCCCGACGGCTGCGGTAACGCCTCAGGCGCGTCCCGCCCAAGCGGCGGCCCCTGCAGCCGCTCCGGCCGCGCCCCGTGCGGCTCCGGCAGCGACCTCGGGGCGCAACCTTGTGCAGATCGGGATCTTCAGTGTTGAGGCAAATGCCCGCAGCGCCGTCTCTCAGCTTGGCAAAGCCGGTGTGAAAGCCGAAGTTCGCCAGGAAAGCAGCCAGGGCAAGACCTTCTGGCGCGTGACCGCCGGTCCGGCGGAGGCCGCCGGTCGGGATGCTCTGCTCGGCAAGGTCAAAGCTGCCGGCTTTAAAGATGCCTATTTCGTCTCGCGCTGAGCGCGGGACGGTTACGTTACGGCCCGGATTTACGAAGGAACCTGCCATGAAACCTCTCCGCCTGATTCCCGCTCTGGTGCCTGCGGTCGCGGCAGCGCTTCTTGCCAGCACCGCCTTCGGCTTTGAAACCCGGGCAAAAGCGGCCTGGGTCTATGATATGACCACGGGCTCGGTGCTGCTGGAGAAAGATGCGCATCGCGCCCTTCCGCCGGCCTCGATGTCCAAGCTGATGACCCTTTATATCCTCTTTGAGGCGGTCCGCGATGGTCGCGTGTCGATGGATACGGAGTTCTCGGTGTCGAGCAAAGCCCGCGCGATGGGCGGCTCGACGATGTTCCTGAACGAGCAGGACCGTCCCACGGTCCAGGATCTGATCCGCGGCATTATCGTCAATTCGGGCAATGACGCCTGTGTTGTGGTGGCCGAAGGTCTGGCAGGCAGCGAAGAGGCCTTTGCGAAACTCGCGACCGAGCGGGCGCGCGCGCTGGGAATGGCTGATACCACCCTCGCCAATTCCTCGGGCTGGCCGCATCCGGAGCATCGGATGTCGATGAGCGATCTGGGCATTCTGGCGCAGCGCCTCATTGAGGATTTCCCGGAATATTACCCGATCTTCTCGGAGACGCATTTTAACTACAAAGACCGCGCCCCGGCCAATGCCCGCAACCGCAACCCGCTGCTGAGCCTGGGTGTCGGCGCGGATGGTCTGAAAACCGGCCATACCGCTGAGGCAGGCTACAGCCTTGTCGGCTCGGTCAAACAGGGCGACCGCCGGCTGATCTTCGTCATCTCGGGCCTTGAGACCGAAGTGGCGCGGGCCGAAGAAAGCGAGCGCATCACCAACTGGGCCTTCCGTCAGTTCAGTCTGCGCACCATCGCCAATGAAAAGATGCGCGTGGCCGAAGCGCCGGTCTTTCTGGGCGAAGCGGCCAGCGTTGGCCTGATTGCTGCTGAGAACGTGCAGGTTCTGGTGCCCGCCACCCCCGGTAAGGGCGTGACCGCCCGGGTGGAATGGCAGGGGCCGCTTCATGCGCCGCTGAAAGCGGGGGACCGGGTGGGCGAGCTGATCGTCTCGGTGCCGGATATGCCTGAGCTGCGCAGCCCCGTGCTGGTCGAAGCCGATGTGCCGAAGGCGGGCTTCCTGAACCGTCTGACCACGGCGGTTTCGGTGCTCGGTGGTCGTGCGGCCTCGAAGCTGGTCTTCTGAGCGTGCTGTCAGCGGGTAAGGGGCTGTTCATCAGCTTTGAAGGGATCGACGGCTCGGGAAAATCCACCCAGGCCCGTCGTCTGGCGGAAACTCTGCGGGCTGAGGGTCATGAGGTGGTTCTGACCCGCGAGCCGGGGGGCAGCCCCGGTGCGGAAGAGATCCGCCGCCTGGTGCTGGAGGGCGAGGCGGACCGCTGGTCTGCTGAGACTGAGCTTTTGTTGTTCACCGCAGCGCGGCGTGATCACCTGGAGCGCACCATCCGCCCGGCGCTGGCGCGGGGGGCTTTGGTGATCTGTGACCGCTATGTCGATTCGACCCGCGTCTATCAGGGCGTCACGCGCGGCGATCTGCGCGCGACGGTGGATGCTTTGCATGAACTGGTGATCGGCCAGGACCCGGATCTGACGCTTCTGATCGATATTGACCCTCAGGAGGGGCTGTCCCGGGCCGTCGCCCGCGCCGGGGGGGAGCAGCGTTTTGAGGATATGGGCCTCGCGATGCAGGCGCTGATGCGCGGCGCCTTCCTCGATCTGGCAGCCACCGCGCCGCAGCGCTTTCGCGTCATCGACGGGGCGGGAGATGCCGATACCGTGGCCGGGCGTGTGCGGGCCGCGCTGGGCTGACGTCTTGGCAGCGCGGCAGGCGCTGCCCATATTACTGAGAACCGGTGGCGCCCTGCCGCCCTGACGGAGTGCTTTCATGTCCTGGTTCATCCGCAAACCCGCTGAACTGCTTGCCCCCTCTGAGACCCTGCCGGGCCGCCCCGAGCCGCTGCCGACCTCAGCGAAACATCTGCTCTTCGGGGTCGATCAGAAGGCCGAAGTGCCGGAGGGCATGGAAGAGGCGTTTTTCGCCATGGGGTGCTTCTGGGGTGTTGAGCGGCTGTTCTGGCAGCAGCCCGGCGTCTGGCTGACGGCCGCAGGGTATCAGGGCGGCGTGACGCTTAACCCGACCTATGAAGAGGTCTGCTCTGGTCTCACCAACCACACGGAGGTGGTGCGCGTGGTCTGGGATCCGGCGCAGACCAGCTTTGCGGCGCTGTTGAAGATCTTTTGGGAAAGCCACAATCCCACCCAGGGCATGCGTCAGGGCAATGACACCGGCACGCAGTACCGCTCGGCGCTCTATGTCACCACGCCCGAGCAGCTTGAGGCCGCTGAGGCCAGTCGCGCGCTTTATCAGCACCGCCTCATGCGGGCGGGGCAGGGCATCGTGACCACCGAAATCGCCATGGCGCCCGAGTTCTATTACGCCGAAGACTACCATCAACAGTATCTGGCGAAGAACCCCAACGGCTATTGCGGGCTGAAAGGCACCGGGGTCAGCTGCCCGATCGCAGCTCCCGCAGCGCCGGCTGCCTGAGGTGATACCAGCAGGGCCGGCCCTGCGGCCTGACGCCCCCGACGCGGCCCCGGCCTTGACCAGCCGGGCGGCTCGGGGCAAACCGCAGCCAAAGGGCGGCTTTGACGGGCCGGCCATGTCTCAGTTCAGGATCTGACCGATGCCCAGCTATTCCGCGATCACCTCGCTTGACGGCAAAGAGGCGGCCGATGCGCTCGCCGCTGCTCTCGAGAAGCTGACCCCCGAGCCCTACGGCGTCGGCGTCTTTGAGATCGAGGACGGCTCGGAGATGTGGGAAGTCGGTGCCTATTTCACCGAAGCCCCGAATGAGGCGGTTCTCGACATTATCGCCATTGCTTTTGGTGCGAAGGGCATGACCGTCTCTGAGATTCCGGAAATCGACTGGGTTGCTAAGGTGCGCCGCGATCTCGCCCCGGTCGAGGCAGGCCGCTTCTTTCTATATGGCAGCCATGATGCCGATAAAGTGCCCGAAACCGGTGTGATCCCGCTGCAGATTGAGGCGACGGTGGCCTTCGGCACCGGCCATCATGGCACCACGCTGGGCTGTCTGAAAGCGCTGGATCGCCTGGGCGCTGAGGGGCTGATGGTGCAGAATGTGGCGGATATCGGCTCGGGCACCGGGGTTCTGGCCCTGGCGGCCGCACGCCTCTGGCCCGAGGCGAAGGTCATCGCCTCTGATATCGATCAGGTGGCGGTCGATGTGGCCATCGCCAATGCTGAGATCAACGGCCTTGCTGACCGCGTGCCCTGTGTTGAAGCAGCAGGCTTTGATCACCGCGATCTGAAGAGCCGCGCCCCCTATGATCTGATCTTCGCAAATATCCTCAAAGGCCCCCTGGTGCAGCTGGCCCCGGATATGGCGAAACATGCGGCTCCGGGCGGGCATCTGATCCTCTCAGGCCTGCTGACGGTTCAGTCCGAATCGATCCTTGATGCCTATGTTGCCCAGGGATTCAGCCTGAAAGAACACACGCAGATCGGCGAATGGAGCACTCTCGTCCTGCTGCGCGGCTGATCGGGCCCTTTACAGACGACGAAGCCGCCGGGGGACCGGCGGCTTTTTTCATTGGTATCCCCGTTGCGCGCGGCGACAGCCGGTCTGGCCCGGGCAGGGGCTTGAAAAAGGTAAAGGCCGCACCGGTGGTCCGGCGCGGCCTGTCCCTCTCAGACGCTTCGGGCGGCAGAGCCGCCGCAGGATCAGCGCAGGTGGGCGGAGATGTTTTCCAGATCACCGCGGCACAGGCCGATATCATCCAGTTCACGATCCGACAGGCGTGCCAGCGCTTTGCGGGTCACGCGCAGATCGTTCCACTGAACGAGGCGCAGGGTCACGGAGCGGAAGAAAGAGCTCAGCCCGCCCCCGATGGATCCCTGAAGCGGGCGGGTGGTTTCGAAAGCGGCCATGGTCAACATCCTTTTCAAAAACTGCCTGTTTCACAGGCTTCACATTCGATGACTGCCAGATATTGATGCTGCAGTTGCAAAACAACTCCCCGATTTCACATGACCGTCTTGCGTTTCCTGCATGGCTGGGACTGACGTTACGTCCTTAAAAATAAGGTGAATGAAAAGCGGCATTGCTGCGCCCGAATCGCAGCCGGCTTTCGCTGCGTTGCAGAAATTTTACACAAAGCAGCTAAGGGCTGGAGAATGTTCATGTTTCGTGCCAGACTGGCCAAAACAAGGAACAGGCAGGCATGCGCGTTTTAGGTATCGACCCCGGATTGCGGAACCTCGGCTGGGGGGTCATTGATGTGGCGGGCAGCCGGCTGACCCATGTTGCCAATGGCATCTGCCATTCAGAGCCGGGGGATCTCGCGCAGCGTCTGCTGGCGCTGCACAGCCAGCTCACGGAAGTGTTGCGGCTTTATCAGCCCGATGCGGCGGCAGTGGAGCAGACTTTCGTGAACAAGGACGCGGTCTCGACCCTGAAGCTGGGGCAGGCGCGCGGCATTGCGCTGCTGGTTCCGGCTCAGGCGGGGCTGACGGTGGGCGAATATGCCCCGAATGCCATCAAGAAATGCGTGGTGGGTGTGGGTCATGCGGCCAAGCAGCAGGTCGATCATATGGTGCGTTTTCAGTTTCCCGGCGCGGTGATCGCGGGGCCGGATGCGGCGGATGCGCTTGCGATTGCGATCTGCCATGCGCATCATCTGCAATCCTCTGACCGCCTGCTGGCGGCAGTGAAACGGGCGGATGTGCAAAGGGCTGCGGGATGATCGGAAAGCTTTCGGGTCTCATCGACTGGAAGGGGGATGGCCATGTCATCCTTGATGTGCGCGGTGTGGGCTATGAGGTCATGGTCTCGGACCGCACGCTGGCGCAACTGCCGCCCGTGGGGCAGGCGGCAGCCCTTTATACCGAGATGATCGTGCGCGAGGATCTGTTGCAGTTGATCGGCTTTCCGACGCTGATTGACCGCGAATGGCACCGGCTTTTGACCACCGTTCAGGGCGTGGGTGCCAAGGCGGCGCTGGCCATTCTGGGCACCCTTGGCCCGGAGGGGACGGCGCGGGCGATAGCCTTGGGCGATACCAAGGCGCTGACGGCAGCGCCGGGGATCGGTGCCAAGATCGCCCAGCGGGTCGTGCTGGAGTTAAAGAGCAAAGCGCCGATGCTGATGGCGAAGGGCGGGGCCATGGGGGCTGAGGCCGATTTCGATGCGGAGGTGATCGAGGCAGAGGCTGCGGCGGCGCCTAAAGTCGCGCCGAAGCGCAGGGCGGCGGCTGCGCCGGTGGTTGCGCCTTCGGCTGCGGCCAGTGCCGATGCGCTCTCGGCGCTTTTGAACCTTGGCTATGCCCAGGGCGATGCGGCGGCGGCGGTGGCTCAGGCGGCGGGGGAGAATGACGGGCTTGAGACCTCGGGCCTGATCCGGGCGGCGCTGAAGCTTTTGCAGCCGCAGCGCTGAGGACTTGTCGCAGGGGCGGGCGCTGACCATATCTGCACGAGATCTCAGCGGAGTAGAGCAGATGCAGGGATATGCAAAAACGGCCGTCCTGATGGCAGGGATGACGGCGCTGTTCATGGCGATCGGCGCGCTGATCGGCGGGGGCAGCGGCGCGATGATTGCGCTTGGCTTTGCGGCTGTCACCAATCTGCTGGCCTGGTGGAACTCAGATAAGGCGGTTTTGTCGATGACCGGAGCGCGCGAGGTCGACAGCCGCTCGGCGCCCTATCTGGTGCAGATGGTTCATCAGATGGCCGATCGTGCGGGCCTGCCGCCGCCGCGGGTCTATGTCATTGAGAGCGATCAGCCCAATGCCTTTGCGACCGGGCGCAATCCCGACAATGCCGCCGTTGCAGCGACGACAGGTCTGTTGCGCAGTATGTCCCAGGAGGAGATCGCGGCGGTGATGGCGCATGAACTCGCGCATATCAAAAGCCGCGATACGCTGATCATGTCGGTGACCGCCACCATGGCGGGGGCGATTTCGATGCTGGCCAATTTTGCCTTTCTGTTTGGCGGCAGCAATCGCGACCGGCCGCTTGGGGCGGTGGGGACCATGGCGATGATGATCCTGGCCCCGATGGCCGCCGCCGTGGTGCAGATGGCGATCTCCCGCTCGCGCGAATATGAGGCGGATCGGATCGGGGCGGAAATCTGCGGCAATCCCCTGTGGCTGGCCTCGGCGCTGCGCCGCCTTGAGGGGCTGGCTTTGCGGATCGACAATCCGACGGCGGAGCGCAATCCGGCGCTTGCGCATATGTTCATCGTCAATCCCCTTCATGCCCATGCCCGCGATAAGCTGTTCTCGACCCACCCGTCGACGGCCAATCGGGTGGCCGCGCTGGAGGCCATGGCCGCAGCATCGCCCCGCGGCGCTGCGCCAGTCGCGCCTGCTGTCGGCGGGGCGGCAGGGCCCTTTGCCTCGGGGGCGCCGCGGGCTGCGGGCGGGCGGGGAGAGCGGCAGACATCGGTGCCCCGCGCCGGGCGGCGGCGCTGAGGGGCGGGCGCCGGGGCGCTGCCCCGGACCCCGGAGTATTTGGAAAAAGCCAAAGTGATCAGAGGGGCTTGCAGAGCGGGCGCCGTTCAGGGATTGTTCCTCTATGACACAGCCTGATCCCGCTTTGCGCCCCGAGCGCCTTTCTGAAGACAATGACCGCGCTCTGCGCCCGGAACGGCTGGAGGATTTCACCGGCCAGGCTGAGGCGCGCGCCAATCTGCGGGTCTTTATCGAATCGGCGCGGATGCGCGGCGAGGCGATGGATCACACGCTGTTTCACGGCCCTCCCGGCCTTGGGAAAACCACGCTGGCGCAGATCATGGCGCGGGAACTGGGGGTTGGCTTTCGCATGACCTCCGGGCCGGTTCTGGCCAAGGCGGGGGATCTGGCGGCGATTCTGACCAATCTTGAGCCGCGCGATGTTTTGTTCATCGATGAGATTCACCGCCTGAGCCCGGTGGTGGAGGAAGTGCTTTATCCGGCGATGGAGGATTTTGCGCTGGATCTGGTGATCGGTGAGGGGCCGGCGGCGCGGACGGTGCGGATCGATCTGCAGCCCTTCACTCTGGTCGGGGCGACCACGCGGCTGGGGCTTTTGACCACGCCTTTGCGCGATCGCTTTGGCATTCCGACGCGGCTGCAGTTTTACACCATTGAAGAGCTGAACCTGATCGTCGGGCGGGGGGCGCGGCTTTTGGGGGTGGCGGCGGAGCCGGAGGGAACGCTGGAGATTGCGCGGCGCGCCAGGGGGACGCCGCGGATCGCAGGGCGTCTGTTGCGCCGGGTTGTCGATTTTGCCCTGGTGGAAGGGGATGGTGTCATCACACGCGAGCTTGCCGACAGTGCGCTGACGCGGCTTGGGGTGGATGATCTGGGGCTCGACGGGGCGGACCGGCGTTACATTCTTTTGCTGGCCGAAAATTACGGCGGCGGGCCTGTGGGGGTTGAGACCATCGCGGCGGCGCTGTCGGAGAGCCGCGATGCGATTGAAGAGGTGATCGAGCCGTTTTTGCTGCAGCAGGGGCTTATTCAGCGCACCCCGCGCGGGCGGATGCTGGCGCCGAAAGCCTGGCGGCATATTGGCATCGCGCCGCCGCGTCAGCCCACTCAGGCGGATCTTTTCGGGTGAGGAATTCGGGGAGGCTTACTCTGCGTGCCGGATAGGAAAAAGCCCCGCTCAGGCGGGGCTTTTGTTATGCGCCGGGGCGGGCGGCTTTTTCGGCGATCCCGGAGGTGCCTTCGCGCTGTTCAAGAACGGCATAGACCTCGGCGAGGGTCACATCGCGGGCGGCGAGCATGACCATGAGATGGTAAAGCACATCTGCCGCTTCGGAGGCGAGTTTCGCGCGGTCGTTTTTCACCGCCTCAATGATCGCCTCAACAGCCTCTTCGCCGAATTTTTCGGCGCATTTCTCGGGGCCTTTGGCGAGGAGCTTTGCCGTCCAGCTTGATTCCGGATCGGCGGTTTTGCGCGCCTGGATGGTGGCTTCGAGCCGGGCCAGAAGATCAGACATCAGAGCCTCACATTGATACCGGCAGCGGCCATATGGGCCTTGGCCTCTGCGATGGTATAGGTGCCGAAGTGGAAGATCGAGGCCGCGAGCACCGCGCTGGCGTGGCCTTCGGTCACCCCTTCGACCAGGTGGTCAAGCGTGCCGACACCGCC
Organism: Falsigemmobacter intermedius; assembly: GCF_004054105.1. GTDB lineage: Bacteria > Pseudomonadota > Alphaproteobacteria > Rhodobacterales > Rhodobacteraceae > Wagnerdoeblera > Wagnerdoeblera intermedia. The sequence goes on from NZ_SBLC01000003.1 coordinate 123,206, forward strand.
CGAGGCGATCACCGGTACGGAGACGGCATCAGCGATCGCTCGGGTCAGCGGCAGGTTATAGCCGCCGCGGGTGCCGTCGCGGTCCATCGAGGTCAGAAGGATCTCGCCTGCGCCCTTGGTCGCCATTTTAACGGCGAATTCCACCGCATCAATGCCGGTCTCTTTGCGCCCGCCGTGGGTGAAAATCTCCCACTTTCCGGGCGCCACGGTTTTGGCGTCGATGGCGACGACGATGCACTGGCTGCCAAAGCGGTCGGCGGCCTCGGAGACGACATCGGGGTTTGCCACCGCCGCCGAGTTGAAGCTGACCTTATCGGCCCCCGCGAGCAGCAGGTTGCGCACATCCTGATGGCTGCGCACACCGCCGCCCACCGTCAGCGGCATGAAGCATTGCTCTGCCGTGCGGGTGACCAGATCGAACATGGTGCCGCGGTTTTCATGGGTGGCATGAATATCCAGAAAGCACAGCTCATCCGCGCCGGCCGCGTCATAGGCGCGGGCGGCTTCGACCGGATCACCGGCATCGATAAGATCGACGAAATTGACGCCCTTGACGACCCGGCCATCGGCCACATCGAGACAGGGGATGATGCGCGTCTTCAGCATATGGGGCTCCTTTGCCTGGGCACTTCATAGCCCCGGATGAGGAAAGGGGAAAGACAGCGCGTCAGCTTCGTGGCAGGTTGAGGGCCGGGTTCTGACAGGAGGCGGTTTTGGTGAAGTATGGGATATTTCCGGGGATCCTGCTGTTGCTGGCAGGTTGCGGCGCGCAGGTAGCGGGTCCGGGCGCGGCTGTTGCCCCCGTGTCGGGCGTGAGCCGCGCGCAGGCAATCGCTGCCGAATGCCGGCTTCTGGAGGAGGCGCACCGGCGCGTGGCATCGGCACAGGGCCGGGCGAGTGCGGATATCCTGACCGGATGTCCGGGACATGAAACCCTGCGCGATGAGATGCCTTTGAAAGCCCAGACGGCGGCTTTGCGCCGCGCGAATGCCGCGCAGATCCCGCCCGTGGTGCAGGGCCTTGGGGTCCAGGGGCCGCGGATTTATCGCCGGATGATTACCCGGGGTGTGCCGGAGGCGGTCGCGCAGCAACTCGCAGCCTCGGATCTCATGGCGCAGGCGGCGCGGCGGTGAAGATTCTGCTTAGTTATTGTGGTATCAAAATACCACAATAACTAAGCTATTGATTTTACAAGAAACTATTATGTTTTGCGCGCTTGACGCAAGGCGGGGGCTGGGGCATTAAGCAGCATCCTTAAACACGAGGGCTTCGGCTTTCGTTGCAAGCACAGGTCACACCATGAAAACCTTTACCGCTACTCCGGCGGATATCGAGAAGAAATGGATCCTGATCGACGCCGAAGGCGTCGTTCTGGGCCGTCTCGCTACGATCGTCGCTCAGATTCTGCGCGGCAAGAACAAGCCGACGTTCACCCCCCATATGGATATGGGTGACAACGTCATCATCATCAACGCGGACAAGATCCAGATGACCGGTAACAAGCGCGACGACAAGCGCTACTACTGGCACACCGGTCACCCGGGCGGCATCAAGTTCCGTACCGCGCGTCAGGTTCTCGAAGGTGCTCACCCCGAGCGCGTTGTGACCAAGGCTGTTGAGCGCATGATCTCGCGCAACCGTCTGGGCCGCCAGCAGATGACCAACCTGCGCGTTTACGCAGGCGCTGAGCATCCGCATGTCGCACAAAACCCGGAAGTCCTGGACGTTAAAGTCCTGAACCCGAAAAACACCCGGAGCGCGTAATCATGTCGGATATCAAATCGCTTGACGACCTGAAAGCCGCTGTCGCCGGCACCTCGGCTGCTGTTGTGGAAGAAGCTCCCCGTGAGCCGGTCCGCGACGCGCTGAACCGTTCCTACGCAACCGGTAAGCGTAAAGACGCTGTCGCACGCGTCTGGGTTAAGCCGGGTTCGGGCAAAGTCATCGTGAACGGCAAAGACCAGTCGGCTTACTTCGCCCGTCCGGTTCTGCAGATGATCCTGAAGCAGCCCTTCGAAGTTGCAAACGTCGTCGGCCAGTTCGACGTCTATGCAACCGTGAAAGGTGGCGGTCTCTCGGGTCAGGCCGGCGCAGTGAAGCACGGCATCTCGAAAGCTCTGCAACTGTTCGAGCCGTCGCTGCGTGGCGCTCTGAAAGCCGCTGGCTTCCTGACCCGCGACTCGCGCGTCGTCGAGCGTAAGAAATACGGTAAGGCGAAAGCCCGCCGCAGCTTCCAGTTCTCGAAGCGTTGATTTTATCCCTTCGGGGATTTGGAAAGGCCCGCCTCCGGCGGGCCTTTTTCATTTGCGCGGCAGATCGGTGACGCGGTAGGTCGCCAGCGCTTCGCGGCGCATATCCGCTTCGGTCTTATCGGGAAACAGATGCCAGCCGGGCGCGCGGATCGGGGCGACCTGTCCCACCCGCACCCGGATGACATGGCGGATCGGGTATTGCCCCTGGGTCAGTCGCGCAAACCGCGCCGAGAGGCCCGCGAACTCCGCTTCCTCAGGGGCGATGAGGCTGGCCAGGCCTTCGAGTTTCTCGCCGCGCTGGCGAAAGATGTCGATCATGCTGACGCAGACCCTGGGATTTTCGCGGATATTGGCGAGGCTGCGGGCCGAGGCGATCTCTGCGATCAGCACCTCATCGGGGGCAGGGCGCAAAAACACTTCCTTCGGCGAGACATTGGGCTGCCCCGCCGCATCGGCCGTTGCCAGCCAGCACAGCACCACATGATCCGGCTCAGCGCTCATCCCCGACCCTCCCTGCCTGAGGGGGGCAGGATCGGCTGCGCGGGGCGGTTTTGTCGAGAATTTCTTACGTATTTGTTGACCCTGATGGAGCCGGGGAGGATCTGTGACGTTTCTGTTGCAGGAATGATCCTGCGTCGTGCGAAAGTGTCACTCTTCGGGCCGTTGCCTTGACCTTGCGCTGTCGTCTTTGCGACTCTCCGCTCATCGAGCAAAAATCCGGGACAACCAGGATGTTTTCATTTCACAGTAAGACGGGTGCATCAGATTTTCTTGGCCTGCGTCGGGGACGCTCGGGGGAGGCTGAAATTGTTTACGACGACGGCGCGGCACGGCGGATGGTGTGGCGGGTGACCTCAGCGGGCTGCGACGAATCTTCGCTGCGCGACGCGATGGAGCGGGCCGTTTCTCGTCCGCGCGTCGTAGCGGCTTTATTTGCTGAACTCAGCACCAGGGCGATTACTCTGGAGGTTGTGAGCCACTGAATCGCAGCCTCTTTTAAACCTCCGCGCCCTGTGCGAGATGCATGCGATCCACCCAGTCCGAGACTGACTTTGCCGGGGAGCACGGATGAGCTTACAGGGTCTGAAACGCCGGCGTGTCCGGTCTGAAGCGTCAAGCGGGCTGATGTTGGTCAGCCCGCCTGCTATTTATGCGGTCATTTTGCTGGCGGCACCTCTGGTGCTGCTGTTTTTGTATTCCTTTCTGACTGACGGCTATCTGTCGATCATCTGGGAATTCACGCTGTGTAACTATGTGGGCGAATGCGCCTCGATGCAGCAGAATGCCGATGGCACGCTGACGCCCACCACTCCCTATCTGGGGGCCTGGTCCGACCCTGTTGTCCGCGCGGTCATGCTGCGCTCGCTGGGGATCGCGGTTGCGGTCACCGTGGCGACCGTCGTGCTGGCGTTTCCGGTGGCTTACTTCGTGAGTTTCTACGTCAAGCCTGAGCGCAAGAGCATGTGGCTCTTTCTGATCACCATCCCCTTCTGGACGTCCTATCTGATCCGGGTGTTCCTGTGGAAAGTGATCCTTGGCTACAACGGTGTGCTGAATTCGGGCCTGATGGGGCTTGGTCTGATCGATGAGCCGCTGACCTTCATTCTTTACAACGCCAATGCTGTCGTGATCACGCTTGCCCATGCCTATGCGCCTTTCGCGATCCTGCCGATCTTTGTGGCGCTGGAAAAGATCGACCGCTCGCTGCTCGAGGCCGGTCAGGATCTGGGCGAGAGCCGCTTGATGACCTTCTGGCGGGTGACCCTGCCGCTGGCGATGCCCGGCGTTGTGGCGGCCGTTCTGATCGTCTTTATTCCGGTGATTGGCGATTACGTCACCCCGCAGCAGGTCGGAGGGCCGGAGGGGCGGATGGTCGCCAATATGATCTATCTGCAATATCTGCGGCTGGATAACTATCCGGCAGGCTCGGCCATTGCGGTCTCGGCCATGGTGCTGGTGACCTCGGTCTCGCTGCTTTTCCTCTTCCTGAACCGCCGCTTCCTGAAAGGACCGAAAGGATGAAGGCCGCCCGTTTCTTCAAGGGCTACGCGCTGGCCTATCTGATCTTCCTTTACGCCCCGATCGTTCTGCTGCCGCTCTTTGCCTTTAACGACGGCACGATCATCGCTTTCCCGCTGCAGGGCTTCACCACGAAATGGTTTGAAGCGATGTGGAGCAATGCGACGCTGCTGAAGGCGGTGAAAAACTCGCTCATCATCTCCTGCTCATCTGCGGTGCTGGCGACCTGTCTGGGGATCTTCGCGGCACGGGCGTCGACGCGGTATAAATTCCCTGCCAAGGGCGCGATCATGGGGCTGGTCATGCTGCCCCTGGTGCTGCCTGAGATCATCGTGGCCGTTTCGCTCTTTGGTGTGCTGCTGGGGCTTGGCATTCCGCTGACCATCTGGACGGTGATCCTGGGTCATGTGCTGATCTGCACGCCCTATACCATTGCGATCCTGAACTCGTCCTTCCAGACGCTGGATCAGTCGCTGGAAGAGGCGGCGATTGATCTCGGAGAGACCCAGTGGTCAACCTTCCGGCTGATCATCCTGCCGCTGGTGGCCCCGGGGATCATCTCCTCGCTGCTGATCTCATTTACCATCAGCCTTGATGAATTCATCATCGCTTTCTTCCTTGCGGGAACCGAGCCGACCCTGCCGGTCTATATCTTCTCGCAATTCCGCTTCCCGGCCAAAGTACCGGAGATCATGGCCCTGGGCACCATCCTCGTGCTGCTCTCGGTCACTCTGCTGGCCATCGCTGAATATTTCCGTCGCCGTGGCATCGCCAAATCGGGCGGCAAGGACACCGGAGGCTTCCTGTGACGCAATCCATCCTGATCAAACCCGCTCCGGGTCTTATCCGCAAACCTCTGATCGAGATGGAGGATCTGCAAAAGCACTACGGCGATTACCATGCGCTGCGCGGCATCACCGCGCGCATTGGCGAGGGGGAATTCTTCTCGCTGCTGGGGCCGTCGGGCTGCGGCAAGACCACGCTTTTGCGTACCATCGCGGGCTTTGAAGAGCTGAACTCCGGCGTTCTGATGATCGACGGCAAGAATATGGACGGGGTTCCGGCCAATGCGCGGCCGACCAATATGGTGTTCCAGTCCTATGCGATCTTCCCGCATCTGAGCGTTGAGCAGAATGTGGGCTTTGGTCTGCGCAAAGACCCGCGTTCGGCCAAGGAGAAAGACTTTGCCGTCCAGGAAGCCCTGGAGATGGTGGGGCTGAAGGGCTATGGCAAACGTGCCGCCCATGCGCTTTCGGGCGGTCAGCGCCAGCGGGTGGCACTTGCGCGCGCGCTGATCCTGAAGCCGCGGGTGCTGCTGCTCGATGAGCCGATGTCGGCGCTCGACAAAAAGATGCGCGAGCAGATGCAGGTTGAGCTGATCAAGCTGCAGCGTCAGGTTGGCATCACCTTCATTCTGGTCACCCACGACCAGGAAGAGGCGCTGGTCATGTCGGACCGCATCGCGGTGATGTTTGAGGGGCAGATCGAGCAGCTCGATGATCCCGAAACCCTCTACCGTCTGCCCAAGACCCGCCGGGTGGCGGATTTCATCGGCACGATGAACTTCCTGCCTGCGACGATCCTTGGCCAGGACGATGAGGGTTTTGATCTCGAAGTCGCCGGACTTGGCCGCGTTCAGGTCCCGGCCCGTCAGGCACCGGGCAGGCCCACGGGAGAGGTCTCGGTCGGTTTCCGCCCTGAGACGCTGACCCTGATGTATGACGGCCAGACTTCCAATGACCGCGAAGCCCCCGGCGTGGTGGAAGAGGTCGTCTACTACGGCGATATGACCTATTACGACGTGAAGCTGGACGGCGTGGCAAAGCCTGTGCGCCTGTCGATGCGCAACGTGCCGGGGCGTCAGGTGCTGGATCGCGGGATGCGGACGCGGGTGGCCTGGTCGCCGAATGCGCTGGTGCTCTTCCGCTAAGGGGTCGGAAAAAACTTCGGAAAAATGCGGGCAGGGCCATTGACGCCCTCTGCGGTTCACCGTAGATATCCCCGCATAGCGCGGTTGTAGCTCAGTTGGTTAGAGTACCGGCCTGTCACGCCGGGGGTCGCGGGTTCGAGCCCCGTCAACCGCGCCACTTTCAAAAAACCCTCAGATTCTCCTGAGGGTTTTTTGCTGTTTCAACCGGCGCAGCCGGACGGGTTTTCTTCGATCGGGGGCGGAGGGGCATCGTTTTCCCGCGGGTCTTTGCCGTTGCGGCGGCTTTGCAGAAATCTGCGGGCCGCCATGAGATTTTTGCATTCCCCCCATTGCGCCCGCCCGGCGTTGGCCGTAGATATCCCCGCATAGCGCGGTTGTAGCTCAGTTGGTTAGAGTACCGGCCTGTCACGCCGGGGGTCGCGGGTTCGAGCCCCGTCAACCGCGCCACTTTCAAAAAACCCTCAGATTCTCCTGAGGGTTTTTTGCTGTTTCAACCGGCGCAGCCGGACGGGTTTTCTTCGATCGGGGGCGGAGGGGCATCGTTTTCCCGCGGGTCTTTGCCGTTGCGGCGGCTTTGCAGAAATCTGCGGGCCGCCATGAGATTTTTGCATTCCCCCCATTGCGCCCGCCCGGCGTTGGCCGTAGATATCCCCGCATAGCGCGGTTGTAGCTCAGTTGGTTAGAGTACCGGCCTGTCACGCCGGGGGTCGCGGGTTCGAGCCCCGTCAACCGCGCCACTTTCAAAACACCCTCAGGTTTTCCTGAGGGTGTTTTGTATTTCAGCCCGCAGCGGAGGACTGCTGCTCGCTGTGCGATGTCGTCTGATAAGCCCGTGCGCGGCCTTCGCATTCCGCTCAGGCCTGCTGCACTAAGGCCGGGCGTCGCGCGGCCGGGGCGGCGAGATCGGTGAAGCTGCGCCCGGTCAGAGCCTCTGCCCGCAGCACCACCATGGCGGCTGCGCGGGCATCCTCTCCGGCGTCGTGATGGGTGAACTCTAGATCGAGGCGGGTCTTCAGATGGCCAAGGCCATGGCCTCCGGCGCCTTTAAATTCAGGCCAGGCGACACGGGCGACGCGGACGCTGTCGATCCAGGTCCAGTCAGGTGCCCCGATCTGATGGCTGCGACAGGCGGCATGGATCGCAGTGCGATCAAAGGTCGAATGCTGCACCACCGTCACCTGCGACAGGAGCGGCGAGAGCCGGTGCAGCAGCGGCGCAAAGGTGACAGCCCCCGCAACCGTGGCCGCACTGATCCCATGGAGCCGGGTGTTGAACGCAGAAAAGCGGTCTCTGGGATCCACATAGCAGGCCCAGGTCGCAATACTTCCGTCAAAGCGCACGCCCGCAAGGCCGATCTGACAGATGCTGGCGGCGTCAGAGTTTGCCGTCTCGACATCAAGGGCGAGAAACCGGTAGCGCCCGGTCGCAAAAACGCTCCAGTCGCTCATGCCCGTGTCAGCCATCTGCGCAATTCATCCAGCATCAGCGGAACCTGCTCTCCGGCGCGGCCCTGGAAGAAGCGCTGGAAGTCGCGATGGTTCTGTGGTGGGTCGAGGTTTACCAGCCAGCTCTCAGCCCCATAGTGGCGCGCGAGTTCCGCAAAGCCCGCAGCCGGATAGACATTGCCGGAGGTGCCGATCGCGATGAGGACTTCGCAACCTGACAGTGCTTTTTGAATCTCGTCCATGAAATAAGGCATCTCACCAAAAAAGACGATATCGGGGCGCAGACGGCCCGCGCCGCAGTCCGGGCAGGGCATTTCGGCATGGCTTTCACCTGAAAACGCCTGACGGAAATCGCAGCGGGTACATTTGAGGCTCAGAAGCTCACCATGCATGTGCAAAAGCCCGCTTTGTCCGGCGCGCTCGTGCAGATCATCGACGTTCTGGGTGATGACGAGGATTTTTCCGGGGAATTCGGCGGAAAACTTCGCCAGGGCCTCATGGGCGGCATTGGGCGCAACGTCCCGCAGGGCCGCACGGCGTTTGTTGTAAAACTCATGCACCAGGGCGGGATTTCGGCTGAGCGCTTCGGGCGTGCAGACATCTTCGATGCGGTGCTGCGCCCAGAGACCATCTTCCGCGCGAAAGGTCTCAAGGCCGCTCTCGGCGGATATTCCGGCACCGGTCAGGATCACAACATCGGGCATGGGGCCTCCTTCCATTTGTCTCTTTCTGCCACGGGCAGCGCTCTGAAGCGAGGGATCTCAGCGCCGGGGGGCGGTGCGCGATTCGCGGCAGCGGGAGTGCGGCGCGGCAGCCTTGCGATGCCCGCAGATCTGCCCTGAGCGGAGTGCAAAGGGTGGCTCACGGGGCTGTGAATGCAAAGGTGTGCCACGGCATACCGCGGAAACATCCTGTCTCCCGCCCTGTGGTTTGCGCAAGTTCCTGTCCCCCGGGCGCCCCCTGGCCTGCGACATAATGAGCAGCCGCCTTGCGCCGGCTTGCGCAGATGCCGACTTGGGTTTCAAACCGGCGCATCCCGCAAGGACGCGAGATCCGAGACGGCCGGTTTGCTGCCCCGACCCCGGGGCAGGACTGACTGACCGGCTTAGTGTGACTCTGGAGAACAGACATGAAAAAATCCTTCCTCGCCGTGGCTTCGGCTCTGGTCCTCGGCCTCGCTGCCCCGGCATTCGCTGCTGAGCATGAAGTGAAAATGCTCAACAAAGGCGAAACCGGTTCCATGGTGTTTGAGCCGGCTTTCATCAAAGCTGAGCCGGGCGATGTCATCCGCTTCATCGCAGAAGACAAAAGCCACAACGTCGAAAGCATCAACGGCATGCTGCCGGAGGGTGTTGAGAAGTTCAAAAGCAAGCTGAACGAAAACTTCGAACTGACCGTCACCGAGCCGGGCGTCTATGGTGTGAAATGCACCCCGCACTTCTCGATGGGCATGGTTGCTCTGATCCAGGTTGGTGACGCGCCGGCAAACCTCGAAGAGGCAAAGGCTGCAAAAACCAACAAAAAAGCTGCTGAGCGTTTCGAAGCTGCCTTCGCTCAGATTCAGTAATTCCGGCGCGGCCTGAGCGGATTTAACAGGTCCGCTCACTGGCCCCGGCTTCTTCCGGCGCGCAGTCTCTTTCCCCAACTGCGTGGTCGGATGTAGCGGCCCTGTCCCTCCCCGGACAGGGCCGTTTTATTTTCGAAATAATGACTTTCTGTAAAAAATTTGATCAGGATCAAAGTTTTATCCCCGCAGGGCTCTTAGCTCCGAGGTCAGACTGACCTGAAGGTACGACCCTATGAAGCTCTTCCGCCGCCCCGACAACCTGACGCGCATGAACCGGATGGCGAAGGCTGTCGGCCTGGATCTGAACGCCGAAGCAGAGCAGGGTCGTCTTTCGCCTGCCGAAGTGCGCCTCGCCTCGCATCGCTGTGGCGAATGCAGCGGCACGCTGGAATGCCGTATCTGGCTGCAGGCGCGCGAAGATCAGGCCGCAGAGCCGCCCGGATACTGCCCGAATGCGGCGCTTTATAAAGGGCTCAAGGCCGGAGGCTGAACGGCGGTTCATCTGACTTTTCCGCCACAACCCTCTTGTCAGGGCGGGGCTTTGACCGTTCCAATGCCGCGGTCTGCCAATTGGCAGCAGGGGAGGAATGGAATGACTGAGAAGGTTCGGGTCGCCGTAGCACAGATCGCGGCATTTCCGGAAGATTCGGTAGCGACCGCAGAGAAGGTCGTTGCGACTTTGCGTGAGGCTGCGACTGAGGGGGCGCGGCTGGTCGTTTTTCCCGAGGCGCTTTTGGGGGGCTATCCCAAGGGGGCCTCGTTCGGCGCACCGATCGGAATGCGTCGCCCCGAGGGGCGGGAGGCGTACCGGCGCTACCATGCAGCCGCGATCGATCTCGACGGGCCTGAGGTGGAAATGATCGCCGCTGCCACGGCTGAGACCGGGCAATTCGCCGTGATCGGTGTGATCGAGCGCGACGGCGGCACGGTCTATTGCACCGCGCTTTATTTCGACGGCGACAAGGGCCTTGTCGGCAAGCACCGCAAGCTGATGCCCACGGCGGCAGAGCGGCTGATCTGGGGCTTCGGCGATGGCTCAACCCTGCCGGTTTTTGAGACGCCTTTCGGCACGGTGGGCGCGGTGATCTGCTGGGAGAACTATATGCCCGCTTTGCGGATGTATATGTATCATCAGGGGGTTACGATCTATTGCGCGCCGACTGCGGATGATCGCGACACCTGGGTCCCCTCGATGCAGCATATCGCGATGGAGGGGCGCTGCTTTGTGCTGACCGCCTGTCAGCATATCACCCGCAAAGCCTATGCGGCGGATCATGAGAGCGCGCTTGGCGATGACCCCGATCAGGTGATGATGCGCGGCGGCTCTGCGATCATCTCCCCGCTGGGGCAGGTGCTGGCGGGTCCGGATTTCTCGGGCGAGACGGTGCTTTATGCTGATATCGACCGGGGGGATATCGCGCGGGGCAAATATGACTTTGACGCCACGGGGCATTATTCGCGCCCCGATGTCTTCCAGTTGAGCGTGGACACGCGCCCCAAACGCGCGGTCAGCACGCAGTAAGCGAAGCTGCCATCCTCAGGCCGGAAGGGCCCAGGCCTCGGGGATGGCATTTCGGCCGTCACAGATCAGATCGCAGAGCAGCCCTGCTGCCAGAGGCGCCATGGCAAAGCCGGTTTTGAAACCGCCATTGGCAATGAAATGGCCGTCGCGCTCCGGCCAGGGGGCAAGGCAGAGCGTGCGGGTGGCCGCGCGCGGCCGCTCTCCGGCCCAGGTCTCGATCACGGCGGCCTTTGCCAGAGCGGGCAGGGTCTCCCGCGCCAGAGTGAGCAGCGCCTCAAGCTGGCCGTCGGTGCTGCGCGGATCATCATAATCGCGCTCCGAGGTGGAGCCGATGCCCGTGGTGCCATCGGCGTGAAAGACGATATGCAGCCCCGGCGCATAGACCTGCGGCGCCTCGGGGGCAGAACAGGCCAGCAGTGCCGCCTGTCCCTTTTCACCGCGCCCGATGGGGCGGGCGAAGGTCTCTGACAGCGCCCGCAGCCCCTCAGCCCCGGTGGCATGGACCACGCTGCCCTCTAGCGGCCCCTCGGCCACAACCTCTCCCCCCAGCCGCACCAGCGCCGCCAGAAGCGCGGGCAGAGCCATGCGGGGATGAATGCGGGCGGTCAGATCATCTTCGGCGACCAGCCCCGTGGGGCTTATGGGATCAAGCGGGCGGTCGGCTGCGCGCACGAACCAGCGTGCCTGACCCTGCCACAGGGTTTCAGCGCTGATCCCGCGCTCCCGTGCCAGCTCAATCGCGCGGTCGTCTTTCAACGGCTGCACCCGTCCGGTCCTTGCCCAGCCTGCGGGGCGTCCGCCCACCTCTTCAACGCCGCGCCAGAAGGTGCCTGCGCTCAGAAGTGCCTGCAGCTGCAGGGCCTTTGCGGGCTTCCAGTTCTCAGGGGCATGGGGGGCCAGGGCGCCGACCACCCCGCCTGAGGACCCGGCCCCCGGCCCGTTCGGATCAATGACCCGCACTTTCAGGCCGCGTTTCGCTGCCTCATAGGCCACGGAAAGGCCGAAGATTCCGGCACCGAGAACAGTCAGATCGGTCATGGCTTGCCTTTGTTCGCTCAGGGGCAGAGAAGTGCTGAAACGCGCCGGCAACCTGGGCGCAGCGCCAGTTGAGGACAAGAGGAAAGATGACCGCAGGCAGCACTTCGGGTCTTGAATGGAAAGAGGGCGATGTGCCTGTCTCGCTGCGGTTCGACGACCCCTATTTCAGTCTGGGAAACGGCCTTGCTGAGACGCGCCATGTCTTTCTTGCCGGCAATGATCTGCCCGAGCGGTTTCGCGACGGCTTCTCAATTGCAGAACTGGGCTTTGGCACCGGGCTGAACATGCTGGCCACCTGGATTGCCCTGCGCGATCAGGGCTTTCAGGGGGAGATGCGCTACACGAGCTTTGAGGGCTATCCGCTTGAGGCTGATGAGATAGACCGCGCTCTGCGCGCCTTCCCTGAGGCGCATGCCGTGGCCGCGCCCTTCCTTGAGCAATGGGGCGCCGGGTCCAAGGTCATCATCCTGCCGGGGCTGCGCGCCGAGATCCTGATCGGGGATGTGCGCGAATGGCTGCCGGCCTGGACGGGGCGGGCGGATGCCTGGTATCTCGACGGCTTCTCGCCTGCCAAAAACCCCGAGATGTGGGGGGCGGATCTGATGGCTGAAGTCGGCCGCCATACCGCGCCGGGCGGCACCTTTGCCACCTATACCGCCGCAGGCCATGTCCGGCGCGCTTTGGGCGAAGCGGGCTTCGCGGTTGAGCGGGTGCCGGGTTTTGGTCACAAGCGCCACATGAGCCGCGGGGTCAAAGCCTGAGATGAGCGCCAGCGACAACCGTGCCGGGATCTGGCTGATGGTGGCGGGTGTTGCGGCCTTCACCCTTCAGGACGGGCTGTCGCGCTATCTGGCCGGAGAATACACCGTCTGGTTCTCCATTATGCTGCGCTACTGGTTCTTCGCGGCCTTTGTGCTGGTCATGGCGCTGCGGCGGCCTGAGGGCTTTCGGGCGGCTGTTTCGCTGAAGCGACCGGGGCTGCACTTCGGCCGCGCGGTCCTTCATGTCAGCGAGATCCTGGTGATTGTGCTGAGCTTCACCCTCATCGGGCTGATCAATACTCATGCGGTCTTTCAGATCTGCCCGCTGCTGGTGGCAGCACTCGCCGGGCCGGTGCTGGGAGAAAAGGTCTCGCGGGCGCAGTGGCTGGCGATCGGCGCGGGGTTCTGCGGCATCTTGCTGATCCTGCGGCCCGGCTCGGATCTCTTTTCCTCGCTCGCCCTCCTGCCGCTGCTCGCGGCCCTTCTCTTTGCGCTTTATACCGTGCTGACGCGGCTGGCGACGCGCGAGGAGGGGGCCTTTGTGGCTTTCTTCTGGTCTGGGATCCTGGGGGCAGGTCTGATGACGCTGGGGGGCGTCTGGTTCTGGGAGCCGATGCCCGCCAGCCATTGGGGGCTGACCCTTGCCAATGGCGCGGTGGCAATCCTTGCCAACTGGCTGATCATCCGCTGCTATTCAAAGGCTGAGGCCAATGTGGTGCAGCCCTTTGCCTATCTTCAGCTCGTTTTTGTGACCCTGATGGGGGTCCTCGTCTTTCATGAGCCGGTGCAGCCCATGACCCTGGCGGGAGCCGGGGTGATCGTGCTGGCCGGGCTGAGCACACTGATCCGGGTGCGCCCCGGGCAATCCGGAACATGAGACATGCAAAAAGCCAGTAACGCCGGACGCGGCATTTTTCTGATGCTTCTGGCGGTGATGATCTTCGCGGTCCAGGATGCGATCTCGCGCTACCTCGCGGAGACTTACAACGTCTGGTTCGTGATGATGATCCGCTTCCATGTGATGTTCGTCGCGGTCATCCTGCTGGCGCTGCGGCGCGGGCCGGATTTCCGGTCGGCCATCCGCAGCGGCATGCCGAAGCTGCAGCTGTTTCGCAGCCTGCTGCTGGTCACCCAGACCTGTCTGATTGTCACCTGTTTCACGAAAATCGGTCTGATCAACACCCATGCAATTTTTGCGTCAGCCCCGCTGATCGGAGCGGCGCTGTCGGTGCCGATCCTTGGCGAGAAGGTTGGCTGGCGGCGCTGGCTGGCGATTGCGGTGGGCTTTATCGGCGTGCTGATCATCCTGCAGCCGGGCGCGGACAGCTTTTCGCTGATGTCGCTTCTGGTGCTGATCTCGGCCTGTATGTTCGCCACCTATGGCGTGGTGACCCGCCTGGTCAGCCGCACCGACAGCTCTGCCGTCTCGCTGTTCTGGGCGGGGATTGTGGGCGGGATCTTCATGACCCCCTTCGGCCTTGCCAATATTGTGCCGATTGCCGTGGCGGACTGGCCCTGGATGGCCATTCTCTGCGTGACCGGCATGGGCGCGCATCTTCTGATGATCATGGCGCTGGAGGCTGCAGAGCCCAGCATCGTGCAGCCCTTCGCCTATACGCAACTGGTTTTCGTCTCATTCATCGGCGTTGTCGTCTTTAACGAAGAGCTGAAAACCTCGGTCCTGATGGGGACGCCGATCGTGATCGGGGCCGGGCTCTTCACGATCTGGCGCACGGCCGTGAAGGCCAGGGCTGAGAAACGGGCCGCCCTCTTGCAAGCCGGGGGCAGGTGACCCCATCTGTTGGGCAGAGCCCCCGGAGATGTTATGCCGCATAACAATATAAACGCCCTCACTGAGCGCCCTGACGTGCTGACCCGCCCCAAGCTGGAGGGCGGGCGGCGGTTTGTGCTGAACACCCCCTTTGAGCCTGCGGGCGACCAGCCCGCCGCCATTGCCGAACTGGTGGCCGGTATCAGCGCGGGTGAGCACAATCAGGTGCTTTTGGGGGCCACGGGCACCGGCAAGACCTTCACCATGGCGAAGGTGATTGAGCAGACACAGCGTCCGGCGATCATCCTTGCGCCCAACAAGACCCTTGCGGCGCAGCTTTACGGCGAGTTTAAGGGTTTTTTCCCTGATAACGCCGTCGAATATTTCGTCTCTTACTACGACTATTACCAGCCCGAGGCTTACGTCGCCCGCACCGATACCTTCATTGAGAAGGAATCCCAGATCAACGAGCAGATCGACCGGATGCGCCACTCAGCCACCCGGGCGCTGCTGGAGCGCGATGATGTGATCATCGTGGCCTCGGTCTCCTGTATCTATGGTATCGGCTCGGTTGAGACCTATTCGGCCATGACCCAGGACCTGAAGGTCGGGGAATTTTACGACCAGCGCGAGTTTATCCGCGAGCTGGTGGCGCAGCAGTATAAGCGCAATGAGGCGGGCTTTCACCGCGGCCATTTCCGCGTGCGCGGCGATGTGGTCGAAGTCTGGCCCGCTCACCTTGAAGACAGGGCCTGGCGCTTCAGCTTCTTTGGCGAAGAGCTGGAAACGATTACCGAATTCGATCCGCTGACCGGGGCGAAGACGGATTCCTTTGAGCAGATCCGCATCTATGCCAACAGCCACTATGTGACCCCGCGCCCCACGATGGCCCAGGCGATCAAAGGCATCAAAGAGGAACTCTTCCACCGCCTGAAGCAACTGAACGACGAAGGCAAACTGCTGGAAGCCCAGCGACTGGAGCAGCGCACCAATTTTGACCTTGAGATGCTGGAGGCCACCGGGGTCTGCAACGGCATTGAAAACTATTCGCGCTATCTGACGGGCCGGGCCCCTGGTGAGCCGCCGCCCACGCTGTTCGAGTTTATCCCCGATAATGCGATCGTCTTTGCCGATGAAAGCCACGTCTCGGTGCCGCAGATCGGCGGGATGTATCGCGGTGACTTCCGGCGCAAGATGACGCTGGCCGAACACGGCTTCCGGCTGCCCTCCTGTATGGACAACCGCCCCCTCAAATTTGAGGAATGGGATGCCATGCGTCCGCAGTCGGTTTTTGTCTCGGCCACGCCCGCGAAATGGGAGATGGAACAGGCCGGCGGCGTCTTTGCCGAACAGGTCATCCGCCCGACGGGTCTTCTGGATCCGGTGATCGAAATCCGCCCGGTGAAAACCCAGGTCGATGATGTCCTCTCTGAGATCCGCATCGTGGCGCAGAAAGGGCTGCGCACGCTGGTCACCACGCTGACCAAGCGGATGGCAGAGGATCTGACCGAATATCTGCACGAGCAGGGGGTGCGGGTGCGCTATATGCACTCGGATATCGACACCATTGAGCGGATTGAGATCCTGCGCGATCTGCGGCTCGGGGCTTTTGACGTGCTGATTGGGATCAACCTGCTGCGCGAAGGGCTGGATATCCCCGAGTGCGGTCTGGTGGCGATTCTGGACGCCGATAAGGAAGGCTTCCTGCGGTCGGAGACATCGCTCATCCAGACGATCGGGCGGGCGGCGCGGAACGCCGAGGGCCGGGTCATCATGTATGCCGACAGCATCACCGGCTCCATGGAACGCGCCATGGCTGAGACCGAGCGGCGGCGCGAAAAGCAGATCGCTTATAACGAGAAACACGGCATCACGCCCGCGACGGTTAAAAAGAACGTCGAAGATGTGCTGGCGGGCCTCTGGCAGGGGGATACCGACCAGAGCCGGGTTACGGCAAAGGTCGACAAGCCGCTCGTCGGCTCGAACCTTGCGGCGCATCTTGATGCGCTCAGGGCGCAGATGCGCAAAGCCGCTGAGAACCTGGAGTTCGAAGAGGCCGCCCGCCTGCGCGATGAGGTGAAGCGGCTCGAAGCGGTGGAACTCGCCGTCTCTGATGATCCGCTGGCGCGGCAGTCGGTCATCGAAGAGGCGGTGGAAGAGGCGGTTTCGGCCCGTGGTCGCTCTACCGCCGGTCGTCCCGGCCAGCGCGGCGGGGTGAAGCGTCGTCGCGGCGCGAAGTGACAGTAGCGGGGTCGAGATCAAGCTCGGCCCCCGTCAGCCCGACGCGGCCCCGCACCAGCACATCTTCACGGCGCAGCATCGGATATTTCAGCACCCAGTCGCGGTAACGATCGTTGGTCACGATGCGCAGTTTGCGCCGCTTGGCGCGTTCCAGAAGCTCCAGATCCGCGATCTTTCCTTTCGCCACCACGGTGATATCGCGCGGCTCAAGGCCAATATGGGGCGCCAGCATCTCCGGCCCGCTCCAGCGGTCAAAGACCAGCCAGCCGACATTGGCGTCAAACACCACCTCCGGACGGTAGCCGCTTTGTTGCAGAAGGGTAATGACGCGGCGCAGGGCGCGCAGATCGGGGTTGTTATTGGCCCAGTGCAGCACATTTGAGCCATCCACCAGGATCGGTTTCCCGGGTCTTGGCCAGAGGCGTCTGACAATGATCCCGATCAGAGCGATCAGCAGGAGCCAGGCTCCGATGTCATAGGCGTCCAACAGCGCGGTTATATCCGAAAAAGCAGGCACTTCAGGTCTTTCCAATCAGACGGGCGGCCCCTTTCGGCGCCGCCCGTTCCGTCCGTGGCCTTCTTCCGCCGTTCAGGCGCGTTTGACAAGACGCAGCAGCAAAAGAAGGATGATCGCGCCAATTGCCGCATGGATGATCGCGGCCAGGATGCCGCCCGAGGTCATGAAGCCGATGCGCGGGAAGATCAGCCCGGCGATAACGGCGCCGAGGATGCCGACAATGATATTGCCAACCAGGCCGAAGCCGTAGCCGGAGACGATCTGACCTGCCAGCCAGCCCGCCACCGCGCCGATGACCAGCATGATAATGAGACTTTCGATACCCATATTACCCGTCCTCCAAAGTGAATGGTCCTGCCATCCAACTTCGAGCATGCATCAGGGTTGCCCGGTGGAGAGGAATTTCAGCGCGTTTTCCGTCAAATTGCGCAGAATTCGTCGAAAATGTCACAGAATTGGGGGCTCAGGTCCGGTGGTAGGGGCCGCCTGCAAGGATGGTCGTCGCCCGGTAGAGCTGTTCGGCCAGCATGACGCGCACCAGCATATGTGGCCAGACCATCCGGCCAAAGCTGATCGCGTGACCCGCGCGGGCGCGCAGGGCCGGATCAATGCCATCCGCACCGCCGATGACGAAGGCGACATCCTGGTGACCGGCATCGCGCCAGCGGCGCAGATGATCGGCGAACTCAGGGCTCGAATGCACGCTCCCGCGTTCATCCATCACAACGATGAAGGCATTGGCCGGGATCACACGGGACAAGAGCTGCGCTTCGGCGGCCATGCCCATGTTTTTCTTATCCTCGACCTCATGTTCGGTCGCAGGCCCAAGGCTGAGGCTGCGGCCCGTGCGGGCGAAGCGCTCAAGATAATCGTCGGTCAGTATGCGCTCGGGGCCGGAGCGAAGCCGGCCCACCGCGCAGATCTGCACACGCATCAGCGCGGCGTGGTATGTGCCGCGCCGGGCACCCACATCTTCTCGAGCTGGTAGAACTCGCGGACTTCCGGACGGAAGATATGGACGATGACATCATTGGAATCGACCAGCACCCAGTCGGCGGTCTCTTTGCCTTCCATCTTCGGATAGATGCGGAACTTGTCTTTCAGACGCTCCGCCAGCTTCTCGGCGATGGCAGCCACCTGACGGCTCGAGCGACCCGAGCAGATCACCATGTAATCCGCGACATCGGAGCGACCACGCAGGTCGATCTCGACGATTTCTTCGGCCTTGTCGTCGTCAAGCGAGGCCAGAACGGCTTCGAGAACGTCTTTTGCGGTGTAGTCTGCGGGGGCAGTGCGGCCCTCGCGGGGACCGACCGGCAGGCCGGTCGCAGGATCGGAGTGAGACAGGGGACTAACCTCCAGCAACGTGCCGCAGAACCCCGGCACCGGGTATATACCCTAAAATAGCAGTCGCAGGCGTCCGAAACAACGCCTGCCGGGCAAAGGGGCCTTCTAAGGCGGCTATGTCGCAGCTGCAAGCGGATAGCCGCCGCCGGTTTAAATTAGCGGCTGAGGCGCCCCGGCAACCAATCCTTAAACCTTCCCGGCAACTCTGGAGATGCGACCGGAGAAGGGTCCGGTGCTTTTTGGTGGTGGCGGCCTTTACCAGGCCGGAGTTGGGGAAGACATGATGATGAAACTTGCAGGAACTTTCGGGACTATTGCCTCGGTCATGATGCTGTCGGGCTGTCTGGGCGGCGGCTCAGATTCGCGTGTGACACAGGCCACAGGTAAAGTGCCCGAGGCAAAGGGTACGGGCGACGACCTTGAGGCCAGGTCTCAGCGTGTCATGCGCCTTGCTGAAAAACTCTTGGAACAGCCGGTAACTGATGCGGCCCGAATGCCGACGGAAGGCAGAGCAACTTATACTGGTGCGGCGGTGTTCGGCGCGGGCACGGACTACTACAACGTCAGCACCCCTGTGATCGGTGATCTGACGATGACGGCAGATTTCGCGGCTGCTTCGGTTAACGGCACGGTAAACCGGCTCCAGGACGGAGAAACCAGTCGCATGTTGGCGGGCACGATAGGCCTTAACGGCAGTATCTCCGGCAGTGATATCGCCGGGGCTGTCAGCGGTAATGTCGAGGGATATCGTGTCGACGGAAGTTTCAACGGGGGCTTTGCCGGGGCCCGGCCCGATTACCTCTATGGAGAAATGGAGGGGACGGTTGGGGGAATGAATTATGTGGGTGCCTTCGTCGGCGAAAAACGCTGAGCAGAGTGGAGCAGAACTGACCCGGCGCGCTTTCGGTGCGGCGGGTCTTTAAACAGAAGTGGGGCCATGAAAGCAGTCAGACCTGCACTATTTGCGTTGTTCCTGAGCGTTTGCCTGAATGCTGCTGCTGAGGCGCGGATCTCTGAGTATGAAGCGGCCATATTGAGCGGCAGCGCACAGCTTGAGCTGGTTTCGCTGTCAGCATATCGCGACTCCGTGGCTGCCAGGATGCGTGCGGGGGTGCTGACCCGTTTGGGTTTCGGGCCGGATCCCGGCAGCCCTCGTGTTCTGCGCGCTGAAATCGGGGTGACGCCGATCCTGCGCTATGACGGCAATATCAACAACGGCGTGATTGGCGACCGGCTTGATCTGGGGGGGCTGGTCTTTCTGGTCGATGAAGAAAGCCGCGCCCGTGCCGGGCTGGTGGGTGGTCTGGCGCTCTCGGCGGGAAGCGTGCTGTCCTTTGGGCAGGGCGGGACGCTCACGCTCGGCGCAGGGCTCAGATATGAGCGGGCACTGAGCCATCCGCTCTCAATCCGCGGCGGCTTTTTGCAGGCCTGCGGCAGCCAGCATATCGGCCGTCTGACCTGGATCGGCCTGTGCCAGAGTTTCCACCGCGAGAAACGCAGCCTCGACGGCAGCCGTGCGGCCGTGACGACGCTGAGCTTCAGCCGGGTGCTGCGCAATCGGTTCGGCCCGGCTGAACTGGGCATAGAGATTGGCTCGCTACGCAATGATGGCGCGCAGCGCGGCTTTGCCGGGCTGGTGCTGCGCCAGGCGGCGGGCGGTTTCGGCGCCTTCAGCCTGGAGATTGCGGGAGAGCACCGGCGGACGGGCGTCAATACCGCTGATCTGCGGATCAGACCCGGCTACAGCACGCTGGTACGCGGCCGCCCTCTGGCCGTTAGTCTGCTCTATCAGAAAGAGGGAGGGGGCCAGTTTCTGGGCCGCAGCCGGCGGGATGAATTTACTTTGCTGCGCTTTGATTATGCGGTGTCACGCAGCCTCTCTCTGTCGCTCGGTTACCGGAAACGGCACTCGAGTGCCGGGATCTACAGCGGCTCTTCGATGATCTTTGGATTCAATATGCGCCCGCTCGCCTTGCGGCGCTGAGCCGCAGAAGTCGCAACCGATCAAAAATTAATGCGCAAACGGGCGTTCTGAGGAAAGATACTTGCGTCAAAAGCTGTTTCGGCCTATCCCCCGAAGCATGATGATCTATTTCGACATCACAGATCACGCGCGCCTGCCGCAGCGTTTCGCCCGTAACGACCGGGCGTCGATTTCGCGACTTCGCTGAAGCCGGATCTTTACACGCGTCTGCGCGCGTGCAGCCCCTTCGCACGCGCTTTCCCTGACTAAGCCAAATCGAGAGATGAGCCATGACCGCTCCGCGCACGCTCTATGACAAAATCTGGGACGACCACGTCGTTCACACGTCCGAAGACGGCACCTGCCTGCTGTATATTGACCGTCACCTCGTCCATGAAGTGACCAGCCCGCAGGCCTTTGAAGGTCTGCGCATGGCAGGCCGCAAAGTGCGCGCGCCGGAAAAGACCATCGCTGTGCCCGATCACAACGTGCCGACCACCGAGGGCCGTGACAAGCATATCGACAACGAAGAGAGCCGCATTCAGGTTGAGGCTCTGGACAAAAACGCCAAGGACTTCGGCATCAACTATTATCCGGTGACCGACATCCGTCAGGGCATCGTGCACATCGTCGGACCCGAACAGGGCTGGACGCTGCCGGGCATGACCGTTGTCTGCGGCGACAGCCACACCGCGACCCATGGTGCCTTTGGTGCACTGGCGCATGGCATCGGCACGTCCGAGGTGGAACATGTTCTGGCGACCCAGACCCTGATCCAGAAGAAGTCCAAAAACATGAAAGTGGAAATCACCGGCAAGCTGCGCCCCGGTGTGACCGCGAAAGACATCACCCTCTCGGTGATCGGCGCGACCGGCACCGCAGGCGGTACCGGCTATGTGATCGAATATTGCGGCGAAGCGATCCGCGATCTCTCGATGGAAGGCCGTATGACGGTCTGCAACATGGCCATTGAAGGCGGCGCCCGCGCCGGTCTGATCGCGCCCGATGAGAAGACTTTTGAGTATATCAAAGGCCGTCCGCATGCGCCCAAGGGCGAGCAGCTGGAAGCCGCGATTGCTTATTGGAAGACCCTCTTCACCGATGAGGGCGCGCATTTCGACAAAGTCGTGACCCTGCGGGCCGAAGAGATTGAGCCGGTTGTGACCTGGGGCACCTCGCCTGAGGATGTGCTGGGCATTTCGGGCGTTGTCCCGCATCCCGAGCAGTTCACCGGCGGCAAGGTCGAAGCGGCCCGCCGCTCGCTGGAATATATGGGCCTTGAGCCCGGCACCCCGCTGAAAGACATCAAAATTGATGCCGTTTTCATCGGCTCCTGCACCAACGGCCGGATCGAAGATCTGCGCGCTGCAGCCGAAGTGCTGAAGGGCAAGAAGATCGCGCCGGGCGTGCGTGGCATGGTGGTTCCGGGTTCGGGTCTCGTGCGCGCTCAGGCAGAGGCTGAGGGTCTGGCGCAGATCTTCCTCGATGCGGGCTTCGAATGGCGTCTGGCCGGCTGCTCGATGTGTCTGGCGATGAACCCCGACCAGCTGGCTCCGGGGGAGCGTTGCGCTGCCACCTCGAACCGCAACTTCGAGGGCCGTCAGGGCCGTGGCGGCCGCACCCATCTTCTGTCGCCCGCAATGGCGGCCGCAGCTGCGGTGACGGGTCGTCTGACCGACGTTCGCGAACTGATGGCGGAGACCGTCTGAGGCGGGCCCCGAAGCGGGCCTGAGAAAAACCAGGGATAAGGGAACGGAAATGAAAGGCTCGACGATTGCTCTGACTGCCGGCGTGCTGGCCCTCTTGGGCGGCATCGTTGCACTTCTGTTCCCGCTTCCTGCGGGGATCGCCGTCACAACCTTCACGGGGGCGGCTTTCCTGATCGCAGGGGCCTTTGGTCTCTTTGGCGCCTTCTCGCAACAGGGCATGCCACGGCGGGGTTGGGTGGCGTTTCTGTCGCTGCTGCAGCTCGTCCTGGGGGTGGCGATCCTTGCGGATCCGCTGGCAGGGCTGGTGTCGCTGACCATCATCGCGGGCAGCTTCTTTCTGGCCTCAGGCGTGGTGCGGCTGGTGCTGGCCTGGCGTCTGCGGCAGCAGACGAGCCCGGTTTTGCTGGCGCTGACGGGCCTTCTTTCGCTGGGTCTTGGCCTTTACGTCTTCTTTTCCCCGACCACGGCCAGCACGGTGCTTCTGGGCACGCTGCTGGCGGTCGAACTTCTTTCTGCCGGTGTCGCCCTGACTGGTCTGGGGCTGGCGCTGCGCAAATTGTGACAGGCATCTGACATGGATAAATTCACCACCCTCACCGGGATCGCGGCACCGATGCCGCTGGTCAATATCGACACCGATATGATCATCCCCAAGCAGTTTCTGAAAACCATTCAGCGTTCGGGCCTTGGCAAGAACCTGTTTGATGAAATGCGCTACAATCAGGACGGCAGCGAGATCGAAGATTTCGTGCTGAACCAGCCGGCCTACCGCCAGTCCCAGATCATCGTGGCCGGCGACAACTTCGGCTGCGGCTCTTCGCGTGAGCATGCACCCTGGGCGCTGCTGGATTTCGGCATCCGCTGCGTGATCTCGACCAGCTTTGCCGACATCTTCTTCAACAACTGCTTCAAGAACGGCATCCTGCCGATCCGCCTGCCGCAGGAGCAGGTCGACATCCTGATGGAAGACGCCCGCAAAGGCGCCAATGCCCGCATGACCGTCGATCTTGAGGCGCAGACCGTGACCTCCTCGGATGGTCAGGTCTTCAGCTTTGAGGTGGATGCCTTCAAAAAACACTGCCTGCTGAACGGTCTCGACGACATCGGCCTGAGCCTCGAAAAGGTCAGCTCGATCGATGCCTTTGAGGCGACGGCCGGGGCAAAACGTCCCTGGGTCTGAAATCTGCCTCAATAAAACATGGAAAGGGTCGCCAGGGTAAGGAATGGCGACCCTTTTCCTTTGCCGGGAATGATGCAATCGGGCGACAGTATGCTCGCTTTTCTGCAGCATTCCTCTGTTCTTCTATCGGTATAGTTGCACAGACAGAGGGGAGCCGTCAGGATTTCGGGCAAAATTAAGGCAATCCGCCGCGATGAGCGGAGTCAGGCAGAACTCGTGCAGACAGACAGACGCACCTTCCGCCCGAGGGAGGAAGACGTACTTATGATCGCTCGTTTCACCGGTGCATTCGTGCGCATGGTGCTGGTTATGGTGTTGATCGCTCTGCCGTCGATGCTGATTGAAAGTGCCAGTGACACCCGCCAGATCATTGCGCTGCTGGCGATTTTTGCGGGGGGGCTGGTTCTTGTGGAATATGGCTCTGCCTATCCCAGCCTGATCGAGTTTCGGGATGCTGCGCCCTATAACCGTCTGCGCTTTGTGATGCTCTTTGCGATGGTGGCGATTCTGTCGCTGATCGCGCGCGGTGACCTTGCGCCAAGTCTTTTGTCCTCGCTGCTGCTGCGCCTGGGCGAAGCGCTGGGGCAGGCGATTGATTTCCCCTTCAGTCCGGTCCGGCTGATGACCGGTGCGCTGGCCCCCGAGGTCGCGGCTGAGGATCTGGACCGGCTGCGCGCCGGGGCGGGGATCAGCTTTCTGATCGCATTGATCAGCCTCGTGATTTTTGCGGCGCTGATGCGCAGTTGCCGCTGGCCGGGGCGCGGCACCAGCTTCAACGTCTGGGTCAATCTGCCGACCTTTGATCCGACGGCGGGTCGTGATGTCGTTTACCGTCTTGAGCGTGATGCCCGCGTTAACATTTTGTTAGGCTTTATCCTGCCATTCCTGATCCCGCTCTTCATGGCGCAGGCGGCGGGCAGCCTGACGTCGGCTGCTGTCTCGGACCCGCAGATGATGATCTGGGGACTCGCATCCTGGTGCTTCCTGCCTGCCTCTTTGTTCATGCGCGGCATCGCCATGAACCGCATCGCGGCCATGATCCGCGAGCAGCGCCGCCTGGCCGATCTCGCCGGGCCCGGTCGGCGGCTTATGCCTGCCTGATCTTTTGCGCAGCATTTGCAGCCCCGCAGGCGGGGGCAGAGAGCCTGCGCCTTGCCGCCTGGAATGCGGATCTCTCGCGTGAGGGGCCTGGCCTTCTGCTCAGCGAAATCCGTGCGGCAAAGGCGCCTGCACTTTTGCATCTGGCAGAGGTGATCCGCGAGGCCGGGGCCGATCTGCTGCTTCTGAGCCGTTTTGATCACGATTATCAGAACCTTGCGCTGACAGCCTTTGCAGAGTTGCTCGCGCAGCGGGGCGGCCCGCAGTATCCGCATCTGCTCTCTGCGCCGCAAAACTGCGGGCTGATCGCGCCACTTGATCTCGACGGCGACGGTCGGGCAGGCGGTCCGGGTGATCTGCAGGGCTGGGGGCGCTTCAGCGGTGACGAGGCGCTGGCGCTGCTGTCGCGGTATCCGCTGCGGCTCGCGGAGGATCATTCCGAAAGCCTCTGGCAGGACCTGCCCGATCACAGCGGCGGAGCCAGAGCACGGCCGGGACAGCGGCTGTCCTCCTCGGCGCATTGGGTGGTGGAACTCGATCACCCGCGCGCGGGGCCTTTGCTGTTGCTGATCCATGGGGCGGGCCCTGCGCGTTTCACCGGCGCGCCGCGCAATCACGATGAGACGGTGTTCTGGCGGCATTGGCTGCACAGGCGCGACCCGCAGCAGCGGGCAGAAGATCTGATCTATATCGGCCATCCCGCGCGGGAGGCGGGCGATACCGCTTCGCTGATCGGCCCGCCGTTTCAGACCGGCTGCGAGATCCCCGGTGGCGTTGCGATCCTGCCGGCTGCGCCCCTTGAAACGGCTCTCTGCCGGAGGGGGGCGGAAGATCTGCCACAGACGCGCTTTGCTGCCCGCATTCTTATTGCGGAAATCCCGTTGAAACTGCGCTGAAATTGCCGGGGAGGGCTGCGGGACGGCGGCTCTCTCTTGACCCTCCTGGCGGCGGGGTTTACGCCAAATCCAACCCTCAGGAAGGAGACATATCGTGGCGAACCCCTCTCTGCTCATCCTCGCCGGTGACGGCATTGGCCCGGAAGTTATGACCGAAGTTAAGAAGGTCATTGCATGGATGGGGGACAAACGCGGGATTACCTTCGATGTCTCGGAAGACCTGGTCGGTGGCTGCGCCTATGACAAACACGGCGTGCCGCTGCATGACGACACCATGGCGAAAGCTCAGGAAGTCGACGCGGTTCTGCTCGGCGCTGTGGGCGGTCCGAAATACGACAACCTCGACTTCTCGGTGAAGCCTGAGCGTGGTCTGCTGCGTCTGCGCAAAGAGATGGATCTCTTCTCGAACCTGCGCCCGGCGCAGTGCTTTGACGCGCTTGCAGATTTCTCCTCGCTGAAGAAAGACGTCGTCGCCGGTCTGGACATCATGATCGTGCGTGAACTGACCTCGGGCGTCTATTTCGGCGAGCCGCGCGGCATTTTCACCGAAGGCAATGAGCGCGTGGGCATCAACACCCAGCGTTACACCGAATCTGAGATTGCCCGCGTTGCCCGTTCGGCCTTTGAGCTGGCGAAGCGCCGCAACAACAAGGTCTGCTCGATGGAGAAGGCCAACGTCATGGAGTCGGGCATTCTGTGGCGCGAAGTGGTCCAGAAGGTCCATGACGAGGAATATCCGGAAGTTGAGCTGTCGCATATGTATGCCGACAACGGCGCGATGCAGCTGGTGCGCAACCCGAAGCAGTTTGACGTGATCGTCACCGATAACCTCTTCGGCGATCTGCTCTCGGATGCGGCGGCAATGCTGACCGGCTCGCTCGGGATGCTGCCCTCGGCCAGCCTTGGTGCGCCGATGGCCAATGGTCGCCCGAAAGCCCTTTATGAGCCGGTTCATGGCTCGGCCCCGGATATCGCGGGTCAGGGCAAGGCCAACCCGATCGCCTGCGTTCTCTCGTTCGCTATGGCGCTGCGCTACAGCTTTGATCTTGGTGAGGAAGCGACCCGTCTGGAGAAGGCCGTCGAGCAGGTTCTGGCGGATGGCGTGCGCACCGCGGATCTGATGGGTCCGGAAGGCGGCGTGCCGGTCTCGACCTCTGCCATGGGCGATGCCATCGTGGCAGCCCTCAACGCTTCGCTCTGAGCGACGGATCTTTGTGATCTGCCAGGGCCTCCCCAAAGGGGGAGGCCTTTTGCATTGGGCAGAGCGGGGGGGCGGAGCAGCGCTTCGGCTTGACAGAGGGCAGGGTGGTGCCAAAAGTTGCTGGCATTCACTTTTGCCCTCAGCCCCTGAAAGGTCAGCTTATGGGATTTGCCGAGTCGATCCGCACCTGCTTTTCCAAATATTTTACTTTCTCAGGACGCGCCGCCCGGCCGGAGTTCTGGTGGTTTGTGCTCTTTATCTTCGTGAGCAATATCGTTCTGACCCTGTTTGATGAGCAGTTTTTCGGGCTGCCGGGGCAGAATTTCCTTACCGGCAGCCCGCTTTCCGGCCTTTTCAGTCTGGTGGTGTTTTTCCCCATGCTCGCCGTGGCCTGGCGGAGGCTGCACGATACCGGCCGTCCGGGCTGGCTGGCCATTCTGCCCATCGCGCTGAATATCCTGGCAATCGTGGGTGTGTTTTCGGGGATCGTGCTCTTTGCCACGATGCATCAGCAGGGCGGCGATGAGGATCAGCTGCGCAGCCTGGCGGCCATTCTGGGGGTAAACGGGATCCTGCTGGTCTTTGCGGCGCAGTTCGTGATGACGGTTCTTCTGATCTGGTGGTGCAGCCGGCCGGGCGAGCCGGGCGTCAACGCCTGGGGGGCACCTCCCTTGCGCTGATTGCAACTGTGCCAAATGGTCGCATCCTTCGGCGCTGCGCACCGGGAAGCGATGTGGCAGGAAAAGATCTCAGAGTCCCGCTCCGGCGGGGCCGATATAGCTTAGCGCAGGAGACGCTCTATGGATCTCACCCAGCTCGAGGCCCTTCTGGGTCGGATCGGTGCTGTTATCTGGGGGCCCTGGCTTCTGATCCCTCTGCTGCTGGGGACGGGGCTTTACCTCACGGTCAGGCTGCGGCTGCTGCAGCTGTTTTATCTGCTTCCCGCCCTCGACCTTGGCCTTTTGCGGCGCAAAGACGATTCAGGTGAGGGCGACATCTCACAATACCAGGCGCTGACGACGGCCCTGGCGGCCACGGTGGGGACCGGCAATATCGTCGGTGTTGCAACCGCGATCAGCATTGGTGGTCCGGGTGCGCTTTTCTGGATGTGGGTGACCGCGATTCTTGGCATGGCCTCAAAATACACTGAGGCTTTTCTTGGGGTCCGCTTTCGCACCACCGATGCCGCCGGAGAGAAATCGGGCGGCCCGCAATATTACCTTGAGCGTGGCATCAAAGGCCCCTTGGGCAAAACCCTTGCTCTGAGTTTTGCGATTTTTGCCGTCTTTGCCTGCTTTGGTATCGGCAATATGACCCAGGGCAATTCCATCGCTTCGAACCTTGAGGCCAGCTTTGCCGTGCCGCATTGGATCACCGGGCTGGTGCTGGCGGTGCTCACCCTCGCCGTTCTGATCGGGGGGATTCAGTCCATCGGCAGGGTCACTGCGGCCTTTGTTCCGGTGATGATCATCTTCTACGTCATCGGGGCGTTGTTCATCCTGGCCGTTAACATCACCGATGTGCCTGCCGCCCTTGGTCTGGTGCTGACTTCGGCCTTTACCGGTCATTCGGCCCTCGGCGGCTTTGCCGGATCGACGATCATGATCGCGGTTCAGTTCGGCGTGGCGCGGGGGATCTTCTCGAATGAATCCGGCATGGGATCGGCGGCAATTGCGGCAGCCTCCGCCCAGACCACGCATCCGGTGCGTCAGGGGCTGGTCTCGATGACCCAGACCTTCATCGACACGATCATCGTGGTCACCTGCACCGGGCTGGTCATCGTCACCACCGGCGTCTGGGCTGAAATCGATCCGGCGACCGGCGCGCAGATCCCGGCGTCCGTGATGACCGGCGCGGCCTTCAGCCATGGTCTGCCGGGCAACTGGGGGCATTGGATCGTCACCCTGGGTCTTGTGCTCTTTGCCTATTCCACCGTCCTTGGCTGGGCCTATTACGGGGAGCGCAATATCGAGCGGCTCTTCGGTCGGCGGGGAGTCGTGCCTTTCCGGCTCTTCTTCTCAGCCGTCGTCTATGTCGGCTGCACGATCGAACTGGGGGTGGTCTGGAACTTCTCAGACGTGACCAACGGGCTGATGGCCATTCCCAACCTGATCGGGCTTTTGATCCTCTCGGGTCTCGTGGTGCGGGAGACACGGGCCTATCTGGCGCATGATCCCAGACTCACCGCCGGTGCGGCAGAGGTTGAGGCCTTCATGGCGCAGGACCCCGGTTACCGCGCCTGGCGCAAATCAGAGGCGGGAGAATAAGGGAAAGGGCTGCGAGAGCAGCCCTTTTTCATGACCGCAGCGGGGGCCGGGGCTATGACATCAGATCAGCCCGCCAAATGAAAACGCCCCCCTGACGTCTGTCAGAGGGGCGTAAAAGCGGTCTCAGCTTTGGTCCGGGGGGCAGCCTCAGAAGGGGATTTCGTCGTCAAAACCCGCGTCGCGCGGGGCCTGCTGGCCGCCGCCCTGCGAACGGCCACCGCCGTAGCTGCCGCCGCCTGCGCCGCCGCCATAGCCGCCCTGGCCGCCGCCGAAGTCATTTCCGCCACCGTAGTCGCCACCGCCCTGGCCGCCGCCGAAGCCGCCGCCACCGCCGCCTTCGCCGCGACCATCAAGCATGGTCAGCTGGCTGTTGAAGCCGCGCAGCACCACTTCGGTCGAATAGCGGTCCTGGCCGGACTGGTCCTGCCATTTACGGGTCTCAAGCTGGCCCTCAATATAGACCTTTGAGCCTTTGCGCAGAAACTGCTCGACCACGCGGACCAGACCCTCGTTCGAGACGGTGACGGTGTGCCACTCGGTTTTCTCTTTGCGCTCGCCGGTGTTGCGGTCGCGCCAGGTTTCCGACGTCGCGATGCGCAGGTTGGCGATTTTGCCGCCGTTCTGGAAGCTGCGGATTTCGGGGTCGCGGCCGAGATTGCCGATGAGAATGACCTTATTGACCGAACCTGCCATATGCGGGACCTCTGTAAAAAATGGGATGAGCCAGGCTTTGCCCGGCAGTCTGGCCTGTGTAGCCAATGTGTCGGCACGGCGCAACTTTGGCAGGGAATTGCCGCTTTGAAAACGGGGGCTGTTCGGCAGGGCTGCAGAGGCTAATATGCCGGCGGACGACAAGGGTGTCAGAGGCGAATATGCGCAGGCAGTGGGTTGGGGCAGGGCTGGTTCTGCTGGTCATCAGCGCGGGCTTGGCCAGCGCGCAGGACCGCAGCAGACCGGGGGCAGGCAGCAATCGTAAAGCCTTGTTTTCGCAACAGACCCGACTTCTTGATACAAGATTGTCGCGGCAATATGAAAATTCCTCCCGTCTCACGCCCCGCGCGAAGCAATCGGCAACCACCTCAACTTCAGGGATGATTCCCCGTTACGCGGGCCGCTATCGCGGCGAATGGCTGGCCCATGCCAGGGCGGCCGCCCGCCGGCACGGCATTCCGGAAGATCTGTTCTTGCGCCTGGTGCAGCGGGAATCAGGGTTCAACACGGCGGCGGTTTCGCACAAAGGCGCCACCGGTCTGGCGCAGCTGATGCCCGACACGGCCCGTCAGCTGGGCGTCAATATCGCGGATCCGCATCAGAACCTTGAGGGCGGTGCCCGCTATCTGAAGATGATGTATGCGCGTTTCGGCAACTGGCGCCACGCGCTTGCGGCCTATAATGCGGGGCCGGGCGCGGTCGAGAAGCACGGCGGCGTGCCGCCCTATGCTGAGACTCAGGCCTATGTCGTGGCGATTTTAGGAAATTAAGATGATCCTCTATGGAATTCCGACCTGTGACACCTGCAAAAAGGCGCTGAAGGCCTTTGCCAATGAGGGCATTGAGGTCAGCTTTCGCGATGTCCGCAAAGACCCGCTGACTGAGGCGGAAATCGATGAGCTGGTGACCGAATTTGGTCCGGCGATCATCAATCGTCAGTCGACCACCTGGCGTTCGCTCTCTGACTTTCTGCGCGAATCTGAACCTGAGGCCCAGCTTGCGGCGCAGCCGACGCTGATGAAGCGCCCTGTCATTCGCGGCCCCGGCGGGCTGACTCTGGGCTGGTCGGAAGAGATTGCAAAAGCGCAGGGGCTCTGATCACCTTTCGGGGGCAGAGGGGTCTTACCCCGCCAGGACCGCAGGCCGCGTGCCTGCGGTTTTTTAGTGCCGGAATATAGTATTGCGGGAACCTCTCCTGCTCTCGCAGGTTGTCTTTATAACCGGGAAGAGAAGAGCTGCAGCATCTCTGGAAAGCCGAAAGCCCGCCGGAGCGGGCTTATACGGGGAAGTGCAAAAGGACTTGGGGTCAGCCGCCCCAGGTGCGGATCGGGCCGCAGTCCATGTGGACGAAGTTTGAGCGCGAATAGCGACCAACACCCCCCGAGGCACAGGCCTCTGCTGCGCGGGCCATCTGGCTCACAGAGCGGGACTTCAGCCGCAGATCGGCTGCCTGACCCACCATATGCAGCGAATTGCGCGCAACGCCGCGGGTGTTAGAGCGCAGAGCATTGTTCGTCTGTCGCGAGCGGAAGCCCGAGAGCAGCATATAGGGCTCAGAGACATCCATCATGCGATGGGTGGCCGCGATAATATCGAGCGTGCGGGTGTCGATTTTATGCACAGAACCGCTGCGCACATCGCGCATGAAGTGATTCACTTCTTTCAGCGCTTCCGGGATATATTTGCCGTCGATCCAATAGATGGTGTCCAGGCTCTCGCCGGTACGACCCGAGTACATCCGCAGGCGGCGCACATCCCCGGCACCGCGCAGGAAGCCAAACGCGTTCGAGTAGGTGGGTGCCGCAGCAACGATCCCGGCCGCGAAGATTCCCAGCAGCCGACGCCGCGAGAGATCGGTAGACCCGTTATCCGTCATTGTATTTGCCTGTCCCTCAGGGGCCGGACGGAAACTTGCGAGACCGCCATACCCTTCGTTCCTTTTGTTTCGCATCCCCAAATGCAGGTGTTTTATGACATGGCATTTCCCATGGGCCAACCCGGCGGGGGTGCGACAAGGAAGGTTTTTCGCATTAATAGGCAGAAAATTGCTGAACAACGGCAATCTCTGTGCGTTAGGAAGAGGGCAGGGGCGCTATCCCCTGTCCGGTTGAGTGGTCTTTGCGCAGTCGTGGCAGTTCTGTCACAAATGAAGCCCAGGCGCAGAAAAGCGGAGCTTTGCTGCGTCTCAGGGGTTCAGGTGGTGGGCAGGATTTGCGACATCTGAGTTCTGACATCTCGTGCTGACGCGGATGGGTATAGGGATATAGGTAACGGGTTATGTACTTGTTTTCGGATAAATTTTACCCTTCTGCACGGAAATGCACCAAAGGTCTTCCGGGCGCTGTGCTGGTTTTTCTCACAGGTCTTTCGCTTCACGCCGCGCCGGCTGTGGCGCAGGTCAGCGGGGCAGCCACCGGCGGCACGGCCGTGATGGTCCCGGCGACGCTGCCGCAGACCAGCGGGTTTCGCCAGGCGCTGGCGGCTGCGGCCTCGGGCGATGAGGCGGTTCAGAATTTTTTCCGCGATCGCGGCTATGAGTCGTTCTGGACCTCAGAGGGGCCGGAGGGAATCACCCGCCGCGCGGCCCTGCTGGCGGCCTTAGACGGGGCCGCCTTTCATGCCCTTCCCGTGGCACGCTATGATGCAGCCGGTCTGCGGCGCGCTTTTGCGCAGCTGCGCTCTGAGGGAGACCGCGGGCGCCTTGAGATCCGCATGACCCGTGCGCTGCTCGATTATGCCCGTGACCTCTCCTCCGGCGTGCTGACCCCGGCGCGGATTGATCCGGGGATCGTGCGCAGCCTGCCGCGTCCCGAAGAGCCTGAGGTTCTTGCAGCCTTTGCGGCCGACCCGCAGCGGCTTCTCAACAGCCTCAGCCCGCGTAATCCCGAATATGTCCGGCTCTTGCGTGCCCGCGCAGACCTGCAGCGTCAGATCGCCGGCGGGGGCTGGGGCCGCACGATTACGGCGAAGTCCCTGCGTCCTGGGTCCGAAGGGCCTGAGGTGGTGGCCCTGCGCGACCGGCTTGCGGCCATGGGCTATCTGGGGCGCAGCGCGACGGCGTCTTATGACGGCTCCATCGTGGCGGCAGTCCGCGCCTTTCAGGAAGATCAGGGGCTGAGCGCGGATGGCGTGGCCGGAGAAGCCACGCTGCGTGCTCTGAACACCGCCGCCGAAGAGCGCCTTGCCGCCGTCACCGTTGCGATTGAGCGGGAACGCTGGGCCAATATCCCGCGCGGCGATCGCCATATCTGGGTCAATCTCACCGATTATACGGTCAAACTGATCGATGACGGCAAGGTCAGCTTTGAGACCCGGGCGGTGATCGGCTCAACCAAGGATGAGAAGCGCACGCCGGAGTTCAGCCACCGGATGACCTATCTTGAGGTCAATCCCGACTGGACGGTGCCGCCGGGCATCATCCGGCGTGATTATCTCCCGAAGCTTCAGGCCAACCCCAATGCCCTGAGCCACCTGAAGGTCGTGGACAGCCGGGGGCGCGAGATCCCGCGGTCTGCCATCAATTTCTCAGCCTATACGGCGCGGAATTTCCCTTTCAGCCTGAAGCAGCCGCCGGGGCCGTCGAATGCCCTGGGGCGGGTGAAATTCATGTTCCCCAATCCCTGGTCGATTTATCTGCATGACACGCCGGATAAGCACCTCTTTGCGCGGGATGCGCGGGCGTTCTCCTCGGGCTGTGTGCGGCTGAATGATCCCTTTGACTTCGCCTATGCGCTGCTCGCGCGGCAGAGCGACGACCCGAAGGGTCTTTTCCAGCGGGCGCTCAACAGCGGCAAACAGACGCGGATCAATCTGGAAGAGCCGGTGCCGGTGCATCTTGATTACCGCACGGCCTTCTCGGATGCGCGTGGGAAGATGCAGTATCGCCGCGACATCTATGGCCGCGATGCTGCCATCCATGCGGCTTTAATCAAGGCGGGCGTGACCCCGTGAGCTTTGCGCACAGCCGACCGAAGCTTCTGCTCGATGCCTGCGTTCTGTTTCCGACCATCCTGCGCGAGATCCTGATCGGAGCGGCGGCCGAGGGGCTTTACCAGCCTCTCTGGTCGGCACGTATCCTGGAGGAATGGGCGCGGGCCACCCGCAAGCTGGGGCCCGGGGCCGAAGATCAGGCCCGGGCTGAGATTGCGCTTATGCGTGCATCCTGGCCTGCGGCAGAAGTTGCCCCCTCGCCCCATATCGCTGCGCGACTGGTTCTGCCCGATGAGAATGACCTTCATGTTCTCGCCGCCGCGATCCATGCCGGGGCCGAAGCGATCATCACGGTGAACGCCGCTGATTTTCCGAAAGGTGTTCTGGCCGCAGAAGGGCTGGAGCGGCGCGACCCGGACGGGCTTTTGTGGGAATTGGCTTCCCACCATCCGCAGGAAATGGCCCGCGTTCTGGACGCGGTCCGCGCGAAGGCTGAGGCGATTTCGGGTGAGCCGCAGGCGTTGAAACCTTTGCTGAAGCGCGCGCGCCTTGGGCGGCTCTCGCGGTTGATGGCGGGCTGAGGGGGCACTGCCGTCCCTTCCCGGGGCTTTCCCCCTGCGGCGTCCTGTGGTTGAAGGAGGAAACACCACCCCGGAGAGCCCCATGAGCCAGACCGCACCGCTGTCGATGACTGCCTTTGCCGCCCGGCGCGGGCAGGGAGAGGGCACTCTCGCCGCCTGGTCCTGGGCTTGGGATATGCGCTCAGTGAACGGCAAGGGGCTGGATCTGCGTCTGCGGGTGCCCGACTTTGTCGAAGGGCTTGAGGCGGCGGTTCGCGCAGAAGCGGGAAAGCGCCTCAGCCGGGGCAATGTCAGCATCAACCTGAAGCTCTCGCGTGCCCAGGGGGCTGAGACGTTCCGGGTGAATGAGGCTGCTCTTGCCACGGCCATTGCGGCGCTGACCAAGGTGCAGGCGGCTGCGCTGGAGGCGGGGCTGGTGCTGGCACCGACCACGGCGGGGGATGTGCTCTCGGTGCGTGGCGTGACCGAGGCCGCGGTGAGTGATGACAGCGACACCGCTGCCCTGCTTGCGCCGCTGATGGCGGATTTTCACGCGCTTCTGTCGGATTTCAACGCCATGCGCGCCTCAGAAGGCGCGGCGCTTCGTGCGGTGCTTCTCGCGCAGATCGACGCCATTGAGGCGCTGACACTTGAGGCCCGCGCCGCGGCTGAGGCCCGCCGACCCCGTCAGGCCGAGATTTTGCACGACAATGTGCGCCGTCTCCTGGGGGCGACTGAGGCGGATCCCGCGAGGCTCGCGCAGGAACTCGCGTTGCTTGCAGTCAAAGCCGATATCACCGAAGAGACCGACCGGCTGAGCGCTCATATCGCGGCCGCCCGTGCGCTTCTGGCGCAGGCGGCGCCGGTGGGGCGTAAATTCGATTTTCTGGCCCAGGAATTTAACCGTGAGGCCAATACGCTTTGCTCGAAATCGGGGGACATTGCGCTCACCCGGATCGGGCTTGATCTGAAACACCTGATCGACCAGATGCGCGAACAGGTCCAGAATCTGGAGTGACCGATGGCCCGTCGTGGTCTTTTGCTGATCCTCTCCTCGCCCTCGGGTGCGGGAAAATCCACGCTTGCCCGCCGTCTGATGGACTGGGACCCGACGCTGAAATTCTCAGTCTCGGCCACCACGCGCAATCCGCGTCCCGGGGAAGAGGACGGGGTGCATTATCATTTCCGCGACCATGACACCTTCCGCGCCATGGTGGCGGAGGGGCAGATGCTGGAGCATGCTGAGGTTTTTGGTAATTACTACGGCAGCCCGCGCGGTCCCGTCGAGCAGGCGATGCGTGAGGGGCGCGATACGCTCTTTGACGTGGACTGGCAGGGCGGTCAGCAGATCCGTAATTCGGCGCTGGGCCAGGATGTCGTTTCGGTCTTTATCCTGCCGCCTTCGATTGCGGAGCTGGAGCGCCGTCTGCGCGGCCGTGGTCAGGACAGTGAAGAGGTGATCGCGGGGCGCATGGCGAAATCTCAGGCCGAGATCAGCCATTGGGCGGAATATGATTACGTGCTGGTGAACCATGACATCGATCAGGCCGCCCGCGAGCTGATCACCATTGTCGAGGCCGAGCGGCTGCGCCGAGCGCGTCAGCCGGCGCTGGTGGATTTCGTGCGCGGGCTTGATACCGAATTTGCCGCGCTGAACTGAGCGCACGCAGTGACAGGATCGGCAGGGAGGAGTGCCATGATCTACGCCTTGGATGAGTTTGAGCCTGAGATTGCGCCGGATGCCTTTGTGGCGCCGGGCGCGCATGTGATGGGAAAGGTGCGGCTGGAGGAGGCCGCTTCGGTCTGGTTCAATGCCGTTCTGCGCGGCGATAATGAGTGGATCACCATCGGGCGCGGATCGAATGTGCAGGAGAACTGCGTCTTTCACACCGATATGGGGTATCCGCTGACGGTGGGAGAAAACTGCACCATCGGCCATAAGGCGGTGCTGCATGGCTGTACCATCGGGGATGGCTCTCTGGTGGGGATGGGGGCGATCATTCTGAACGGTGCGAAGATCGGCAAAGGCTGTCTGATCGGGGCCGGGGCCTTGATTGCGGAAGGCAAAGAGATTCCCGATGGTGCGCTGGTCATGGGCGCGCCGGGAAAAGTCGTGCGGATGCTGGAGGCTGAGGCGCAGGCGAAGCTTCTG
Source organism: Falsigemmobacter intermedius (assembly GCF_004054105.1). Taxonomy (GTDB): domain Bacteria; phylum Pseudomonadota; class Alphaproteobacteria; order Rhodobacterales; family Rhodobacteraceae; genus Wagnerdoeblera; species Wagnerdoeblera intermedia. Next base: position 159,283 of record NZ_SBLC01000003.1, read on the forward strand.
AACAGCGCGGAAGGCTACCGGAGGAACGCGGCGCGTTTCCGTAACGGGCTTCGCGGGCTCTGACCGGCGGGCGTATCGCGGGCTGAGAGCGCCGGAGAGGGCTGCCTGCCCTCCCCGGACCCCGCCCGGGAGTATTTTTAAAAAGCCAAAGTCAGGTTGGACGACCTGTACACCCTGCCCGGGGGGGGATTTCGGGCAGGGGGCGTTGACAGGGGCGGGAGGGCAGAGTATCAGCCCCGAAGTCCCGGTTTCTGCCGGGGCTTTTCATTGGTGTTGGGGGGCCTCGCAAGAGGATTCCTGTCGCCTGAAGGGCCGGTTGTCCGGTCCTGAAGGAAAGGACAACGCCCTTCATGTCTCTCGCCCGCTTCGGGCAGGGGCATTTACTTTGAAGGAGATCAGCGATGACCAAACGGACCGCTGCCAAGTATAAAATTGACCGCCGTATGGGCGAAAACATCTGGGGCCGCGCCAAGTCGCCGCTGAACAAGCGCGAATACGGCCCGGGCCAGCACGGCCAGCGCCGCAAGTCGAAGCTCTCGGACTTCGGTATCCAGCTGCGCGCCAAGCAAAAGCTCAAAGGCTACTACGGCGACCTGACCGAAAAGCAATTCCGTAAAATCTACGGCGAAGCTGAGCGCGTCAAGGGCGACACCGGTGAGAACCTGGTGGGTCTGCTCGAGCGTCGTCTGGACGCAGTGGTTTACCGCGCGAAATTCGTGCCGACCATCTTCGCAGCCCGTCAGTTTGTGAACCACGGCCACGTCACCGTGAACGGCAAGCGCGTGAACATCGCTTCCTACCGCGTCAAAGAAGGCGATGTCATCGCTGTTCGTGACCGCTCGAAGCAGCTCGCGATCGTTCTGGAAGCCGTTGCCCTGACCGAGCGCGACACCCCGGACTACCTGGAAGTCGACACCTCGAAGCTGACCGCGACCTTCGTGCGCACCCCGGCTCTCTCGGACGTTCCCTATCCGGTCGTCATGGAGCCGAACCTGGTCGTCGAATACTACGCGAAAAACTGATCCTGATCTTCAGGACCTGTTGGAAAGGCCGCGCTTTGCGCGGCCTTTTGCATTTTCGGGGTCTGGTCTTTGCGCCTGTCGGGATCTGTGACGGCAGGAAGAAAGATTTTTCATCTGCGGGATGAAAATTCCTTCGGGCTTCGCTATGTGGAAGACGAATTCTTACTGAGACGGGTCCCATGTCCGAAAAACCAACTGTTGAAGTGCGCTTTGAGCGGGTGCTGTTTGCCAGCCGCTGGCTGATGGCGCCGATGTATCTCGGCCTTGTGGTCACCCTGATGATGCTGCTGGCGATCTTTGTGCGCGACCTTTTCTATTATGTGCCGCAGGTCATGACGATGAGCGCGGATCGCGGGATTCTGGTGGTGCTGACCTTCATCGATCTGACGCTGGCAGCCAATCTCATCGTGATCGTGTTGTTCTCGGGCTATGAAAACTTCGTCTCAAAGCTTGATATTCAGGATGCCAAGGACCGTCCGGGCTGGATGGGAACGGTGGATTTTTCGGGGCTGAAGATGAAGGTCATCGCCTCGATCGTGGCGATTTCGGCCATCTCGCTGCTGAAGCGCTTTATGGAGATCGGTGAGAGCGCGGCGGATGCGAAATACGGCGAGACAGAGCTCTTCTGGATGACCGTGATCCATCTGACCTTCGTGCTCTCGGGTGTTCTGCTGGCGGTGATGGACTGGTTCACCGCGAAGGCGAAATATTCCAAATACTGAAGCGGGGCGGGGGGCGTCTTTCCCTCTGGTCAGAGATGTAAGCCGGGGCTAGAACCCGCGGGAACTGATTGAAGCGAGCCGTCTCATGCACCCGACGATCCGCCCGCAGCCGGGCCTTCTGGATATTGCCCTTTACGAGGGAGGCCAGGCGCGGGTCGAAGGCGTCAGCAATGTCGTCAAGCTCAGCTCAAATGAGAATCCCTTCGGGGCACCGGACCGCGCGCGTGAGGCTTTCACCCGCGCGGTTCATTCCCTGCACCGCTATCCCAACACTGACCACTTGAGCCTGCGTCAGGCGATTGGGGAGATCTGGGGGCTGGATCCTGCGCGGATTATCTGTGGCGTGGGCTCGGATGAGATCATCCATTTCCTCTGTCAGGCCTATGCCGGCCCCGGCGATGAGGTGATCCACACCGAGCATGGCTTTTTGATGTATAAGATCAGCGCGCTTGCCGCCGGGGCCACACCGGTCTGCGTCAAAGAGGCAGAGCGCGTGACGGATGTCGATGCGATCCTTGCGGCCTGCACTGAGCGCACGAAGCTGGTCTTTCTGGCCAACCCGAATAACCCCACCGGCACGATGATCGGCAATGGTGAGATGGCGCGTCTGGCTGCCGCTCTGCCGCCGCAGGCGCTTCTGGTTCTGGACGGCGCCTATGCGGAATATGTGCAGGGCTATGACGCCGGGGCTTCGCTGGTGGAGGCGCGTGACAATGTGGTCATGACGCGGACCTTCTCGAAAATTTACGGCCTTGGCGGTCTGCGGGTTGGCTGGGGCTATGGTCCGCAACATGTGATTGATGTGCTCAACCGCCTGCGGGGGCCGTTCAATCTCTCCACCGTGGCGCTGGAGGTGGCAGAGGCCGCCGTGCGTGATCAGGAGTTTCTGACCCGCTGCCGCAATGAGAACGCGCGGATGCGCGGCTGGCTGGCTGAGGCGCTCGCCGATTTCGGCGTGCCCTCTGATCCGTCTTTTGCGAATTTCATTCTTGCCCGTTTTGCGGATGCGGAGGAGGCGCAGGCCTGCGACGCGTTTCTCAAAGAGCGCGGGCTGATCGTGCGGATGGTGGCGGGCTATGGTCTGCCGCAGTGTCTGCGCATCACCATCGGCGATGAGCCGGGCTGCCGCCGGGTTGCCCATGCCATCGGCCAGTTCAAAGGGGTGCGCGAATGAGCGTGATCTATCAGCGTGTCGCCCTGATCGGGCTGGGTCTTATCGCCTCGTCCATGGCCCATGCCATGCGCGAGGCCGGAATTGCCGGATCGGTCGCGGGGCATGCGAAATCTGAGGCCACGCGCAAAGCCGCGCTGGAGATCGGTTTTTGCGACGAGGTCTTCGCCACTGCAACTGATGCCGTAAAAGACGCGGATCTGGTGGTTCTGGCGGTGCCGGTGGGGGCTATGGCGGCGATTGCGGCTGAGATCGGCCCGCATCTGAAGCCCGGTGCCTGCGTCAGCGACGTGGGTTCGGTGAAACAGGCGGTGATTGAGGCGGTCGCGCCGCATATCCCTGAAGGCGTGGATTTCGTGCCCGCGCATCCGCTTGCGGGGACCGAGCATTCGGGGCCGCATTCCGGCTTTGCGAGCCTCTTTCGCAACCGCTGGTGTCTGCTGACGCCCACACCGCAGAGCCGCCCCGAGGCGGTCGCACAACTGCGCGCCTTCTGGGAGGGGATGGGGGCCAATGTGGATGAGATGGATGCCCCGCATCATGATCTGGTGCTGGCGGTCGTTTCGCATACGCCGCATCTGATCGCTTTCACCATGGTGGGCGTGGCCGATCATCTCCGGCGGGTGTCAAACTCGGAAGTGATTAAATATTCGGCCTCCGGCTTTCGGGACTTCACCCGCATTGCGGCCTCGGACCCGACCATGTGGCGCGATGTCTTTTTGACCAACAAAGAGGCGACGCTCGATATTCTGGGCCGCTTTACGGAAGAACTCTTCATGCTGCAGCGTGCCATCCGCATGGAGGATGGTGAGCAGCTTCACGCTTACTTCACCCGCACCCGCGCAATCCGTCGTGGCATTATTGACGCAGGGCAGGATACTGCCGCTCCGGACTTTGGCCGTGTGGCCGCAGCGGGGGGCGCAACTGCCCTGAAAGGGAAGGAGTGAGGGTGGTTAAAGCCTGGTGTCTTGCAGTGGCGGCTCTTGTCCTGACCCTCGGTCCGGCGGCTGCTTTGCCGTCGCAAGGGGCGGGCGGTTCCCTCGCCCCGGCTCAGACTCTGCGCCCGGCGGCACGGGCAATTGCGACTCAGGCAGTGAGTCCGGACGTCGCGGCTGAGACAGGCGTGCCGGAACGGGCGGAGTCGGCCTCTCTGGTGCCCGCAGAGGCCTTGCGCCCCCGTGCGCGCCCGGAGACGCCACCTGCAGCCACCGTTGTGGCGGCAGCGCCAACGACCCCCATCGCGCTTTACCCGGCCCTGCGCCCCGAAGCGCGTCCCGCCGGGGTGATCGTGCCGCGCCAGGCTCAGGTCGCTCCGGCCCCGGTCCTGCTGCCAGGTGCCCGGACCCAGGGGCGCGGTGCCGCGCTGCATAACCCCAATGACAACAGTGGTCAGCTCGTCCCGGCCGCAGTGGTGCGCCCCGCGCCGGGGATCGGGGCCGGGATCACCGGCACGCGCGGCGCGGTTTGCGGTGTGCCAGGGATTATCGGCGAAACCATCTCGCCGATCGCAGGACGGGTGAACGGCTGTGGCATCGCCAATCCGGTGAAAATCACCTCAGTGAACGGTGTGCGTCTGAGCCAGGCAGCCACTATGGACTGCGACACGGCGCGGGCCCTGAACACCTGGGTGCAGCGCGGGCTGAAGCCTGCCTTCGGTGCCACCAATGGCGGTGTCACGGGGCTGCAGATCGCGGGAAGTTACGTCTGCCGCACCCGTAATCACCGTGCCGGGGCAAAAATCTCAGAGCATGGCCGGGGCAGGGCGGTCGATATCTCGGGCATCTCTTTTGCGAATGGAACGAGTCTCTCGATTCTGCGCGACTACAAAGGACGCCAGGGCGCGCCGATCCGCGCCGCCCACCGCGCTGCCTGCGGGATCTTTGGCACCACCCTGGGGCCCGGGTCTGATGGCATGCATGAGGACCATCTGCATTTTGACACCGCGCGCCATCGCAAAGGCTCCTACTGCCGGTGATCCCGGCAGGGCCGTGTCCGTATTCGCCGGGGGCCGATCATTGGCTGTGAGTGACAGGGCGATCTGCGGGTCTCAGCCTGTAAGAAAAGCGCTCGGCATGTCAGAAATCAAATCGGAATTATTTGATCAATTGGTAAAATAATCCCGATTTTCCAGAGTTTTGTGGGGTTTTCGCACCCATCGGCCCGGGTTTGAGGCGCTTTGGCTTTTTGCACTGGCAATTTGCGCAGATCGGCGTAAGCAGCCCTCACACTCTGTTATTCCCGAGAGACACGCATGGGCTATTTCCCGAACTGGCGCCCCGCGAGCGGCGCCACAGTGCTGCCGGATGAGAAACTTCCGGCCGCTGCCGCCATTCCGATGGCGTTTCAACATCTTCTCGCAATGTCAGGCTCGACGATCCTGGCACCGATCATCATGGGGTTTGACCCGAATGTGGCGGTGTTCTTCTCGGGCATCGGCACATTGCTGTTCTTCATCCTGACCGGCGGCCGGGTGCCGAGCTATCTCGGCTCATCCTTCGCCTTTATCGCTGTGGTCCTCGCGGTGATGAGCGCGCCGGGCGCCACCATCGGCCATGCCCTTGGCGGTATAGTGATCTGTGGCCTGATCTACGCGCTGATCGGCCTGGTGGTCATGGCGATAGGATCGGCCTGGGTCGAAAAGCTGATGCCGCCGGTTGTGACCGGGACCATCGGTATGGCCATCGGTCTGAACCTTGCGCCCGTCGCGGTCAGCCAGCTTGGCATGAAGGGAGAGGCCTCGGCGGGGCATATGATCATCGCCCTGCTGACCGTGCTCGCGATGGGGGTTGTGTCCTGCTACGGCAGCCAGGCCCTGCGCCGGGTTTCGGTCCTGATGGCGATGGTCTTTGGCTATCTGCTGGTGCTGATTTTTGGCGGCACGCTTCCCGGTGTTGACGCCATTGACTTCAGCAAAGTTGCTGCGGCCTCCTGGTTCGGCCTGCCGCAGTTCACTGCGCCGGTCTTCCAGTGGAGCGCCGTGACCATGATTGCCCCGGTGGCGATTGTGCTTGTGGCTGAGAACCTGGGTCACATCAAAGCACTCGGCTCGATCACCGGCAAGAACATGGACCCCTATATCGGGCGCGGCTTCCTGGGCGACGGGATTGCCACCATGATCGCGGGCGCGGGCGGCGGCACAGGTGTGACCACCTATGCTGAGAACATCGGCGTGATGGCGATGACGAAAGTCTATTCGACGCTGATCTTCCCGATTGCGGCGGTGATTGCGATCATCCTTGGGCTTTCTCCGAAGTTCGGTGCGCTGCTGCAGACCATCCCGGCTCCGGTCCTCGCCGGCCTGGCAGTTTCGGTCTTTGGTCTGATCGCCTCTGCCATGGCGCGGATCTGGGTCGACAATAAGGTCGATTTTTCCGATCCGCGGAACCTCTTTACCGCCGGTGTTGCTCTGATCCTCGGAGCGGGCGATTTCACCGTGACCTTCGGCGGCTTTGCTCTCGGTGGCATCGGCACTTCGACGCTTGCAGCCCTTGTGATCTACCAGCTGCTCGGTCTGAACCGCAAAGCCTGACCTTTGAGACATTGATAAAAAGGCCCCGCTGGCATCCCGCAGCGGGGCCTTTCTTTTGTGGCGAAACCCGGTCCGCTGCGCTAGGTCTGAGGTGGAAATCGCGCAGGTGTGAACCCCATGTCCCTTCCCATTCCTCTGATGACCATCGGCCTTCTGCTTCTGGCCAATGTATTTATGACCTTTGCCTGGTATGGCCACCTGAAGCATCCCGGCGCGTCTTTGATCACAGTGATCTTCATCAGCTGGGGCATCGCCTTTTTTGAATATGTGCTGCAGGTCCCGGCCAATCGCATCGGATATGGCTATTTCAATGCGGCTCAGCTGAAGACGATCCAGGAGATCATCACCCTCTCGGTCTTTGCGGTCTTCTCCATCTTCTGGCTGAAAGAACCGCTGAGCTGGAACCACTTTGTGGGCTTTGCCTTCATCGCAGCGGGCGGCTTTTTCATCTTCCATAAGTGGTGAGCGCGGCACCGCCGGGGAGGCGCTCCGCCCTCCCCGGACCCCACCCGGGAGTATTTTGAAAAAGCCAAAGTGAAGTTCGCGCCTTGTCTTTGGCTTTTTCTTAAATACTCATCTTTTACACGTTGCGGCTTGCGACTCCCTTTGAGGCGCAAGCAAAAGGCCCGCAGGAGCGGGCCTTTCAAAGACTGAAACCGGCGATGAAGACCGGATCAGGCGAGTGCGATATTGGTCGCGGATTCGCGGCCGTCGCGCGATTTTTCGATGTCAAAGGTGACCGGCTGGCCGTCTTTGAGGGCGCGGATGCCGGCGCGCTCAAGAGCGGTGATATGCACGAAGACGTCTTTCGACGAGCCTTCCGGTGCGATGAAGCCGTAGCCTTTGGTGGTGTTGAACCATTTCACGGTGCCGTTGGCCATTGTGAAACCTCCTGTCTGATGCCGCCCACGGAATGTGACGGCCCGGCGCAGTCAAGTCAGATCGGAGACGAGGCGCCATGGGCAGACCGGTGTCGATAGAAAGACGTCGCAGGCTCACGATGCCACGAAAAAGAGATATTGCAAGAATTTTCTGAGGCGCTTTGCCGCAGGGCGCGAACCTCACCGCTTGACCCTGCTGAGAGGCTGGCCTAGTGCCGATGACATGGCACGTGCACCCCTTCTTCAGCTCTCCGGTATCTCGCTCACCTTTGGCGGAAACCCTGTTTTTGATGACCTTGACCTTGTGGTCCAGGCCGGCGACCGGATGGCGCTGGTCGGGCGCAACGGGTCGGGCAAATCCACCCTGATGAAGGTGATGGCTGCGCTTGCGGAGGCCGATCAGGGCAGCCGCGTCGTCCCGCCTGGCGTCACTGTGGGATATATGGAGCAGGACCCGGATCTTTCGGGTTTTGAGACGCTTGGCGATTATGCTGCGGCAGCACTCTCAGACGGGGAAGAGTGGAAAGTCGCCGCCGTGGCGGAGGGCCTCCGCTTTAATCCCGAGACCCCGGTGGCGACCGCTTCGGGCGGGGAGCGTCGTCGCGCGGCGCTGGCAAGGCTGATGGCTTCTGAGCCCGAACTGATGCTTCTGGATGAGCCGACCAACCACCTTGATATCGCGGCCATCGAATGGCTTGAAAATGAGCTTTCGACGACCCGCTCAGCCTTTGTGCTGATTTCGCACGACCGCGCATTTTTGAAGCGTCTGACGAAAGGGACGCTTTGGATCGATCGTGGTCAGGTGCGCCGTCGCGAATCAGGGTTTGATGGTTTTGAGGACTGGCGTGACACTGTCTGGGCCGAAGAAGACGCGGCCCGCCACAAGCTAGACCGCAAGATCAAAGCCGAAGCGAAATGGGCCGTTGAGGGTATTTCGGCGCGGCGCAAGCGCAATATGGGCCGGGTGCGGGCGCTGGATGCGCTGAAGGCGGAGCGCGCCTCGCAGATCCGCCGTCAGGGCACCGCCGCCATGGAGATCGAGGCAGCGCCCACTTCGGGCAAGCGCGTCATTGAGGCGACCGGGATCAGCAAAGATTTCGGCTCGGGTCCGGTCATTAAAGACTTCGATCTGCGGGTGATGCGCGGCGACCGGATCGCTTTTGTGGGGCCCAACGGCGCGGGCAAGACCACGCTTTTGAAAATGCTGACCGGCGAGCTTGCCCCGGATACCGGCACGGTGGTGCTGGGGACCGGGCTGGAAGTGGCGGTCTTTGACCAGGCCCGTGCCCAGCTTGATCCCGAAGCCACGCTTTGGGACAGTCTGACGAATGACCCGCAGATGGCGGTCTCGGGGGCGTCGGATCAGGTCATGGTGCGTGGCGTGCCCAAACACGTCGTGGGCTATCTGAAAGACTTTCTCTTTGACGAGCGTCAGGCGCGGGCACCGGTCAAAAGCCTCTCCGGCGGTGAGAAGGCACGTCTGCTGCTGGCGCGGCTGATGGCGCGGGAATCTAACTTCCTGATCCTCGACGAGCCGACCAACGATCTCGATGTGGAGACGCTGGATCTGCTGCAGGACATCCTAGGGGATTTTCCGGGCACCGTGCTGCTGGTCAGCCACGATCGGGATTTCATCGACCGGGTGGCGACGGCGACTGTGGTCCTCGAAGGGGGCGGACGGGCGACGGTCTATGCCGGCGGCTGGAGCGACATGCTGGTCCAGCGCGGCGGAAATCCGGTTGCGCTTTCGGTCAGCAAGACCGGAAAGACCTCAGCGCCTTCCGCCGCCCCGGTCGCGGCCGCGGCACCGAAAGCTACGCCTGCGAAAGCGGGTCTGAGCTTTACCGAGAAAAAGCGTCTCGAAGAGCTGCCTTCAGTGATGGAGCGGCTGGAGGCTGAGATTGGCAAACTCTCGGAACTGCTGGCCACGCCGGATCTTTTCACCCGCGAGCCGGTGAAGGCGAAGCGCGCCACGGATATGCTGGCAGAGCGCCAGTCCGCGCTTGCCGCAGCGGAAGAGGAATGGTTGATGCTGGAAGAAAAATCAGCGGGTTGAGCTGATCTTCTCTGATGACTGAACCCCGCCCCGGAGCTGTTCCGGGGCGGTTTCGTTTCTGGCCCCGGCATCTGCCCTGAGGAATGGGCTGAAAAACATGATCACGCCTGCGTTATAATGCCCCGTTTGCGTGAATTTCAGGCACAATGCGAAGCGGCGGAATTGACGCTTATAAACGTCATTCGTTACATGACAGACTTCACCGCTCCGGGGGAGCGGGAATGGTAGGGGACTGCCAGTCAGCGGTCCCGGTTCTCAGGAGGAGCCCAGATGACTCATATGCCCCGATTCAGCCGCGCCACCGCCGGCCTCATGCTGTCGGCTGCGGCCGTCGCGCTGAGCCTTTCGGCTGCTGATGCAAAAACCATCCGCTGGGCCCGTTCGGCCGATGCGCTGACGCTGGATCCGCATTCGCAAAACGAGGGTCCGACCTCGACGCTGCTGCACCACATCTATGAGACTCTGGTTCTTCGTGAAACCGACGGCTCGCTGACCCCGCGTCTGGCGACCGAATGGAACATCCACCCCGATGATCCGTCGATCTGGGTCTTCAAGATCCGCCAGGGCGTAAAGTTCCATGACGGCGCGGATCTGACGGCAGAGGACGTGGTCTTCTCGTTCAACCGCGTGAAGGCAGAATCCTCGGGCTTCCGGGCTTTGCATGCAGCCGCCGTGTCGGCTGAGGCCGTGGACGACTTTACCGTTCACATCAAAACCAACGGCCCCTCGCCGCTTTACGTTCAGAACCTGACCAACTTCTTCATCGTTGATAAAGGCTGGGCAGAGAAGAACAACGTTGTTGAGCCGCAGAACTTCGCAGCAGGCGAAGACAACTTCGCCGTTCGCAACACCAATGGCACCGGTCCCTACAAGCTGGTCTCGCGTGACCCGGAAGTGAAAACCGTTCTCACGCTGAACGAGAACCACTGGGCTGAGAAGCCCCAGGTGACCGAGGTGATCTACACCCCGATCGCAGAAGCTGCGACCCGTGTGGCCGCACTCCTCTCGGGTGAGATCGACTTCGTGCAGGACGTGCCGGTGCAGGACGTCATCCGCCTGCAGGAGACCGATGGCGTCACCGTGGTCAACGGCCCGGAAAACCGCTCGATCTTCTTTGCCTATGACGTCTCCTCGCCGAAGCTGCGCTCGGGCAATACCGACGACAACCCCTTCGCGAAACAGGCCGTGCGCGATGCGATCCACATGTCGATCGACCGCGATGCGATCAAACAGGTCGTGATGCGCGGCCAGTCGCAGCCCGGTGCCATGCCGCTGCCGCCCTTTGCCAACGGCTGGACCGCAGAGCTTGACGCCTATGACAAGCCCGACTACGCGAAAGCGGCCGAGCTGGTCAAAGAAGCGGGCTATCCGGACGGCTTCAGCTTTGACATGAACTGCCCGAACGACCGCTATCTGAATGATGAGGCGATCTGTCAGGCCGTCGTGGCGATGCTCAGCCGCGCCAATATCAAGGCAAACCTGGTGTCGCAGTCGCGCAACCTGCACTTCCCGCTGATCGAAAAGCGCGAGAGCGACTTCTATCTGCTGGGCTGGGGCGTGCCGCCCTTCGATTCGCAATATGTCTTCGACTTCCTCGTCCATACGCCGACCGGCAGCTATGGCTCGTATAACGGCGGTCAGTATTCGAACCCGGAGCTCGACAAGAAAATCGAGGAACTGGCGACGATGACCGACCTCGAGGCGCGCAACGCGCAGATCGCGGAAATCTGGAAAGTCGTGATGGATGAGAAGATCATCCTGAACATCCACAACCAGGTGCTCGCCTATGCGATGAAAGACGGCATCAATCTCGCCGTTCACCCGGAAAACCAAGCCAATATGTCGACGGTCACCTTCAAGTGATCTGATCGGTCGGACCGGGGCAGGCGCCCGGGTCCGGTCATTCGCCAGAGCCGCCGGTGCTGATGCATCGGCGGCTTTGCCAGCCAGGGGATGTCCAAACACCCATGCTCGCCTATTCACTTCGCAGAGTTCTGCAATCGATCCTCGTTATGCTGGTCGTTGCGCTGATCTCTTTCGCCCTCTTTCGTTTCGTTGGTGACCCGGTTAACTCCATGGTGGGCCAGGAGACTTCCCTCGCGGATCGTGAGGCACTGCGTCAGCAGCTTGGCCTGAACGACCCTTTTGTGGTGCAGTTCTGGACTTTCATCACCCGCGCCGTGCAGGGAGATTTCGGAATCTCTTACCGGCTGCAGGAGCCGGTGATGAAGCTCATCCTGTCGCGTCTGCCTGCCACGCTTGAACTTGCGCTGGTTTCGGGCACCGCGGCTTTCATCCTTGGGGTTGGCTTTGGTGTTTACACCGCGCTGAACCGCCGGGGCGTGGCCTCGAACGGGATCATGACCCTGTCGCTGATCGGGGTCTCGCTGCCGACCTTTCTGATCGGCGTGCTGCTGATCTGGATTTTTGCGGTTGAGCTGAAATGGCTGCCCTCTTTTGGTCGCGGGGATACCGTTGCGGTGACCTCCTGGTGGACGACAGGTTTCCTGACGTCTTCAGGCCGCGCCTCGCTGGTGCTGCCGGCGGTGACGCTGGGGCTTTATCAGATGACGCTGATCATGCGCCTTGTGCGCGCTGAGATGCTGGAAGTTCTGCGCACCGATTACGTGAAATTCGCCCGTGCCCGCGGTCTGTCGCAGCGCGCCATCCACTTTGGTCACGCGCTGAAGAACACCATGGTGCCGGTGATTACGGTGATGGGTCTGCAGCTTGGCTCGATCATCGCCTTTTCGATCATCACCGAGACCGTGTTCCAATGGCCGGGCATCGGCTCGCTGTTTATCAACTCGGTCAAAGCGGTCGATGTGCCGGTGATGGCGGCCTATCTGATGATGATTGCGGCGATCTTCGTGGTGATCAACCTGATCGTGGACGTCCTTTACTATATCGTTGACCCGCGTCTGCGGCTGGATGGCGGGGGCAAGCACTGATGCGCAAGCCCCTCCACGCCCTTCGCGGCGGCCAGCGCCGCCAGATGACCCTTCCGATGACCGGAGCCAGCCGATGAGCCAATCCACCAGTAAACTGGCCCGAATGTGGGACAGTGATATTGCCTATAGTTTCCGCCGCTCGCCGGTGACCATCATCGCGGCCATTGTGGCGCTGGCAATCATTCTGGGCGCGGTCTTCGCCCCCTGGATCGCGCCGCACAACCCCTTCGATCCCTCGTCGCTGAACCTGATGGACGGCTTTTCGCGTCCGATGGTGCCGAATGAATTTTCCGGCAATACCTATCTGATGGGCACTGACAACCAGGGCCGCGATATCTTCTCGACCATCCTTTACGGCGCGCGGATCTCGCTTTTCGTGGGCTTTGCGGCCGTTGCCTTCGGGATGATCCTCGGCATCACCCTGGGGCTGATCGCGGCCTGGCGCGGCGGCTGGGTCGACAGCCTGCTGATGCGCATCGCGGATGTGCAGCTGTCTTTCCCCTCGATCCTGATTGCCCTGCTGATCTTCGGCATCGCCCGCGGCGTCATCCCCACCAATATGCGTGAGACCATGGCGATATGGGTGCTGATCGTGGCCATCGGCCTCTCGGACTGGGTGCAGTTCGCCCGCGTCGTGCGCGGCGCAGCCATGGTTGAGAAGAACAAAGAATATGTCCAGGCCGCCCGCGTCATCGGCGTGCATCCGGCCCGGATCATCTTCACCCATATTCTGCCCAATGTGCTTGGCCCGGTGCTGGTCATTGCGACCATCTCGCTGGCGCTGGCGATCATCTCTGAGGCAACGCTCTCCTTCCTTGGGGTGGGTGTTCCGCCGACACAGCCGTCGCTTGGCACGCTGATCGGCAATGGTCAGAAATATCTCTTCTCCGGGGAGTGGTGGATCCTGCTCTTCCCCTCCGCCACGCTGCTGGCGCTGGCGCTCTCGGTCAACCTGCTGGGTGACTGGCTGCGCGACGCTCTGAATCCGAGGCTGAAATGACAAAGCCGCTGCTTTCCGTCCGCGACCTGAAGGTCGAATTTCCGACCCGCCGGGGTGTGCTGACTGCACTCAACGGCGTCTCCTTCGACATCATGCCCGGCGAAGTGCTGGGCATGGTGGGCGAATCCGGTGCCGGTAAATCGCTGACCGGCGCCTCGATCATCGGGCTTCTGGAGCCGCCTGGCCGCATCGCCGGGGGCGAAATCCTGCTGAAAGGGGAGCGGATAGACAACCTCTCGCCCGACGCCATGCGCAAGGTGCGCGGGCGCCGCATCGGCATGGTGTTCCAGGATCCGCTGACCTCGCTGAACCCGCTCTATACGGTCGCGAAACAGCTGACCGAAACGATCATGACCCACCTCCCGGTCTCTGCCGCTGAGGCGCGCCAGCGCGCCATCGCGCTGCTCGACCGCGTGGGAATCCCGGCGGCTGCGCGCCGCATCGACGACTACCCGCACCATTTCTCCGGCGGCATGCGCCAGCGCGTGGTCATCGCGCTTGCGCTTTGCGCAGAGCCGGAACTGGTCATCGCCGATGAGCCGACCACCGCACTTGATGTCTCGGTCCAGGCCCAGATCATCGATCTCATCAAAGAGATCTGTGCTGAGCGCAACGCCGCCGTCATGCTGATCACCCACGACATGGGCGTGATCGCGGAAACCGCAGACCGCGTGGCGGTGCTCTACGCAGGCCGCCTCGCCGAGATCGGTAAGGTCCATGACGTGATCACCCGGCCTGAGCATCCCTATACCCAAGGGTTGATGGGCTCGATCCCGACCCTCACCCAGGAGAGTGAGCGCCTGATCTCGATCCCCGGCTCGATGCCGCGCCTGAACGCCATCCCGCCGGGCTGTGCCTTTAACCCGCGCTGCACCAAAGCCTTCGGCCGCTGCACCGCAGAGCGTCCTGATCCGATCAACCGCCCCAACGACCGTCAGGTCGCCTGCTGGCTTTACGATGAGGAGAAGGCGCATGTCTGACCCGCTGATCCGCGTTGAAAACCTCTGGCGGAAATTCGACGTCTCGAAACCCTGGCTGAACCGCGTCATCGAGCGCGAGGAGAAACAGTTCCTCACCGCCACCGCAGATGTCTCCTTCGAGGTCAACCGTGGCGAGACCTTCGCCCTTGTTGGCGAATCCGGCTCGGGCAAATCCACCATCGCCAAGATGATGGTGGGCCTTGTCGGAATCTCAGGCGGCAAAATCTCCTTTGACGGGCGCGACATGGCTTCCATGTCCCCTAAAGAACTGCGCGATCTGCGCCGCCGCTTCCAGATGATCTTCCAGGATCCCTTTGCCTCGCTGAACCCGCGCTGGCGGGTGGGGGATATCATCGCTGAGCCGATGATCACCTTCGGCATGGCCAATGCCACCGACGCCCGCAAAGAAGCGGAGCGTCTTCTCGGCGTCGTGGGCCTTTCGGCGAAAGATGCGGAAAAATTCCCGCATGAATTCTCCGGCGGCCAGCGCCAGCGGATCGCGATTGCCCGTGCGCTCTCCTCGAAGCCCGAGTTCATCGTCTGCGACGAGCCGACCTCTGCGCTTGATGTCTCGGTTCAGGCGCAGATCCTCAACCTCATGCGCGACCTGCAGGATGAGCTGGGGCTGACCTATCTCTTCATCAGCCATGACCTCTCGGTGGTGCGCCATATGGCGAACCGCATCGGCGTGCTCTACCTCGGCCGCCTCGTTGAAGTCTCGGAGGCCAAAGAGCTCTTCAAACAACCGCAGCACCCCTATACCCGCATGCTGCTGGAAGCGGTGCCGGATCTCGCGCTCTCGGGCCGCCGCCGCAAATCGGTTGAGGGGGAAATCCCGAACCCGATCTCGCCGCCCCCCGGCTGCGCCTTCCATCCGCGCTGCCCGCTGGTCCGCCCTGAGTGCAAACTCGCAATCCCTGAGCGGCGTCCGACCCCGATCGGCTCCGCCGCCTGTATCGCAATCGGCGAGACGGCCAACCTCTGAAGCAAAAACGCCGCGGGACCTTCTCGCGGCGTTTTCTTTGGCTTTTCTTAAATACTCATCTTTAAACCCGGCCCTCCGGCGCTCTGCTCACCAAAGCACCGAGGCCCCATCGCCCGCCGCGGAGGCCCTTTGGCGGAGTCCGGCAAAAAGCTCCCGCCCGGTGCCGAAATCATTGCCCGCCAGATCACCTTTCACCGGCACGCGCGCGGCGAAATCCGCCTCCAGAACCTCCAGCCGGCCAGCCACAGCATCAAGACGCACCCGATCGCCGTCCCGCAACCGCGCGAGCGGTCCGCCATCTGCCGCCTCGGGGCTCAGATGGATCGCTGCAGGCACCTTGCCCGAAGCACCCGACATCCGGCCATCGGTCAGCAGCGCAACCCGCAGCCCCCGTGCCTGAAGCACCGACAGCACCGGCGTCAGGCCATGCAGTTCCGGCATGCCATTGGCGCGCGGCCCCTGAAAGCGCACGGCCACGATGACGTCTTCGGTAAATTCACCGTCGCGAAAGGCCTCTTTCACGGCCTCCTGGGTGTCAAAGACCCGCACTGGTGCCTCAATCACATGGCGGTCCTCCGGGATCGAGGAAACCTTCATCACGCCCCGGCCCAGATTGCCCTCCAGCGCCACCAGACCGCCGCTGGGCTGAAAGGGATCGGCCACGGGGCGCAAAATCCGGTCGTTGAGCGAAGGGCCTGTCACCGCCTCCCAGGACAAAGCCCCCTCGCGCAGGACCGGCTCACTGGCATAGGCCGACAGGCCATGCCCCGCGACTGTCAGCACATCTTCGTGCAAAAGACCCGCATCGAGAAGTTGGCGCACCAGCCAGGCAATGCCGCCTGCCGCATGGAAGTGGTTCACATCCGCAAGCCCATTGGGATAGACCCGTGCAAGCAGGGGGACCACCTCAGACAGATCGGCGAAATCAGCGATGTCGAGATGAATGCCCGCGGCCCGGGCCATGGCCGGCAGATGCAGCACCAGATTGGTCGAGCCTCCGGTGGCCATCAGACCAACAATGCCGTTCACCAAGGCTTTTTCGCTCAGGATATGCCCGGCGGGGGTAAACTCGCTTCCCCTTGCGGTGATCGCCGCCGCCCGCGCGACAGCGGCCTCTGTCAAAGCGGCGCGCAGCGGCGTGCCGGGGTTCACGAAGGCCGCACCCGGCATATGCAGCCCCATCAGCTCCATGAGCATCTGATTGGTATTGGCGGTCCCGTAGAAGGTGCAGGTGCCCGGCCCGTGATAGCTCGCCATCTCGGCAGCCATCAGCTCAGCCCGACTGATCTCACCGGCTGCGAAGCTCTGGCGGATCTTCGCCTTTTCGTCATTGGGCAAACCGGATGTCATCGGCCCGGCCGGAACAAAAACCGCCGGAACATGGCCAAAGCTGGCCGCCGCGATCACCAGACCGGGCACGATCTTGTCGCAGACCCCCAGCCACAAAGCGGCGTCAAAGCAGTCATGGCTCATGGCAATGCCCGCAGAGAGCGCAATCACATCGCGTGACATCAGGCTCAGTTCCATGCCTGGGCGGCCTTGGGTCACCCCGTCACACATCGCAGGAACGCCGCCCGCCACCTGGGCCGTGGCCCCGGCGCGGCGCGCGTAGTCACGGATCTGCGCGGGGTAATCCTCATAGGGCCGATGCGCCGAGAGCATGTCATTATAGGCCGTCACAATGCCCAGATTGGGGGCTGAGGCCGCAGCAATCGCCGCCTGATCCGGCCCGGCACCCGCGGTGGCATGGGCGGCATTCGAGCAGTCCAGATGGGCACGGGCAGGGCCGGTGGCGGCCGCCCGCTCAAGCCGTTCAAGATAAAGCCCGCGGGTGTCAGCCGATCGGGCGACGATTCGGCGGGTCACTTCAGCGATGCGGGGATGGATGGTCATCTGGGCTCCGGAACGGGCAGTCATGCCTTTTGAATGTAGGTTCGGTGGTGCCCGGACACAAGCGACCGCGCCCGGGAGCCGGGGGGCTTGCGCAGGATGCATAGCGGCTCTGCGCTGCAGCATGATTGTGCAATCGCAGCATAAAGCCCATTTAACGGGCAAGACAGAAACACTGATTCATTCCGAACGGAGCCCGTCATGACCAAGTCCATTTCTTCCGTCGTCCCTCTGAGCCATGCCGAACTGACTGCCGTCATCCGTGAGGCCCGTGCACATCGTGCCCGCGTCCTGGCAGCCGGCGTCTCGAGCCTTGCTCAGCGTCTGCGTGCACTTTTTGGTGCGGCGTCGCAGGATGCCCATAAGGGCCACAAAAGCGCAGTCTGATCCGCGCAGACGAGTTGAAAAGACGGCCCCGGCATCTGCCCGGGGCTTTTCTTTTTTGAAGCCGGCGGCTTCACATTTTCCCTTTCTCACAAGGCGCGCGGCGCGTAAAAGAGCCCATGAGTGTATCATCCTACCCCATTGTCCGCCTGCGTCCCAAAGCCGAAGCCCGCGCGATCCGCCACGGCTTCCCCTGGGTCTATGGCGATGAACTGGTCACTGACCGCCGCACCCAGGGCCTTGAGCCGGGTGCGCTTGCGATCCTCGAAGACGCTGAGCGCCGCACGCTCGGCCTTGTGACCGTGAATACCCGTTCGCGCATCATTGCGCGGATGATCGACCGCGATCCGGAAGCCGTGATCGATCAGGCCTGGTTTGAGCTACGCCTCAAACGCGCCCTTGATCTGCGTGAGCGTCTTTACGCCGATCCCTTTTACCGTCTGGTTCACGCCGAGGCCGATGGCCTGCCTGGCGTGGTCATTGACCGTTTCGGCGATGTGGCCGTGGTTCAGCCGAACGCCGCCTGGGCTGAGATCCATCTCGAAGCTCTGGTCGCGGCTCTGGTCGCTGTGACCGGCGTCAGCGCCGTTGTGAAGAACGGCTCGGGCCGCTCGCGGGGCCTTGAAGGTCTGGCCGAAGAGACGCTGATCCTTCGCGGTGAAGTGACCGGCCCGGTTCCGGTCAAGATGAATGGCGCAGTCTATATGGCTGACCTGATCGGTGGTCAGAAGACCGGCCTCTTTTATGACCAGCGCCCGAACCATGCCTTCGCCGCCTCGCTGGCGCGGGGCCAGAAGGTTCTGGACGTCTTCTCTCATGTCGGCGGCTTTGGTCTGGCAGCCCTTGCCGGCGGCGCGACTTCGGCGCTCTCGGTCGATGGCTCTGCGGCTGCGCTGGAACTGGCCCGCAAAGGGGCAGAGGCGATGGGCGCATCTGATCGCTATGCCACCCGCCAGGGCGATGCTTTCGCAACCCTCGAGGCACTCGCAGCCGAGGGGGAGCAGTTCGGCGTTGTGATCTGCGATCCGCCGGCCTTCGCTCCGGCCAAACCGGCGCTGGAAGCGGGCCTGCGCGCCTATGAGCGGGTCGCCCGTCTGGCAGCCCCGCTGGTCGCGCCGGGTGGCATTCTGGTGCTCTGCTCCTGCTCGCATGCAGCGGATCTGAGCGCGTTCCGCAATGCCTCAGCGCGTGGCATCGGTCGCGGTGGTCGCCGCAGCCAGGTGCTTTACACCGGGTTTGCCGGTCCCGATCACCCGGTCCTGCCGCAGCTCGCAGAGGGCGGCTATCTTAAGGCACTGGCCTTCCGTCTGGATGGCTGAGCGAGTCTCGGCGAGTGATCGTTGATTTCATTGAATAATGCGCAGCCCGTGACGGAAAGGTCGCGGGCTTTGCGTTTGGTCACAGCGGCTCCATCAGCGCCAGCGCGAAAGCAAAAAGCGCGAAAATAACCGCCATGGTCTTTGGTGCGGAGATCGGGAAGCACAGAAAGGTCTCATGATATTCCTCGCCCTCTGCCAGGAGTTCACTCAGACGGTTCATGCGCTTCATTCGCGGTCTCCCCTGCGGTATGGGCGCAGGATGCGGCATACCGGTTTACACCCTATGACCAGAAAACGACTTATCCCTTAATGTTCGGCCCGTGATTACACATCTTCGCGTGCGCTGCGTGAGCAGATCTTCATACTTCTTTAAATTGTGCGATCTGGCAACTGCTCGCCTCAGGCTTCCGATCCCTCTTGCAGTGGTTTGCTGCAGCGGGCAGGCTGGCGCTGAGATCAAACAGCACCGGCCGGCCCGGTCTGTCAGAAGGGGCCTGCGCCATGCCGATCAAAAACCGTTTTGCCGAACTCCTGCCCGAGATCACCGCCTGGCGGCATGATTTCCATCGCCATCCTGAGCTGATGTATGAGGTGCATCGCACGGCGGGTCTGGTGGCAGAGCGGCTGAAAGAATTTGGCTGTGATGAGGTGGTGCCGGGCATTGGCCGCACGGGGGTTGTCGGCGTTATCCGCGGTAAATCAACGGCTTCGGGTAAGGTGATCGGCCTGCGGGCCGATATGGATGCGCTGCCGATCCCGGAGGCCAGCGGGCTTGATTATGCCTCGACCATTCCCGGCGTCAGCCATGCCTGCGGCCATGACGGGCACACGGCGATGCTTTTGGGGGCTGCGAAATATCTGGCCGAAACCCGCAATTTTGACGGCACCGTTGTGCTGCTGTTCCAGCCCGCAGAAGAGGGCGGCGCAGGCGGAAAAGCCATGGTGGATGACGGCGTCATGGAGCGCTGGAACATTCAGGAAGTCTACGGCATGCATAATATGCCGGGCATTAAGGCGGGCACTTTTGCGATCCGCAGCGGCGCGCTGCTTGCCTCGGCGGACAGCCTTGAGATTCGGGTGACCGGCAAGGGCGGCCATGCAGCGGCCCCCCATCAGGCGATCGACACCTCTCTGGTGGCGGCGCAGATCATCGTCTCGGCGCAAAGCGTGGTCTCGCGGAATGTCGATCCGCTCAAGAGCGTGGTGCTGTCCATCTGCACGATCGAAACCGACAGTCAGGCCCGCAACGTCATCCCCCATACGGTGAAGATGACCGGCACGGTCCGCTGCCTCGATGAAAAGATGCGCGATGTGGCCGAAGAGAGCCTGCGCCGCATCGTCACCTCGACGGCTGAGGCTTTCGGCGCCACGGCGGAACTGATTTATGAGCGCGGTTATCCGGTCACCGTCAATCACCCCGCGCAGACCGCCTTTGCCGCAGATATCGCTGCCGAGATCACGGCAGATGTGGATCGCGACACGCCCCCCGTCATGCCGGCTGAGGATTTCGCCTATATGCTCGAGGCGCGGCCGGGGGCCTATATGTTCCTCGGGAATGGCGACACGCCGATGTGCCACCACCCGGCTTACCGCTTTGATGATGAGATCATGCCGCTGGGCTGCAGCTGGTTTGCGCTGCTGGCTGAGCGTCGGATGCCCGCACAGTAATTCACAGGACCAACAGGGAAGACCAATATGCCGGTGAAAAACCGCCTTGCAGAACTGCAGCCCGAAATCGCCGCCTGGCGTCAGCATCTGCATGAAAATCCCGAGCTTCAATACGAGCTTTATAAGACCTCTGCCTTTGTCGAAGCGCGCCTGCGCGAGATGGAGATTGATGAGATCACCCCCGGTGTCGGGAAAACCGGTATCGTGGCCGTGATTAAGGGCCGCACCAATACCTCGGGTCGGGTGGTGCTGCTGCGCGCCGATATGGACGCGCTGCCGATCCTCGAAGACACCGGCCTTGCTTATCAGTCGAAGACCCCAGGCGTTATGCATGCCTGCGGCCATGATGGTCACACTGCCATGCTGCTCGGCGCGGCGAAATATCTCTCCGAGACCCGGAACTTCGACGGTACTGCCGTGCTGATGTTCCAGCCTGCCGAAGAGGGCGGTGCGGGGGCCAAGGCGATGATCGATGAGGGCGTGCTCACCCGCTGGGGCAAGGTTTCAGAGGCTTATGGTCTGCACAACTGGCCGGGCATTCCGACGGGGCAGTTCGCGGTCAAATCAGGACCGCTGATGGCGGCGACCAATACCTTCCGCATCGTGGTCAAGGGACGTGGCGGCCATGCGGCTAAGCCCCATGACACCATCGACCCGACCGTGATCGGCTCGCAGATCGTGCTGGCGCTGCAGACCATTGCTTCGCGGGTCAATGATCCGCTGAAGTCGATTGTGGTCTCGGTGACCTCGTTCCAGACCAGCTCTGAGGCCTATAACGTGATCCCGCAGCAGGTTGAGCTGCGCGGCACGGTCCGCACGCTTTACAAAGAAAGCCGCCAGCTGGCCGGTGAGCGCGTGAAGGCCATCGCCGAAGGCACCGCGCTTGCCAATGGCGCTGTGGCAGAGGTGGAGTGGATCGAAGGCTACCCCGGCGTGGTGAACCACGAAGCCGAGACCGGCTATGCCATCAAAGTGGCCGAACAGGTCTCGGGCGTTCCGGTCCATCCGATCCTGCCGACCATGGGCGGCGAAGATTTCGCCTATCTCCTCGAAGAGGTCCCGGGTGCCTATATCTTCATGGGCAATGGCGACACCGCAGGGGTTCACCACCCCGCCTATAACTTTGACGATACTGCGATTCCTTTCGGCTCCTCCTGGCTGGTCGGCATGGTGGAAAGCCGTCTCCCCATCGCATGATCTCTGTCGCTGCGGGCCATCAGGTCTTTTCGGATGGCCCGCAGCGCCTTACATAGCCTACGAGTGAGGCGGGGCGCGGCACGCCCCGGCCAAGGAGCGTAAGATGACCCCGAAATCCCTGACCATTGCTGAGATCGCCGCCTCGATTGGCGCGCGCGCTGAGGGCAAGACTGAGCTGCGCGTGATCCGTGCGGCAGAGCCTCATACCGCAGGGCCTGAGGATCTCGCGCTGGCAATGGACCCGAAATATGCCGGCGGGCTTGAGAAGGGGCAGGCCCGCGCTGCGGTGATCTGGGACGGGGCGGATCATCGCACCCTTGGTCTCGAGGCCGCCATCTATATTTCCCGCCCGCGTCTTGCCATGGCGGGGATCGCGCGTGTCTTTGATCCGGGCCCTGAGATCGCGCCGGGTATCCACCCGATGAGCGTGATTGATCCCACCGCCGAGATTGGTGAGGGCGCGGCCATCGGCCCCTTCGTCACCATTGGCGCGGGGGTGAAAATCGGGAAGGGCGCACAGATCGCGAGCCATGTCTCGATCGCGGAATATGCGCAGATCGGGGCGGATGCGTTGCTGCTGCAGGGCGTGCGGATCTGTCACCGCGTGACCATTGGCGAGCGCTTCATCGCGCATCCCGGCGTGGTGATCGGCGCTGACGGATTTTCCTATGTCACCCCTGAGAAATCCGGGGTCGAGCAGATCCGCGACACGCTTGGTGAGCGCAAGGACTTCCGGGAGCAGACCTGGTCGCGCATTGCCTCGCTCGGCGGGGTTGAGATCGGCGACGATGTTGAGATCGGCGCCAATGCCTGCGTCGATCGCGGCACGGTCAGGGCGACGCGCATCGGTTCGGGCAGCAAGCTCGATAATATGGTGCATGTCGGCCATAACGTGCAGGTCGGGCGCGATTGCCTGCTGTGCGGACAGGTCGGGATCGCGGGGTCTTCGGTGATCGGCGATCGCACCGTTCTGGGCGGCCAATGCGGCGTCTCCGACAATATTTCCGTAGGCTCTGACGTGATCGCCGGGGGCGCGAGCAAAATCTTTACCAATGTTCCGGCAGGAAGGGTGATCCTTGGCAGCCCGGCGGTGAAGATGGACACCCAGATCGAGATCAACAAAGCCGTCCGCCGTCTGCCGCGCTTCATGGCAAAGATGGAGGCGTTTCAGAAGTCCCTCAGCGCCGGGAAGACCGGCGACGGATCGGAGAGCGCATGACGGCACAGGCGCGCATTCTGGCCATTGTGGCGGCCCAGTGCGGGCGGCCCGTGGCGGATCTGCGCCTGAACGACACGCCCGAAAGCCTGGGTCTCGACAGCATGGCGCTGGTTGAGATCCTCTTTGCGCTGGAGGAGAGCTTTGGTGTTTCGCTGCCCTTCAATGCCAATACGCCTGAGGCTGAGGGGCTGGACTTTTCCTCGCTCGCCAGTCTGATCGCCGGGGTTGAGGCGCAGCTGGCCGCTGCCGCGCCGTGAGGCGGGTGGTCATCACCGGGGCAGGGACGGTCAATACCCTCGCCCGTGATGTGCCAGGCACTTTGGCCGCCTTTCGGGAGGGGCGCTGCGGGATCGGACCGCTTGATCTGCCCGATCCCGAGCGCCTGCAGATCCGCATCGGGGCTCAGGTGCGCGACTGGCAGCCGGAGGCGCTGTTCCCCGGGAACAGGCTTCCCCTTTATGACCGCTTTACGCAATTCGCCCTGATCGCCGGGGCAGAGGCCATGGCGGGCGCGGGGCTCTGCGTCGATGAGGCGCTGGCCCATCGTGCCGGCGCGATCCTCGGATCTGCGGGCGGCGGGCTGACGACCTCGGATGCCGCTTATCGTGAAGTCTATCAGGAGGGGCGGGCAAGGGTGCATCCCTTCACCGTTCCGCGTCTGATGAACAGCGCGGCGGCCAGTCATCTCTCCATGGCTCATGGGTTGAAAGGCCCGGTGTTTTCGCTCGCCAGCGCCTGCGCGGGCTCAAACCACGCGATGGGGCTGGCGTTTCAGCTGATCCGGAGCGGGGCTGCGGATGTCATGCTCTGCGGCGGAGCCGAGGCGATGATCAGCTTCGGCGGCCTGAAGGCCTGGGAGGGGTTGCGCGTCATGTCGCCCACCGGCTGTCGCCCTTTCAGTGCCGATCGGGACGGCATGGTCATGGGGGAAGGGGCTGCGGTATTTGTTTTCGAGGAATACGAACGCGCAAGAGACCGGGGGGCGGATATTCTGGCCGAGGTGGCGGGGTTTGGCATGACCGCCGATGCCGCCGACATCGTCCTGCCCTCGCCCGAGGGCGCGGCCCATGCCATGCGGGCGGCGCTTCGGGATGCCGGACTTCAGCCCTCAGACATCGGCTACATCAACGCCCATGGAACCGGGACAGCCGCCAATGACCGCAGCGAATCCCAGGCCATCCGCGAGGTCTTCGGGGATGCGCCCCCGCCGGTCTCTTCGACCAAATCCATGCATGGTCATGTCATGGGGGCAACGGGCGCGATTGAGCTTCTGGCCTGTCTGATGGCGCTGCGCGACGGGATCCTTGCACCGACCATCGGTCGCAGCCTCGCCGATCCCGAATGCCTGACGGATGTGGTCGCCGGGCAGGCGCGCCCGGTGCAGCTTCGTGCAACCCTGTCCAATGCCTTTGCTTTTGGCGGGTTGAATGCGGTGATCGCCCTCAAGGCGATATGAAAAGGGCGGCGGCCTTTCAGCCACCGCCCTTCTGATCTCCTGAGGTCCGGCCTCAGTTCTGCGACGCTGCCGGGGCCTGGGCCTTGGCTGCTTCCTGCGCCGCTTTATCCGCAGCGTCATTGGCTTTCAGCATCGCATCCCAGGCGGCCGTAAAGCCTTTCAGCGAGAGGGTGATATCAACCTGCTCATCGGGCAGCATGGCCGGCACGATGGTCACGGTGCCTTTGTTGCCTTTGCGGAAGCTGTCGACCTCAGCGGCGGTAAAGCCCACGCGGGCCACGCAGCCGATCGGCGCGCAGAGCGTGAAGGGGTAACGCTTGGGCTGCGCGCTGTCGATCCGTACGGTGACCTGAGCGGTCAGCAGCGTCTCAAGCGGCGTTACAATCGAGGCACCGGCCACAGCCTGACCACCCGGGGGCAGGTTGAAGAGATTGATCTCTGCCACCGAATTGCCCTCTGCGTCCTTCAGCAGCTGATAGGCCTGGCAGGGATCAACACCGGTTTCCGAGCGGATGCAGTTCAACTGCCAGTCGCCGAACGTCTCTTTGATATAGGTGGTGCCGGTCTGGGCGGTTTCTTCGCCCATGGACATGCCGGCAGGCGCTGCCGGAGCAGCCTGCGAATTGCCCTCAGCAGGCGCTTCAGTCGGAGCCTGAGCCGCAGGCGCCTCAGGGGCAGCCGGGGTTTCAGGCGCGGTCTGCGCTGCGAGAGGCGATGCCAGGGCCATCGAGAGGGCCAGGGCGAAGAACGTTTCGGTCGATTTCATGTCAATCCCGCAAACATTTGGATCTGTACCGGGGTTATCACGGGGGCCTGAGTAAGTCAGTCCCCTATCCGGGGGGGAAGGCGTATTCCCGCCGCATCCCCCGCATTTGTGATCCGCACCCGGCGGAAGTTGGATAGTGATAAGGCTCTGTCTGAAATGCGGAAAAGGGCCTTAAGGCCCTTTTCCATGATCTTATTGCTCCCTGTCGGACTGGCCGACTTATATGCCCTCAGGCTAGGCGGGCTGCGACAATCCGTCAATAAAGATTTACAATTTTCCTGCAACCGAAGGCTGACCTGCCCGCTCTGCGACCATCTGAACAGAAAAAAGGCCGCGCCGGAGAGGGCGCGGCCAGTCTGACAGGGACGGGGGCCCGCCCCGGCAGAGCGGCGGACCCCGAAAGCCATAGTGGCGCAGAAGAATTAAGAGAGTATGCTGCGGGGCGGTGAAATCCCCGGATACCTGGCAGCGCCGGGGCGGGACACGGAGGTCGGATGACAGATCGAATTTTTGCCGGCGGCGGCGGCGTGGATTATGCAGAGCCTCAGGCGCTTTTGCTGGGCTATGCCAACCGTCACGGGCTGATTGCGGGGGCGACGGGCACCGGGAAAACGGTGACCCTTCAGATCCTGGCAGAGGGTTTTTCTGCCGCGGGTGTTCCGGTGGTTCTGGCCGATGTGAAGGGCGATCTGTCGGGGCTTGCAAAGCCCGGCGTGGCAGAGGGCAAGCTTCACGAGGCTTTCGTCAAACGCTCTCAGACCATCGGTCTTGATCTTGAGTATAAGGCTTTCCCGGTGGCCTTCTGGGACATCTGGGGCGAGCAGGGTCACCCGCTGCGGGCCACGGTGGCCGAGATGGGGCCGGTGCTGATCGCGCGGATGCTGGAGCTGACCGAGCCGCAGGAGGGTGTTCTCAATATCGCCTTCCGCCTCGCGGATGAGCAGGGCCTGCCGCTTCTGGATTTCAAGGATCTGACCGCCGTTCTTGCCTTCCTTGCCGAGAATGCGAAGTCGATTAATCCCGCCTGGGGCTATGTCGCTCCGGCGTCCATCGGGGCGATTCAGCGCCGTCTGCTGGTGCTGGAAAACCAGGGCGGGGCTGCGATGTTCGGCGAGCCGGCACTCGAGCTGGCGGATCTGATGCGGCAGTCCGATGACGGGCGCGGCGTCATCAATATCCTCGCTGCGGACCGGCTGATGAACACACCGCGGCTTTATTCCATGGTGCTGCTGTGGATCCTTTCTGAGTTGTTCGAAGAGCTTCCCGAGGTCGGAAACCCGGATAAACCAAGGCTCGTCTTCTTCTTTGATGAGGCGCATCTCCTGTTTGACGGTGCCCCGAAAGCGCTGATCGACCGGATTGAGCAGGTTGCGCGACTGATCCGCTCCAAGGGGGTCGGGGTCTATTTCGTGACGCAGAATCCGGCGGATGTGCCGGAGGTGGTGCTCGGTCAGCTGGGCAACCGGGTGCAGCACGCGCTGCGCGCCTTTACCGCCAAAGACCAGCGCGAGTTGCGTCAGGCGGCGCAGAACTACCGCGCCAATCCGCGTTTCAGCATCGAAGATGCGATCCGCGAGGTCGGTACGGGTGAAGCGGTGACGTCCTTTCTGGAAGCGAAAGGCGTGCCGGGGGTGGCCGAGCGGACGCTCATTCGCCCGCCGTCCTCCTTCAACGGCCCGCTGACACTGGCCGAGCGGGCGGCGGTGATCGCGGCCTCACCGTTGGCGGCGAAATACGAAAAGCTGCTCGATCGCGATTCGGCCTTTGAAATGCTGGCCCGCCGTGCGGCCCGGGCAGCGGATGAAGCCGCCGGAGCCGCCGCCGAAGTCGCCCCGGCGGAGGGCGGCGGCTACAACCGCGCGCGCCGCTATGATCCGACACCGCGCTACAGAACGCCGAAGGCCGATGCTCCGGCGCCAAAGCGCAGCAGCGGCGCGTCGCGGTCAGATTCCGTCACCCAGACCTTCGCCAAAAGCTTTGCCCGCCAGCTTGGCACCAAAAGCGGCCAGGCCCTGGTGCGCGGTATTCTCGGCACGCTGTTCCGGGGCAAGTAACCATCGCTACGACAAAGGCGCTCTCTTTTTAGAGCGCCTTTGTCTTTTCGCCTTCTCAGCTTTCAATAGCGCCCGGAAGCCCCGCCACCGGAGGAGGAGCCGCCCCCGAAGCCGCCGCCGCCACCAGAAGAGGAGCCGCGGTCTGAGCTTTGGTCCCCCGAGCCCGCGTCCGGCAGGGCGCGCCAGGTCTCCCAGCCGCAACTGCTGCAGAAGCGGCGCATGGAAAGGACCTCCTCGCCCGGGCGCCGGCCCGCTTTGGTGCGGATGGTTCTGGCGCGGCACTGCGGGCAGGGACGGTGGCGGGCCAGAGCGTCGCCGAGTTCTGCCCGGTTGGAGTAAAGGACCATGCCTCCGATCAGCGCCATGAAGGTGAGAAAGGTGACCAGATCATTCTCGTTCTCCTCAGGCGCATCGGGCATCCCTTCGGTCGCGGTGAAGCTGACCCCCTGTGAGAGGGGACGGGCGATGTAATCAGCAACGCCGCTCACCCCGGCCTCCAGCCCCTCCGCGTAGCGCTCATCGCGCAGCAAAGGCACCATCAGCGCATCAATGACCCGCTGTGCGCGGTTGTCCCAGACCGGCTCATAACCCGCGCCCAGCTCAATGCGGATCTCACGGGTGTCGGTGGCCACAAGGATGAGAAATCCGTCATTGCGGATCCGGTCGCCGATGCCCCAGTCGTTAAAAAGGGCCGTGGCAAAGGCCGCAAGGCCGGTCGGGCCGTCATAATCGATCGGGCTGCGCAGCGTGGCGACGACCCCGTGGATGCGGGTCTCCTCGCGCAGATCCGTCAGCCGACCGCGCAGCTCAGCCTCCTCCTCAAGGGTGAGGACATCGGCGAAATCATTGACGTAAAAGTCTTCTGCCGCAGGCAGATCGGCCAGGGCAGCGAGAGGCAAGAGCAGAAGGGCCAGCAGCCCCCCGCTCAGCATCAGCCGCAGCGCCTTCATTCCAGAAGCTCCGAGAGCACGGTATGCACCATCATCACATCCTCTTCGGTGCAGTCAAACTGCCCGACCTGCACGCGGATCACCAGACGGTCCTGGTGGCGGGTCTGTGTCAGATAAACCCGTCCGTCGTCATTGATCCGCGACAACAGGTCAAGCGTCGCCGCCTCGCCGTCGCGGTGCGCGAAGGTGAAAAGCGACAGCGCCGGGGCCGTCACAATCTCAAGATCGGGCAGTTCGGAGAGCAGGGCACAGAGCTGTCGGCTCCAGTTCACGTGGTTGCGGATGCGGTTGCGCAGATCCTCAAGCCCATGAGCGCGCAGCAAAAACCAAAGTTTCAACGCCCGGAACCGGCGCCCTAAGGGAACGGTCCATTCGTTGAAATTGACGACCTCATCCTGATCAGGGGTCTCAAGGTAGCTGGGGCGCAGGCCCAGGGTTTTGATCTGCTCATGCGGGTTTGCGATGAACTGCACCGCGCAGTCAAATTGCGCGCCGAGCCATTTATGGGGGTTAAACACTACCGAATCCGCCCCTTCGATCCCCTCCCAGAGCAGGCGGAACTCCGGGCAGATCATGGCAGATCCGGCCCAGGCGGCATCGACATGCACGGGAAGACCGGCCTCTTTGGCGACGGCGATGAGTTCGGCCACGTGATCAAAGGCCCCCACCGAGGTGCCACCGACGCAAAGGATCACCCCTGCGGGCATCATGCCGGCTGCGCGGTCGGCTGCAATCGCGGCCTCAAGCAGATCGGGCCGCATCGACAGGCTGTCGTCGGTCGGAATTTTCACCAGGTTCTGCTGGCCGATCCCGGCCACGCGGGCCGCCTTATCAACGCTCGAATGGGTCTCGCCACTGGTATAAAGGCGCAGCACCGGCATGCCCGAAAGCCCGGCCTGAAGCCCGTGCCAGTTCAGCGCGCGCTCGCGCATGGTGAGCACGGCAGAGAGGGTGGCGGTGGTGGCGCTGTCGTGGATCGTTCCCGTAAAGCGATCGGGCAGGCCAAGTGCCTCGCGCAGCCAGACCATCATGGCCTGTTCCACCTCTGTGGCCGCCGGAGAGGTCTGCCAGATCATGCCCTGGCAGGCCATGGCATTGACCAGCTGCTCTGCCAGCATCGAGACGGGGGCGGCATTGGCGGGGAAATAGGCAAAGAACCGCGGGTGCTGCCAATGGGTCATACCCTGGGGGATCAGCCGGTTAAAATCGGCCCAGATCTCTTCCATGCTCTCCGGCAGTTCAGGAGCTTTGGGGGGAAGCGCATCGCGGATCGCGTTGCGCGGCGTGCGCGCCCGCACGGGGCGGTCACGCAGGTCCAGATGATAGTCATGCGCCCAGTCGGCAGCAATCTTTGACCAATGACGCAGCTCATCATGGTTCATGCAGGTGTCTCCCCGGTCTTCGCCCTTGCAAGCCTGCGCACCGCGCCCGGCAGGGCGTCGAAGGCGTCAAACTTCACCGCAAAGGTGAGACGCTCCTCGGGCAGATGGCAATAGCCGCCGGTAAAAAAGGCAAAGGGAAATCCGGCGCGTCGCGCAGTTTCCTCATCCACCTCACTGTCGCCGATATAAAGAAGCGGGTGTCCGCCCAGCGCGTCAAAAGCGCTGAGCAGCGGGGCGGGATCGGGCTTTTTCACCGACAGGCTGTCGCCGCCGATCACAACCTCGAAAAATTCGGCAAGGCCGCAGGCCTTCAGAACGTCATGGGTGGGGCCGATATTTTTATTGGTGCAAAGGCCAAGACGATACCCTTCTGCCTTCAGCGCATTCAGCGCCTCATGCACCCCGGGATAAAGCCGGGTCTGTCCGTGATCGTAATAGCGCAGCATGGCCGCAAGCATCGGCTGCTGGCGCGCCTCACTGATGGCGTAATGCGCGCGGGCCTTGCCGATCAGCGCGGGAATGCCATTGCCGATAAAGCCGATGACCTGCGCCAGCGTCAGCGGGGCGAAGCCCTCTTCCTCAAGCACTTTGTTGAGCGCGAGGGCGATATCCGGGGCGCTGTCGATCAGCGTTCCGTCGAGGTCAAAGACAAGAGAGGGCATGGCAGAACTCCGGCGCAGATGGCCATGTTGTGCCTTCTCAGATTGCGGGGGTAAAGTGAATTTCCCATGAAAAAACCGCGCCCTCCGGGTGGGAAGGGCGCGGCTCATTAACGGCTTTGGCTGCGATCAGTCCTTTTTCAGGCAACGCTTGCCAAGAACTTCGGCGATCTGAACGGCGTTCAGCGCCGCGCCTTTGCGCAGGTTGTCCGAGACGCACCAGAAGTTCAGACCGTTCTCGATGGTGTTGTCCTGACGGATCCGCGAGACATAGGTCGCATCTTCGCCCGCCGCTTCGACCGGGGTCATATAGCCGCCGGCTTCGCGCTTATCGATCACCAGAACGCCGGGGGCTTCGCGCAGAATCTCAGTCGCTTCTTCCCAGTCGAGGAAGTCTTCGGTCTCAATGTTGATCGATTCCGAGTGGCCGACAAAGACCGGAACGCGAACGCAGGTGGCCGAGACTTTGATCGAGGGATCAAGGATCTTCTTGGTCTCAGCGACCATCTTCCATTCTTCTTTGGTGTCGCCCGAGTCGAGGAAGACGTCGATATGCGGGATCACGTTGAAAGCGATCTGCTTGGGATAGACGCTGGGGGCAACGTCCTGGCCGATGACGAAGAGACCTTTGGTCTGATTCCAAAGCTCATCCATCGCCTCTTTGCCGGTGCCCGACACCGACTGATAGGTCGAGACGACAACGCGTTTGATCTTCGCGCGGTCGTGCAGCGGCTTGAGAGCCACAACCATCTGCGCGGTCGAGCAGTTCGGGTTGGCGATGATGTTTTTCTTCGCGTAGCCGTCAACCGCTTCTGCGTTCACTTCCGGCACGACCAGCGGGACGTCCGGGTCATAGCGGTAGAGCGACGAGTTATCGATGACGACGCAGCCCGCTGCAGCCGCTTTGGGCGCGTAAACTTTCGTTGCATCCGAGCCGATTGCAAAGAGCGCAATGTCCCAGCCGGTGAAATCGAAAGTGTCGAGGTCCTTAGTCTTCAAAGTTCGGTCGCCGAAAGATACTTCGGTCCCGAGCGATTTACGCGACGCCAGTGCCGCGATCTCATCAACCGGGAATTCACGCTCAGCAAGGATCGAGAGCATTTCTTTGCCCACGTTCCCCGTAGCGCCCACGACAACGACTTTGTAGCCCATCATGGCCTCCTTAAAGACATAAGCCCCGCCGCACGATCGTCGGGGCAGGGAGGGGCTTACCCGAAGGGGGGGCCGGGGGGAAGGGAAACTCCGGGACAGGGGTTAACAAAATGACGAAAAACACAACATTTCGTCGGTTCGCTCGTCAGAACGCAGCAAACCACCGACAGGCAGGCCCTGCAGGCGGATGTTGCTTAAAAATCAGGCGTTGAGTGGCGGGGTTATTTGATCTTCCGCGGTTTCGGCGGCCTTTTCATCGTCAATGGTGAAGTGAAAGCCCTTCGGCAGGCTCTCTGCAAAGGCAATGTGATCGGGCACCACGCCGGGGCCGGCGGTAAAAACCGCGCCGCCAAAATGCGGGGTCAGTCGGGACAACCGCCTCAGACGCTCTCCGGTCAACTCCTGATAAAAGGCTTCAAATTTTTCGGTGGCGCGCAGCTCAGCGATTTTGGCGCGATGGGCGGCGACGGCGGCCTCATGGGCGGCGCGAATTTCAGGATCGGCCATCAGCCGCTCCCATTCGGCCTGCAGCAGGGGCAGGCGGTTCCGGAGGCTGCAGTCTTCAACGACATTGTGGTTCATCCGAAACCAGTAGTGCAGCCCCTGATCGCGGTCGACGTGGTTCACCCGGCCACGGTCGCGTTTCACAAGAAAGCTCTCCGCAGAACGGACGGCGTAGTGGTTCAGTTGCACCCAGTCATAGCCCCAGGTCTCATTGGTTGAGCGCCAGCCGTTGCGGTAGATCTCTTTCGGCATCCGTTTGCCGGATCCGGTCAGCCAGATGATGCTTTCCCACAGATCCGGGCGCAGCCCCTTGGGGCGGTGAACGCCGAGTTTTTTGAAGATGTCGATCGTGCGAAAAAGGGTCTTAAACCCCCAGGCCTGATGCGGCTTGCGGATCAGTTCCGGCGCGCAGCGCGTGAACTGGCTGATCATGAAGCGATCCTCGAACCCGGCCACATCGCCATTGCCAAAAAGCCGCCAGGTCAATGAGATCATATTGGCACCGGGTGCGGCCTCTTCCATGGCGGCGAAGAGTGTCGGCAGGCGGCCATCCCCCAGTTTGATATTGATGAATTCATCGACATCCATGCAGATCGCCCAGTCAGACTGCCGGATCACAGGCTCAGTCTCTGCGGCCTGTAGTGCCGCGTGCTGGGGCTTTAACTCTCCCCCAGGAACCCAGGGGTTCACGCGATGCTGCACCAGCCCCTTGCGTTGCAGCATTTCCAGCAGGGTATCGGTGCCGTCGGTGCAATCATTTGTATAGATCAGAAAATCGGTGACCCCTATGGCACGGTGCCAGGCCAGCCACTCCAGAATGAAGGGCGCTTCATTCTTCATCGTGGTGACGATGGCGGTTCTCGGCTCGGCGGGCGGGGTGAGGGCGGGGGCGACTGAGACCGGCGGACGCACGGGTTTATGCCCGAAGAGATCCCCCGCCATGGCCAGCAGGGCCGGATCTTCGATCAGAGAGGTTTTGGGGGCCAGCTCCCCCGCGCTGCGGTCGGGAATGCGCAGGGCCATTGCGCGCAGGAAAGGCGCGACCAGGCTGCGATCGGGGCGGGCATAGGAGACGCGCCGGACCCGCCAGGTCTTCTCCAGTCCCGCGCGTTCAGGCGCCACGGCCCAGCGCGCCACGGCGTGGCGGGCGTCGAACTGACGACAGATGTGATCTGCAAAGACAGGCTCTGCACCGGGACGGATGCGCCAGGGATAGATGCGCTGCCCGATCAGCAGGATCACCCCCTCGGGGGCCGCCGCCGTGCGGCTGAAAAGATCCGCCTCGCCCTCTGCCCGGGGGGGCAGCCAGTCGCAGGGGTCGAGCAGCGCGACCGCCCGCGCCGAGCGCAGGAAGCGCCACTTCAGCGCCTCATGCAGTGCCATCTCGCCCAAAGGCGCCCGGAAGGGGTCCGGCTCTGGCGGCGTCATTCGGTCTTTGCCCGGTGCATCCGGGGCGAGGAAGGGATGGCTTTCCGGCCCGAGGCCCGGCTTTCCGGTCGGAAAATCAGGCTCCACCACC
Source organism: Falsigemmobacter intermedius (assembly GCF_004054105.1). Lineage (GTDB taxonomy): Bacteria > Pseudomonadota > Alphaproteobacteria > Rhodobacterales > Rhodobacteraceae > Wagnerdoeblera > Wagnerdoeblera intermedia. Next base: position 192,699 of record NZ_SBLC01000003.1, read on the forward strand.
AGGATACGCAGCGGGCTTCCGGCCATAAGGGCCTGCAGCGCCCGGGCGAAATCCCCGGTCTCAGGGCCAGGGGGGGCACGATTGACGATCAGCGCGCCGGTCAGTCCGTGATGGGTTGCGTGATAGCTCAGCCAGTCGCGCAGCATGGCCGGCGTTTCAGCCACGCGCAGCGCCAGCGCCACATTGCAACCGGCCAGAAATGCGCGGTCATCGGGAAGCCCCGGCGCAGGCGCCCCTTCCAGATCGGCGAGCCAGCTGCCGGAAATCTCGCGCAGTTCACGCAGCTTTCCCGTCCGTGGCAGGGCCGAGAGCACCGCTTCCTTTGAGCTGCCCCGCGCGAAGATCAGCCGCACGCGCCCCGGCTCAGCTCCATCCGCGATCGCGTCAAGCAGAACGGCGCCTGAGGGGCAGATCTGCGCCCGGAGACTGCGGCGCAGGAAGAGGGCAGGGTCAGGATTTTGAGGCATTTCGCAGCATCCGGGCTGATGTCCGCCACAGAGTTGCACCCGGAATGTTAAGGAACCAGTGCGAAAATCAAAACCTGAAGACAAATTCCGACCGGATTATCATGTTATCCGGAGAGTGCGGCAGGCAGGGGGCTTCGGGCTATGGGCAGGGACTACAGGATCGGCGCGCTGTGGATCGGCGGCAGTCTGAGCTATCTTGAGCAGCTCTGCCTGAAAAGCTTTGTCGATGCCGGGCAGCCTATCGTGCTCTACACCTATGAGGGCGTCACCAATCCGCCCGCCGGCGTCGAGTTGCGTGACGCCGCTGAGATCCTGCCGCTGACCGGGTTTCTGCGCCATGGCCGCACGGGCTCTCCGGCGCTGCATTCCGATCTCTTTCGCTATCACATGCTGGCAAAGCAGCCCGATATGATCTGGGCGGATACCGATGCCTATTGTCTGCGCCCCTTCACCACGCCGAACGGGCATTTCTACGCCTGGGAGAGTGATCACGGTTTGAACGGCGGCGTTCTGGGTCTGCCCCCCGACAGTGAGACTCTGCGTGCGCTCCTGGACTTTACCTCTGATGAATATGCCATTCCGCCCTGGTTCAGCGCCGCCGAGCAGGACCGTCTGCGAATGCTGCGCGACGCGGGCGCGCCCGTTCATGCGGCGGATCAGCCCTGGGGCGTCTGGGGCCCGGCGGCGCTGACCCATTTTCTGAAGGCGACGGGTGAGGTGAAATACGCCCTGCCACGGGTGGCGCTTTATCCCTTTCACTACCGCGACCGGCGGCAGATGTTGAAGCCGGGGGTGCGGATTGAGGATTATGTCACCGCAGAGACTTACTCCGTTCATTTCTATGGGCGGCGGATGCGGGCCCGCATTCTCTCCACAGAGCCCGAGGGTGTGCCGCGTCCGGGCAGCGTCATCGGGCGTCTTTTGAAGGCGCATGGCATTGATCCGCGCGCAGCCCCGCTGCCGGGGTTTGTGGCTGCCGGGAAACTCCTGCCTGCTGAGGCGCCCCCGGCGATGCCCCCCGCGCTTGCGGTCGCAGAGGCTGAGGAACTGTCGCTCACCTCTGTTGCGGATCTGACGGGGGCTGCGGTCGGGGATCTTCTGGCACTCTGGCAAAAGACCGGCTGCGACATCAGTCTTTTCGATGCGGATCCCTCAGGGCCTTTCGCGGGGGGCGGCTCTGCGGGGGCCACGAGTGACAGCCTTCTGTCCCGGGGGGTGCCAGCCGGAAAGCTGCATCTGATTTCGGGGCCGGAAGATATTCGCCCCGTTGATCTGATCCTCAACCTCGATGGTTTCGGGGCGCGGTGGAAGCAGCCGCTGTCACCCGTGGTGATCGGGGCGCTGAGCCATGCGGACACGCTTTTGCTGAGTGATATCCGCAAAGGCCGCGGTGCCTGGCACTGGCTTAAAGCGCTCGGACCCACAGAGGCGCTGGGCGAGGCCGCCGGACTGACACGGGTTTGCACGCGCACTGCGAAAAGTGAGGTGCAGCCCGGCTGGGCAGGTCTGGCCCGGGAACTGGCGGGCGATACCGGTTTTTTTGAGGATCTTGGCGAGCACAGTTTCCTCTTCATCCCCCGCTCTGAGAAGGTGCTGGTCGTCACCTTCGACAATCTCGATATTGCGATGAACAAGCGGGAAGACCGTCGTCCATGGGGATTTGACTTTATCGAAAAGCAGGGCTGGTCGATGCTGGGCGTGATGGCCGCAGGCTGGACCTGGTATCGCGATCGCGCTGTCAGCGCGATGTTTGAGCGGCTGCGTGACGAAGGTTTTTTTGCGCGTTTCGAACGGGTTGTCTTTTACGGGGCCTCGATGGGCGGCTATGCGGCGGCGGCTTTTTCGGGGGCGGCGCCGGGGGCAGCAGTGGTGGCAATCTCGCCGCAATCCACCCTGGATCGCAGCCTCGTGCCCTGGGAAAGCCGGTATAAAACCGCCTGGGGGCGTGATTTTTCCGGGCCTTTCGGCGATGCGGCAGAGGTGAGTTCCGCAGCGTCGAAGCTGGTGGTGCTTTATGATCCCTATGAGCCGCTCGATGCCGCACATGTGGCGCGGTTCAGGGGTGGTAATGTGATGCGGCTTCCGGCGCCGCTTCTGGGGCATCGGCTCGGCTCATCGCTCTCGCAGATGGGGGTCCTGTCTGAGATCATCCTCGCCGCGCTTGATGGCAGCCTTAAGCCGCAGGAGTTCTACAGGGCTCTGCGCGCGCGGCGCAGCTTTCCGCGCTATCAGCGGGAGTTGTTCGCCAAAGCCATGGCAAGAGGGCATCGCAAACTGGCCCTGCGCATGGCGGAGCGCGCTTTGCAGCTGAATGACAACCGGCCGCTGCGCCAGGCCCTGCGTCAGGCGCGTGCCGGGGGAGAGGGCTGACGGCCGTCGGGCAGGGGGAGCGTCTGCCCGGCCAGGTCATAAAAAACCGGCCCGCAGGGGGTCGGTTCTGATCCCATGTCGCTGCGCTCAACCGCCTGAGGCGGAGCGCAGGCTGTCCGCCGCAGAGCTTGCGCCGGTCAGCGCGCTCAGGGTTTTTTGCCACTGCACGTAAGGTGCTTCGGTCACATAGACGGTGTCTCCGTCCCGCACCACGAAATCGCGGGCGTGGAACATCCCCATGGGCTGCGTCAGATCCAGCACATAGACCATCCGCTGGTCACCCTGCAGATCACTGCGGCCAAGCACCTTGTTGGCGATGCTCGCAGGCTCATTACGGAAGACGAAAACGCCCGTCGGATCGGCCAGATAGGTGTTCAGCCCCCCGACCTGGGCAATCGCCTCAATAGCCGAGAGGGTGCGGGTGTCAAAAGGAACGCGGGTCTGGGTGCCGGTCGCCCCCAGGGCCACAAAGGCGCGGCGGTCTTCTTCGACGACGATCTTATCGCCCGGGCGCAGGGCGATATCCGCCTTCGGGTTTTCATAGATATCCTGCAGCCAGACCTTGCGGGTGGTGCCCCCGCGGGTCACGCGGACCTGGGCCACGGCCGGCTGAATCGAGACACCGCCTGCGCGTGAGAGCATGCCCAGAAGCGAGCGGGTCGGTCGCTCAATCGCATAGACTCCCTGCGCGGTCACGCCGCCAGAGACCGATACGGTCGAGCCGTCACCGGCCAGGCGTGAGACCATGACCTGCGGATCCGGGGTCTGGCTTTCAAGCTCTTTGGTGATGGCGGCGCGCAGCTGGTCCGGCGTGCGGCCTGCGGCTTTCAGGCGCCCGGCATAGGGGACGAAGATATAGCCCTGATCGTCCACCTGAACATCGGTCAGCACCGAGAGCCGCTCTCCGGCCACGGAGAGCAGGGGCTCATCTTTGACGTTCTCAAAGATATTGAGGTTGACCACATCGCCGGGGTTGATGCGATCTGCCGTCACGCGGCCCGCGGCGGCAAAACTTTGCGGGAAGCTCAGATCGGGGACCACGGCGGTGGCGCGGGTCACACGGTCATTGACGGAGACGACAAAGGCATCGCCCTGCTGCATGACGCTGCCGGCGAAAATTTCGCGCTTGCTGGGTCCCGACCTGGGCAGGCCGCAGCCTGCGAGGGCGATCACGCAAAGGCTCAGGACCAGACGACTGGCCCCGGATCTGACTTCTGATCTCACTGCTCGGTCTCCTCGTCGGACCTGTTTTATATTTTGGCACTCACGCTAGCCGAACATGCTGCACCGTTCCAGTACACAATGTCGCACCCCCTCTGATGGTCAGATGATCAGCCGCAACTGTTGCCGCGGTGCCGCGCAGCCGCTGAGCAGCGCAGAATAGGGGTCTTCCGGCGCCAGCATCAGATCCACCACCTGCCGCAGCAGCGCGCGGCGTCCGCGGGACGAGTAATAGCCGCCCACCAGCTGGCTCGTCTCGAGAAGGAAGCGCCGGTAGTCGCGATAGGCTTTCAAATCCGGGCGACGGGGGGCGCGAAAAAACTCGGGCAGAGGCTGATCGCTCAGGAATTCCGGCTGCTGATAGACCGCACGGCCAAAGGCCTTGAGCGGCATCCCGCGCCAGAGCGCCTGCTGCGCAGCGGTGGAATTGACCGTCACTGCCGTGCGCGCGTGGTTCAGAAGCCGCGCCAGTTTGCCGCCACCTACATAGTGCACCCGCTCTGACAACCCGAGGCGCGCAGACTCTCGGGTGATGGCGGCCTCAATTCCGGCGCGGCCGTCTTCCAGGGGATGGGCTTTGAAGACGAGATGATGGTGCAGCGGTGCCCCCTGGGCGAAGCCCTCAAGGACCAGAGTGATGAACTCGGGCATCGAGGTGAAGGGCGAATGCATCTGAAAGCTGGAATCATGTTCCAGCTGCAGCAGCACCAGGTGATAGGGAAAGCCGCCCCTGGCAATCGCCTGCTCGGCCTGCCACCGCCGCAAGCGGTGCAGCGGCATCAAAAGCAGCCGCTTGAGGTAGAGGCGAAATTCCTGAAGCACGGTGATCGAGCGGTGGGGGCGGAAGTTCCGGTAGCGCCCGTTCAGCGCCATGACAAAGAAATGATAGGCTGCACCGTAAAAGATATGCTGGCGCAGATCGCCCCAGACGGCGGGCACTTCGGGCACCTCATCCTCGCCCCGGGTCAGGGCGCGGCGCATCTCTTCGAGCGTCAGATCCATCAGCCGGGAATTGCCGTTTGAGCCGCCGCGTTCATAGGTCACCCAATAGGGACGCAGATAGCCTTCCTCAAAGATATGGATGCGCAGACCTGCGGCGCGGGCGATCTCAATGGCGCGGGCGTGGATGGGGCGGGTGTCGCCGTAAAGCACCAGATCGGTGATCTGCCGGTCTTTGATCAGCCGTGAGAATTCTGCGGGCCAGTCCTCCGGGGTTCCGGTCCAGGCGATATAGCTGGATTTTTCCGGCCAGAAGACCTGATCGCCCCGGTTGAACCCCACCCGCCAGACCGCGCAGCCCGCGGCCCTTAACTGCGCGCCGAGTTTTGCAAAGAAGGGGCCGTGCGGGCCCTGAAGCAGCAGGAAGCTGCGGGGCGCCAGCGGAGGGCGGGGCAAATCCGTCATGTTAAAGACCACTTCAAAAACCGCGAAATGGCGGCTCACAGGAAAAGCAAAGCACAGGCATCGGGAAACGCGGAGAAATCAAAGCGGTTGCGCCCCCGTTTTTTGACAGAACACAGCCCTGTGGCACGATCAAGGCAGGGTGAAGGCAGCGCTGCTTCCCTCAGCGCGGCGGATCGTTTAGGGAAAGGCATCATTTCCCAAGGCGGAGGCGGAGCATGTTCACGGGGATTATCACGGATATCGGTGAGGTCGTGTCATCTGAGCAGCGCGGCGATCTGCGGGCGCGGATTGCCACCGCTTATGATCCTGAGACCATTGATCTCGGGGCCTCGATCGCCTCGGACGGTGTGTGCCTGACGGTGATCGCGCGCGGCACCGAGGGCGGGCGCAACTGGTATGACGTTGAGATTTCGGCCGAGACGGTCAGCAAGACCAATATCAGCGCTGAGACCTGGCAGCCGGGCAAACGTCTGAACCTTGAGCGTGCGCTGAAGGTCGGTGACGAGCTGGGCGGCCATATCGTCTCGGGCCATGTGGATGGTCTGGCCGAAGTGATCGCTGTGCGCCCCGAAGGCGACAGCCTGCGCGTGACCTTCCGTGCTCCGCGGGAGCTGGCCGGTTTCATCGCGCCGAAAGGCTCGGTCGCGCTGAACGGCACTTCGCTGACGGTGAATGAGGTCGACGGCACCGATTTCGGGATCAACTTCATCCCTCATACCCAGACGCAGACCACCTGGGGCGGGGTGAAGACCGGCGATAAGATCAATCTCGAGATCGATACCATGGCGCGTTATGTGGCGCGGCTGCGCGACTGGGCGGCGGCGGGCAACTGACGGATGCTGCCGGTCGCAAAGCTTGAACAGATCCTTTCGCGTTTCGAATATCTCGAAGCGCAGCTTGCGGCCGGACCGGCTGCCTCTGAAATCGCGCAGATCAGCCGCGATTATGCAGACCTGAAGCCGGTGGTTGAAGAGATCAACCGCTGGCGCGACCTTGAGGCGGGGATCGCCCAGGCCGAAGAGATGCTGGCCGATCCCGATATGAAGGCGCTGGCTGAGGAAGAGCTGAGCCTTCTGCGCGACGAGCTTCCCCGGGTGGAACACAGCCTGCGGCTGGCGCTTCTGCCCAAAGACGCCGCCGATGCGCGTCCGGCGATCCTTGAGATCCGCCCCGGCACGGGAGGAGAAGAAGCCTCGCTTTTTGCCGGGGATCTGCTGCGGATGTATCAGCGCTTTGCCGAAAATTCGGGCTGGCAGTTTCAGCTTCTGGAACTGAGCGAGTCTGATCTTGGCGGTGTCAAAGAGGCCATGGCCCGCATCGTGGGCGAGGGCGTCTTTGCGCGGATGAAATTCGAATCCGGTGTGCATCGTGTGCAGCGCGTGCCGACCACCGAATCGGGCGGTCGCATCCACACTTCCGCCGCCACCGTCGCGGTGCTGCCTGAGGCGGAGGAGGTGGATATCGACATCCCCGCACAGGACATCCGCATCGACACCATGCGCGCCTCGGGCGCAGGCGGGCAGCATGTGAACACCACCGACTCGGCGGTGCGGATCACCCATCTCCCGACCGGGATCATTGTGACCTCCTCTGAGAAGTCGCAGCACCAGAACCGCGCCAATGCCATGGCCGTCCTGCGCGCGCGGCTTTACGATCTCGAACGTCAGGCCCGCGATGAGGCCCGGGCGGCGGATCGCAAAACCCAGGTGGGGTCGGGCGATCGCTCAGAGCGCATCCGGACCTATAACTTTCCTCAGGGCCGTCTGACGGATCACCGCATTAACCTGACGCTTTATAAGCTCGATCAGGTCATGCAGGGCGATCTGGGGGAAGTGATTGACGCGCTGGTCGCCGAAGATCAGGCCGCGCGACTGGCAGAGGCCACGCAATGAGCTACAGCTCTCTCTCAGAAGCCATGGCGAAGACCCTGGCCCGCGCCCGCGCTGTTTTGCCGGAAGGGCCGGATCAGATCCTTGATGCGCGGATGCTGCTGGCCCATGCGGCAGGGCTGACGCGCGATAAGCTGCACCGGCTGGAGCTTGCGGATTTCACCCCCGAATTTGACGCGCGCTATGATGCGCTGATCGCGCGGCGCGCCAGGGGGGAGCCGGTGTCGAAAATTCTCGGCTACCGGGATTTCTGGAGCTACCGGTTCCACGTCACCCCCGATGTGCTCGACCCGCGCCCCGAGACCGAGTGCCTGATCGCGCTGGCGCTGAAAGCACCGTTCTCGCAGGTTCTGGACCTTGGCACCGGAAGCGGGGCAATCCTGCTGACGCTGCTCGCCGAACGCCCGGGGGCGAAGGGGACGGGGGCCGATCTCTCTCCGGCGGCCCTTCAGGTTGCGGCCAAAAATGCCGAAGCGCTGGGCGTGGCAGAGCGGGCAGATCTGATCGTCTCGGACTGGTTTTCGCAGGTTGAGGGGCAGTTTGATCTGATCGTCTCAAACCCGCCCTATATCGCGATTGAGGAAATGTCGGAGCTGTCGCGCGATGTTCTGGGCTTTGATCCGCGTATGGCGCTGACCGATGAAGGCGACGGGCTGAGCGTTTATCGTCTGCTGGCGGCGCAGTCCGGCGCCTGGCTGCGACCTGGTGGCCGCATTATCGTGGAAATCGGCCCGAGCCAGGGCGCAGCGGTGCGTGAATTCTTTGAGGCTGCGGGATTCGCCCAGGTGCAGGTGCATCCGGATCTGGACGGGCGCGAGCGCAATGTGAGCGCAATCAAAGGCTGACTTCCGCTCAAAGTCAAAAAAACCTCGGTGAAATCCGTAAAATTCAGCGGAATTAGCCAGAAACTGCTTGCGCCTGCGTTTCTGGCGTGCTTTCACAACCTCAGCGCAGGCAGAGACCCTTCGGTCCTGTTGCGCGTTACAGCCCGCAAAGCGTCGACCCGATTGCCCGTTTACCGGGGTTCAGCTTCAGGACAGCCTGCGCAGTCCGGGTCAGCCATATCAAGGCCGGAATACAGGACACATGAGATCCTCCAAGTCCCGCTCGCGTTCGAAACAGAACCGCCCGCGTACTATTGGTAATATCGTCAACCGGGTGTTCGACAGTTCGGGCCCCGATGGGAAAGTGCGTGGCACTCCCCAGCAGATTATCGAAAAGTATCAAGCCCTTGCGCGTGATGCTCAGCTGTCGAATGACCGCGTTGCAGCCGAAAATTTCCTGCAGCACGCAGAGCATTACACCCGTATGCTCGGCGAAGCGATGCGCGAGATGGCGGCAGAACAGGAAGCCCGCCGCCAGTTCCAGGGCCAGCATGGCAACGGGAATGGCAATGGGAATGGCAACGGCTATGGTCACCATCAGAACGGTGGCCAGCAGGGGGGCGATCGTCCGTCCTGGCAGTCGCAGAACCGTCGTGATGACCGCTCCTCTGATGAGCAGCCCGAGATTGCGCCGGTACCGGTCTTCCCCTTTGAGGACGCTGACGCCGGTTCCGCAGATGTCGGACTGGTCGAAACGCCGGAAGATCGCGCAGTCGCTGAGGCTGCACCCGTTCTTCTGACCGAAGAGGCAGCACAGCAGCCCCGCGAAACCCAGGGCCGCGAGCCCCGCTCGGGTGAGCGCCAGCCGCGTGAGCCGCGTGAACCGCGCGCGGAAGGTCAGCGCCGCTCGGGTGCGCCGAAGCGCGAAGATGACCGCCGTCAGGACCCCAAGCGTGAGAACCGTCGCAAAGACGATCGTCGCAGCGAAGAGCGCAAGCCGCGTGACCTTGCTGTGACCGAAGCTGAGGCCGTCTCGTCAGAGGCACCCGTTGCTGAGGCCGAAAAAGCACCGCGCGCCGCAGCCAAACCGCGCCGCGCGCCCGCAACCCGCACGCGCGCTAAAGCCGCAGCAGATGCGGAAGCCGCTCCGGTCCCCTCGGCTGAGGAATAAGGGCGGCACATGCCTTCTGAGACAGACGGGCCCCCTCGGGGCCCGTTTTGCTTTTCGTCTCAGCCCTTCACCAGCCGCAGATAGGGTGGTTGAGCCGGGGCGGTCGACGCGCCTCCACGCGGCAGGCGCTCCGCCTCTTCAAAGCGTGGCTGCCGCGCCGGAATGACACCCTTTTCTGCGGGCGGCACCTCGCGGAAGCGGCTGTTTTCCAGCCCGAAGCGCAGCACGCGGCCTGCGGGGCGGGCCTCGCTGATCAGGCAGGCAATGGCACGGTCGCAGCTGCCGTCACGCCCGGTCATCGGCAAAAGCAAAAGTCGTGTGGCGATGCTCTGGCGCAACAGGCCTGCCGGGGTGGAAAGATCCATTTCCAGGATCGCGGGACGGCGGAACACTTCCTCAATCCGGGCGGCCACCGCGCCGCGGCTCTCGGGGCTGATCAATGCGGTCAGCGGCATGCCTTCGGGGCTGAGGCCGAAAAGATCGCTGACCGATTGCCCGGCAAGGCGAACCCGCAACTGGCCGGGGGCGATCCGTTCGAGCAGGATAAGATGGTTAAGGATATCAGCGACACCCCGGGGATCAAAGCGGCTGCGCTCGGGCAGCAGGCGGGCCTCGCCGCGCAGCGCCAGCCAATAGGCTTCCAGTTGCGCGAAGGCTGCGGCCTGGCGGGGCAGCGCGCCGCCCTGAAGCAGCGTGAAGATCTGACCTGATCTGCCGGTGACTCCGCGCATGATATCTCTCCGAACCTCTCCGCCCGGGCAGGAAAGCCGCCGGGCAGACCACTGAGTAAACTTCCCCGCCGATCGGGCCGGGATGGATCAGATTATAGCCGGATTTCTCGAAAATTCTTCACATTTCCGAAGATTTGGTTAACCCGCTCAGCGACCGCCGCTGACCGGAGCTTCGCTCCCCCTTGCTCAGGGCGGCGCTGCGGGCCTATCTGTTGGCAAAGGAGATCCGCCATGCGCCGCGAACTGACCCTTCACCTTCCCGATATGAGCTGTGGGCATTGCTCTGCGGCTGTCACTGAGGCGCTGAAGGCGCTTGATCCCGAAGCCCGGGTGGGCGTCGATCTGGCGGCCCGCCGCGTGACCTTGAACACGTCTGCGCCTGAGGCAGAGGTGATTGCCGGGCTCGATGCCATCGGCTTTGAGGCACGTCCCGCGCTTTGATCGCGGCTGCGGCTGCGCCCTGAACTGACCCGGTGCCGGTGTCACAATCGGCATTTCCGAAATCTTGCGGGCAGGCGGTCCCTGCGCGTCAGGAGAGCATAATGACCGATACGACCCCCCTTCGCCGTCCGGCGGATCGCGACGATCCGCGCGGCTTCGCTTACGCGCTGGTCACCTACATGTTCTGGGGGCTGATGCCGCTTTATGTGGCGCTGCTCTCGCATATCCCCTCGCTTGAGGTTCTGGCGCATCGGGTGCTGTGGTCGCTGCCGCTGTCGCTGGTGGCTCTCGCGCTGATGGGCAAACTCGGTGCGCTGGTCCAGGCCCTGCGTGAGCCGCGCACGGTAATGATGGCGGCGCTGGCCTCGATGGTGGTGACCGTCAACTGGGGCGTCTACATCTATGCCATTCATATCGGCCAGGCGATGCAGGCGGCCCTTGGCTATTATATCAACCCGCTTTTCTCGATCCTGCTGGGCTTTCTGCTGCTCGGCGAGCGGCTCAGCCAGCTGAAATGGCTGGCGGTGGGCTTTGCCTTCGCCGCCGTGGTGGTGCTGGCGGTGGATGAAGGCGAGCTGCCCTGGCTTGCGATTTTGCTGATGGTCAGCTGGGGCTTTTACGCCTATTTCAAGCGCTCGCTTCCCGTTGGCGCCAATGAGGGCTTCGCGCTGGAGGTGCTTTTGCTCTTCCCCTTCGCAATCGCTTATCTGATCTTTGCAGAGATGCAGGGCTGGGCGCTTTTCCCGCATACGGGTTTTAAAGATTTTGCGCTGCTTTTCGGAATGGGGCTCTGCACGGCGCTGCCGCTGATCCTTTATGCCAATGGCGCAAAGCTGCTGCGTCTGTCGACCATCGCCATCATGCAGTATATCTCGCCGACCTGCATTTTCCTTGTGGCGGTTTTTGTCTTTGGCGAGCCCTTCGGCCGCGCCAAGGCGATTGCCTTCCCGCTGATCTGGGTGGCGATGATCCTTTATGTCATCGCCCTGGTGGCGGAGGGGCGCGCCCGTCGGCGCGGCCTCTAAACTCTCAGGCGGGGCGGCTGATCTGTCCGCCGCCCACTGCCGCGGCCACGCCCGTGGTGCCGGGGGCCGAGGTGGGCAGACCCCGCGCCACGCGCACAGCGAGGAAGGCAAAGGCCTGGGCCTCCAGCATATCCCCGTCAAAACCTGCGGCCTCGACCGGCCTGACCGGGCAGGGCAGGCGGGCGTTCAGTTCCGACATCAGAACCGGATTGAGCCGCCCGCCCCCCCCCGTCAGCACCTGCGAGGGCGGTGCGGGCAGGAGGGTCAGCCCGGCAGCCACGGCGGCAGCCGCGGCTGCGGTCAGCGTGCGGGCGGCATCGGCATCGCTTAAGCCTGCGACACTTTCGCTCAATCCGCTGAAGGCGTCGCGGTCGAGGGATTTCGGTGCCATGCGGAAGAAGAACGGATGCTCGAGAAACCGGGCGATCAGCGCCTCATCGGCACTGCCAAGCGCGGCAAGCGCGCCGTTTTCATCGCGGTCGCGCCCAAGGCGCTGTTGCATCAGATCATTGATCGGCGCATTGGCGGGGCCGGTGTCAAAGGCAAAGACCGCGCCGGGGGTATCGGGGCCTTTTTCAGACGGATCGGCCCAGGTCAGATTGCCAACCCCCCCGAGGTTTAAAAACACCACCGGATCAGCGCCCAGCCGTTTTGCCAGGGCGAAGTGGTAAAAGGGGGCCAGCGGCGCGCCCTGGCCGCCCAGTCGCACATCGTCAGAGCGGAAATCCCAGACCACCGGCAGCCCAAGAGCCTCGGCCAGCAGCTGGCCATTGCCCGCCTGATGAGTGCCGCGCCCGCCGGGATCATGGGCGAGCGTCTGGCCGTGAAAGCCCACCAGCTCTGCGCCGTCAAAGCGTGACAAAAGCTCGGCATGGGCGGCCTCGGTCACTTCGGCTGCGGCGCGGACTTCGGGGGTGCCGGGCCAGTGGCCAAGTGCGGCGCGCAGGATGGCCTGTTCGGGCAGGGAATAGGGGCGGAAGGCCGAGGGTCCGAAGTCAAAGACCGTCTCGCCATCGGTCAGCAGCATGGCTGCATCGACGCCATCGAGCGAGGTTCCTGACATCGCGCCAAGCGCCCAGACCGGCTTTGCCTTCAACATCTGCTTTCCCTTGTGGATTTGGGGGGCTATACCCTGCTGCACCCGAAATATGGATGATCTTGCCATGACCTACCATGCCAAATCCGAGTTCCTGCGCGTCCTCTTCGAGCGCGGCTATGTGGCCGACTGCACCGATTATCAGGCGCTGGATGAAGCTCTGCTGAAAGGCGTGGTGCCGGCCTATATCGGTTATGATGCGACCGCAGCCTCGCTGCACGTCGGGCATCTGCTGAACATTATGATGCTGCGCTGGCTGCAAAAGACGGGCCACAAGCCGATCACCCTGATGGGCGGCGGCACCACCAAGGTGGGGGATCCCTCGTTCCGCGCAGATGAGCGTCCGCTGCTGACGCCCGAAAAGATCGATGAAAACATCGCCGGCATGGGCAAGGTCTTTGCGCGTTACCTTTCCTACGGGGAGGGTGCGGGCGATGCCATTATGCTCAACAATGCCGAATGGCTGGATAATCTGAACTACCTTGAGTTCCTGCGCGACATCGGCCGGCACTTCTCGGTCAACCGGATGCTGTCGTTTGAGAGCGTGAAATCGCGTCTCGACCGCGAGCAGTCGCTGTCGTTCCTCGAGTTCAACTATATGATCCTGCAGGCTTATGACTTCCTGGAGCTGAACCGCCGCTATGGCTGTCTGCTGCAGATGGGCGGCTCGGATCAATGGGGCAATATCGTCAACGGGATCGATCTGACGCGCCGGGTGCTTGATAATTCGATCTTCGGGCTGACCTCGCCGCTGCTGACCACCTCGGACGGCAAAAAGATGGGTAAATCGGCCAATGGCGCGATCTGGCTCAATGGCGATATGCTGAGCCCCTATGAGTTCTGGCAGTTCTGGCGCAATTCGACCGATGCCGATGTCGGTCGCTTCCTGAAGCTATATACCGAGCTTCCGGTGGAGGAATGCGAGCGTCTGGGCGCGCTGCAGGGCTCTGAGATCAATACTGCCAAAATCATCCTGGCCAATGAGGTCACCACGCTGCTGCACGGGGCAGAAGCGGCGGCTGCGGCAGAGGCGACGGCGCGGGAAGTGTTTGAGAAAGGCGGTATCGGTGGCGATCTGCCCACCATTCTGATCCCGGCAGGGGAAGCGGCTGAAGGCATTTCGCTGGCCCAGCTTTTCGTGCGCGCCAAACTCGCGCCCTCGGGGAAAGAAGCCCGCCGTCTGTTCCAGGAAGGCGGCGCGCGTGTCAATGACGAAGCCGCCACCGATGGCGGGCGCATGATCAGCGCCGAAGACCTCAAGGAGCCGCTGAAGCTTTCGGCCGGTAAAAAGCGTCACGCACTGGTGATGCTGGGCTGAGATCCGCGGTATCGGAGATAGAAACCCCGGCACGGTGAGCGTGCCGGGGTTTTTTCATTGGGCCCGTCCTTTTCTTCGCGGATGCAGCGCGGCGCGGCCGGGCGAAGAGAAGATGAGTATTTCAGAAAAGCCAAAGACGCAGGGCGCGCGCCTGGGGCCGGGTCAGGGCTCCAGCGAGAGCTGTGAGCGCGCCTCAGCGAGGAGGCTCGCCATGCGCAGGCGGATCGTCGCCTCATCGACGCGGCCGGCGAGATCGACGGATATTTTGCGAAAGACATCCTCGTCGCCTGGCTCCTGCAGATCAGAGCGGGCCACCTCGCGGGCGTAGTCCTCGGCCTCGGGCCCGGTTTTGCCGAGGATCCCTGCGGCCCATTCGGCCAGAAGGCGGTTTCGGCGGGCGCTGGCTTTGAACTGCATCTCTGCATCATGGGCGAATTTGTTTTCAAACCCGCGTTCACGGTCATCGAAAGTGGTCATGAGAGCGATCTCCTGAGACGTCACTTTGTAAATATGAGCAGCAGGACCCTGCATCACAAGGGGCCTGCCTTGCGGCAGGGCGGTATCTGCACTATGAGGGCGGCAAAGGGGGGATCCACTTCCCGGATCCGAGGTTTTATGGCACGTCGCAAAAAAGTCTACGAAGGCAAGACGAAGATCCTTTATGAGGGGCCGGAGCCTGGCACCCTTATTCAATATTTTAAGGATGACGCTGCCGTTCAGACCACCAGTCGGCCGGCACCTGCCGACGGGCGCGGTGTGTTGAACAACCGCCTCTCTGAGTTTTTCATGAACGGGCTCAATGCCGTGGGCATTCCGACCCATTTCATGCGCCGTCTGAATATGCGCGAGCAGCTGATCCGCATGGCTGAGATCATTCCCGTGGTGATCACCGTGCGCAATTATGCGGCCGGGGATCTGTCGACGCGGCTTGGCATTCCTGAAGGGGCGGCACTGCCGCGCCCGATCGTGGAATTTAACTTCAAAGACGACAAGCTGGGCGATCCACTGGTCACCGAAGAGCATATCATTGCTTTTGGCTGGGCCGCGCAGCAGGATCTTGATGACATGGTGGCGCTGGCGCTGCGGGTCAACGACTTCTTGTCGGGTGCCATGCTGGCGGCAGGTATTCGTTTGGCCGACTTCCGTCTGGAGGCCGGGCGGATCTGGGAAGGTGATTTCATGCGACTTGTCGTTGCCGATGAGATCAGCCCGGACAGCTGCCGTCTTTGGGATCTGCGTCAGGGGGATACGGACCGCGACGGCAATGTGCGCGAGCCGGGTCCGCTGGCCGATGTTTACACCGAACTGGCGCGGCGTCTGGGGGTTTTGCCCTCAAATGTCACGCATACGACCAAACCTACGCTCATCAACTGAAAGGCCCTCGGCGATGTCCCTGAAAGCCACCGTTCATGTCATGCTGAAAGACGGCGTCCTTGATCCCCAGGGTGAGGCTGTGCGCCACGCTCTCGGCACCCTCGGCTTCGCCGGTGTGGATGCGGTCCGTCAGGGCAAAGTGATTGAGCTTGACCTTGCCGCGACCGATGCGGCTGCCGCTGAGGCTGAGGTCAAGGCGATGTGCGAGAAGCTGCTCGCAAACACCGTTATCGAAAAATACACCGTCTCGATTCGCTGAGGCGGGGCAGGATCAGTCTGACGGGCGGCGGGGCAACCTGCCGCCCGTTTCGCATTTGGCTTTATTTGCAAGGCGCCCGCTCGCACACCGGGGGCTCGACAATGAAACCCGGCCCGCCCGTCAGCGCAGTTTGGGCGGCGTGTCTTTGTTAAAATTGACGCAAAGAAGTCCGGTATCGCAGGCGGCAAGGACACGGGACATACAGGCGCAAAAGGCGCTTTGCGGTGTACCTTCAAAGTGGCGGCAATCATGGCATGTGCCGAAGGAGGGAGCCTCGCGCAGGGAAGCCAGGGTCGCCACCAGCTTCGGCAGCGCCTGCCCGAGGCAATCCCGGGTTGCCGGTTCAAGCCCGGCCACAGCGCGGATCAGATCGCGCAGCGGATCCTCTGACAGGAGGGAGCGCCCCTCCTCGGTCACATCATAGCAGACCACCCGGCCGTCGCTGAGCTTGCTGCCGCGGCAGATCAATCCCTTACTTTCCAGTGCCTTAAGTGTCTGGGTCGCGGTTCCGCGCGTGGTGGCGTGAAAGCTGGCGAAGGCGGAAGGGGTGCGCGAAGCCGTATTGGCGCGCGCAAGATAGCGCAGCGCCGTCCATTGCGCCGGGGTCAGCCGGGCATTCTGGTCCTCGGTGCGGGCGGCGCGGCCAAGGTGGATCAGCAGTTCGGAGATTTCTTCAGCGCTCGACATCCAAAACAAGTAGCGTTTCGAAACTGGTTTGACAATCTGATTTGAAATGATAGTTTCGAATCGAAATCAAATGGTGATCGTGATGAACCGCCCAATCCTGCCCGCCCGTCATCTGAACTCTGCCTCTCCCGTCCGTGCCGCGTCGAAGCGGCGTAACGGCGGGTTCACGGCGGAATTTCTTGATGCCGAGACCGAGGCGCGGCTGGCCCGGGCCTGGCGCGATGAGGGTGATACCCGCGCCCGCGATCGTCTGATCCTGGCGCATCGGGCGCTGGCCTATAAGGCGGCGGCGCGGATGACGCGGGGGGGTGGCCGTCCGGATGAGGATCTGATTCAGCAGGCCAATATCGGTTTGCTGAAAGCGGCGGATCGCTTTGATCCGGATATGGGCTTTCGGTTTTCGACCTATGCAGCCTGGTGGGTTCGGGCGGAGATCCAGGATTACGCCTATAGCGACTGGTCGCTGATCCGGATGCCGGGATCCTCGGTTTTGCGGCGGATGTTCTTTGGTCTGCGGCGGGCGGAAGCTGAGCTGAAGGCGGAGGGGGTGTTGCCGGAAGATCTCGATGCGGCCATTGCGAAGCGCTTTGACGTTGATGTTGAGCGGGTGCAGATGGTGCGCGACCGGCTGGCGGCGCGGGATCTTTCGCTCAATCAGCAGATGGGCGATACCGAGGGCAGCGCGGAATGGCAGGACCTTCTGGCCGATCCCGACCCGCTCTCTGACCCGGAAACCCGGGTGGGTGAGGCCAGTGAGGCCGATGCGATCGCTCAACTTCTGGGAGGGCATCTGGCGCGCCTGCCGGAGAGGGATCGCCGGATCCTTGCCGCCACGGTGATGCAGGATGACACCCGCACTCTGGCAGAGATGGGCGAGGAGTTTCAGATCTCGCGTGAGCGGGTGCGCCAGATCCGTGAGCGTGCGCTTCTCGCGTTGAAACGCGCGGTTCAGGGGGATGAAGTGACCCGCAAAATAGTGGAAGATCAGGGAATTGAGGTCGTTTCTTACACTGAAGTGACAGCATAGGCCGAATGGTTTTGAGCGCCCGTCGGAGGGATCCGGCGGGCGTTTTTCTGGCGGCTGGTCTGTTTCACTCAAACAGCAAAACGCCCGCGCCTTTTCAGGTGCGGGCGTTTCTTATCTCACAGGAGCTGCGCGTCAGTCTGCAGTCAGCAGCGGCGGACGGGCATTGGCGATCCGCGGGCGGCCAGGCTCTTCGACCTGAAGATCAAGCGCGTCGTCTTTGACCGAGACGCGGACGGTGCCACCTTTGGTCAGACGCCCGAAGAGCAGCTCTTCCGCCAGCGGTTTCTTCAGATGCTCCTGGATCACGCGGCCAAGCGGGCGCGCGCCCATCTTCTCATCATAGCCCTTTTCCCCCAGCCAGTCGGCGGCTTCCGGGGTCAGCTCAATCTGCACGCCACGGTCGATGAGCTGAGCCTCCAGCTGCATGACGAATTTCTCAACCACTTTATGGATCGTCGCTTTGCCCAAGGGCGCGAAGGAGACGACCGCATCGAGGCGGTTGCGGAATTCCGGCGTGAAGGTGCGCTCAATGGCGGCGGTGTCTTCGCCGGTGCGGGTGGTGCGACCAAAGCCGATGGCGGTCTTCGCAAGCTCGGACGCCCCGGCGTTGGAGGTCATGATCAGGATCACATTGCGGAAATCAACCTGACGGCCGTTGTGATCCGTCAGTTTCCCGTGGTCCATCACCTGCAGCAGGATGTTGAAGACATCCGGATGCGCCTTCTCGATCTCATCAAGCAGCAGAACCGAATGCGGATGCTGGTCAATGCCATCGGTCAGCAGGCCGCCCTGGTCAAAACCGACATAGCCCGGAGGCGCGCCGATCAGGCGGGATACAGCGTGTTTCTCCATATATTCCGACATGTCGAAGCGCAGCAGTTCCACGCCGAGAGAGGAGGCCAGCTGTTTCGCCACTTCGGTCTTACCGACCCCCGTGGGACCCGCGAAGAGGTAGTTGCCGATCGGCTTCTCAGGCTCACGCAGACCGGCACGGGCCAGTTTGATCGCCGAGGACAGCGCTTCAATCGCCTGATCCTGACCAAAGACCATGCGTTTCAGCGTGGCTTCCAGATCGCGCAGCACTTCCGCATCGCCTTTGGAGACGGTTTTCGGCGGAATGCGGGCGATTTTGGCCACCACAGCTTCAATCTCTTTGGGGCCGATGGTCTTGCGACGTTTCGAGCCGGGCAGGAGATGCTGCGCCGCACCGGCCTCATCGATCACGTCGATCGCTTTGTCGGGCAGTTTGCGGTCGTGGATATAGCGGGCCGAAAGCTCGACCGCCAGGCGGATGGCGTCTTTGGTATAGGCCAGGTCGTGATGCTCCTCGAAATGGGGTTTCAGCCCCATGAGGATCTTCACGCTGTCTTCGACCGTCGGCTCATTGACGTCGATCTTCTGGAA
This sequence comes from Falsigemmobacter intermedius, assembly GCF_004054105.1. Taxonomy (GTDB): domain Bacteria; phylum Pseudomonadota; class Alphaproteobacteria; order Rhodobacterales; family Rhodobacteraceae; genus Wagnerdoeblera; species Wagnerdoeblera intermedia. Next base: position 211,407 of record NZ_SBLC01000003.1, read on the forward strand.
GCGGCGCGAGAGGGCACGGTCTTTTTCAAAGTGCTGGCGGAACTCTTTATAGGTGGTTGAGCCCATGCAGCGCAGTTTGCCGCCCTGAAGCGCGGGCTTGAGCAGGTTTGAGGCATCCATGGCCCCGCCCGAGGTGGCACCGGCACCGATGACGGTGTGGATCTCATCAATAAAGAGGATCGCATCGGGATGCTCCTCAAGCTCTTTGACGACCTGCTTCAGGCGCTCCTCGAAGTCGCCCCGATAGCGGGTGCCTGCCAGAAGCGAGCCCATATCCAGCGAAAAGATCGTCGCGCCCGAGAGGATGGCCGGAGTTTCACCCCGGGTGATCTTCAGCGCCAGACCTTCGGCAATCGCGGTCTTACCCACGCCCGGATCGCCCACCAGCAGCGGGTTGTTCTTGCGGCGGCGGCAGAGCACCTGAATGCAGCGCTCCACCTCTGACTCGCGGCCGATCAGCGGATCGACATCGCCCTTGCGGGCTTTTACGTTCAGGTCGACGCAATATTTCGACAGCGCGGAATCTTTCGCCTCTCCGGCTTCGGCTTTCAGCGTCTCGCCGGGCTCATCCGCGCCCTGAACCGGGCGGGTCTCGCCATAGGCGGGGTTCTTGGCAACGCCATGGGCGATGAAATTCACCGCATCATAGCGCGTCATATCCTGATCCTGCAGGAAGAAGGCCGCGTTCGATTCGCGCTCTGCAAAGATTGCGACCAGCACATTGGCCCCGGTGACCTCTGAACGGCCCGAGCTTTGGACATGGATCGCTGCACGCTGAATCACGCGCTGGAAGGCGGCCGTCGGCACCGCCTCCGAGCCTTCGGTTTCCGTGATCAGATTCGACAGATCATCGTCGATAAACTCCGTCAGCGCGCGGCGCAGCTCATCGAGATCGACGGAGCAGGCTTTCATAACACGCGCGGCATCAGGCTCATCGATGAGGGCGAGCAGAAGATGTTCGAGCGTAGCGAGTTCATGGTGACGCGCATTCGCCTGAGCGAGCGCGCCATGAATGGCCTGTTCGAGCGTAGTGGTGAACGACGGCACTTCGGTGCTCCTTGTCCTGCGGGCGGGGCCTGACGGGTTTCAGGCCTTACCCTCGCCTCTTACAGTTAAACTTCGGTTTTATTTGCCGTTCTTCAAGGGCAATTTTCCGTGCACCCGTGAGGTTCCTGCTGCAAAACGAAAAATGTGATCGCTCAGGCAGCCGTGGGGCTCAGAAACGGTCCTTCCGGGCGCGGATTTCGGCGAAAACTTCTGCGTCAGAGGCTGACGGCAGGCCCAGAGTGGCGCGGATCGCCGGCTCTGAGACGCGCAGGAACGGGTTGGTGCTGCATTCGGTGGAGAGCAGGACCGGCAGGGTCGGCTCTCCGGCGGCGCGGGCGGCCTCAATCTCGCGGGCCCGTGCAGCTAAGGTGGGATTGGAAGGCTCAATCGTCAAGGCGAAGCGCGCGTTTGAGAGGCTGTACTCGTGACCCGAGTAAATCAGCGTCTCGCCGGGCAGGGCCTTGAGGCGCGAGAGGGTCTGCCACATCTGCGCAGCCGTCCCCTCAAAGAGGCGGCCACAGCCAAAGGCCATCAGGCTGTCGCCGGTGAAGGCGGCTTTCGCGGCCGGGATGTAATAGGCGATATGCCCGAGGGTGTGGCCGGGGGCATCAAGCACCTCAATGCTGAGCGCGCCGAGGGTGAAGCTATCGCCCGGCTGAACGCTGCGGTCCAGCGCGGGCAGGCGGTGCGCATCGGTAGCGGCCCCGGTCACTTTCGCACCGGTGGCGGCTTTCAGCGCCTCCACGCCCTGAATGTGATCGTCATGGTGATGGGTCAGCAGAATATCGGTCAGAAGCCAGCCGCGCGAGGTTAAGGCCGCAAGAACCGGATCCGCATCCGGGACATCGACACAAAGCGTGATCCGGCTTTCGGCGTCATGCAGCACCCAGGCATAGTTGTCCTGAAGGCAGGGAATGCGGATGATTTCAGCGGCCATGGTGTTTTCTCCGGAGCAGGCTATTCTGCGGCTCTGAGTTTCCCCTGTAAGGACGCCTGGGGCAATGCATCTTGATGTGCTTGATCTGCGAAACTTTTACTATCGCACCCGGCTGGGGCGTGCGGCACAGAAGGCGATCCGGGATCAGCTGGTCAGCCTCTGGCCGCCCCGGGCGGGGGAAACCATTGCAGGATATGGCTTTGCGGTGCCGCTGCTGCGGCCCTGGCTGGGCACGGCGGCGCGGGTGGTAGGGCTGATGCCCGGCCCGCAGGGGGTGATGCCCTGGCCTGCGGGGATGCCGAATGTATCGGTTCTGAGCGAGGAGAACTCCTGGCCGCTGCCCTCTGAAAGCCTTGACCGGCTGGTGGTCATGCATGGCCTTGAAACGACCGACAATCCGGCGGGGGTTTTGCAGGAATGCGCCCGGGTGCTGCGGCCTGAGGGGCGGATGATGGTCATTGTTCCCAATCGCGCCGGACTTTGGTGCCGCGCGGACAGCACGCCTTTTGGCTATGGCCGCCCCTATTCCGCTGGTCAGCTTGAGGCGCAGCTGCGGCACTGGGATCTTTTACCCGAACGCACCACCTCGGCTCTTTATATGCCGCCGAGCGATGCGGCCTTCTGGCTGCGCACCTCAGATGTCTGGGAGCGCTATGCCCGCTTCACGCCCTGGCGCTCCGGCGGGGTGATCATGGTGGAAGCCTCACGCCAGGTCTGGAGCCCGCGGCGCGGCGGTCTGGGCGCTGTGGTGCGCCGGCCGTTGCGGGTGCTGGAAGGGGCAGGGCGCCCGGTGGCAGAACCCGGCAGCGCCTCCGCGCCGGAGGCGCGCCGGATATGATCAAAAATCGGGCAGAACCTCACGTCACGGGCGCGTGAATCACACGGCCCGACGACAGGCAGAAGGAGAGCGGACGGGGGCGAAAAGGGCGCTGAAAAGGCCGCGACACTGTGACCGATCGGGATTTGCGGGGCACATCGTAAAGAAAGTCCTGATGTTTACGCCTTTCAGGGGAATTCGCAGCCACCCGAACGGTTGCGACATGAAAATTCCTCTGCTAGACGCATCGCAAAGTATGACGCAGGCCCCCGGTCTGCGCCACGGGTGGACCTTGACCCGGCGTCCGGCAGTCACGCCGGAAGCTGGCCAGGGCAAAGACAACGGAAGGGTCGACGTGTCCGAACCAGCTTCGATTTCCCTCGGCATTGCCTCGCGCTACGCTCAGGCTCTGTTTGATCTGGCGGCCGAAGGCGGCGCGCTGCAGGCGCTGGAAGCCGACGTGGACGCTCTGGAGGCAGCCCTTGCTGCCAGTGCGGATCTTCGTGAAGTCATCACCTCGCCGGTGTTGACCCGTGAAGATCAGGGCCGCGCAATCGCAGCCGTCGCTGCGAAACTGAATTTCTCGGAACTGACGACGAATACGCTGGCCCTTATGGCTGCAAAGCGTCGTCTGTTCACGCTGCCGCAGCTGGTCCAGGACCTGCGCGCGCGCATCGCGGATGCCAAGGGTGAAGTTACCGCTGAGGTGGCCTCTGCCGTGGCACTGAGCGCTGAGCAGGCTGCTCAGCTGGCTGAGGTGCTCAAAGGCACCGTCGGCAAAACCGTGAAACTGAAAACGACCGTTGATGAGACCCTCATCGGTGGTCTCGTCGTTAAGGTTGGCTCGAAAATGATCGATACCTCGATCCGCTCGAAGCTCGCCGCACTTCAAAATGCCATGAAAGAGGTTGGGTGATGGGAATCCAGGCTGCTGAGATCTCTGCGATCCTCAAGGAGCAGATCAAAAACTTCGGCAAAGACGCCGAAGTGGCCGAAGTTGGCCGCGTGCTGTCGGTGGGCGATGGTATCGCCCGCGTGCACGGTCTGGACAACGTTCAGGCCGGCGAAATGGTGGAATTCCCCGGCGGTATCCGCGGGATGGCACTGAACCTCGAGACCGACAACGTCGGTATCGTGATCTTCGGTGACGACCGCTCGATCAAAGAAGGCGATACCGTTAAGCGCACCAAGTCGATCGTGGACGTGCCTGCCGGCGACGCTCTGCTCGGCCGCGTTGTTGACGGTCTGGGCAACCCGATCGACGGCAAAGGCCCGATCGCTTCGACCGAGCGCCGCGTCGCTGACGTGAAGGCCCCCGGCATCATTCCGCGTAAATCGGTTCACGAGCCGATGGCGACCGGTATCAAAGCGATCGACGCAATGATCCCCGTTGGCCGTGGCCAGCGCGAACTGATCATCGGCGACCGTCAGACCGGTAAAACCGCCGTTGCTCTCGACACCATTCTGAACCAGAAGTCCTACAACGAGGCTGCTGGCGACGACGAGTCGAAGAAACTCTACTGCATCTACGTGGCAATCGGTCAGAAGCGTTCGACCGTTGCTCAGCTGGTGAAGAAGCTCGAAGAAACCGGCGCAATGGAATACACCATTGTTGTTGCCGCAACCGCTTCGGACCCGGCACCGCTGCAGTACCTCGCGCCCTATTCGGCAACCGCGATGGCAGAATTCTTCCGCGACAACGGCCGTCACGCCCTGATCATCTATGATGATCTCTCGAAACAGGCTGTGTCGTACCGGCAGATGTCGCTGCTGCTGCGCCGTCCGCCGGGCCGTGAAGCTTACCCGGGCGACGTGTTCTATCTCCACTCCCGCCTGCTCGAGCGTTCGGCGAAACTCGGCGACGATTTCGGCAACGGCTCGCTGACCGCTCTTCCGGTCATCGAAACCCAGGCCGGCGACGTTTCGGCATATATCCCGACCAACGTGATCTCGATCACCGACGGTCAGATCTTCCTCGAAACCGAACTGTTCTACCAGGGCATCCGCCCGGCCGTGAACACCGGTCTCTCGGTGTCGCGCGTGGGCTCCTCGGCTCAGACCAACTCGATGAAAACCGTGGCCGGCCCGGTGAAACTGTCGCTCGCACAATACCGCGAAATGGCAGCCTTCGCTCAGTTCGGCTCGGATCTCGACGCTTCGACCCAGGCTCTGCTGAACCGTGGTGCCCGTCTGACCGAACTGATGAAGCAGCCGCAGTACTCGCCGCTCACCAACGCTGAAATCGTTGCTGTGATCTACGCAGGTACCTCGGGCTTCCTCGACAAGGTTGCCGTGAAAGACGTTGGCCGCTTTGAAGCAGGTCTGCTGAACTTCCTGCGCACCAAGCGCAAGGACATCCTCGACTGGATCACCAACTCCGATCCCAAGATCAAGGGTGCAGACGAGCAGAAGCTGAAAGACGCAATCGCCGAATTCGCCCGCGACTTCGCTTAATCGGACTGAAAGGACAGGGATATGCCCAGCCTTAAAGCCCTAAAAAACCGGATCGGAAGCGTTAAGAACACGCGGAAGATCACGAAGGCGATGCAAATGGTCGCTGCCGCCAAACTGCGCCGTGCGCAGGAAGCGGCAGAGGCTTCGCGCCCCTATGCCGAGCGCATGACCGCCGTGATGGCCGGTCTTGCCGCTTCGGTCGGCACTTCCGACAGCGCGCCCCGGCTTCTGGCCGGGACGGGTTCGGATCAGACCCACCTGCTGGTGGTGATGACCTCCGAGCGTGGTCTGTGCGGTGGCTTCAACACCACCATCGTGCGTCTGGCACGGGCACATGCGCAAAAGCTGCTGGCAGCCGGCAAGACGGTGAAAATCCTCACCGTTGGCAAAAAGGGCCGCGAGCAGCTGAAACGCGATCTCGAGGCTCATTTCGTGGGTCACGTCGATCTGAGCGAAGTCAAAAAGCTTGGCTATGCCAATGCCCAGGACATCGCGCAGCAGATCTTCGCCCGCTTTGACGGCGGCGAATTCGATGTGGCAACGATCTTCTACAACCGCTTCCAGTCGGTGATTTCGCAGATCCCGACGGCACAGCAGATCATCCCGGCTCAGATCGAGACCGGCGCGGCCCAGGCCTCGTCGCTCTATGAGTATGAGCCGTCGGAAGAGGCGATCCTCGCTGACCTGCTGCCGCGCTCGGTTGCTACGCAGATCTTCACGGCCCTTCTTGAGAACGGCGCCTCGGAGCAGGGTGCGCGGATGTCCGCAATGGACAACGCAACCCGCAACGCAGGCGACATGATCAACAAGCTGACGATCCAGTATAACCGGTCCCGTCAGGCCGCGATCACCACGGAACTTATCGAAATCATCGCGGGCGCTGAGGCGCTCTGACGACCGGAACGGAGAAAACCAATGGCACAAGCTACGGCTAACGGTAAGGTGACCCAGGTCATCGGCGCCGTCGTCGACGTGCAGTTCGACGGCGCACTGCCGGCGATTCTGAACGCGCTGGAAACCACCAACAACGGCAAGCGTCTGGTCCTCGAAGTGGCTCAGCACCTTGGCGAAAACACTGTCCGCACCATCGCTATGGACGCGACCGAAGGTCTCGTTCGTGGCGCTCCGGTTGCTGACCTCGGCAAGCCGATCTCGGTCCCGGTGGGGGACGCTACCCTCGGCCGCATCCTGAACGTCATCGGCGAGCCGATCGACGAAAAGGGCCCGGTCGAAGCCGGTGAACACCGTGCGATCCACCAGCCGGCACCGGATTTCGCTGCTCAGTCGACCGAGAGCCAGATCCTCGTCACCGGCATCAAGGTGATCGACCTGCTCGCTCCTTACTCGAAGGGCGGCAAGATCGGTCTCTTCGGTGGTGCGGGCGTGGGTAAAACCGTTCTCATCATGGAACTCATCAACAACATCGCAAAAGTGCACTCGGGCTACTCCGTGTTCGCAGGCGTTGGTGAGCGGACCCGTGAAGGTAACGACCTTTACCACGAGATGATCGAATCGGGCGTTATCAAGCCGGATGCGCTCTCGGAATCGAAAGTGGCGCTGGTTTACGGCCAGATGAACGAACCGCCGGGCGCACGTGCACGTATCGCCCTGACCGGTCTGACCCTGGCAGAGCAGTTCCGTGACCAGTCGGGCACAGACGTTCTGTTCTTCGTCGACAACATCTTCCGCTTCACCCAGGCGGGTTCGGAAGTATCGGCACTGCTGGGCCGTATCCCCTCCGCAGTGGGTTACCAGCCGACGCTGGCAACCGACATGGGCGCGATGCAGGAGCGCATCACCTCGACGAAAAACGGCTCGATCACCTCGATCCAGGCCGTCTACGTTCCGGCAGATGACCTTACCGACCCGGCACCGGCGACCACCTTCGCCCACCTCGACGCAACCACCGTTCTGTCGCGTGCGATTTCGGAACTGGGGATCTACCCGGCCGTTGACCCGCTCGACTCGAACTCGCGTCTGCTGGACCCGAAAGTCATCGGCGAAGAGCACTACGAGACCGCACGTGCCGTTCAGGGCATCCTGCAGAAATATAAGTCGCTGCAGGACATCATCGCCATCCTTGGCATGGACGAGCTGTCGGAAGACGACAAGATCACCGTGGCCCGCGCCCGTAAGATCCAGCGCTTCCTGTCGCAGCCCTTCGACGTGGCGAAAGTCTTCACCGGCTCTGACGGTGTGCAGGTTCCGCTCGACGTCACCATTAAGTCGTTCAAGGCTGTGGTGAACGGTGAGTACGACCACCTGCCGGAAGGCGCGTTCTACATGGTCGGCGGCATCGACGAAGTGATCGCCAAAGCCGAAAAGATGGCTGCGAACGCCTGAGGGGGTAACTGATGGCCAATACGGTGCAATTCGACTTGGTGTCGCCGGAACGGAAGCTTGCTTCCGTTGCGGCCACCGAGGTGCAGATTCCCGGCGCCGAGGGCGATCTGACGGCGGGTGCGGGTCACGCACCCCTCATCACCACCCTGCGTCCGGGCGTGCTGAAAGCGGTCTCCGCTGAAGGCACCAAAGCCTTTGCGGTGACCGGCGGCTTCGCCGAGATCAACGCAGGCGCGATCTCCGTGCTCGCAGAGCAGGCGATCCCGGTGGCAGAAGCCTCGGCAGCGGTCCTTGACGCGCTGATCGAAGCGGCCCGTGGCCGTGCAGCTTCCGCAACCGACCGCGCCGTCGCTGACAAATACGTCAACGACCTGATCGCGCTGAAAGCGGCTGTCGGCGTCTGATCCTGCCGCGAAACGACTGCCAAGGGCCTCCGGGGTGATCTCCGGGGGCCCTTTCTTTTTCAAATGCAGGCGTCTGTGTGGGGCCAGAGAGAAGATGAGTATTTAAGAAAAGCCAAAGCGAAGCGGCTCGTGCTTTCTTTGGCTTTTCTTAAGGAACGTCTGATCAACAGCTTCGGCTGCGCCGAGATAGCCGCTTGACCGGCTGGACCAGCCGAGGACGGGTGTCCGGCGGCTGTTTTCGTGCTTTCTGGACCGCAGCTGCGGCCACTTGGTGGATTCTGGGCAGACTCGTCCTCATGCCAGAAGTTTCCTCCGCATCAGAAACAGGTTGCCGAGCGCAAACAGCGTGAAGAGCTGGGCGCGGTTCTTGGCCAGCCCCCGGTAGCGGGTCTTCACGTGACCGAACTGGCGCTTGATGACCCGGAACGGATGTTCGACCTTCGCCCTGACGCTGGCGATGATGCGGTTGATCCGCGCGTCGAGAGGATGCAACTCGCCGGCCTTCGGTGCCTTGCGCATGACGCCCCAGATCTTGCCCGCCCGCCTGAACCCCGCCTCGCGCTCGGCGCTGACATAGCCCTTGTCCGCCCAGACCGAATCCTCGTCGCCGTGCAGAAGCGCATCCCAGACCTGACTGTCGTGGACCCTCGCCGTCGTGGTATCAAGGCTGTGGGCCACGCCGCTGTCGGCATCGACGCCGATGTGCGCCTTCATGCCGAAATACCACTCGTTGCCCTTCTTGGTGGAGGACATTTCTGGGTCGCGAGCGCCGGCCTTGTTCTTGGTCGAGGATGGCGCATCGATAATCGTCGCATCGATCAGCGTGCCCGAGCGCAGGCTGATCCCCTTGTCAGCAAGATGCGCGTTCACCTCGGTAAAGAGCGCTTCGGTCAGCCCGTGGCGCTCCAGCAGGTGGCGGAAGTTCAGGATGGTTGTCTCATCGGGAATGCGGTCATCGCCCAGCTCGATCCCGGCAAAGCGGCGCATCGCCTCGCTGTCGTACAAGGTTTCCTCGGCCATCGGGTCGCTCAGCGCATACCAGTTCTGGAGAAAGTAGACCCGCAGCATCGTTTCCAGCGGCATCGGCGGGCGCCCGCCCTTCGGCCCGGCTTTCGGATAGTACGGCGCGATGAGCGCCAGAAGTCGGCCCCAGGGAACCACTGCGTCCATCTCGGCGAGGAACTGTTCGCGCCGCGTCACCTTCTTCTTCATCGCATAGCGAAGACCGGGAAAGGCAGGCTGTTTCGGCATCGGCGGGGCTCCTCGTCGCGTCCCGA
>NZ_SBLC01000030.1 GCF_004054105.1 Falsigemmobacter intermedius
TTATATAGGAAATATAATGGTCAGGACAGCGAAATCAGCGCCTTACTTGGGAAATGTGGGTTAACTCAGAATTTAGCAGCTGTACCAACCGCAGCTTCAATGAGTCTGTAAATGCGGCCCAATTCCGTATATCGGTGGGCCGCAATTTCTTTATCCAGAGCTTTCCGCCACGCATTCTGAAGCATCTCTGCTTTTGGCGTGCCCCTCGTTGCGAGGACTACTGCCTCAGCGAGATCCTGATCATTCCGCAGATCCGTTTCCGCTGTTTCACTGAGGGCATTCTTCAGGCGTTTTAATGCCCCCTGACGGCGCTCGACACCTACAATCCGTTCGGACCATGCACCGCCGAAGGCCACATTCTTGAATACATCATCCCGGCGCATCTAAGCCCTCTTCAACAAACACCAGAACAAAGATAGAACAGTTTCAAGGAAACTAAAAGAGTTCTGCAAGATGAACCGCCCACTCACCACGCTCTACATAGACATGAACTCGTTCTTTAGCTCTGTAGAACAGCACTTTAACCCCGAACTGAGAGGACGGCCTGTTGGTATCACGGCCGTTGAGGGGTCCACTGCCGGTGCGCTGGTCGCAGCGAGCTACGAAGCAAAAGCCTATGGCATCAAGACAGGCACTTTGGTCAGCGACGCCAAACGCCTCTGCCCAGACATCATCCTGCTTCCTTCGCGCCACAAACTTTACCTTCGGATGAACCTCCGCATTGCCTCGGTCCTGGATGAGATCTGCGAACTGGAGCGCGTGAGAAGTGTTGATGAGTTCCAGTTACGCCTGCCGGCGCCGACGGAGAATGTGAGCGAGGCCTATGCGCTTGTGCAGCGCCTTAAAGAGGCCGTCTATGGACAAATCGGCGCAAGCCTTAGGTTCTCCGCGGGCCTGGGGAGCAACCACCTCCTCGCTAAGATTGCCGGGAAATTGGAAAAGCCTGATGGCTGCAAGCACCTCTGGGCGCGCAATATGCCTGATGCGGTTGCTCATCTTAAGCCCGACGATCTTCCGGGCATATCGACAGGCACGATGCGCAAGCTTGCAGCGGCAGGCATTACTTCAATTTCCCAGCTCTACCATATGGACCCGCGCCATGCCCGCGCTGTCTGGGGCTCGATCGAAGGAGAACGCTTTGTGCGCGCCCTCCAGGGCGAACAAGTGGAGCTTCCTAAAACTGAGCGCGGCGGCTATGGCAGCTCAAAGGTGCTTTCCCCAGACTTCAGGGCACCCAAAGAGGCCTATCTGGTGGGGCGTTGGCTGGTGGAGAAGGCGACAGGACGGCTCAGGGGAGATGGCCGTGTAGCCTCTGAATTCAGCCTCTCCATGAGGTTTTCGGATGGCTCATCTTGGGGAAGATCCATCCGGTGCGAGGCTAGTCAGGCAACGCATGACATGCTTGCCCACCACAAGGCCCTCTGGCGGCTCGCGTGGCCATCAATACGCGGCCGGAAGCTTGCCAGCATCAGCGTCAACCTGAGCAAAGTAGGCATGATCGAGGACCGTACAGGTGACTTGCTCAGGCCACTGAAGCCTGCAGAACGAACAAAGGCTGAGATCGTGTCGGCCGCTCTGGACCAGATCAATATGCGGTTCGGCCCGGACACGATTTCTGTAGGGGTTAATCGTCCGCACTATGGTTTCTTCGAGAGAGGCTGAATTAGCGGCAGGATGATAACCTGCCGCTAAATGTCTTAGGCAAATATAGCAACTTCCCTTTTATGGGTCGTGTTAAGTTCCGAAAGCAAGGACTCCCAATACTCCAATATTTAACAGAGTGGCTTAAAGACGAGCCGCCAGATAGGAATTGCCCATAGTATTCTCATAAACCTTTTTCATCCATCTTAGCTTTCAAATGAATAATCATATTCGTCAGATCTCCAGATCTTTTGACTTCCACTTCTGGTCTGCCACCTAAAAGGCAGGCGATTTTCATTCCCTTGCAATATTACAAATGGATTATCGTAAGGCGGCTACTTCTTTCAGTATTTTCAAAGCCGTTTCGACAGACCAGCCAACGGTTAAGGCGCTTCCGGTGTTTTTAGGCGAAGCAAACCCGTTCCCATACGCAACGCTTACAGCCAGATCGTCGTAGATGACTTGCGGGGCCATTATGCCCAGAAGTTCCGAATATACGGGATTTTTCAGCGACATGATCCATGCCCCATCAAACTGACCAGCAAGCTCAAGCGGTAGCTCATGCGCAATGTTCATCATGGCTGCCGCGTCTTGTGTGAGAGGTTCATCAGACACGGCCACCTGAGCACTCAGCGCTCCTACGTCAGACCACTCCTCAGTGACCAAAGGCTGACCATCAACCACTTTTGCAGCGGGCTGAGTGTACCATGTGCAGACCAGGCGAGCCTCATCAGGAGCGTGTTGCCACCCCTCGTCAGCAGCCGCAGTCATTTCCGTAACAGGAGACCCTATCGTTTTGCCCAGACGCTCACAGTCATAGCGCACCGCATCGGCTGCGTCCGCAGCCGAGAAGGTGGAGGCTATCAGACCAACGCAGGTGAGATAGGAGAGGCAGATGTTACGGGTCATGAGCTGTCCTGACACTAGTGCTTGAAGTCCAGATTAGACGCGCGGGAAAACAAAGTCCTTGGTGCCACAGGGTTTTTTCTAACTCTCTGACAACGCGCCGCAACCTTCTTCAACGATAGAATTTTTCCCATTTTTAAATTTAAGGAGGTTCCTTTTGATATATCGAGCAAAAGGAGATTTTATATAATAAAAACAGTGATTTAGTGCGGTTCATGGGTCTTTTTTTTGTTGATCGGGGGGCGCAGAAAAGCTAATCTGAGTGCATGGCAGCTATAGGCCGCCGCAACAGCACAGGAGCTGAAAATGAACACGGTAGTCGCTTTTCCTTCCTTCGATTTTCCCGCGACCTCTGAGATCATCGATCTCTCCAAACTCTACCTCTCACCGCTCAACCCGCGCCAGAACCACGACGCGGAGAGCATCGAGCTTCTGGCTGAAAGCCTCGTATCTTGCGGCCTGATGCAGAACCTCGGCGGCGTGAAAGACGAGGAAGGGAAAGTGGCTATTGTGTTCGGTGGCCGCAGGCTTGCTGCATTGCAGATCGCGGTGCGCCAGCGGGCGGACCTCGGCCAAGTTCCGGTTATGATCGCGCCGGACGAGGAAACCGCGCTCCTTTGGGGGGTTGCTGAAAACGTGGCCCGAGAGGACATGTCACCCCATCAGGAGATCACGGCTTATGGCCGGATGCGCGAGAAAGGTGCCAGCGTCACGGAGATTGCCAGCGCCTTCGCAGTCACCGAGCAGCACGTCTACCGCCGCCTCAAACTTGCCTCATTGCATCCGCTGGTCCTTGAGGCTTTGCGCGAGGCAAAGATCAACCTATCGCAAGCCGAAGCCTTCACCATCAGCGACGATGAAACGAAGATCGCAGACGCACTGCAACATGCCATAAATCACCGAACGAGCCCGGAAACCATCCGACGCTGGTTGGCTGATGAAAGCGTCACTCATACGAACCGTAAGGCTCGATTTGTAGGCATCGATGCCTATGAGGCAGCGGGCGGAAAGATCACAAAGGATCTCTTTGGCGAAGAAATCTACCTCAACGATGCCGTGCTGCTGGACGAACTCTTTGCCGCAAAGCTCGAAGCTGCGGCGAAGGAGCAGGAGAGCGAGTGGGCATGGGTGGAAGTCTGCGAGGAAAGCAGCTTCCGCAGCTGGGAAAACGGCTACACGCAGATCATGGGCACTCAGGTTGAGCTTTCCGACGAACAGGAGAACCGCCTTGAGGAACTGCGGGAGACGGAAGGACGCTCAGATACAGAAGAAGCCGAGCTTGATGCACTGATCGCCCTGCGGCGGCAGCGCATCTACAGCCCCACAGAAAGGGCGCTGGCAGGGGTTGTGGCTTTGGTAGACTGGCACGGCAACCTCAGCTTTGACGGGCCGTATGTACGCCCCCAGGATGCAGAGCAGGCGCTTGAAGCGGGCTTTATCAGACACCTCAGCGCGGCGACCGGAGCAAAGGCAAAACCCAAATCGCAGTTCTCAGCAGCCGTTAAGGATGATCTCAAGGCGATAAAGCTTCACGCCTTTCAAACAGCGCTCTGCGCAAACCCCAAACTGGCATTGTCGATCATTGCTTTCAGCCTGTCAGGTGCAGCAGGCGGGCAGGGATTGTTGGGGATGCGTATTGAACCTCCTAAGAATGTGCCGAGTGACACCGAAGGTCTTGCGGTAAATCCCGTGCTGGTAGGCGACACGCAGCGATCCTTCATGGCTGACGATCTGAAACTCACCTTTGCAGAGTTCTGCCAAAAGCCTGAAAGCGAAATCATTGAGGCACTGGTGGCCGGAGCAGTCCGCACGATCCACACCAATTTCGGGCTGTCAGGCGGTCGTATCGGCACAGAGTTCTTCGACAGCATCACGAAGGCCTTGGACGTTGACACGCGCTCGATCTGGACCCCCACGAAAGCGGCCTTCTGGGGACGGATGCCCGCCAGCTACATTGACGAGCAGTTTGCGCTTCTTACGGGCTATGGCGTGGGCACAAAGGAGTTTTCAGCCTTCTCCAACCAGAAGAAGGGCGGGAAAGCCGAAACCATGGAACGGCTTTTCACTGATGCTGCTTACCGTGCGGCACTGAATCTGAGTGCAGGCCAAGAGGAAGCGATTGCCGCGTGGATGCCGGAGGAAGATGCCTGAACATGGCCTGAAATCACGACAAAGCCGAGGGATAACCCCTCGGCTTATTAGTTTAAGAGCATTCAATAAGTTGTTGATATGATTGTTTTTTGTTGATTGCTCAATCGCAGAATCATATCATTATAGCGTCAGCTAGAGGCTGACCTGACAGGCACAGGAGCCAGCTATGAACAATCACCACGCCATGTTTCTGTACAATGAACAGCGCCGACACGAAGCGGCATTGTCCTCATGGGTGAACCAAGTCTGCTCGTGCCGCGATCTGAGCATGGCGCTCAGACTGGCCCGACATGCCCCCTCAGCAGGCGCGGTTCTGTCGGGTATGAGACACCTCACTAATGATCCACAAAGCCGTTCTGTCCAGCAGATTGATGCGTTTCTGACCCAAAGGTTGAAGAAGTCAGACGCAGAACAGAAATACGATCTGCTCCGACTTGCGAAGGGGATGCCTCAGTTCCGAAACCTCACGGCATGGGTGGTTGAAGAAACACGCCGATGCACCTCAAGTTCTAAGCATCAGGCTGGCTGATGCGGCGGATTCAGGGAGTAGTCGAGCAACGCCTGATCGAAAGCACCCTTCAGGCAGTTCCTGCGCCATTTCAGCGTTTGCTTGCAGTCTGTGGGGGAAAGCAAACCCAGAATATCGAGAGGACAGTCCACATGCTCCGGGCACTCAGCCTCATGGTGGATAATCGAAGCGATCGACTCTGGGGAGGGTCCGGAATATCGCATTTCTACCATCATGGCCGTGACAGCAAAATCCTTGGTGCCTTTTCTGGCAGCTTCCACAGCTACGTAGCAGACTCCTGCAAGATCCTCTGACTCAGGGGCTTCTGGCACGAAAACCGCCGTTTCAAGAAACTTGCACGTCAGATCCCGTGCGCAAAGGAATTGCCCAAGGGATTTAAGACCCAATCTGGCCAGTGTTCCAGGGTCATTACAATCCAGCGGCATAAGTCCCTCCGTATCAGTGTGTTAGACGGACTTCGGGATACACTCGCCTCAAGAAAAAATGAAGAAAATCTAACAAAGGTAGCCAAATGACGACAAACCATTAACTATACGAAAGTATGAAAAGTATGCACGGCGGGTACGATGAACTTCACAATGACTGAGAGAGCAGTCGAAAAACGCTTTCCAAACTTTGACTTATGGGATCGCAGGGTCAGAAAACTCGGTTCCCACGGCTATACAATTACAATAAATATCCAAGTTCCTGATGCCGATCTGATCTACTCAACTTACAATTCTACTTGGCTAGAATACTACAAATCGAACGTTTTTGTTCTGCGTGATCCGGTCTTTCACTGGGGACTGTTGGGGGAAGGCGCGACCAGATGGTCACAGATCAAGCTTGGAGAACTGGTCAACAGCCCTTACACCAACCGTGTCTTCGAAATGGCCAGAGAATTCGGCATGAACTACGGGGGCGTTGCAACGGCTCGGTCCACCTATGGTTACAAAGGAAGGTGCTATCTCTCCGTCGCCCGGAATGACCGCGAACTAACGGATGTTGAGCTTCAGGAACTGTCCGATCTTCTTGCCGAAGCCATTGCAGGATACCGAGACACCAGAGGTATGGGCAGCGGGGAGATTGAGGTCGTGCAGCTGCTGGCCGATGGCCATACGCAGGAAGAAATCGCACAGATACTCGGACTGTCGAGGGCAGGTGTTCGTAAGCGCATTGAACGCGCACGGATCGCAATGAATGCCACGAACTCTCTGCACATGATTGCCATCGCTGTTGAGCGCCGCCTGGTCCGCGTTTCGGGGTAAAAATGAGCAGAAGCCTTTGGCTTACGCTCGATTAAAATCAGGACGATGCCCTACTTAGATAGCTGATTTCTAAGTATTTTTTCTGTTGATTTCATTCAACGGAATGATAAGTTGTTGCAGCACGCCTATAGGGCGTCAGACACGGCACAGGAGCCAGATATGACAACCCCTTTCAACACCCGCAGTGACCTTGCAGCCCATCCGGAGTTTTCCCATCTCAGTCTGGATAGCTCAGGCATCCCTTGCGTTTGGCTGAATACCTATGAGTGCGACAATGGCCACGAGCCGGAAAGCTGGTCAGAGGCATGGTCATGCTGCTGCGACGACGAATGCCCCGTGTGCGGCACAGACATGTCGCCTGTCAGCACCTGGATAGGCCCCGAAAGCGAGGATGCACGGGATTTGTGGGAAGACCTGCCTGACGTGCCGGAGCAGGCAGAGGACGTTGGTAAAGAGGAGGATGGTATGAAGATCGACCGACACCTGAATGCAGCGAACGGACTGGCTGTTGCGCCTAGGAAGCCCCAGGCGTGGCATGATGTGGTCGAGGAAATCATGGTGGAGACCCGTGGCCTTGACGATAACGCCCGCCGCGCCGCCCGCGCGTTGCGCACGATCTACCCCGAATACGACGACGACACGGCCAAGACCGGTATCATGGACTGCCTTGCGGACATTCGGCACCTCTGCGATCTGATGGGCTGGTCATTCGCTGAGTTGGATAAGGACGCCCACTACAACTACAGCACGGAAGTTTCCGATTTTGGGGTGGCCGAGCACGCCAAGCTGCGAAGCGCAGTAGAAGCCGAATTGAACTGAAAATTAGGGCGCGAAAGCGCCCTTACTTATTGGATGGCAGCCCGAGCTGTTTCCTTTCGCTCGGTGTCAGCTCTCGGCCGGTGTTGGTCAAATACTTGCCGGTATTCAGAAAGGCATGCTGCGCATGGGCCCTACGGTTCTCAACCGTGGTAGGGTCAGCAGCGGCTGCCGCGCTCAGGCGTGCAGCGTAATCGGCTCTATAGGCTTCGCGGCGGGCCATATCAGCTGCGATAATAGCTCCCAACCTTTCATGGTTGGTTTCAGCGCTCCAGCGCATGTGGATCATATACAGCAGCTTCCTGACGAGAGCGTCACGCCTGTAGAACCCCTCAGAGCTATAAGCCGCTACGACGAGGGTTTCCAAAATCGCCCGGGCCTCATCATCCTCTTCTTTGCTGTAAGTATGGACGCCTGAAAACAGGTGATCGGGCAACACCACACTTCCAAAAAGAGCATCAATACGATCCTGACCAAGCTCTTTGACCCACCTATCAGCGTCCCTGATGGCAGCGGCTTTCTCCGATCTGGCGGTCCACCAATCACGCGCGGCAGACATGAGGCTGCGCGGCTGAAGAAACGAGAGGTCCCACAGATTATCGGTAACCGTAATAGGATTTGCCGTGCTTCCTGGTCCAGCGGGCATCAACGTCCTTCTGTGACCGCTTGGCCGGTTTGTCCGCCCAATCCTCAGGCACCTCACCGTTCTTGATCGCCTTGTTTTCATCACGCGTATTATGATTGCGCGGTACCGGGACAATGGAGGCATCGAGGATCTGCCCGCCCCGCGCGATGTAGCCCTGTCGCGCAAGATAGCCGTCGAATTGCTTGAACAACGCCTCCCCCATGCCCGCCTGCGCCAGCGCTTCGCGATAAAGCCAGACCGTCTTGGCGTCGGGCACCCGATCCTCAAGTCCAAGGCCGAGGAACCGCATGAAGGATAGCCGGTCGCGCACCTGATACTCGATCTGGTCGTCGGACAGGTTGTAGAGCGCGCTCAGCACCAGCGTCTTGAACATCAGCACGGCGTCCATCGGCTTGCGCCCCGCGCGCGACTTGCGCTCCGCATCCGGCTTCCGCCAAACCCGCTCCAGCGTCGGGCGGAACTCCTCCCACGGCACGACGGCATCAATCTCGACCAACGGGTCTTTCTTGGCATCCAGGCTCGCATAGCGGTCCGAAAGATCGAAAAAACCCATCTATGCCATTGTCAAATCCCAAGCAGCCGATCACCCCCATTCATACCCCAACAACCAGGGCCGGGCAATTTTTCGAGGTGCCCGCAAGTCAAAAACTCCGACTGGAAATCGGATGAAGCCTGCCCGATGATGCACTACAACCAAACCGCACCACTTGTTGGGAGCCTGCCAGCCGGGCGTGATCTTGAACTTGAAGGATAATACTTTGGAGAGCGCGAATTTCAGCATTTTCTTGAACGCATTTTCAATTCTAAAGGCCGGTTATGCATCAAACCACGCTGAGATTTCCGATCTAGTCGAGGATGCTGAGTTCGATGAACAACATTCTCAAGAATTCATTCAGCGATCTCAGCAGGCTCTGCTGTCCCCGATTGCCCGCCTGGATCAAGAATTAAGTTGGCTGCCAGAGCTCAGCACTACGCAAATTAATGAGATTGGTTCCTTGTTGGAGGCGGGGAAGATAACCGATCTCCGTGAAGCAATTGCATTTCTCCCCGATTTGCCAAAGGCCAACGTTCTCGCGCACTTGTGTGGCACCGAATCTGCGGACGAAACGCTCCTGCAAGACCTACTTCGTGCTTGGGATGATGTTGATCAGTTGGCTCTATTGGAATTCTTAAATTCTCAGCGCCAAGCGGCCGACTTCCCAAAAATCGAAAGCAGCCAACTTGCGGCGTCGATCAGAGTTCTAGAAAGCACTCATGCGCGAAGCGCTGCGCTGTCCGTGTGGCGATTGGATGAACCCGGAAAGGTGATGGAGAGGCTAGTTGAGGCGGAGCTAAAGAGGGATCGGGCAAGCAGAATATTGGCCGAGTTTGTTCGTGAATACGATATCTTGAGCGAACCCCGCCTAGCGAGGATTAGTGAAGCTATTGATCAGCAGATCGAACTTGCCCGTCAACCGACACAACAGCTAGAGGCCGTGACGAGTGAAATCGCTGAACTCCTGCGGCAGTGGGATGATGTCAACCAGCCCGTTCAAGTATTTGAGCAGCATCAAGGACATGAAGAAGGTCGGTCCAAGCAAATCTACGAAAGACTTCGATCGCTATGCCTCGAGCTCGCGAACGAAAGAGGCGAGTTTCGTCACGCAAAGCGGTTGTCTGAAGCGCTGTTGCACACGTTTCCAGAGCTGGAATCAGTTGCTGAGGTGCTCAAGGGTGATGTCGAGGCGCTGGAGAACCTCGATGAACAGCAGAAGAAGTTTTCAGTGCTGGAGCCGCTTGTTGCCGCTTGTGAGGCCGCCAAATCACAAGTTCCGAAGCTGAAGTCAGCGTTGCAAAGTTCAGGCTTTGCACCAGCGCGTAAGGGGGCCGTGAAAGAAATCTTTGCAGCGTTCGATACCGCCGCAAAAGCTTCAGGCACCGGGGATGCTGCATTCCTTGTTGTTCGAGACCTTGCGTTGTTCGTGAACAATGATCGGAATGACCCTGAAACGGCTTTCAGGTTGATCGACGGGCTGATCACGTATCGCGGAGCGAAACCGTCCCAAGATGTGAGTATTAAACTTGATGAAGAACGGTCCGTGCTGCATCGCAACTGGAAAATGCCAGAATTGGATCGGCAGTCGGGCAATCTCGGCGGAATGGCGAAGGTCGTCGATGAAATGCTCAAATACGCAAATGGCAATGATCGCGCCGAACTGGTGCAGCTGAAGTCAAGGATTGAGCGCAAGCAAGCTGGCAAAAAAGTGAAGTGGTTGATCTATGGCGGTATCGCGGCTGTCATTGGTTTCTTTGTTATTTCCGATAAACTTGATAGGCCCACCTCACGAACATCCTACCAGCCTACAACCACTTATCAGCCTTCGACACCACGGCAGACCACAACTAGCCCAAGTTCAAATACAAGCGCCGAAACAAGGCCACCTGTTGGTCAAGGCCTCGCTCTGAACAGAGCACAAGTGAGATATTGTGTTTTTCAAGGCGAGCGGCTCGAGGCTATGAGGTCTTTGACTACAACGAACTATCAGATCAGCCAGTTTAATGCGCTCATTGATGACTACAATTCGAGGTGCTCAAATTTCCAATACACAAGCGGTGTGCTGAGTTCAGTGCGCCGAGAAGCACAAGGAAGAACCGCTGAATTCACGGCGGATGCACGAAGGATTGTTGCCTCATGGTAGATGGTGGAAAAAATGACATGAAAATTGAAAGCGTTGCTCAACTCTGTGTCGAATACTGGAAGCTTGCGGCTGCGACTGAGAAAGCGTTGAGTGGCGTACTTGCCAGTGATGGAAAGCGCTTAGAGGCGCAGTTGAAATTCTCCAAACGCCAGTTGGACGTCCTCCTCCAAGATTTGGGGTTGAGACTAGTCGACTTTTCAGGTGAGCGTTTCCATCCTGGCTTGGCGGTTTCAGTCGATAATTCAGGCGATTTTGAAGAAGATGAAGCACTTGTCGTTGGCAAGACAATAGAACCCACAGTCATGTCCTACATGAGTGTTATCCGGCTAGGGCGCGTGATCGTTGCGCCAGTTGAACAAGAAGAGGAATAGGCTGTGTATCTAGGTATCGATCTCGGAACATCGAACTCTGCTGTTGTTGGTCATGTCGATGGGGCGCTCCGTCTCTTTAAGACTGCCGACGGCACCGATGTGCTGCCAAGCGTTATCTACCTGGATAAGCGCGGACACCGGTTCATCGGAAAGACGGCCTATGACCGTTTGCTCTCTGCGCCAAAGAATGTCGCGCATGGCTTTAAGCGTTCCATGGGAACCAAGAATCCAATTTCCCTAGCTGGGGAGAACTGGACCCCGGTGGAGTGCTCGGCAGAGATCATCAAAACGTTGGTTGGCCAGGCCATGACTGAGGCCGGTTCGCAAGAAATCGAAGGAGTAGTCATTACGACACCGGCCGCGTTTAATCAGATGCAGAGCGAGGACACTATTTCAGCCGCGCGGCTCGCAGGGTTGGAAAAGGTCAGCCTGTTGCAAGAGCCGGTTGCTGCTGCTTTGGCCGCAATCTCCAACAGCAAGCAGAAAGACGGCGTTTTCCTTATCTATGATCTTGGTGGCGGGACATTCGACCTCGCCCTCGTGATGAGTACCGCTGGCGTTGTTAACGTTGTTGCCCACGAGGGCATCAATATGCTCGGCGGCAGAGACTTCGACAGGATTATTTTCGATAGCGTCGTCCGGCCATGGCTTTCGCAGAATTTCAGCCTGCCAGCCAATTTTCAGGCCGACGAGAGATACAAGCATCTTGCCGATGTCAGCAAACACGCAGCTGAAAAGGCAAAAATCCAATTGTCTGCATCCGAAACAGCTTCAATCTTTGCCACTGAAGATGAGGTGCGTGCTACTGATGAAAACGGCGAAGAGATTTACATCTCTATCGACCTTTCCCGCGACGAGATGACTGAACTGGTTCGCGACCGGATTGAAGATTCAATTGCTTTGTGCCGGAAGATCATCGCCGCAAACGGCTACAAGAACGAAGACATCTCGAAGATTGTGCCGATCGGCGGACCTTCGAAGATGCCCATCATCCGGGAGATGCTGGAAGCGGAACTTGCTATTGCTGTAGATAGCGGACTGGACCCCATGACCGCCGTTGCCACCGGTGCGGCGATATTTGCTGAGAGCCGAGAATGGGAAGGTAACAGCTCCACTCAGAAAACATCAAAGCACCGGGAAACAGTCACAGGTGACATCAGTCTTTCGTTGGACTTTAAGTCCCGCGTCTCGTCCGAAAGCACAAAGATTCGGGTTAAACCTGCGGGCGATATTCCCAGTGGCTTCGAACTCGAAATCCTTGATGAAGAAGGCTCGTCTTCTGGTCGGATACCGTTGAACGGTCCGCTAAACGTTGGTGTGAGCGTTCGAAAGAACGGCAAGAACCGATACATGGTCAACGTTTTCGATCAGACCGGTAGCAAGGTTGAAAGCGCTTCACGAGAAATCAGTATTACGCGAGCCGAAGCCAGCGCGGCTAGCGTTCCGATGACCTACAACCTAGCCGTGAAAGTTCAACATGGCATGGTTGGGTATGAGCGAAACAAGCTGGACGTATTGGTCAAGAAGGGAACGGCGCTGCCAGCGCAAGGTCGGCAGAAGTTTCGTTCTGGCAAAACGCTCATTGGCGGGGAAGATGACTTCATTGCGGTAGAGTTCTATGACATGGCGGATGACGTAGACAGCCCGGAGCATAATCTTCACATCGGCAACTTCCGCCTGAACAGCCTAGATGAGTTGGAGCGGGGAGAGCGGATCAACCGCGGCGACGAATTCATTATTGACTGGAAGATGAGTGACAACGGCACGCTGAGCTTTGCTGTCGAACTGCCTGCTCTTGGCAGGATAATTGACGCTTCGAATCTTTATCGCCATGACGACGGTGGGATAAACTACGAAGGTGAACGGGGCGCAGAAGTCGCGGCAACAATGCTTTCTCGGGTGGAAAGTGACCTGCAAGAGCTTGAAAGTGCATTGGAGCACGATCCTGACCCGTCCGGTAGCATTCGGAAACGTATCGAGCGGCAGCATGCGGCGCTATCCACCTCTGTCGATGCTGACACCCATCGTTCCGTAGCCGAGGAAGCCCGGAAACTGCGCCAGGACGTTGCTCTATTGAAGATGTCCCCTCAGAATGAAGAACGTGTGCTGGCGGATGAGGCTGCCAAGGCCGAGCTGTCGTTTGATGAGTTGAGGAATATGGCACAGCCCGTCGATGCGGAACGGCATGACAAGCTGCTTGTCACGGCGCGTCGGTCAATTCGTGAGAAGAATTTCGATTCCGCGCGAAGATCGCTGGGCGAAATGCATGGCATCCGAATGAAAGTCCTGGCGGAAACCCCAGATTTCTTGATCGATATTCTGAAACTTCTTGCAACAGAGAGGCATCTGGTCGTTGACGAGGGGCTGCACGAACAACTTGTTGCTGCTGGCGTAGAAGCTGCTAAGGCCGGTGATGTAGATCGGCTAAGATACGTGATAGGTCAAATGATGAGCAACAGGGTGTCCACGGGCGCTGATGCAGCCGACATTGTCGAGCTAGCACATCTTTTGGGTTCTTAAACCGTTTCTCTCCATTTGGGAGAACGCAGGATACAAGGCTACGTCATTCAGGCGGTGGTTGGATACGTCTATACCGCATCACTGTCCGCCGCCGTTCGTATGTAGAGTGAGAGGCGTGCCGGTTTCCCGGTGACAGGTTGAGGATTGGGAGAGTGGCTCCCGACACCTGTCGCGGAGGAATGCCGATGGGTGTTGTGGAAGTTCTGGATCCGGTCGCACCGGCGCGGGCTGGTGGCTGGAAAGTAGATGTGAGCCGGGGCGACCGGAACGGGCGGGTGTCGTCCGAATGGTTCAATCGGCCGGATGATGAGCGGTACCTGTCGCTCGACGATCTCTGGGCCAATGTGAAGGGCCGCTCCGAGCGCAGCTGCAGCCGTGTGGTGCAGACGGCGGACATCCGCGTCGAGGCCGCCCGCGATAACCCCGAGCGGTTGCATCTGATGCTGCCGAAAGCCCACGAACCCGTCGCGCCCACGCACTGGGCCTTCGGCCAGCTGGCCAGCATCGTCGGCGCCCCTGCCTCATACCTGCGCCAGCTGCCCGGTAAGCGCGACGCCGATCCCAAGGGCAATTGGTCTGATCGACCGCTCACAGGTGTTGTTGTCCAGCTCGAGCTGCCCATCGCTGAGATAGCCGCGCGCTTTCGGCATGCGGTTCAAGGCGTAGCGGATCGCTTCGGCCAGCTTGGTTTTGCCAGAGATCTTGCGCAGCTGCGTCTGCAGCCAGAGTTCCAACGCGTCAAAGACCGGCTTGGCCTTGGCCTGCCGCAGGGCCACGCGCTCTTCCGGGGATTTCCCACGCGCTTCCTTCACCACAGCATAGAGCTGTGCAATCTGCGCAACCGAGACACCGTAAACCCGCGCCTGCGCGCAGATCGACAGCTTCTCATCGTCTGACCAGACCCGCTTCTTCTGGCCTTTCTTGCCCGCCATCACCCACCTCAAGATGTCCACTATCGATGGTGGACATCTAGCAGGCACTCCATCACGCCGTCAGAGCGCCGACACCGGACGGATACGATTATCGTCATCTCTAGGCATCTTGGCCTCCAATCCGGTGATGTGTTGGGTTTGCCTGACCCCAGAGTACACCTACGGGCCCGTAAACGGGTACTTTTTTCTCCGATGACGAGCCGGGTTTCTGATTTTTCAGCAGGGATCAGAGCACACGAAACAGAAGGCCAGGGCCGCAATGTGGTCTCAGAAGGAAGATACTTCAGATCACTCGGCTTGAATAAGGCAGCGTTTCAAAGGGGTTAAAGGGAGTGTTTGGATAATCCTCCAGGAGAGAGGATCCAAAGGAAAATCCACGCACCTCTTTAGCCTAAATGGAGGAAATTCCACGCGCTAAATAGTTGATTTTGCTGCATTTTTTTATTGACGCACGAAGCAGACGCGATACATTCATAAGCATCGGGACCGACAGCACAGGAGCAACGTCGGACGGCACAGGAGCCTACCCGCCCGAGGACAAGGCCCCATCACAACACACCTGATTGCAGAGGAAGAATTATGGCTGGTTCTCTCAACAAAGTTCAGCTGATTGGCTACCTCGGGAAAGACCCCGAAACGCGGACATTCCAGGATGGCAGCAAGGTCGTAAACCTGCGCGTGGCCACGTCTGAAACGTGGCGCGACAAGAACACCGGCGAGCCGCGCGAACGCACCGAATGGCACAGCGTCGCGGTCTATAACGAAGCTCTGCAGAAGATCGCTGAGCAGTACATGCGGAAGGGCGAACTGGTCTACGTCGAGGGCCAGCTCGAAACTCGAAAGTGGCAGGATCAGTCCGGCGCAGATCGTTATTCCAACGAAGTAACTGTCCGTTCATTCCGCAGCGCTCTCGAAATGCTCGGCAGCAAAGGGTCGCAGAATGGCAATCAGACTGGCGGCGGGGCCTCTGGCGGTTCCTATGGCAGCAATGGCGGGGACACGGGCTATAACGGCGACTTTGGGCAGGGTGGCGGTCAGAACGCCCGCGGCGGCCAGCAGCAGCGCCAAGCGCAGCACCAACAGGGCGGCCAGCAGCAACGCAACAGCGGCCCTCAGGGAGGCTATCAGCAGGGCAATGGCGGCCATGGCCCGTCATACCAGAGCAACGCCTACTGAGGCAGCCGACGGCCTCTGAGACGAAACAGGCTGGCATTCGTTATGCCAGCCAACCAACCCTGAATTTCCAATCCCGATAGCCCCTCAACCCTCACAGGATAAAAGCCATGCAACTGAAAACGATCACCACCTGCGACGAGAACAACCCTCATACGGAGCTGTTTCTGCACGAAGACGATCTGAATGATGCTCTGAAGGAGCACTATGAAAGCGTCTGGAAGGAAGTGGGCATCGAAGAGCCCTGCCCCGACACTTGGGAAGCAATCTATGAAGAACTCAGCTGGCGCAATGTCATGCAGGCGCGCCACATCGCGCACGTAAAAACTCACGAACTGTTTCGCTCGAAGCCTGTTCACTAGCGATGCAAATTACTGGCGCTCGATCATTTTATTCGGGCGCAATGTGGCATCGTATAAATTTGCCCTCGCACAGAGCCTGTTGGAATTCAAAGACCGCGGGAATGACCTTGTGACAATGGATGAATTGGCTTTGCCCTTCGCCCGTCATCTTTGCGCTCACATTGCTCAAGCACCAAAACAGGCAACTTCGCCAAGCAGTCGCTTTCTGAACAGTTGCCGCCAGTTCAACGCTTGCGAAATCTCGGAGAGCAAACTGCAGGACATCACTCGCCGCATTGGATTCACCAATGTGATCGATACCTTCCATGCATCTCGCAGCGCAACCGGTGCGAATGGCGGCCGACGCCGTTGCGCAAAACCTGCGGCAATCCGTGGGATAATTGCGCGCCAGCCCTTCCCTTTTCGATTGATCCCAAAGCATCGCGCGGCTACGGTCGAAGAAAGCCCAGAAATTAGGCGCGCACAATAATCGTGCGCATCGACCAAGGCGGGAGCGCGTAGTGGAAAACGACAGGTCGGAACTTCGCTGGGGCGTCGAGCAGCGGCTCGAGTTCATCGAGTTTCGCCTGTTCTGGGAGGGGCATGTGAACCGAAGCGATGTCATGGAGCAGTTCGGGCTATCGGTGAACCAGGCTTCATCCGACCTCAATCGCTACATCAGCTTCGCCCCGGGCAATATGACCTACGACAAGAGCGCGCGCACCTACGTGCGCGGCCCGGGGTTCAAGTCTGTGTTCGGAAAGCTGGACGCTGGCCGTTACCTGGCACAGCTGCGCTCCCTCGAGGAAGGGCTCCTCGACCGCGATGACTGCTGGACCACGGACCTGCCGGCCTTTGGCTCGACGCCAACACCTGCACGAGGCGTTTATCCCGAAACATTGCGCGCAGTCGTTGGCGCCATTCGCCGCGCTGAGGCGATAGAGGTCAATTACCAATCTCTGTCCAATCCCGAGCCGCGCTGGCGCTGGATCGCGCCCCATGCCATCGCTTTCGATGGGTTTCGTTGGCATGCACGAGCCTTCTGCATGACGGACGATTGCTTCAAGGATTTCCTGCTGTCGCGGATACTTCAGGTGCGCGGGACCGCCGACGCTGCCACATCTGCCGCCGAAGATGACGATTGGCATTCGGAGGTTACCTTGGAAGTTGGCCCCCACCCGGACCTGTCTGAGACACAGGCCAAGGTGATCGCGTTGGACTACGGCATGCAGGACGGCAAAGCCGAGATCAAGGTTCGCCGCGCACTTCTCTATTACACCCTCAAGCGCCTTGGGCTGGACACGGATCCATCCGCCAGGAAGCCGCAGGATCAGCAGATTGTTCTTCTGAACCGAGAGGTCGTCGATGCAAATTATTGATAACACATCGCGACTGCTTGGGGATGACCTGAAGGCCTCCATCGGACGTGGGTCACGTTTGCGGATCGCGGCATCTTGTTTTTCGATTTATGCATTCGAGGAGCTGAAAGCTGAACTCTCGAAGATCGACAGTTTGCAGTTCATTTTTACGGCCCCAACCTTCGTTCCAACGGAAGTTACGGATCGGCTTCGGAAAGAGCGTCGAGAATTCTTCATACCGAAGGCTCGGCGCGAAAGCGGCCTTTATGGTACGGAATTCGAGATCCAGCTTCGCAATAAGCTAACGCAGCGCGCTGTAGCCCGAGAATGCGCAGATTGGATCCGCAAGAAGGCCAGGTTCCGCTCCAACACGAGCAAGGCGCCGATGCAGCAGTTCATGCACGTTGCAGGCTCTGACGGAGAGGTGGGCTATATGCCAATCAGCGGCTTCACCGCCGTGGATTTGGGCTACCAAAAAGGTGATGCGGTCTCAAACTTCGTCACACG
Organism: Falsigemmobacter intermedius; assembly: GCF_004054105.1. Classification (GTDB taxonomy): domain Bacteria; phylum Pseudomonadota; class Alphaproteobacteria; order Rhodobacterales; family Rhodobacteraceae; genus Wagnerdoeblera; species Wagnerdoeblera intermedia. Next base: position 17,817 of record NZ_SBLC01000030.1, read on the forward strand.
ATTTGACGACCCTGCGCATGCGAAGATGTACCTTCAGCTTTTCGACCAGATCTGGTCGGACCCGGACAAGGTGAAGGACGTCACCTCTGCCATTTGTGAGCATATTGAGTCCGTGTATCAGGAGAACTCTCCTGAGCGCGTCTATTTTGCGATGCTATATAGCATTTTCCAAGACTTCCTTGATGAAGTCGACGAAGATGTTCTGCCGAACGATCTCACGGGTTATCAGGACAGCCTCGTGTGGAACAAGCTGTTCAACTATCAGAAAGATGCAGCGACAGGCATCATCAACAAGCTCGAGACGTACAACGGCTGTATCCTCGCGGACTCGGTCGGCCTTGGGAAGACGTTCACCGCCTTGGCGGTGGTCAAATACTATGAGTTGCGCAATCGCTCGGTCCTGGTCCTTTGCCCCAAAAAGCTCGCAGATAATTGGCGCAACTATAACTCGAACCTGACCACGAATATTTTTGCCAAGGACAGGTTCAACTATGATGTCCTGTGCCATACCGATCTCTCACGGACTTCCGGCGAGTCCTTTGGCATCCCCCTCAATCGCGTGAACTGGGGGAATTACGATCTCGTCGTGATCGACGAGTCCCACAATTTCCGGAACAACGATGTCTACAAAGACCGGGAAACGCGGTATCAAAAGCTCATGAACAAGGTCATCCGCGCGGGCGTGAAGACCAAGGTCCTGATGCTTTCCGCGACGCCGGTGAATAACAAGTTCACCGATCTCCGCAACCAGTTGGCACTGGCATACGAGGGGCAGTCGGAGGCGCTCAGCAAAAGCCTGAAGAGTCAGGCCACCATTGAGGAGATCTTCCGACGGGCCCAGACCGCATTCAACGAATGGTCTGCTCTGCCTTCGGAGGAAAGGACCGCCGCATCGATATTGAAGTCACTGGACTTTGACTTTTTCGAGCTTCTCGATGCCGTCACGATTGCCCGTTCGCGGAAGCACATCGAAACTTTCTACGACACAAAAGACATCGGAAAATTTCCCCAGAGACGCAAACCTCTTTCACATCATCGGCCAATTACCGAGCGAGCCGACGTGATGGGCTTCAACGATATCTTCTCGCAGCTTTCGGTGCTCAAGCTGGCAGTCTATGCCCCTATCAGCTACATCCTGCCGAGCCGACTGCGGAAGTATGAGGAAATCTATGATACGCAGACCGAGGGCGGTCGGGGCAAACTGAGGCAGGCCGATCGCGAGCGCAGCCTTCAGGCCCTCATGACGACCAACCTGCTGAAACGCTTGGAGAGCTCGGTTGCAGCGTTTCGTCTCACGCTTCGGTCGCTGGGTGCGAATGTTTCTCGCACGCTCCATGCCATCGAAGAATTCGAAAAGACGGGGCGCAGCGGGAGCGTAAGCGACCACCTTGCGGAGATGAGTGACTTCGACCCGGAAGACGATGATCTTTCTGGCCTCGATGAATTCACGCTCGGAAAGAAGGTGCAGATCAGTCTCGCAGACATGGACCTGCCCTCCTGGAAGCACGACCTAGCTGCCGACCTTGTCCTGATCGAAGACCTGATCGCATCAATGGAAAAGGTCAAACCGGCGGACGACGCCAAGCTCCAGCATCTGCTTGCCCTTATCAGACAGAAGGTTGATGAGCCGCTGAATCCTGGGAACAGGAAAGTGCTGATCTTCACCGCGTTCGCTGACACCGCAAATTATCTTTACGACAACCTGGCGCCCTTCGCACACCAGCTCGGACTGCATGTCGGCAAGGTCACCGGGTCGGACGCCCCCAAAACCACGCTCAAGAAGTCATACGACTTCCAGAGCGTCCTGACCTTGTTTTCTCCGCGCTCGAAAGAGAAAGCCATTGTCCTGCCAAACGATCCGGCTGAGCTGGACATTCTCATCGGCACCGACTGCATCTCGGAAGGCCAGAACCTGCAGGATTGCGACTTCCTGATCAACTACGACATCCACTGGAACCCGGTGCGCATCATTCAGCGCTTCGGTCGGATCGACCGGATCGGTTCCCCAAACAGCCAGATCCAGCTGGTCAACTACTGGCCTGACATCACGCTCGACGAATACATCAACCTCAAAGAGCGCGTTGAAAACCGGATGGTGATCACTGACATCACCGCGACCGGCGACGACAACGTGCTCACGGCCAAGTCGAGCGACATTTCCTACCGCAAGGAACAGCTCAAGCGGCTCCAGGACGAGGTCATCGAGCTCGAGGACGTGAAGGCCGGGATATCGATCACAGATCTCGGGCTGAACGATTTCCGGATGGACCTGCTCAACTACGTCAAGGCGCATGGAGAGCTCGACAACGTGCCCTTCGGGATGCACGCCGTGGTCCCCGCGCAGCCGGAGCTGGGATTGCAGCCCGGTGTCATCTTCGCCCTGAAGAACATCCACGACAGCGTGAACGTCAACCAGCAGAACCGCCTGCACCCCTTCTACCTGGTCTATATCGACGACGACGGACAGATCGTCGCCGACCACACCGAGGTCAAGCGCCTGCTCGACCTGATCCGATCCAGCTGCAAGGGGCGGATCGAGCCCATACGGGATGTCTGTCGCATCTTCAACGAGCGCACTGAGGACGGGCGCAAGATGGGCCGCTATTCCGACCTGCTCTCCAGCGCGATCCGATCGATGATCGAGGTGAAGGAAGAGAAGGACATCGACAGCCTGTTCAGCGGTGGGCGGACGACGGCGCTGACCCACACCATAAAGGGGCTGGACGATTTCGAACTGATCGCCTTCCTGGTCATCGAAGGGGGCGGCGCATGACCCTCTATGACTGGCCGCGCGCCGGCGCCTTCGGGCGCGTGATCCCCAAGACCAAGATCTACGAGCACTCCGGGGCGAGCACGGGCCTCAAGGATCTCTTCGTGCGCGAGGTTGATCAGATCACCTGGTCTCACAAGCTGGCGCCCGAGACGGTCAATCTGGCGGCGACAAAACAAGTGAGCGAGATACAAATCTTTCGCTTGACCGCGCGCACCGCGACGCTGGACGCAGCCGTGCTGCGCGCGATCGACAAGGCCATCCCCTTTCCGCTGATCTTCGAGGTGGCCCATGGCGGCCGCGTCAGGCTGGCCGCGGCCTACAAGCGGCCGAGCGAGGCCGACAGCGCCCGCTGGGTGGTGGGCGACTATTTCCAGGGGGACTGGCTGGCCGAAGACGCAGCCCGCGCGCCCCTTCCGGTGGCGCTCAACATGGGCGCGTTGTACGAGCGGCTGCTCGAGCCACTGGTGGCGGAGCAGACGGCACGGTTGGTCCCCGGCATGGGCGAGGCGCCGCAGACGCCCTTCACCCCTGCCGAAGCCGAGCGCCCCATGTCGCTGGAACAGCGCATCGCGCTTGCAGAGGCGATCAAGGCACAGACGCGCGAGGTCGAGCGGATCAAGGCGCGGCTGGGACGCGAAAAGCAATTCAACAAGCGCGTGGCGATCAATGCCGAGCTGCGCGCGGCAAAACAAGAACTTGAGCGGCTGACCGGCGCACACCCCGGAACCGCCGTGACGGAAGATTGAGAGGACGAGCATGGACAAGCTGAAGATGCACAGCCCCGACCTGAGCCAGGACAACATCGCGAAGATCCGCGACCTGTTCCCCGGTTGCGTGACAGAAGCGCAGGACGACGCGACGGGGGCGGTGCGTCTGGCTGTTGACTTTGACCAGTTGCGCCAGGAGCTGAGCGATCACATCGTGGATGGGCCGCAGGAGCGGTATCGGCTGGATTGGCCAGGAAAACGTGAGGCGCTTGTTACAGCCAATATGCCGATTGCTTTGACCTTGCGACCAGAGCGCAGTGACAGCGTAAACTTCGACAGCACAAAGAACTTGTTCATCGAAGGTGATAATCTTGACGCACTAAAGCTACTAAAGGAAGCTTACCTTGGAAGCGTGAAATGCATCTATATCGACCCTCCCTATAACACCGGGGGCGATTTTATATACGATGATGACTTTTTCGAACCATCAGAAGAATATCTGGTTCGTTCGCAACAGCTTGACAGCTCGAGAAACAGAATGGTGGCAAATCCCACTTCGAATGGACGTTTCCATTCAGACTGGCTCAGTATGCTGTTTGCAAGATTGCGACTGGCCCGCTTACTACTCCGCCATGATGGATTTATCTTCATCTCCATTGACATAATTGAGCTTTCCAATCTGATATCTATGGGCAAAGAGGTTTTCGGCGAAGAATCTCTGATCGGGGTAATTGCGCGACCAACTGGAACTAGAATGGGATCTGGAAGTAGAGGTGTCGCAAGAGAGCTGGACTATATCGTGGTTTTCTCGAAGAGCAGCGATGCGTCCCTTTTGGGTTTGCCGATGACAGAAGATGATATGGCAATCTACAATCAGTCAGACGAACGCGGCAGATATCTTACCAGATCGCTACGCCGCACCGGCGGCGAGAACCGCCGAGAGGACCGACCGAGTATGTTCTACGGTGTAAAGGCGCCAGATGGGACGGAAGTCTTTCCCATCGCACCGGAAGGATATGAAAGCCGTTGGGTTTGCGGCAAAGAAACATATTCGCAACTGGTCAAAGACGGAATGATTGAATGGCGCCAAGTTAGGAAAGGCGATGACCTGCGATGGCAGGTCTATCAGAAGCACTACCTGTCTTCGGGAGGCCGAGAAACGTCCGATTTGTGGGCGGGCATTTCAGGGAACAAGATGGGAACGAAAGAGGTTAGCGGACTGTTTGATCGAGTGAAAGTGTTCGATCATCCTAAGCCGACTGATGTTATTGTGAGAATATTGCAGCTATCGACACAACCAAGCTCACAGGACTTAGTCGTAGATTTCTTCGCCGGTTCTGCAACGACAGCTCATGCTGTCCTGATACAAAACGCTCGCGATGGCGGGAACCGGCGCTGCATTTCTATTCAGATTGCAGAGGAGATTTCGGAAAAGGCAGAGGCGAAGAAGCTTGGCTTTACGTCGATCGCCCAAATATCAAAAGAACGTATCCGCCGCGCTGGCAAGAAAATCCTTGAAGGCGAAACCCACCCCGACTGGAACCGCGATGTCGGCTTCCGGGTTCTTAAGGTCGACACCTCGAATATGAAGGACGTCTACTACCGCCCGGATGAGCTGAAGCAGTCCAACCTGCTCGACATGGTCGACAACGTCAAAGAGGGCCGCACGGCCGAGGACCTGCTGTTCCAGGTGCTGGTCGATTGGGGCGTGGACCTGACGCTGCCCATCCGCCGCGAGACGGTGCAGGGCAAGACTGTGTTCTTCGTCGACGACAACGCCCTTGTCGCCTGTTTCGAGCGTGGCATCACCGAGGATCTGGTAAAAGAGCTGGCAGGTCCCGCCCCCCTGCGCGTCGTCTTCCGCGACAACGGCTTCATCTCTGACGCGGTGAAGATCAACGTCACCCAGATCTTCCGCCAGCTCTCGCCCAGCACCGAAGTCAAAGCGATCTGACCATGGCGCTTGACACCACCGCTCTGTCCGACCTGCTGTCCCGGTTGCTTGCCGACTGGGAAAGCGAAGTCGTGGAATTCAAGCGCGGCAAAGACGGCTTCTCAAGCGACGACCTTGGCAAATACGCCTCTGCGCTGGCAAATGAGGCCAACCTGCGCGGGCAAGAGCGCGCTTGGCTGGTTTTCGGCGTCGATGACAAGACGAGACAAGTGTGCGGGACAAGCTACAAGGAAGACGCCGAGCGACTGCAGGCTGACAAGCAACAGGTCCTGACCGGAACGGGGACTTTCACCTTCCGGGATATTCATGTGCTTGCGCATCCATCGGGCCGGGTGATCCTGTTTGAAATCCCGGCCGCACCGCGGGGAATGGCAATCAACTGGAAGGGGCATTACTTCGGCAGAGCCGGAGAGAGCCTTGGGCCGCTTGGTCAGGACAAGCTGGATGAGATCCGGTCGCAAACGCTGGCGACCGACTGGACCGCGCAAGTGGTTCCCGAGGCGACCATCGCGGATCTTGACCCAGAAGCGTTAAAGGTTGCTCGCGAGCGGTTCGCGGCCAAGTACGCCAACCGCTTCAGTGCAGAGGACGTTGCCGCATGGTCTGATGTTGCGTTGCTGGATCGCGCAAAAGTCACCCAGAACGGGGTGATTACTCGGACAGCGTTATTGCTGCTCGGCAAACCCGAGTCGGCATGGCGGCTAAACCCACATCCGGCTGAGATCACATGGAGGCTGGAGGGTGAAGAGCGAGCTTACGAGCATTTCGGCCCGCCATTCCTGTTGGCGACCACACAGTTGTTCTCTCGCATCCGCAATGTGCAATTGCGCATCCTGCCCGAAAACGCGCTGCTGGCGCATGAGGTGGCGAAGTACGATCAGAAGGTAGTGCTGGAGGCTCTGCACAACTGTATCGCACATCAGGACTATAATCGATCCGGGCGTGTCGTCGTGCGCGAGTATCCTGATCGGCTGGTGCTGGAGAATGACGGCGCGTTCTTTGAGGGAAAGCCGGAGGATTACATCCTCCGGGATCGTGTGCCGCGGCGATATCGCAACGCCTTCCTCGCACAGGCCATGACAGAACTGAACATGATCGATCACATGGGCTATGGTATCCTCGATATATATCAGCGCCAGCGCCAAAGGTTCTTTCCTCTGCCGGACTATGATCTGGAAGAGTCCGAGATGGTGCGCCTGACGATCCATGGCCGTGTCGTCGATCAGGCCTACAGTCGGCTGCTGATGCAGGAGGCTGGGTTGCCGCTGGTAGACGTCCTCGCGCTTGATCGGGTGCAGAAGCGTTTGCCGGTGACCGAAGATGCACTGCGGCACCTGAGAATTCATAAGCTGGTCGAAGGGCGCAAGCCCAACGTCCATGTCTCTGCAAGGGTGGCAGCTGCGACGGATAGCAAGGCCGAGTATATCCGGACCCGTTCCCAGGATGATGAGCATTACACCCGATTGATCGTCGACTACCTTAGAAAGTTCGGGAATGCGGATCGTGCAGAGCTGGATAGGCTGCTGACGGACAAGCTCAGCGAAGCCCTTTCTGCGGAACAGAAGCGGGACAAGATCAGCAACCTTTTGACCAAGCTCAGGCGACAAGGAAGCATTCTTAACGCGGGCTCTCGAAGCAAGCCAGAATGGCGTCTTGCAGAAAGAAAAGAATGATCGCGTTAAAGGAAATTATTGTAAATCAAGGTATTGGCTCTATCTGCAAACGTGCGGCAAGGCGCCCCATGCAGATAGGTTGCAGAAAGACGAACGCATGAAGCTCAAGTTCAAGGTCCAGCCCTATCAGACCAATGCCGTCAACGATGTAGTCGACTGCTTTGCCGGCCAGCCCATGCAGTCTGGCCTGACTTATCGCATCGACCCGGGCCTGAAGGTGCAGGCAAGTGCTTTCGAGGAGGGCTTCAAAAACGCCGACCTTGCGCTGGCTGAACCGCAAATTCTGGAAAACATCCAGAAGGTCCAGCGGCGCCAAAACTTACCTGTAGCACAGTCGCTAACCGACTTTACGACGCTAAACACACGGGGCGAACGTGGCCCCGTGGCCGCGACCTACAAGCGTGACGCGCTGGCCGCGACCCGCGTTCACCTCGACGTCGAGATGGAGACCGGCACCGGCAAGACCTACTGCTACATCAAGACCATCTTCGAGATGAACAAGCGCTACGGCTGGTCGAAGTTCATCATCATGGTGCCGTCGATCGCGATCCGCGAAGGGGTCTACAAGTCACTGCAAATCACGGCGGACCACTTCACCGAAAGCTACGGGAAGAAGGCACGGTTCTTCATCTACAACTCAAAGCGTCTGCACGAGCTTGAGAGCTTTTCGTCCGACGCGGGCATAAACGTGATGGTGATTAACATTCAGGCGTTTGCATCACGCGGGGCCGACAACCGGCGCATCTACGAAGAGCTGGACGACTTCCAGTCGCGTAAGCCCATCGACGTAATCGCCTCGAACCGCCCGATTCTGATCCTGGACGAGCCACAGAAGATGGAAGGTGCAGCAACGATGGAAGCGTTGCCGAAGTTCAAGCCGCTGTTCATCATGCGCTATTCGGCCACCCACCGCACACAGCACAACCGAGTTCACCGCTTGGATGCGCTGGACGCCTACAACCAAAAGCTAGTCAAGAAGATCGCGGTCCGCGGCATCCAGACCCGCGGTCTGGCCGGCACCAATGCTTACCTCTACCTCGAAGGCATCGACATCTCGAAAAAAGCGCCCGTGGCGCGGATCGAGTTGGAGGTGAAGCTGAAGTCGGGCGAAATCAAGCGTGAGGTCCGGAGACTTGAAGCAGGCCGGAACCTATTCGATGTTTCCGGAAATCTGGACCAGTACAGAGAAGGCTTCGTTATCTCGGATATTGACGGGCGCCTAGACCAAGTTGAGTTTACGAATGGTCTCTCCCTTGAGGCAGGGAAAGCCACGAGAGACCTCACGGAACGCGATACTCGCCGCATCCAGATCCGCGAGACAATCAAAGCGCATCTGGACAAGGAAAAGCAGCTGTTCGCGCAGGGCATCAAGGTCCTGTCGCTGTTCTTCATCGACGAGGTGGTGAAATACCGTGACTACGACCAGGCGGACGAGAAAGGCGAATATGCCCGGGTTTTTGAGGAAGAGTACGAGCTGCTGAAGGCCGAGTATCTGTCCGAGCTCGCAATCGACAACGAGGCGTACCGGAAATACCTCGAGGGCATCGCTTCGGCCAAAACCCACAACGGGTACTTCTCGATCGATAAGAAGACGAACCGCCTCAAAGATCCTGCTGTTGGTGCCCGCTCTGTCGATTCCGACGATGTGGATGCCTACGACCTGATCCTCAAGGACAAGGAACGCCTTCTTTCCTTCGCCGAACCCACCCGGTTCATCTTCTCGCACTCGGCGCTGCGTGAAGGCTGGGACAACCCGAATGTATTTGTCATGTGCATGCTGAAGCACAGCGACAACACCATCTCTCGGCGCCAGGAAGTGGGGCGTGGCCTCCGGCTGAGCGTCAACCAACACGGCGACAGGATGGATCACCCAGCCGTGGTGCATGACATCAACGTGCTGACTGTGGTGGCGAGCGAGAGCTATAAGGATTTCGTGGCCGGGCTCCAGCAGGAGATTGCGGAGACCCTCTCGTCGCGCCCGAGACAGGCAACGCAGGCATACTTCGAAGGTAAGCTACTGCAGACGGATCAAGGGCCTGTGCCACTCACCGCGGATATGGCCGCTGGTCTAGAGTTTTATCTAGTCCAGAACGGGTACGTCGACCGACACAAGAACATCATTGGAAAGTATCACGATGCAAAGAAGGCAGGGGTACTGGCCGATCTTCCTGACGACTTGAAAGCGCATGCGGAACAGGTATTCCAGCTCATCGATAGCGTTTTCAGCGACGCGCAATTACCCAAAGTTGATGACGGCCGTAAGCCCAAGACCAATCCTCTGAATGCGAATTTCGAGAAGAAAGAGTTCCAAGAGCTTTGGAGACGCATCAACCGGAAAGCGGTCTACCGGGTTGAGTTCGACTCCGCTGAGCTGATCCGCAAATGCGTCAGTGCGCTGGATAGCCAGTTGCGGGTTACCCCGTTACAGTACACGGTTCAAATCGGCGTGCAGAACGACGGATTGACCGACGGCCAACTGCGCAGCGGCGACGGCTTCAAGGTCACTAACACGACCACCAGCCATGGCGGCTCGGTCCACTCTTTGGTGAAATATGACCTCGTGGGCAAAATAGCCGAGAACGCTCTTGTGACCCGAGACACTGCAGCGTCCATCTTGGGTCAAATCACACCGGCGGTTTTCGAACAATTCACCAAGAACCCCGAACACTTCATCACCGAAGCGTCGCGTATCGTTGCTGAACAGAAGGCCGCGATGGTGATCGAGCGCCTAGCCTATGATGAAGTCGACGAGCGGTACGACGTGGATATTTTCACTGCCAACCAGACCGGCCAGGATTTTTCTCGGGCAACGGACAAGCTGAAAAAACATGTCTATGATTACGCGGTCACAGACTCCAACGTGGAAAAAGAATTCGTGGCGGCGTTGGATGCAAGCACTGAGGTCGTAGTCTATGCGAAGCTCCCACGAGGTTTTCTGATCCCAACTCCTGTTGGGGACTATAACCCCGATTGGGCAATATCCTTCACCGCTGGCAGTGTGCGTCACATCTATTTCGTAGCTGAGACCAAGGGCACGATGTCATCGATGAAGCTGCGGGAAATCGAAAAAACCAAAATCGAATGCGCGCGAAAGTTCTTTTCTGAAATCGGCGAGAAAGTCGCGCAGGATCGTGTCAAATACGATGTGGTTACAGATTTCGGCAAGCTGATGGACGTGGTCGGGCCGACGGCATGACAAAACCCCGCTCGATCAAAATTTTCCTGCTAGACGGCGACCCGAATAGTATTCGGGTCGCGCAAATCTCGATGTCGACGATCTAGGTGTTGACGGATGAGCGATCGGGAATAAAGTTTGAAGCTGAAGGATGGGATGCATGCTTCATAGGGTGCGAAAGCACCGGGCGTAATTGGCAGAGTGGCCCCTGATAAACCTGCCAAAGTTCTGGTCCGGATCTCCAAAACCGGACGCGAGAGCAAAGAAAAGCCCTGCTTCGGCAGGGCTTTTCATATGGGGCAATGGTGGATCATGATTATTGGCGCCTATGGTATCCCAAACGGGCCACCTCTTAATTGCGAAGATCGCCGCGGAATGTCCACGCAAGAGCTGATCCAGTCACAAGCGCAGTCAAATACAGGCCGGGACTTGGTAAGACCGAACCTACAAGCATGGTCATGCCGGTCGTCATGAAGATCATCTGACCGAGCGTGCAGTTACATGAATGGGCAAAATCCGTAAGCGCATCCTTTAGCTTTTCGCGGTCCATAGATACGAATCCTTTGCATGGGGTGTGATAAGCATGAGGTTAACGCAATATATTAAAAAATCGAGATTACATATTTTAGTGAGGCGCCGGAACAACACAAAAATACGCTGGCAGGCTGCGATTTTAATTGCCTGATATAGCCAAAAAAGCTAATGTTTAAGGGCAGCTATAGGCTGCGCATTGTCACAGGAGACACAATCATGCCCAGCATGAAAAGCCGCATGGCGGCCTTCCGCAATCGCGTCAATTATGCCGAACAAGCCTTCCTGCGTCACGAGGACAGCAGGGAGTTGGATAACTGCTTTGAGATGTACGATGGCGAATTCGTGGTTGTCGCCCTTATGCGACGCGCTGCACGAAACCCCGATCTTATGGCAGCTCTGAGGGCCGAGTTCTCTCAGGTCTCCCCTTCAGAGTGGTCGTGGCTCCGTACAGCGGAGAAGCACAAACGCATCCCCGATCACAAGCTCCCTGAAATGGCAGCCCAGGCTCAGATCGAGGCCGAATGGCACAGCGTGAACATTTTTATGCCCCAGCTGATCGCGAGGAACGAAGAAGGCGCCCAGCCCTTTGAAGTTGTGAGGCGGGAAGGGCCTGCAGAACTCAAGGAAACACTATGGGGGCCGTCGCTGAGGGCTGTGTGTCATCAGGTTCGTTCCTGGCATGCCCGGACGGTCATGGGATCACCTTTCCTCTCGCTCCTCGCTGAGATCCAGATCCGCACGCCCGACGGGGAAATCCACGCGCTTTAAGCCTCTCAGGCCCGCACGCGAAGCGGGCCAGTCCCCCCCATTTGAGGATCATGACATGTGCAAATCAGCACACGAATGCGGCTGGGTAGTGACTTATGTCGCTGCAACTGATGACGGCTATTCCATCGAATTTCTGAACGACATTGACGGGTTCGGGGATCTGAAATCCGCGACCATTTTCAACAAGGCAGAGACGCCACTGTTTCCTTCGCAATCATGGGTCCCTACAGACCAATTGGCAGACAGCCTGCTGGAGACCATACAGGACAGGTCAGAGCTAATGTGGATTGCCGATTATCAGGCGTTCCCGTGTTCTGATGAGGGCGCTCCTCTGGTTTGGTGGCATCTCATGGTCTGCCGGTCATGCGGGCACGAGTGGAAAGACGTTTTTGACGAGCCTCGAAGGCGCGTCCGGTGCGCGAAATGCGCGAGCATTGTGGAGGTGCCACCTGATTTAGTGGAGTGGACTGGCCCCTCTCATCCGGTGCTACGCAGCTTGTGGGATAAGCTGCCTCCAGTCGGAATTGAAGCCATAGCCATCGGCAACGGCTTCAAAGCGCGCAAGCTCAGCTCAGGGATCCTGATAATAGATGAGCTGGGCAATAGGGTCGAGCTCAACAACATCGAAGCCGGTTTAGTGGTGGGGCTGCGACACAGTACAACGGGAACCGAGTTATCCATCACGTTGGACGAAAAAGGTTTTAAATTACCGGAGGGAGAGGACCGCATATGATCGCGCCGGTTCAAAGCGTAAAAGAATGCTGCTACAGCTTCTCCCCAAATTCACCTGACAGCCATGCGAGATACCCACGAATGCAACTCGGACGCCCCCTCGATCTATCCGGATTGACCACAGCTCTTTGCGTGGAAGAAGCGGGGGCATGGCACCTCTACAGCCCCGAGACGCATATCCCGCCGGCTAAAGCTGCTGTGCTTGACGTGTATAGCCAGATCATCGCATGCGACGCCCCACACAAGTTGCCCCTAGATCCGCGACTGCTGCGGCTCCTGGTCGATGCCGCGGCCGCGCTTCATGGCGAAAAGACACGAGCGATCGGATGGCAGATCCTCGGGGTCAAACCAAATCGGGGCCGTGCTCTTCTGTCAAAGGATCTGACTGACCTCGAATGGCCGATCTGGCACGCGGCATTGAATTTCGGGCTGGGTCACAGCCGGTTTGAACATCCGGATGAGTATTTCGGTCGGAGTTAATACAGCTTCACGGTGATCAAAGCACACTGCCAACGTCCCCCCTTAGACCCGATAATCGCTGTGTGAACTGACTGGGTCGGCGGCCTCTCCCACTGCATTCTGCATTCGAGGGTTGCT
>NZ_SBLC01000031.1 GCF_004054105.1 Falsigemmobacter intermedius
AATGGATTATGACGATCCCACCTTGGCACAAAGATGCCGTCGGGGGGCGGTTACAACATCAGACCTGGGGGCCGGAAGCGGCTCTTGCGCCTTTCTTCGGGATTCTGGCGGTGGCACCGCCTGTGGCCGGGGGCAGGCTCTCCTCGGTTCCGCCGGGGGCGTTCGGCGGCAATATCGACAACCCCTTTGCCCGGGCGGGGGCGGTGATTTCGCTGCCGGTTTTTGTCCCCGGCGCGCTCTTCATGGCCGGAGACGGCCATGCGCTGCAAGGCGATGGCGAGATCTGCGACACGGCGCTTGAGACGGCCCTGAACGCCCGCTTCCGCTTTACCCTTGAGAAGGGCACCGCCCCGCCGGCGCCGGAGATCCTTTATCAGAACCGCCTGATCACCATGGGCTTCAACCCCGATCTCAACCGCGCCGCAGAGGAGGCCGCCGCGCGGATGATCGAGGTCATCTGCGCCCGCAGCCCCCTCAGCCGTGCTGAGGCGTTCCGGCACTGCAGCCTCTTTGGCAGTCTGCGGATCACCCAGGTGGTCAATGGCGTAAAGGGCGTGCATTGCGTGCTCGATCTTGGCAGCCTGAAAGGGGCAGATCCGGCCTGATCCGCAGGGCGTGGCGCGTCTTTCGCCGGTGATCTGCAGCACGCTTGCCGGACCTGCGTCCGGGCGCTAGCCTAAGGGTTCCTCCCCCGGCCGCAGATGAGCAGAGAGACCGCATGGATATACGCCAGCTGCGCTATTTCGTGGCAATCGCCGAACAGGGTTCGTTTTCGCGGGCAGCGGCCCTTTTGCATGTCGCGCAGCCCGCCCTGTCGCTGCATGTGCGCAATATGGAGGCTGACCTCGGCACGAAGCTGCTGTTTCGCAGCCCGAAAGGGGTGATCCCCACCGAAGCCGGAGCGGTGCTGCTCTGCCATGCGCGCACCATCATCGGTCAGCTTGCCGTGGCCGAAGAAGAGGTGCGCGGGCAGCAGGCGGATCCTTCCGGCGAGGTGCGCCTGGGGCTGCCGGGCACCATCGGAGAGGTGCTCTCGGTCCCGCTGATCCGCGCGGCCCATCTTCGCTATCCGAAGATCCGTCTGCGGATTGCCGAGGCCATGAGCGGCTTTGTCCTCGACTGGATGCGCGAGGCAAGGATCGATCTGGCGGTGGTTTATCGTGAGGTGAATGAAACCGGCATCGATTCCGTGCGGCTTCTGGATGAGGAGCTTGTCTTTTTCGCCCCCGCCGAAGCGCCCGAGGGCGTGCGCCTGCCGCCGCCCGGACAGCCGGTGGCGCTGCGCGATCTGGCTCAGGTGCCGATGATCCTGCCGGGGGCGGCGCACGGGCTGCGCGAGCTGCTCACGCGCTATGCGATCAGCGCCGGGATCAGCCTGACCACGGTGATTGAGGTCGACAGTTATCACAGCATCAAAGAGCTGGTTCTCTCGGGCTTTGGCTGTTCGATCCTGCCGGGAAATGCCGTGCATCGTGAGATCGCTGAGGGGCGTCTGCAGGGCTGGCAGATCCGCGCGCCCGAGATCCTGCGCTCCGTCTGGCTGGCCCATGCCACCAGCCGCCCGATGAGCCATTCGGTCGCCGCGATTCAGGGTCTTGCCTGTGAGGTTTTACAAAATCTGGCCCGCTCGGGCAGCTGGGCGGGGGCGCGGCCTTTGCCCCTGCCGGTTAGCGAGCCATAACATCAGGCGATGGGCCGGATAGATAAATTATCATTTCCGGCTTTATTGCCCGCTGCTAGCCTTCCCCCTCAGGAGGAGCCGTTTCTTCACGCCCCGGGGAGGGGGCCTGAGACCGGCTGAGAACTTAATCTGCTGCGTTGGCCGGGCTGGGTTGCATCACGGCGCTGGCCTGCGATGAAGAGGGCGGGCTTTGGATCGCCATCGGCTCAGAGGTCAATCCCTTTGAAGCCTGGAGCCGCGATTTTCTCGAACAGCGCCGCGCCGGAAAGCTGTTGCGCTGGGCCGGTGGGCAGCTCAGCACCGTGGCGGACAGGCTGGGCTTCCCCTGGGGGCTGATGGCGCGGGACGGCGGGATGGTGGTTTCGGAGGCCTGGTGCAAGCGGCTGATCCGTATTGATAAATCCGGCCAGAAGCGGGTGCTGGCGGAGGATCTTCCGGGCTATCCTGCGGGGCTTGCGCCCACGCCATCAGGCGGAGCCTGGGTCGCGCTTTTTGCGCCGCGCAGCCCGCTTCTGGAACTGGTGCTGCGTGAGCCGAAATACCGCCGCGAGATGATGGCAGAAGTGCCGCCTGACTATTGGATCGCCCCCGCGCTGTCGTCGGGCTCGAGTTTTCTCGAGCCGATGCAGGGCGGCGCGCTGAAGCAGATGGGGATCCTGAAGCCCTGGGCCCCCTCGCGCTCGGCCGGGCTGGTGGCGGAATTCAACGCCGCCTGGACACCGCTGCAAAGCCTGCACAGCCGCGCAGGCGGTCGCCACCACGGCGTCACGGCGGCTGGCAGAGGCCGAGGGCGCTTTGTGGCTGGCGGTGACCGGCGGCAATGAGGTGCTGCGCATCCCTGTGCGAGAGGAGGCCCGCTGATGGAGCCGATCATTGACCTGCGCGGTGTGACCAAGGAATTCCACGGGGTTCCGGCGCTGAGGGACGTGAATTTCACCCTGCGCCCGGGCGAGATTCACGCGCTCTTGGGCGAAAACGGGGCGGGAAAATCCACGCTGACAAAGATTATCGCCGGGGTTCACAGCCCGACGAAGGGCGAGGTGCTGCTCAGGGGCGAGAAGCTTGCCTTCTCCAAGCCGGCAGACGCTTTGCACAACGGCATCGCGATGGTCTTTCAGGAAACCTCGCTCGTCCCCTCGCTGACGGTGGCGCAGAATATCTATCTGGGGAATGAGAAATTCCTCAACCGTCTGCGCGGAATTTACATTGCAGCGCAACAGTTTCTGCAATCGCTGAATTTCAACGTCGACCCCACCATGTTCGTGAGCCAGCTTGGCGCTGCGCAAAAGCAGATGGTCGAGATTGCCCGCGCCGTGCATCACAAGGCCCGCGTCATCATCTTTGATGAGCCGACCGCCACCCTGACGCCCGAGGAAAAACACCACTTTTTCGGCCTGGTGAACCGCCTGAAGGCCGATGGGGTGTCGATCATCTTCATCAGCCATGCGCTCGAAGAGGCGCTGATGATCTCGGACCGGATCACCATTCTGCGCGACGGCCAGCATGTGGTGACGGATGAGGCGAAGAACTTTGATCGCGACCGGATTGTCTCCAGCATGGTGGGGCGCACGCTGACGGAAGAGATCTACCAGAAGGGCGCGCGGCAGGCGCGGCCCCTGGGGGAAAAGGTGCTCAGCGTGCAGAATCTTTCCATGGGGCGGATGGTGCGCAATACCTCTTTCTCGGTCTATGGCGGGCAGATCACCGGGATTTTCGGGCTGATCGGCTCAGGCCGGACTGAGACGGCGAAGATCATCGCCGGTGTGGTAAAGCGCGACTTTCTGCATGGCGGGGAGGTGCGTTTCGGCGATCGCGCGGTGCGCTACCGAACCCCGCGCCCGGCGGTGAAAGACGGCATCGTTTATGTGACCGAGGACCGCAAGCTTGAGGGCTTTTTTGAGACGAAATCCATCGCTGAGAACATCTACACCGGGCTTCTGGGGGCAGATCTGAACCGCGTGGCGACCATTTCTTATAAAGAGATGATGGAGGTCTCAAAGCATTGGACAGACCGTCTGAAGGTCCGGGCGATTGACGGCAATGCCCGGGTGATCGAGTTGTCAGGTGGCAACCAGCAGAAGGTCGTGATTGCCAGGTCCTTGGTGCAAAACCCGAAACTCGTGATCTTTGACGAGCC
This sequence comes from Falsigemmobacter intermedius, assembly GCF_004054105.1. Classification (GTDB taxonomy): domain Bacteria; phylum Pseudomonadota; class Alphaproteobacteria; order Rhodobacterales; family Rhodobacteraceae; genus Wagnerdoeblera; species Wagnerdoeblera intermedia. Next base: position 3,819 of record NZ_SBLC01000031.1, read on the forward strand.
GACGCGCGGGGTGGATGTCGGCGCCATCGCGGAGCTTCATGCGGTGATTAATGAACTTGCTGACAGCGGCCTCGCAGTTGTGGTCATCTCCTCTTACCTGCCCGAGATTATGAACCTGGCCGACCGCGTGCTGGTCGCCCGTCAGGGTCGGGTGGTGGAGGAATTCGGCATCGAAGAGGCCACGGAAGAAAAGATCATGTACGCGGCCGTACACTGAGGGGGGACGATCATGAAAATCACCGCAGCCGTTCTGGAGGAGATCGGCCGCTCGGGGCCCTATGCGCAGACGCTGCCTCTGAGTATTTGTGAGCTGGACCTCGCCCCCCCGCAGACCGGCGAAGTTCTGGTGCGGGTGGCGGCGGCGGGGCTTTGCCACTCCGATCTCAGCGTGATTAACGGCGATCGCCCGCGCCCGGTGCCCATGGTGCTTGGCCATGAAGGCGCAGGCGTGGTGGAGGCGCTTGGCGAAGGCGTGACCGATCTGGCCGTGGGCGATCATGTGGTTTTCGTCTTTGTGCCGTCCTGCGGGCATTGCGGGCCGTGCCAGGCCGGTCGGCCCGCGCTTTGCGAGCCGGGGGCTGCGGCCAACGGCAGGGGGGAGATGCTGGGTGGCGGCACACGGCTGTCGCGCAACGGCCAGCCTGTGCACCACATGACCGGGGTGTCGAGCTATGCCACCCATGCGGTGATCTCACGCCGGAGCCTTGTGAGGGTGGATCGTGATCTGCCGCTTCCGATTGCGGCGCTGATGGGCTGCGCGGTGCTGACCGGGGCAGGGGCGGTGTTCAATATGGGCGCGGTGCAGCCGGGCGGGCGTGCGGCTGTGGTGGGTCTGGGCGGCGTCGGTCTGGCGGCGATCCTGGGGGCGGCAGCGGCGGGGGCGGAAACCATTGTCGCCGTTGACACTTTGCCCGCCAAACTGGCGCTGGCGAAGGAGCTGGGCGCGACCCACACCTTTGAGGCGCAGGACCCCGATCTTGCGGCAAAGATCAAAGAGGCCACCTCGGGCGGCGTGGATGCGGCGCTGGAGTTTGCCGGATCGGCCCGCGCGCTTGAGGCGGCTTTCGCCATGACGCGGCGCGGTGGCACCACCATCACGGCGGGTCTGCCGAACCCTGCGGCGGTGCTGAATATCTCGCCCCTCGCGCTGGTGGCCGAAGAGCGGACTTTGCGCGGAAGCTATCTCGGCTCGGGCGTGCCCTCGCGGGATATTCCGCGTTTTCTCGGGCTTTACCGCCGCGGGAAACTGGCGGTCGATAAGTTGATGACCCATCAGATTAAGCTCTCAGACATCAATGAGGGCTTTGACCGTCTGCACCATGGCGAAGCAATCCGCCAGGTTATCACCTTTGAGGAGGCGCTCTGATGCAAAAGCGCGACGATCAGATCCGTCACTACCAGGCCTTCATCAACGGTGAATGGGTTGATGCCGTCTCAGGCGCGCGGTTCGAGAGCGAAGATCCCTTCACCGGAAAGGTCTGGGCCACCCTGCCGCGCTGTGGCGAAGAGGATGTCGACCGCGCCGTGAAAGCCGCCCGCGCAGCACTTGAGCATGGCTCCTGGGCTGAGATGCACCCCACTGCGCGTGGCGCGCTTTTGCGCAAATTCGGTGATCTGATCGCGCGGGATGCGGACCGCCTGGCGCTGACGGAGGTGCGCGACAACGGCAAGCTCTGGGCTGAGATGCGCGGGCAATGCGGCTATCTTCCGCAGTGGTTTTACTATTTTGGCGGGCTGGCCGATAAAATCGAGGGCGCGGTGCTGCCGATCGATAAGCCCGATATGTTCACCTATACCCGCCACGAGCCGGTGGGCGTGGTGGCTGCCATCACGCCCTGGAACTCTCCGCTTCTGCTGCTGACCTGGAAGCTGGCCCCTGCGCTGGCGGCAGGCTGCACGCTGGTCATCAAGCCCTCTGAGTTCACCTCAGCCTCCACGCTGGAATTGATGAAACTGGTGGAGGAGGCGGGCTTTCCGCCCGGCGTCATCAATGTGGTCACGGGTTTCGGTGCCGATTGCGGCGCCGCGCTGACCAGCCATCCCGGTGTTGATAAAATTGCCTTCACCGGGGGAGAAGCCTCGGGCCGGCTGATCGCCAAAGGGGCGGCGGATACCTTCAAACGCCTGACGCTGGAACTTGGGGGGAAATCCGCTCAGGTGATTTTTGAGGATGCGAACCTTGAGAACGCCGTGAAAGGCGTGGTCTCGGGCATCTTCGCGGCCACCGGCCAGACCTGCATCGCTGGCTCGCGTGTCATCATCCACGAAAGCCTGCATGACGCCTTTGTAGAGCAGTTCACCGCCATGGCGAAACAGGCCCGCATGGGGGATCCCTTGGACCCCGACACGCAGGTCGGGCCTGTGACCACCAGGCCGCAGTTTGCCCGCATCCTTGACTGCATCGGTCTTGCGAAATCCGGCGGGGCAAAGCTGGTCATGGGCGGCACCCGCGCCACGCGCCCGGAATGCGGCGACGGCTGGTTCATTGAGCCTACGGTTTTCACCAATGTGACCAATGAGATGGAGATCGCGCAGACCGAAGTTTTCGGCCCTGTCCTTTCCATCATCACCTTCCGCGAGGAAGAGGACGCCTGGGCGATGGCCAATGACACCCCCTATGGTCTGGCGGCAGGGGTCTGGACGCAGGATCAGGGCCGCATGTTCCGCGCTGCCAAAAAACTGCGGGCGGGGATGATCTGGACCAATTGCTACCGCACCGTCAGCTATATGTCGCCCTTCGGTGGCTTCAAAAACTCAGGCCAGGGCCGCGAAAGCGGGCAGGCGGCGATCCATGAATATCTCGAAACCAAGGCCGTCTGGATCGATTACGGCACGGGGCCTGCCAATCCCTTTGTGCTGCGCTGAACGTCAGCTGTGCGCGGGCGGGCATAGTCAGACCCGCCCCGCAGTGCTTAACTGTCCCCCACACCCGTTGAGGAGGACGTCAGATGAGCTGGAACCCCACCCATAAACCGGGCGACCCCGTCACCGGTGATGAGGCGATCGAAACCCTGATCATTCCCCGCGCCCATGACCTGGGCGGCTTTGAGGTGCGCCGCGCGCTGCCCGCGCCGCAGCGCCAGATGGTCGGGCCGTTTATTTTCTTCGATCAGATGGGCCCGGCAGAGTTTCTGACCGCAGGCGGCATCGACGTGCGCCCGCACCCCCATATCGGGCTCGGTACGGTCACCTATCTCTATCAGGGCCAGTTTGAGCACCGCGACAGCCTTGGCACCCAGCAGATGATTGAGCCGGGTGAGGTGAACTGGATGGTCGCCGGAAAAGGCGTCACCCACTCCGAGCGCACCACCCCTGAAGACCGCGCCCGCCCGGGGCAAAAGCTCTTTGGCATCCAGACCTGGATCGCCCTGCCGGAAAACCGCGAAGAGATGGCCCCTGAGTTTGAGCACCACAAAAAGGGCGCACTGCCGATGCTGTCGGACGGCGGTGCCGAGGCGCGGCTGATCCTTGGCTCGGCTTACGGCGAATCCAGCCCCGTCACCATGCAAAGCGAGATCTTCTATCTCGACGTGGTGCTGCAGCCGGGCGCGCCTTTCCCGCTGCCCGACAATCACGAAGACCGCGGGATCTATGTGACGGAAGGGGAGATTGAGGTGGCGGGCCAGACCTTTGAAGCCGGTCGCATGATGGTCTTTCGCCCCGGTGACCGCATCTCGGTCAAAGCAGGTCCCCGCGGTGCCCGCCTGATGGCGCTGGGCGGCGCGACCCTCAATGAGCCGCGCTATATCTGGTGGAATTTCGTCTCCTCCTCGAAAGACCGGATCGAGGAAGCAAAAGAAGCCTGGAAGCGTGCCGACTGGCAGAAAGGCCCCTTCACCCTGCCGCCCGGAGACGACCAGGAGTTCATCCCCATCTCGCCGGAACTTGACCGCACGCGGCCGAAAACCTGGTAACTTCGGTAACTTACTGATTTTTATTAAAACTCCCTGATGGCCCCGTCCCGCCCGCAAAGCGCGTTAAGAAAGTTGCGTAAGGGCAGATCACAGCGCTCCCGTTTTTTCTTGGAGGAAAGCGGGCGCCTGTGCATTTTGGCACTACGGAGCACTCCGAGGGAGTAAATATATGCAGCTTTTGGCCGCACTGGTCCGGATCATCTCCGGGCTGAATGCAGTGATTGGCAAAACCTTCGCCTGGCTGTCGCTGGCGATGGTGATTGTCTGTTTTACCGTCGTTGTTCAGAGGTATTTTTTCGCCACATCCATTCTGTGGATGCAGGACCTTTATGTCTGGATCAACGGCTTCATGTTTACCGCTGTGGCAGGCTATGCGCTGCTGCGCGACGATCACGTGCGGGTGGATATTCTCTATGCCCCGGCACCTCTGAAGCGCAAAGCGCTGATCGATCTGATGGGGGTCGTGCTTTTCCTGCTGCCCTTCTGCTGGGTCGTCTACAGCTACAGCTGGACCTATATCATGCGCTCCTGGCGCCTGATGGAAGGCTCGGCCAATGTGGGAGGCATGCCGGGCCTTTATATCCTGAAAAGCTTTATTCTGGTTTTCGTGGTGGTTGTCTCGCTGCAGGGCATCGCCATGGCGGCCCGCTCGATCCTGGTGCTCGCGGGGCGCGAAGACCTGCTGCCGCCGCATCTGCGCTATAAGACAAAAGAGGAGTGAGCGGCATGGATCCTGTCCTGATTGGCGAGATCCTCGCCGGCGTTATGTTTTTCGGCATCATCGGCTTTCTGATGCTGGGCTTTCCGGTGGCCTTCACCCTCGCCGGGGTCTCTCTCATGTTCGGCATGGTGGGCTGGCATTTCGGCACCTTTGACCCGTCGAACTTCGGCTCCATCGCCAACCGCTACTTGGGCACAATGACCAATGAGGTCTTCGTGGCGGTGCCGCTCTTCATCTTCATGGGCGTCATGCTCGAACGCTCCCGCATCGCCGAGCAGCTTCTGACCACCATGGGCAAGCTCTTTGGCAATATCAACGGGGGGCTTGGCCTCTCGGTGGTGCTGGTCGGCGCTCTTCTGGCGGCCTCCACCGGCGTCGTGGGCGCGACCGTGGTGACCATGGGCCTGATTTCGCTGCCGGCCATGCTGCGCGCGGGCTATGACCCGCGCCTCGCCACCGGCGTTATCTGCGCCTCCGGCACGCTGGGTCAGATCGTGCCGCCTTCAACGGTGCTGATTTTCATGGGCGATATGCTTTCGGGCATCAATGCTCAGGTCCAGATGGCGAAGGGAAACTTCTCGCCCAAGCCCGTTTCGGTCGGCGATATGTTTGCCGGTGCCATCGTGCCCTCGCTGCTTCTGATCAGCCTTTATCTAGGCTGGATCGTCATTAAATCTCTGATCGACCCGAAATCCTGCCCGGCGACCCCCGTTCCGGCGGAAGAGAAAAAGGGCCTCTTCAAAGAGATCATCGTCGCTCTGATCCCGCCGCTCGCTCTGATCGTCGCCGTTCTGGGCTCGATCCTCGGCGGCATCGCGACCGCGACAGAAGCCTCCTCCGTGGGCGCCGTGGGGGCCATGGTCCTCGCTGCCCTGCGCCGCCGCTTCACCTTTGAGGTGCTGAAGGAATGCGTCTATTCCACCGCCGTCATCACATCGATGGTCTTCGTGATCCTCTTTGGCGCGGCGGTCTTCTCCATCGTCTTCCGGATGATGGGCGGCGAAAATCTTGTTCATGAGATGATCAACGCTCTGCCGGGCGGGGTCGGAATGGCCATCTTTGTCGTCATGGCGCTGATGTTCGTGCTTGGCTTCATCCTCGACACCTTCGAGATCATCTTCATCGTGGTCCCGGTCACCGCGCCGGTTCTGCTGCATATGGGCGTCGATCCGGTCTGGCTTGGCGTGATGATCTCCGTGAACCTGCAAACGAGCTTTATGACGCCGCCTTTCGGCTTCGCGCTGGTCTATCTGCGCGGCGTGGCCCCCGCTTCGGTCACCACCGGCATGATCTACCGCGGCGTGATCCCCTTCGTGGGCGTGCAACTCTTTGCGCTGCTGCTGGTCTACACCTTCCCCGGCCTGGCCACCTGGCTTCCCGGCTGGATCTACAAATAACGCAGTCAGGCCCGCCCCGCCGGCGGGCCTTTCTCTTATCTTTGGCTTTTTTCAAAATACTCCCGGGCGGGGTCCGGGGAGGGCAGGCAGCCCTCCCCGGGGGTGCCAAAAACAATGGGCCCGAGGGTGTTTCACCCCCGGGCCTTTCGTTCAGCAGCGCTCCCCCTCTCTCAGAGGTGGAAGTATTTCTCCCGCGCCTGCAGGAAGAGCGAGTCGGTGCCTTCCGTCTTCTGACGCACGATATTCAACGAAGCGATAAAGCTCTCTGCGGTCTTCTTCGTCAGCGCATCGCCGGAATCGAGCAGGTTGGTCAGGATCTCTTTCGCCGCCACCGCACCCGCTTCCATGATCTCTTCGGGGAAGCGCTTCAGCTGCACCCCATGATCATTGACAAGGGTCGCCAGCGCGCGCGGATCATTGGCCGCGAAATCTGCTGCCACCATGTCGTATTCCGCCTGACAGATCGAGCGGATGATCTCCTGGGTGCCTTTGTCGAGCGCGGTGAATTTGGTCTTATCCACCACCAGTTCGGTTGCGAGGCCCGGCTCAATGAAGCTCGGGAAGTAGTAGTTCTTGGTCACCTGGTAGAAGCCAAGCGCCAGATCGTTCAGCGGACCCACAAATTCCGCCGCATCCAGGGTGCCCGACTGGAAAGCCTGGAAGATTTCGCCCGCGGCCAGGTTGGTCACGGTGGCGCCGAGTTTCTGCCAGACCTGACCGCCCAGACCCGGGGTGCGGAACCGCAGACCCTGGATGTCTTTGACGCCGGTCAGCTCATTGCGGAACCAGCCGCCGGCCTGGGTGCCGGTGTCACCCGACAAGAAGCCCTGCACGCCGAACTGGTCATAGACCTCATCCCAGATCTGCTGGCCGCCCATATGGTGCACCCAGGCCGTCAGCTCGCGCGAGGTCATGCCATAGGGCACGCCGGTAAAGAAGTTCAGCGCCTGGGATTTGTTCTGCCAGTAATAGGCCGCGCCGTGGCTCATCTCGGCATTGCCGTCGATCACGGCATCCAGAGCCTGCAGGCCCGGGACCAGCTCGCCTGCCGAATAAAGCTGGACCGAAAGTTTGCCGTCCGTGGCTGCCGTAATGCGATCCGCCAGACGCTGGGCCCCCACACCCATGCCGGGGAAATTTTTCGGCCAGGTCGTGACCATGCGCCACTGCTGGCGGCCCTGCGACAACGCCGGGGTGGCAAGGGCCGCAGCCGATGCGCCCACGCCAAGCGCAGCCGATTTCGTCAGAAACGAACGTCTGTCCATTAGGTTTCCTCCCTGAAACATAAGGGGCAGCTTATCCGCGGATCGTCATAAATCCAGCGTAAATAATAGGCAGACCAGCCGTTTTTGCCCCGCCAGGGGCGGGGCAGGCGACTGACGCTGCGGCAGTGCGGATCAGTATCCGGCGGCGAAATCCACCGTCTCGGGCAGTGAACCATCCGACCGCCAGGCGGCGATATTTTTGGCCACCAGCGCCGAGGCCGTATCCCGGTCGGTCTCGGCCGAGATATGCGGCAGCACCGTCACGCCTGGCGCAGTCCAATAGGGATGATCCGCCGGCAGCGGCTCGACGGCAAAAACATCCAGAACCGCATGGCGGATCTGACCGCTTTGCAGCGCCGCCAGCAGCGCCGCATCGTCGATCACAGGGCCGCGCCCGAAGTTAATGATCTGTGCGCCCGGCTTCATCTGCGCAAAGCGCGCGGCATTCAGAAGCCCCCGGGTCTGCGCAGTGAGCGGCAGCAGCGAGACAAGAATATCCGCCTCGCCCAGAAGGGCCGCCAGCCCCGCGTCACCCGCATGACAGCGCACCCCCTCCAGATCTTTCAGACTGCGCGACCAGCCCGAAACCTGAAAGCCCGCCTCCCGCAGCCGCTCTGCGGCGCGGCCACCCAGTTTGCCAAGCCCCAGCAGCCCCACCCGCAGTTGCGAGGGTTTCACATAGGGCCGCGGCGCCCAGGTTTTCTCGCGCTGCGCCTGCGCATAGGCGGGCATGTCGCGCTGCAGATAATAGGTCCAGGCCAGCACGGCTTCAGCCATATTGCGTGCAAGCTCCGGGTCCGTCAGCCGCACCACCGGGGCGGTAAAGCCCTGCAGCTCCGCCATTAGCCGCTCCACCCCGGCCCAGAGGCTGTGCACCCATTTCAGATTGGGCAGCAGCGTCAGATCAGCGGGATCCGGGTTGGCAACGATGGCCACATCCACCTTCGCGCGCTCCGCTTCGCTCATGCCGCGCAGCGAGCGCAGATCTTCACCCGGCATGGCGGCGCGCAGATGCGTCAGCCAGCGGGCCTCATCGGCGTCAGAGCTGCGGGTGACAAGGGCAAGGAGGGAATGAGACATCACGGTCTTTCAGCGCAAAGAGAAGAAAATCAAAGGACTGCCCGGCACAACAGCGGGCAGTCCGGGCAGAACGACAGGCCCCGCTCAGGCGCGGTAGCGGTTAACCATCTCAGTGATCCGCTCGGCCGCTGCAACAGCCGCCTGGTGATCCTGGCTGAAATTCAGCCGCAGGCTGGCGGCGGTATGGGGGCTGAATTCCGTCCCCGGCGTCACCACCACTCCGGCCTGCAGACGCAGAAGTTTCACGAAATCACCGGGGCTGACGGCCAGCTTCGGCATCTGCGGGAAGAGATAGCTGCCCGCGCGGGGGGTGCTGGCGCTGACGCCCTCACACTGGCGCAGCACCGAGAGAAGCTCATCGCGGATCGCCTCATGGGCGGCAATGCGCGCCTCCATCCAGCCCGGCTCTTCGGCAAACCAGCTGCGCAGCACCGACTGGCTGTAGCCCGGGGCCCGCAGAGCGACGATGGCCTGCAGCTTCTCCATCCGCGCGATCAGACGCGGCGCACCAAAAGCCACGCCCAGGCGGAAACCGGAGAGGGATTCGGTTTTCGACGGCCCCATGATGGTGATGAGGTTATCGGGGTTCATCGCGGCCTCAGCCCGCAGATGGCTGTAGCTGACCCCCGAATAGCGCAGGCGCGAATAAAGCTGATCGACGATGACCACGGCATCGTAACGCGCCGCCAGATCGGCGATGGCGCGGATTTCTTCGGCCGAATAGACCACGCCCGCCGGGTTGTTCGGGTTTGAAAAGAGGAAGGTCTTTGCGCCTGCCCTGAAGGCCGCTTCCAGCCCGTTCAGATCGAGACCTGCCTCGGCCTCGCCCGCGTTCAGATAATCCATCTGCACCGGGATCATCTCGCCTTCAAAGAATTCGACCAGCTTGCGGTTGGCGAAGTAATCGGGCTGCACGATGGCAACCTTGTCACCGCGCCCGACATTGGCCGCGATCGCCAGAAACAGCGCGCCCTGGGTGCCGGTGGTGATCATCAGCCCGTCTTTGGCATCAACACCCGCGCCGGTGAACGCGGCCAGACGCGGGGCGATCAGATCGCGGATGCCCTGGTCGCCGCGATATTCCGTATAGGCCTGCGAGCCGCCCGCCTGGAACCCGGCAGAGAAGAGATCAAAGCTGCCCGGGGTCGGCGGATGGGCATCAACATCGCCATGCGAAAAATCGACCACGCGGCCTTCCAGCTTTTCGCCGCGCATCAGCTCAGCCAGGCCTTCGGCGGACTGGCGCACCTCCTGGCCGGGGGCGTTATCGGTGGCAAGCTTTTGAAATTTATGTTCGACGGACATTGAGATCTTCCCCTGCAGGCTGTTGGCAGCCGTTTTATCTGCTTTTGAGACTACGGAAAATCTCGCTTTTCCTGCGTTCAGAAGATAGAAAATCTGTCTTATGGATTTACGCTTTCTCGAAACATTCGTGGCTGTGGCAGACTGCGGCTCTATTGCCGGGGCGGCGCGGCGGCTGAACCTGACCCCGGCGGCGCTGGCGCAGCGGCTGCATGCGCTTGAGGGGGATCTGGGCCGCCCGCTGGTGCAGCGCGTGGGTCGCCACACCCGACCGACCCCGGCGGGAGAAGCGGTTCTGGTGAAGGCGCGGGCGCTTCTTGACGCGGCGCGGGATCTGCGGGCGGCGGCGGCCGGCGATGTGCCTGCCGGACAGCTGCGGCTGGGGGCGATTGCCACCGCGCTGACCGGCCTGTTGCCGGCAGTGCTGGAGGATATGCGCGACCGCTGGCCGGAGGTGGATTACTTCATCCGCCCCGGGTCGTCGGTTGACCTTTATCATGCTGTGATTGAGGGCGAACTTGACGCCGCGCTGATCGTGCGGCCGCCCTTTGCGATCCCGAAATCCGCGGGTTTTGACACCCTGCGCTCTGAGCCGCTGGTCCTCGTGGTGCCGCAGCATCTGGCCGGGCAGAGCGTCGGCGATCTGCTGCGCGATGAGCCCTTCATCCGCTATGACCGCAACCAATGGGGCGGGCAGCTGGCGGACCGCTGGCTGCGCCAGGCGGGCTTTGCCCCGCGTGACTGGCTGGAACTGGATGCGCTGGATGCCATTCTGGCGCTGGTCAGCCGCGGGCTTGGCGTCTCGATTCTGCCAGACTTTGCAAAGCCCTGGCCTGAGGGGTTGCAGGTTGCGCGTCTGGACTTGCCGGGGACCATGGCGCGCGAACTGGGCCTGATCTGTCACAGCCAGGGCGCACGCGCCCCGGCCATCAGCGCCTTTCGCGCCGCCTGCCTGCGCTGCGCCTGAATTTCAGGCACCGGGCCTCCGGCCTGCGCTGAGCCTCTTCCGGATGCCGCCCGGCTGTGACAGCCTGCGCGCGAAAATCGAAAGTCCCGGGGAATGAATATGAAATGCCTGATCGTCCAGCCTGTCCATGAAGTCGGGCTTGAGAAGCTGCGCGCCCATGGTGTTGAGCCGGTCTTTCCCGCCTCGCCCGCCATGTCGGATGTGGCGGCGGCGCTGCCGGGCTGCGATGCGGTCATCACCCGCGACGCGGGCCTGACGGCTGAGGCCTTTGCGGCGGCGGATCGGCTGCGCGTCGTGGTGGTCCATGGCACCGGGCATGACGCGGTGGATAAGGTGGCAGCCTCTGCCCATGGCGTGCTGGTCGCCAATACCCCCGGAGCCAATGCCCGCTCTGTTGCGGAACTGGCCGTAGGCCTTGCGCTTTCCGCCGCAAGACGCCTTCCGGCGGCGGATGCCTGGGAGCGTGCGGGCCGCACCGGTTTCCGAGAAAGCGCTGTTTTCACGGAACTTTCCGGTAAAACAGCGCTGATCGTCGGCTTTGGTGTGATCGGGCGTCATACGGCGCGAATGCTCCATCAGGCCTTCGGCATGGAGATCCTGGTGCATTCGCCGCGCGTGAGTGACACCGAGGGCTTTGAGAAAGTGGCCGGGCTTGCAGAGGGGCTGGCGCGGGCCGACCTTATTTCGCTGCACACCCCGCTGCGGCCTGAGACCCGCCATCTGATCGGTGAAAACAGCCTGCGCGTGGTGAAGCCCGGCGCCATTCTGGTCAACGTAGGACGCGCGGGCCTGGTGGATGAAGCGGCCCTCGCCGTTGCGCTGGAGGAGGGCCGGATCGCCGGGGCGGGGCTGGATGTTTATGAATATGGCGCGCCGCAGGGGCCGCTCGGGCAGTTCGATCAGGTGATCTTCACCCCGCATCTGGGCGCCACCACCGAGGAGGCGCTGCAGCGCGTGGTGCTGGGGGCAGTGGATTCGGTGCTGACGGCGCTGCGCGGCGAACTCCCGGCCACGGCGCTGAATGCCGCCGACTGGCGCTACGGGCGCTGAGGCCGCTTGCGGGGGCACGGGGGATCGGCTACGAGGCCACTCCCCCAAAGCCCGGAGCGCGCCATGACCGGTCCCGTCCTTGCCATCGATTTCGGAACCTCAAATTCGGCTGCTGCCGTGATGCTTGAGGGGAACTTAACGCGCATCCCCCTTGAAGGCAGCGCCGCGACCCTGCCCACGGCGGTGTTTTTCCCCGCAAAAGGCGGCGCGATGAAGATTGGCGAAGCTGCCTCCGATGCGCTGATCGACGGGGAAGAGGGCCGCTATATGCGGGCGCTGAAATCGGTGCTCGGCACGCCGCTTTTGCATGAGCCGCGCCTGATCGGCGGCAAGCGCCGCTCTGTGGCGCAGATCATCACCGCCTTTCTGGCTGAGGTGAAGGCCCGCGCAGAGGCTCAGAGCGGGCTGCGCTTTACCCGCGCACTCTCGGGCCGTCCGGTGCATTTCCATTCCAACGCGCCTGAGCGCGACGCCCAGGCCGAGGCCGATCTGCGTGCCTGCTATCTGGAAGCAGGGTTCGAAGCCGTTGATTTCATGTATGAACCCGAGGCCGCCGCCCATGCCTGCCAAAGCATGGGAGACTCCTCTGCGCTTGGGCTGATCGTCGATATCGGCGGGGGCACGTCAGACTTTTCGGTCTATCGTGCGGGCGCGGGCGGGGTCGAGATTATCGCCTCGCATGGTGTGCGGCTGGGCGGGACGGATTTCGACCATGCGGTCTCGATGCATCACGCCATGCCGCTGCTGGGGCTTGGCGGGCAGCTGAAGCGCAGCTTTGGTGAGGGGCTCTTGCCGGTGCCGAACGGCATTTACGTCGATTTGTCCACCTGGGCGATGATCCCCTTTCTCTATACCCGCGAGACCGAGCGTCTGGTGGAGGATATGGTCCGCCACGCGGTTGAGCCGGAAAAGATGCGCCGCCTGGCCAGCGTTATTGAGGATCAAAGCGGCCACGACCTGGCCTTCGCGGTTGAGCGCGGCAAAATCGCGGCCAATGCAGCGAAACCCGAGGCAGCCGTCGCTATGTCTATGATTGAGCGCGGTCTTGAAGCGCGGATCACGCCGGGCAGCCTGAATGCGGCCCTGGCGGTCTACCGTCAGGAGCTGCGCCAGGCGCTCTGGCAGGTGCTGATGAAGGCAGGGGTCGCGCCCGGCGCTATCGGCACCGTGGTTCTGGCCGGCGGCTCCAGCCTTTTGGGGCTGGTGGCAGAAGAAGCGCGGGAAGTCTGCCCCGGAGCGGTGCTGCACCGCTCGGAGGTTTTTACGGCCGTAGTCGATGGCCTGGCGCTGGCCTCAGTCTGAGGCCAGTTTCGCGCGCAGTGCCGTAAGCGTCTCCTCATTCAGCCCGCTGCTGCGCAGATACTGGGGAACATCACCATATGTAGCGGTGATATAGTCGAGCGTCTGCGCCATATAGCGGGGCTCGCAGCCCAGCATGGGGCGGATCACCTCAGGGTCAATCCCGCGGGCTACAAGATCGGCGTTGAAAAGCGAGATGAGGCCGGGGATCAGCTCGCCGGTCAGCGCGTAATCACCAAGGATCACCTCGCGCTCAGCCCCCGCGAGCGCCAGCCAGAGCGCAGCGATCACCCCGGTGCGGTCCTTGCCGGCGGTGCAGTGAAAGAGCACGCCCCCCTCGCCGGTCCCGGCGATGGCCTGAAAAACCTCAGCCACCATAGCGCTGCGTTCGCTGAGCATTTTGCGGTAAAATTCGGGAAGCGGCTCGGGGTCAGTGATCTCCCGCAGGGGGGCCAGATCGTCGTAAAGCGGCAGGTTAAGGACCTCTATGCCGCTGATGCCGTTCAGTTTTCCGGGATGTTGCCGCGCCTCTGCGGGGGCGCGCAGGTCGATCACCCGGGTCAGTCCGCGCGAGAGCAGCAGATCAATATCCGCCGTGCTCAGCCGCCCCAGCCCATCCGCCCGCAGCGCGCGTCCCCAGCGTGTCCGGCTGCCGTCCGGCAGGGCATAACCGCCCAGATCGCGCAGGTTGAAAGCGCCCTCAATCGGCAGGCGGCGGTCGGGATGATAGGGCATAATCTTAATCCTTCGGAATATGGCCCGATCATAAAGCCCCCGGGGCAGGGGTCCAGAGTGGCCATTGATAGATTTATCCTATCAAGCGACGAGACCGGGCCGTTGATTGAGGTCTCTCAGGCGGTAGTCTGATCGCTGAGGAGACTGCCATGACCCTGACTGATGCCAGCACGGACAGCGCCCTTGAGGTGTTGGCCGCCAGCCTTGTGACCCACGCAGACCGCGAAGGTCCGCTTCTGCCGATCCTGCATGATATTCAGGCCGCGCTCGGGCAAATCCCTTCGGAGGTGTTGAAGCCTCTGGCAGCGGCTTTGCAGATGACCGAAGCCGAGGTCTGGGGGGTGGTCAGTTTCTATCATGATTTCCGCCAGGAACCGGCGGGAGAGCGGGTGGTCAAACTCTGCCGGGCAGAGGCCTGTCAGGCCCGTGGCAGCGAAGAGCTGGCGGAAGATCTGCTGCGGAAAGCCGGTATTTCCTGGGGCGGGACAACGGCAGACGGGCGTCTGACGATTGATCCTGTCTATTGTCTCGGGCTTTGCGCCTGCGGTCCGGCGGCCCAGGTCGACGGGCGCCCGGTGGCGCGGCTCACGCCGTCAACTTTGCAGAAACTGGCAGGTGTCGCATGAAGATTTACCTGCCGCTCGACAGCTTCGCGGTGGCCTGTGGCGCCGATCTGATCGCCGAAACCCTGCGGGCTGAGGCCGCGCGGCGCGGGATTGCGCTGCAGCTGATCCGCAACGGCTCGCGGGGGATGGCCTGGCTGGAACCGCTGGCCGAATTGGAAATCGACGGGGTCCGTCATGGCTTCGGGCCGCTTGAGCCTGGCGATGTGGCGGGTCTGTTCGATGCCCCCCAGAGCCACCCAAAGGCCATCGGGCCCGTTGAGGCGCATCCCTTCTGGGCCGGTCAGACGCGCCTGACCTTTGCGCGGGTGGGCGTGATCGATCCGTTGTCGCTGGAGGATTATGAGGCCCATGGCGGCCTGAGCGGCCTGCGCCGCGCCCTTGGCATGAGCCGTGATGCCTGCCTGGAAGAGGTCACCCAATCGGGGCTGCGGGGCCGCGGCGGTGCAGGTTTTCCGACCGGGATTAAATGGCAGACCGTGGCAAAAGCCGTTGCAGATCAAAAGTATATCGTCTGCAACGCAGATGAAGGCGACAGCGCCACCTTTGCCGACCGGATGCTGATGGAGGGCGATCCCTTCACGCTGATCGAAGGGATGATCATCGCCGGGATCAGCACCGGGGCGACCCGCGGCTATATCTTCACCCGCTCGGAATATCCTGTCGTCATCCGGGTGATGGACGAAGCAATCCGGCGGGCTGAGGCCGCAGGGCTTCTGGGCGATGATATCCTCGGCTCTGGTCACAGCTTCCGGCTCGAGCAGCGGGTGGGCGCCGGGGCATATGTCTGCGGCGAAGAAACCTCGCTTCTGAACGCGCTTGAGGGGAAGCGCGGTGTTGTCCGCGCCAAGCCGCCGCTGCCCGCGCTTCAGGGGTTGTTCGGACGCCCGACGGTGATCAACAACGTGATTTCGCTGGCCACCGTGCCGGTGATCTTCGCCGAAGGCGCTGCGCATTACCGCGATTTCGGCATTGGCCGCTCGCGCGGGACCATTCCGCTGCAACTGGCGGGCAATGTGAAATATGGCGGGCTTTACGAGACTGCCTTCGGTCTGACGCTGGAGCAGATCATTCGCGACATCGGCGGCGGCACGGCCACCGGTCGCCCCGTCAAAGCGGTTCAGGCGGGGGGGCCGCTGGGCGCCTGGTTCCCGACCTCTCTCTTCCATATTCCCTTTGGATATGAAGAGTTTGCGGGCGCAGGCGGGCTGATTGGCCACGCCGGTCTGACGGTGGTGGATGACCAGACCAATATGCTGAAAATGGCGCGCTTTGCCTTTGAGTTCTGCGCCGTCGAAAGCTGCGGGAAGTGCACACCCTGCCGGATCGGCGCGGTGCGCGGGGTTGAGGTGATTGACCGCATCGGGCGCGGTGATGCGGCGGCGCTGCCGCTGCTGGAAAGCCTCTGCTCGACCATGAAAAGTGGCTCGCTCTGTGCTCTCGGGGGCTTTACGCCCTATCCGGTCATGTCGGCCCTGACCCATTTCCCGCAGGATTTTTCCGTGAAGGAACAGGAAGATGCGTGATTTCGTCCTGCCAGACCCCAGCCGCGATCTCGGCACCCCCGAAAGCCGCAGCACCACCATGGTGACGCTGAATATCGACGGGTTTGATGTCACGGTTCCCGAGGGCACCTCGCTGTTTCGGGCGGCGGCGCTTGCGGGCATTCCGATCCCGAAACTCTGCGCAACCGACAGCCTGGAGGCCTTTGGCTCCTGTCGTCTGTGCCTGGTGGAGATTGAGGGGCGGGCGGGGACACCTGCGAGTTGCACCACGCCCGTGGCTGAGGGGCTTCGGGTTCACACCCAGACCTCGCAGTTGAAAGATCTGCGTCGCGGGGTGATGGAGCTTTATATCTCGGATCACCCGCTGGATTGTCTGACCTGCGCCGCCAACGGCGATTGCGAATTGCAGGACATGGCCGGGGTCGTTGGTCTGCGCGAGCAGCGCTATGAGCCTGCCGCCAATCATTTTCTTGCCCGCGACACCAGCGGCATGGCCAATCCGCTCTGGCAGCCGAAGGATGAGAGTAACCCTTACTTCACCTATGATCCGGCAAAATGCATCGCCTGCTCGCGTTGCGTTCGGGCCTGTGAAGAGGTGCAGGGCACCTTCGCGCTGACCATGGAAGGCCGCGGGTTTGACTCGCGCATTAAGGCCGGCGGTCCGGCAGACAGCTTCCTGACCTCAGACTGCGTCTCCTGCGGGGCCTGCGTTCAGGCCTGCCCGACGGCGACTTTGCAGGAAAATAAGGTCATTGAGATCGGCACGCCCGATCGCTCGGTTCTGACCACCTGCGCCTATTGCGGGGTGGGCTGTCAGTTCACCGCCGAGATGCGCGGGGATGAACTGGTGCGGATGGTGCCTGCCAAACAGGGCAAGGCCAACCGCGGCCATTCCTGCGTGAAAGGGCGCTTCGCCTGGGGTTACGCAGGGCACCGCGACCGCATCACCAGCCCGATGATCCGCGAGAGCATCGATGAGCCCTGGCGCGAAGTCAGCTGGGATGAGGCGCTGAGCTTTGCCGCAGGCCGCTTGAACGCGATCCGCGAAACTCACGGGCGCAACGCCCTGGGGGTGATCACCTCCTCGCGCTGCACCAATGAAGAAACCTATCTGGTTCAAAAGCTTGCCCGTGCCGTCTTTGGCACCAACAACACCGATACCTGCGCCCGGGTCTGCCACAGCCCCACCGGCTATGGTCTGGGCCAGACCTTCGGCACCTCGGCGGGCACGCAGGATTTCGACTCGGTCGAGCAGTCGGATGTGATGCTGGTGATCGGCGCTAACCCCTCAGCCGCGCATCCGGTTTTTGCCAGCCGGATGAAAAAGCGCCTGCGCCAGGGTGCGAAGCTGATCGTGATCGACCCGCGCCGCACCGAAACGGTTGAAGGCGCGCATTACAAAGCCGCCCACCACCTTGCGCTGACGCCGGGCACCAATGTCGCCGTGGTCTCGGCCATGGCGCATGTGATCGTCACCGAAGGCCTTTACGATGAGGCCTTTATCCGCAGCCGCTGCGACTGGGATGAATTCCAGGACTATGCCGATTTCATCCGCGAGCCGCGTCACGCGCCTGAGGCGGTGGAGCTGATCACCGGCGTGCCGGCCGCTGAAATCCGTGCAGCTGCAAGGCTTTATGCCACGGGTGGCAATGCGGCGATCTATTATGGCTTGGGCGTGACGGAGCATTCGCAAGGCTCGACCACGGTGATCGCCATCGCTAACCTGGCGATGATGACCGGCAATATCGGCCGTCCCGGTGTGGGCGTGAACCCGCTGCGCGGTCAGAACAACGTTCAGGGCTCCTGCGATATGGGGTCCTTCCCGCATGAGCTTCCGGGCTATCGCCACGTCAAAAACCCCGAGGTCCGGGCGATTTTTGAAGCGGCCTGGGGCGTGCCGATCGATCCGGAACCCGGCCTGCGCATCCCGAATATGTTCGATGCCGCCCTCGATGGCAGCTTCCGCGGGCTTTATTGCCAGGGGGAGGATATTCTGCAGTCTGACCCGGATACCACTCATGTGGTCGCGGCGCTGCGGGCGATGGACTGCGTGATCGTGCAGGATCTCTTCCTCAATGAGACCGCGCTCTACGCCCATGTCTTCCTGCCGGGCGCGTCCTTCCTGGAAAAAGACGGCACCTTCACCAATGCTGAGCGCCGCATTAACCCGGTGCGCCGCGTCATGGCCCCCAAAGCCGGCTATGCCGACTGGGAGGTTACGCAGCTTCTGGCCAATGCCATGGGTGCAGGGTGGGACTACAAGCATCCCTCTGAAATCATGGATGAAATCGCCCGTCTGACGCCGAGCTTTGCCGGGGTCAGCTATGAGCTGCTCGACAAACTTGGCTCCGTTCAATGGCCCTGCAATGAGACCGCGCCTGAGGGCACGCCGCTGATGCATATCGACGGTTTTATGCGCGGGCGGGGGCGGTTTATCCGCACGGATTACGTGGCAACCGATGAGAGAACCGGCCCGCGCTATCCGCTGTTGCTGACCACGGGCCGGATTCTGAGCCAGTATAACGTCGGCGCTCAGACACGGCGGACGGAGAACGGGGCCTGGCATTCGGAAGATGTGCTGGAAATTCACCCGCATGACGCCGAGGTTCGCGGCATCCGCAAGGGCGATTGGGTGCATCTAGTCAGCCGCTCGGGCGAGACCACGCTGAGAGCCGATGTGACCGATCGCGTTTCACCGGGCGTGGTCTATACGACCTTCCACCACCCTGAGACTCAGGCCAACGTTATCACCACGGACTACTCGGACTGGGCGACGAACTGCCCCGAGTTCAAGGTGACGGCGGTGCAGATCAGCCCCTCAAACGGGCCGACGGACTGGCAGCGGGATTACGCCTCGCACGCAGAGAAATCGCGGCGGATTCTGCGGGTGTCATGACCGATCGGATGACTTTTGGCAGCCCCCGGCCCCCGCGCAGCCTTGCGCCGGAGGTGCCGGTGGCGCTGGTCTATGACGGCGCGACCATGGCGGTCATGATGGCCTCTCCGATGGATGCTGTTGATTTTGCGTATGGATTCTCTCTCTCTGAGGGGATTTGCGCGGCTGAGGATATTTCTGAGGTCGACCCCCATGAGGTGGAGGGGGGGCTGGATCTGCGGATCTGGCTGCGCCCGGGGGCGCAGATGCGCCAGACCCTTGCGCGGCAGATGCGCCCCGGCCCTGTCGGCTGCGGGATCTGTGGTCGTGAAAGTCTGGCAGAGGCACTGCGGGATCTGCCGGTGCTGCCTGCTTTGGATTTTTCGCTGTCAGCAGAAGGGGTTCTGCAGGCCGTCCATGCTTTGCCGGCGCTGCAGACCTACCACCAGGCCACCCGCGCCATGCATGCAGCGGCTTTCTGGAATGGAGAGCGCCTGATCGCTTTGCGGGAGGATGTGGGGCGGCACAATGCGCTCGACAAACTGGCCGGGGCGCTGGCGCGGGCCGGGACAGACCTCAGTCAGGGGGCGGTGGTCATGACCAGCCGCATTTCGGTTGATCTGGTGCAAAAGGCGGCGGCTCTGCGGGTGCCGGTTCTGATCGGCCTGTCAGCCGCCACGGAGGGGGCTGTCAGACGGGCCGCTGCCCTGGGGCTGACGCTGATTGCCAATGCCGGGCCGGAGGGGTTTGACCTTTTCTCTGCGCCCGAACGCGTGAAAGGAGAGTTGAGCCATGTCTCATAACGGAACCCAGGAGAAGCTTGTTCGGATGGCCAATCAGATCGCAGGCTTTATGGCCAGCCGGCCTGAGGCCGAGCAGCTGGAAGGCCTTTCTGGACATATCAATGACTTCTGGGCCCCCTCAATGCGTCGTGTTCTGCTGGAGCTGATCGCATCGGGGGATGAAAATCTGCATCCGCTGGTGCGGCGGGCCTCAGCGCTGATCCGGCCCGTTGCTGCGGCTTAATCCGGCAGGCAGGCGGCAAGATGGCGAAAGCTTGCCGCGATGTCCTGCGGCTCATCTTCGGCGATAAAGGCGTCGAGATCGGGAAAAGCACTGATTGCCTGATCGGTCAGCGGATCGCTTCCTTTGGCGTAAAGCCCGGCCTGGATCATCAGCTCTGAGCGGTCCCAGGCGCCCAACAGGCGCCGCGCCCGCAAAATCAGCTCGTTTTCTTCCGGGCCTGCCGCATCGGGCAGGCTGCGCGAGACCGAGCGCAGCAGGTCGATCGCCGGATAGCGCCCGCGTTCGGCAATGCGGCGGTCGAGAACCACATGACCATCCAGCGTGCCGCGCAGAATATCCGCAATCGGCCCCTCCATATCCGAACCTGCGACGAGGACTGAAAAGACCGCCGTAATATCGCCCTCCCCCTCGGGGCCAGGGCCCGCGCGTTCGGCCAGCGACATGATCATATGCGAGACCGAGGGGGGAAATCCGTCCAGGCTGCCGGTCTCCCCCGCGGCCAGGGCGATCTCGCGATGCGCCTCGGCAAAGCGGGTGATCGAATCGGCAATCAGCAGCACATGGCGACCCTGTTCGCGGAAATGCTCGGCGATGGCCATGGCCGTCCAGGCACAGCGTCGCCGCACCTGCGGCGCCTGATCCGAGGTGGCGGCGACCACCACACTGCGTGCCATCCCCTCCGGGCCGAGGGTCTTTTCAGTGAAAGCCCGCAACTCCCGACCGCGCTCGCCGATCAGGGCGAAGACCACGACATCCGCCTGGAGCTTTGTGGCAAATTTCGCCAGCAACATGGATTTTCCAATCCCTGAGCCCGCGAAAAGCCCGATCCTCTGACCCTGCACCAGGGGAAGTAAGGTATTGAAAACACGCATTCCCGTTTCAAGACGCTGGCCGGTCATCCGCCGGTCAGCCGCTTTGGGGGCCGGGCTGCGCAAGGGGCGCGAGACCCTGCCGCGAAAAAGCGGCCTGCCATCAAGCGGCCGGCCTGCGGGATCGATGATGCGGCCGATCCAACTGTCGTCGGGGGCAATTTCTGCCCGACCTGCCACGGTGACCACGGTGCCGATTTTCAGCCCCTCCGCGCTCCCCTCGGGCAGGATCGTTACGCGATCGGGCGAAAGGCGCAGAACCTCGCCGCTGATCGGGCCGCCCGGGCCTTCAATTTCCACGCGATCTGAAAGCGCGGCTTTGCCCTGAAGGCCTGTCGCCTCAAGGACTGGCCCGATAAATCGCTGATCCGCCCGATCTGACGGGTGGGGGTGATTTCTGAAAGACGGGCCCGAAGCCCGGCGAAAATCTCGTCCTGCATGACCCGACTCGCTGCTGCCAATTACGGTTTCTAAAGGAATCACCATTAAGCCTTAGTGAAACCGGACAGGGAGAAGCCCCGATGTTCAGCACTCAGATTTTGGTTCAGCAGATGGCCCGCGGCCTCGCAAAGCATGCGGCCGCTCAGCAGGTTGTGGTGGCAAAAAACCTCGCCAATGCGGATACGCCCGGCTTTCGGGCAAAGCGGATGACAG
Organism: Falsigemmobacter intermedius; assembly: GCF_004054105.1. GTDB lineage: Bacteria > Pseudomonadota > Alphaproteobacteria > Rhodobacterales > Rhodobacteraceae > Wagnerdoeblera > Wagnerdoeblera intermedia. The sequence goes on from NZ_SBLC01000031.1 coordinate 25,101, forward strand.
GCTTTGCCGAAATGATCGGAGATCCGGCACCCGGCCCCCGCGCCAGCCGCCCCTCGCATCTGAATCGCCCGGCCGAATACCGCTTTGAGGCGCGGGAGGAGCGGGGGAACGGCAATCCCAATGAAAACTCGGTCTCGGTGGAGGCTGAGATGATGCAGGCGGCGCGGGTGCGCCAAAGCCATGACATGGCGCTGGCCATTCAGTCGGGTTTCTCGCGCCTGTTTAAAACCGCCCTCGGACGGAGCAGCTGATGTCAGAACTTTTACAGTCTCTCTCCATTTCCGCCTCCGGCATGGACGCCCAGGCCCGGCGCCTGCGCCATACGGCGGAGAATATCGCCAATGCCGACACACCGGGCTATCGGCGAAAAACCATTGATTTTCAGCCCGCCAGCGAAGGTGGGGTGCGGCCCGGACCAATGCGTCTGGATCCCGCCCCTTTCACAAAGGTTTTTGACCCCGGCCATCCGCTTGCGGATGCGCTTGGCCAATACGACGGCTCCAATGTGGAGATGATCACCGAGATCGCTGACGCCCGTGAAGCGCAGCGCAGCTACGACGCCAATCTGAAGATTTTTGATCAGTCACGGCAAATGACTCAAAGCCTTTTTGAGCTGCTTCGCCGCTGACCCCGGAAAAAGGAGTTTTCCATGGATATCCAGGCCTCTTATGCGGCCGGGGCCTATGCCCGCGCGCGCAATGCGACCAGCCCTGATGAGGGGGGAAGTCCCGGCCTTCTGACGCGCAGCCTGCAGGATTTCACCAGCGTTTTGCAGCAGGGTGAGCAGACGGCACTTGCCGCCATGACCGGTCAGGCGGACCCCCATTCCCTCGTCCAGGCGCTGAGCGCGACCGAACAGGCGGTTGAGACCGTGGTGGTCGTGCGTGACCGCGTGGTTGAGGCCTATCAGGAACTGCTGCGGATGCCCGTCTGATGCTCTCTGAGGCTGCGCTCTTTGATCTGCTGCGGCAGAGTCTGTGGATCGCGGTTCAGATGTCGGCACCTCTGCTGACGGTCGCGCTTATTGCCGGTCTCGCGGTCGGGCTGTTTCAGGCCCTGACCTCGGTGCAGGAAATGACGCTGACCTTCGTTCCGAAACTCGCGCTTATTCTGGTCACCTTCTGGGCCACGATGAGCTTTATGACCAGCCTGCTGCGCGACTTCTTTGCCACGGCCCTGGTCCCCCTCATTGCCGGAGGATGAGTGATGGAAAACGCCATCTATGCGACCCTCACCCGCCAGGCCGGCCTCATGCGCGAGATGCATGTGGTCGCCAATAATATCGCCAATATCTCGACGACCACACTACACGACTCGCAACCTCAGGCTCTTCGGAATGACGATTTTCCGGTCGACGATGGGC
>NZ_SBLC01000032.1 GCF_004054105.1 Falsigemmobacter intermedius
ATGCTGCCAACTGGTATCTCGCAGCGGCCATCATCGCTTTACGATGAATGTCCACGGACCCTAGCCTCAATGGCTGATCTTTCAGTAGAAAGCCTGCAGGCCGGTGATGGCGCGGCCGAGGATCAGTGCGTGGACGTCGTGGGTGCCCTCATAGGTGTTGACGGTCTCGAGGTTCACCATATGGCGGATGACGTGGAAGTCCTGGCTGATGCCGTTGCCGCCGTGCATGTCGCGGGCCCAGCGGGCGATCTCAAGGGCTTTGCCGCAGTTGTTGCGCTTGACGATCGAGACCATCTCGGGCGCAGCGTTTGCCTCATCCATCAGACGACCGACCTGCAGCGACGCCTGAAGGCCGAGGGAGATCTCGGTCATCATATTGGCAAGCTTCAGCTGGAAGAGCTGGGTCTGTGCGAGGGGGCGGTTGAACTGTTTGCGGTCAAGGCCGTACTGACGCGCGGCGTGATAGCAGAATTCTGCCGCTCCCAGTGCGCCCCAGGAGATGCCATAGCGGGCGCGGTTCAGACAACCGAAGGGACCTTTCAGGCCTTCGATATGCGGCAGAAGCGCGTCTTCGCCGATTTCGACATTCTCCATCACGATCTCACCGGTGATCGAGGCGCGCAGGGAGAGCTTGTCTTTCACCTTCGGCGCCGAGAGACCTTTCATGCCTTTGTCGAGGATAAAGCCACGGATCTTGCCGCCATGGGCCTCTGATTTCGCCCAGACCACGAAGACGTCTGCGATCGGCGCGTTGGAGATCCACATCTTGCTGCCATTGAGCACATAGCCGTTAGCGGTCTTTTTCGCGACGGTCTTCATCCCTGCGGGATCGGAGCCTGCATCCGGCTCCGTCAGGCCAAAGCAGCCGATGAATTCACCCGAGGCGAGTTTGGGCAGATATTTCTTCCGCTGTTCTTCCGAGCCATAGGCGTAGATCGGATACATCACCAGCGAGCTTTGCACCGACATCATCGAGCGATAGCCCGAATCCACGCGTTCGACTTCGCGCGAAACGAGGCCGTAAGCCACATAGGAGGCGCCAAGACCGCCGTATTCCTCCGGCACGGTCACGCCCAGAAGCCCCATCTCGCCCATCTCGCGGAAGATCTCGGGATCGGTCACTTCATTGGCGAAGGCGTCTTTGACACGTGGCTGCAGTTTGCTTTGCGCGTAGTTATGCGCAGCATCGCGGAGAGCGCGTTCGTCTTCGGTCAGCTGTCCGTCAAGGCGGAAGGGGTCTTCCCAGTTAAAGCGCGCCAGATCCGGGGCGTCTTTGGCTTTCAGTTTCGGGCGATCGGTCATGTCTGGCCTCCACATGCGCTGGCTGTTGATCCGGGTATAGGGCTGGTACGAGGGATCGGCTAACGCTATCTGTATTTAAGATTATGCATAAAAGGCATAGATATCATGGCGCGCTCCCGCAGGTTTATCCCTTCCATTTCGCAGCTTAGTGCCTTTGAGGCGGTGCTCAGGACCGGCTCTACGGCGGGGGCCTCGCGGGATATGGATCTGTCGCAGGGGGCGATTTCGCGGCTTGTGCAGAACCTTGAGACCCAGCTTGGGCAAAGGCTCTTTCTGCGCGAGAGGCAGCGGCTGGTTCCCACGGTCGCGGCGAAGGCCTATGGGCGGGATGTGACGCGGGCGCTGGATCTGATTGCGCGGGCCTCGATGGAGCTGAGTGCCAATCCCGACGGAGGGGTTCTGTCGCTGGCCGTGCTGCCGGCGTTTTCGACCCATTGGCTGGCCCCGCGCATGTCCGGGTTTCTGAGCGCCCATCCCGATGTGACGGTCAATCTTGCCACGCGGATGAAGAAATTCAACTTTGCCGCCGAGAGCTTTGATGCCGCCGTGCATTTCGGAGAGGCGGACTGGCGCGGCGCCGGGCATCTGCCGCTCTTTCCCGAGGTGCTGGTGCCCTGTGCGGCGCCGTCGCTTCTGGCGCGCCATTCCCTGAGCGGGCCGTCGGATGTGTTGACCCTGCCGCTTCTGCAGATTGAGACCCGGCCCGGGGCCTGGGCAGACTGGCTCGGCGCGCTGGGGGTGGCGGGGCCGCTGCCGGGGGGAATGCTCTTTGATCAGTTCGCCACCATGGCCCAGGCGGCGGTTCATGGTCTGGGGGCCGCGCTGCTGCCGGAGTTTCATGTGGCAGATGAGCTGGCCTCGGGGCGGCTGACGGAACTTCCGGGGGGACGTCTGACGGGGCCGGGGCAGTATTTTCTGGTCTGGCCGGAGGCGCGGGCGGATTATCCGCCGCTGGCCGCCTTTCGCGACTGGATCGCGGCAGAGGTTTCCGGGCCACAGGCTTTTGCGGCGGGTCCGGATTGAGCAGGCGCAGCCCGACGGGCGGGCAGGGGGGTTTCCCGGACGGTTGCGGAGCCGCGTTTTTTCTTCTCATCCCGAGCGCAGGCTTGACAGGCCGCAGAGGAGCGGTCAGGGATCAGGCAGCACCGGTTTCCGGCGGGGCAGCCCGTCGGAATGAAAAGGGAATGTGGCGAAGTTCGCTTCGGTTAAGCCACAGCTGCCCCCGCAACTGTAAGCGGCGAGCGACGGTCTGATATGCCACTGGGGCTGATCCCGGGAAGGCGGACCCGAGCAATGACCCGCGAGCCAGGAGACCTGCCGGCTGTGTCACCTGTCCGCCAGGCGAGGGGCCTTGGTCGGAGACGGTTGATCCGTCGGGGTGATGAATCACCGCCGGCGGGATCCCTCCCGATGCTGTCGGCTATTCGTCAACCAGCCTGGGGGCCCGCAGGGGGTCTCAGGTCGGCACAGGATTTGAAATATGAAACGTGAAGGTCTGATCCTTCTCGCCACTCTGCTTGCGGGTACGGCCGCCGCAGAGGATGTTTATCTCAGCGATATCACCCTCAGCGCGGCACGCACGCCGAGGGATGTGGCCCGCAGCGGGGTCTCGGTCTCGGTGATCACGGGCGAAGAGCTGTCGCGCGCCGGTCCCATTCAGCTTGTTGATTATCTTGCACGGCTTCCGGGCCTCAGCGTCACGCAAAGCGGGCCCGAGGGCACTCAGGCGGCTCTGCGCATCCGCGGGGCGGATCCGCGCCATATCGCGGTCTTTGTGGATGGCGTGAAGGTCAACGACCCTTCGGGGATCGGCGGGGAATTTGATTTCGGATCTCTGAGCACCGCCGATATCGGCCGGGTTGAGGTGCTGCGCGGGGCCCAGGGGGCGCTTTGGGGCTCGCAGGCCATGGGGGGCGTGATCCATATCACCACCCGCGGCGCCGAAGAAGACGGCCACCGCCAGCGGCTTTCGCTGGAGACCGGATCGCGGGGCAGCCGGTCGCTTGGCTATTCTTCGGCCTGGCGCGACGGCGCGGCGGAGACGGTGTTTTACCTGACCCATCGCCGCAGCAACGGCTTTTCCGCCATGGATACGCTGCCCCCGACGCCGGATGCAGAGGCGGACGGGTTCGAGACCAACCGTCTGTCCTTCACGACGCGGTATACGGTCTCGGACAGCCTGCGCCTCGGGGCTTCGGGTTTCGTGCAGCGCATGCGCTTTGAGCATGACAGCGACTGGCCCGCAGATATGAATTCGGCCGATCGCTCTGTGCGGCGCGAACACGGCGGGACGCTTTTTGCCGAGGCAGAGGCCGGGCGCACGTTGCATCGGTTCGAGCTTGGACTTTACGACATCAACCGTGAGCTTTCACAGGCGGGCAACAACTTCGCCACGCGCTACAGTTTCAACTGGCAGGCGGTGACGGAACTGCGCCCGGATCTGAGCCTCGTTTACGGCCTTGAGGCCACGCGTGAGACCGCCGGTTTCGGCGGGGTCGAGGCCGCGGATTCGAGCGACGGTCGTGCCCTTTGGGGGCAGGCGCTCTGGTCCCCTTCCGAGGGGCTGGATCTGACGCTGGGGCTGCGGCGCGATCATCATTCGCGCTACGGCGGGTATACGACGGGGCGGCTGGCCTTTGCCTTTGCCGCGTCAGAGGCGCTGACCCTGCGGGGTATGACGGCGAGCGGGTTTCTGTCGCCCTCGCTTTATCAGCTTTATGGCGATGAATGGGTGCGGCCCAATCCAGGTTTGACCCCAGAGGAAAGCCGCTCCTATGAGCTGGGCCTTGATTACCGCTACGCTGCGGGCAGCCTTGGGCTCACGCTCTTCCGGCTCGACAGCGACAATGCGATCGTCTGGGACGACAATGCCCCCTGGGATCCTTTGGTGAGCGGGCCGCAGGCAGGCTACGTCAATCTGTCGGGCCGCAGCCGCCGTCAGGGGGGGGAACTGTCGCTTGATCATGCGCTGTCAGAGCGCATTTCGATGCAGGCCGCATATAGCTACACCAAGGCCCTGAACCCCGAAGGGGAGCGTCTGGGGCGTGTGCCGCGCCATCAGTTCTCGCTTGGCGTGACTGCCGGCGTCAGCGAGGCGCTCACCCTGAACGCGGGGCTGCAGGGGGTCGCAGACCGCCCCGATGACCGCGGCCAGCGGATGGGCAGCTATCTGGTGGCCTCATTCGGCGCGGGCTATGCTCTTTCTGAGAGCACGCGTCTGAGCCTGCGGGTCGAGAACCTCTTTGACCGGCAGTATCAGACGGTGGCGGGCTATGGCACGCCGCGTCGCGGGGTCTTTCTGGGCCTGAGCACCCGCTTCTGAGAAAGGGGAGAGCATGTGGCATCGCCCGGACGCTTTTCGCCGGTCACTGAGACTGGCCGTCGCGCTGGTCCTGGCGCTGCCCCTGCTGCCAGAGAGGGTTGAGGCTGCGCCTCAGCGGGTGGTTTCACTCAACCTCTGCACTGACCAACTGGCCATGCTGCTGGCAGCACCAGGGCAGTTGCGCTCGGTCTCCTGGCTGGCGGCTGATCCGCGCTCTTCCGTCATGGCGGATGCGGCGCGGGGGTATCCGTTAAACCGGGGTGGCGCGGAAGAGATTTTCGCGCTGCGCCCGGATCTTGTGCTGGCTTCAACCTGGACGCGTCGCGAAACCGTCTTTCTTTTGCGCCGTCTTGGGGTTGAGGTGGTTGAACTGGCCCCGGCGCAGCGTCTCGATGACATCGCCCCCGCGATCCGCGAGATGGCCGCGCTGCTCGGCCGGGAAGCTGAGGGAGAGGGGATCGCCCGGGCCTTTACGGAACGCCTTTCGGCTCTGCGCAGCGCTCAGACGGGACGGACAGCCGCGATCTGGGAGGCGGGGGGCTATACCTCCGGTGCCGCGACGCTCAGCCATGAGGTGCTTTCCGCCGCGGGCCTGCGCAATCTGGCGGCATATGAGGGGCTTGCGGGCGGTGGCTATCTGCCGCTTGAGCGGCTGGTGGCGGCGCAGCCGGATCTGATCCTCTCCTCCGCGCCCTGGCCCGGGGCCTCGCGGGCGGAGGATCTGCTGCGCCATCCGGCGCTGGTGGCACTGATGGCCGATACCGCGGGGCTTATGCTGCGCGAGGCCGACTGGGTCTGCGGCCTGCCGCAGACCCTTGAGGCCATTGAGGATGTGAAGGACGCGGGGACGCGATGAAGCTGACGCTGTTTTTGTCGGGGCTGGTGGCGGTGCTTTTGGCCGGATCCCTGCTGACGGGCCCGGCCGGGTTCGGGCCGTCAGAGGCGCTGGCGGCGCTTTTGCGCGGTGAGGGAGAGGCCACGGTTCTGGTCATGCGCGAGATCCGCCTGCCGCGGGCGGTCCTTGGCCTGCTGACCGGGGCCTCGCTGGGCCTCGCAGGGGCCGCGATGCAGGGCTGGCTGCGCAATCCTTTGGCAGAGCCGGGCCTGATCGGCGTCTCGCCCATGGCCTCTCTGGGGGCGGTTCTGGCGCTGCAAAGCGGGCTGGTAGCGGCTTTCGCGCCTGCGCTGCCGCTGGCGGCGCTTGGCGGTGCGGGACTTGCGGTGGTCTTGCTGTTTCTGCTGTCGGGGCCGCGCGGCGATACGCTGACGGTGATCCTTGCGGGGGTGGCGCTTTCGGCGCTGGCAGGGGCGCTGATGTCGCTGGTGCTCAACCTCTCGCCTAATCCCTTTGCGGCCTCTGAGATCGTTTTCTGGCTGATGGGCTCGCTGGCCGACCGCTCGATGGAGCATGTCTGGCTGGCCGCTCCCGTCATGGTGGCGGGGGCACTGGCGCTCGCAGGGGCAGGGCGGGGCCTTGACGCGCTGAGCCTTGGCGAGGATGTGGCGCGCAGTCTGGGTGTCTCGCCGCGCGGGCTGCGGCGGCGGGTGGTCTTTGGCGTGGCGGCGCTGGCGGGGGCGGCGACTTCGGTGGCGGGGGGCATTGGCTTTGTGGGCCTCGTGGTGCCGCATCTGTTGCGCCGTGCCACGGGGGGGCGGCCTTCGGCGCTGCTGCTGCCCTCGGCGCTTGGCGGGGCGGCGGTGATCCTGGCCGCCGATCTGGCGACGCGGCTGATCCTGCCTGAGCGCGATCTGAAGCTTGGGGTTCTGACGGCCCTGATCGGCGCGCCCTTCTTCATTCACATGATCCTGACCCTCAGAAAGCAAAGCCAATGACGGTGCTGACGGTGGAGCAACTCTCGCTGACCCGCCAGGGGCAAAGGGTTCTGAGCGACATCAGCTTTTCCCTGCGGGAGGGAGAGTTTCTCGGGCTGCTCGGGCCGAACGGGGCGGGTAAGACCACGCTTTTGCGGGCGATCCAGGGGCTCCTGCCGCATGAGGGGCGCTCGTCTCTGGCCGAGCTTTCCGCCGCCGAGCGGGCGCGGCGGGCGGCTTTTCTGCCCCAGGCGCGGGAGGTGGCCTGGCCCATGGCGGTGCGCGATCTGGTAGCGCTTGGCCGTCTGCCCTGGACGGGGGCGGCACAGCGCGAGGATCACCGCGCCGTTGCGGCGGCCCTTGCGCGGATGGGGCTGGAGAGCCTTGCCGCGCGCCCGGCTGACCGGCTTTCGGGCGGAGAACTGGCCCGGGCGCTGATTGCCCGGCTTCTCGCCCAGGAAACACCGCTTCTGCTGGCAGATGAGCCGGGCGCGAGCCTTGATCCGGCGCGGCAGATCTCAACCATGGAGCTCTTTGGCGATCTGGCACGCGAGGGCAGGGCGGTTGTGGCCTCGGTCCATGATCTGGGGCTGGCGGCGCGCTATTGCACTCGGGTGCTGGTGCTCGATCAGGGGCGGCTGGTGGCAGATGGCCCGCCCGCAGAGGTGCTGAGTGATGCGCTGCTCGCAAAGGTTTTCGGCCTCAGGGTCTGGCGCGCTGAGGCGGGGGGGCGTCCGCTGCTCACCCCGGTGGCGCTGACCTGAGGGGCGGGCGGTTTGCGGGCAGGCGGGGCTTCTGTTATCAGGCATCTTCCGCGCCCGCCCAAAGGAGTAAACCATGACCCCCGGTGCCCGTATTGCCGCCGCCATTGCGGTTCTCGACCGTATTCTCGCCGGGGAGCCCGCTGAGAAAGCCCTGGTGAACTGGGCGCGCAACAGCCGTTTTGCGGGCTCGGGCGACCGCTCGGCGGTGCGTGATCACGTCTTTGACGCGCTGCGCCGGATGCGTTCCGCTTCAGCTCTGGGCGGCGGTCGCTGGCCTGAGGCGACCTCGGGGCGCAGCCTGATGCTGGGGGTGATCCGCGCGCAGGGCGGGGATGAGGCTGCGCTTTTCAACGGCCAGGGCCATGCGCCGGCGGCGGTGAGCGAAGACGAGAGCCCCCGCAACCCGGAGGGTCTTGAGGCGCTTGACTGCCCGGACTGGCTTGCCCCGCAGCTGCGCGAGGCGCTTGGCCCGCAGTTTGAGGTGGTGATGGCGGCGCTGCAGTCGCGCGCGCCGGTCTTTTTGCGTGTGAACCTGCGGCTCTCGGATGTGGACGGCGCCCGTCGTATTCTCGCCGCCGAAGAGATCGAAACCCGCCCCCATCCGCTGTCGGCGACTGCCCTTGAGGTGGTCTCGGGCGCCAAAAAGATCGCCCGTTCGGAGGCTTACCTGAATGGCGTCGTGGAGCTGCAGGATGTGGCCTCTCAGGCCGTCGTCGCGGCGCTTGATCTGCAGGACGGCCAGCGGGTGCTCGATTTCTGCGCCGGGGGCGGTGGCAAATCGCTGGCCATGGCTGCGCTGGCGGATCTGCAGATTGACGCACACGACATCTCTTATGCCCGGATGAGCGACCTTCCCGCCCGGGCGGCGCGGGCCCGGGCAGAGGTGACGCTGAAAGACACGGCCTCGCTTTCGGGTGGCTATGATCTGGTGCTGGCCGATGCCCCCTGTTCGGGCTCGGGCGCCTGGCGGCGCCAGCCGGATGCACGCTGGCGGCTGGATGCGGCGGGGCTTGCGCGGCTCACCGCCCTTCAGGCCGAAGTGCTCAGCAATGCCTCGGACCAGGTGGCACCGGGGGGGCGGCTCGCCTATGCAACCTGCTCGATGCTTGAGGCGGAAAATGGCGCGCAGGTCGCGGCCTTTCTTGCGGCGAACCCTGACTACCGTCTGCTGCGCGATCTGCGCCTGACCCCGGCGGATGGCGGCGATGGCTTCTACATGGCGCTTCTGCAGCGCGATTGAGGCAGTTTCATCCCCTCCGGGGTGGAATTAAGGACATATTAACCAGCGCCTGAGATGCTGACGGCAGTTCTGAAAGGAGTTGCCGTGCGATCTTCTGCCCCGCCTCCGGTGCTGCCGCCTGCGGTGCCGCATCATGGCCTGCGCTGGTCGCTGCTTTGTGCGGCGGGGTTGTTGCTTCTGGGGCTGCTGGCGGGGGTGACGGAACTGCCGCTCTCCTGGCTGGCGGCGGCGGTGGGGGCGGGGCTTTTGCTCAGCGGGCTGGTTGCGGGCCTCCTCGCGGCGCTGCGCGGGTTGCAGCGGGGGATCCTGCTGCGCCGCATCAGCCGCGTTTATGAATTCGACAGCGCCTCTGCCTTTCTGACCGACACCTCCGGTGAGGTTCTCTGGCTGAACGCGGCCGGGCGCAGCCGTTACCCCTTTACCGACACACCCCAGCTCAGCGCGGCGCTGACGGATTATGCGGCCCATCCCTCTGCGGTGATCCGGCGGCTCTCTGCACGCGCGCTCTCGGAAGGGGTGACCGGAGAGGATGTGGTGACCCGCTCAGGGGTGCTGCGGCTGCAGGTGATCCGCTGCAGCCGGGCAGCGCTGCTCTGGCGGTTTGATCTCTTTGTGGAACGCTCCAGCCTGGCCCGCGGCTCAGAGGGGATCAGCCTGCCCATGCTGATGGCGGGAAAGGGCGGCGCGGTGCTTTACGCCAATAAGGCGCTGCGCGATCTGGCGGGCGGGCGTCCGCGCAGTCTTGAAGAGCTGGTGCCCGGCCCCCTCGCGGGCAGCGGCGGCATTATCGCGCTGAATGCGGCATCGGGTCCGGTGCAGGCGGTGATGATCGAAGTCGAAGGCGCGGCAGAGCGGCGTGAGATTTACTTTCTGCCGCTCAGCAGCCTGCCGGCCATTGCCTCGCTTCAGGGGCTCGAGGATCTGCCGCTGGCTTTGCTGCGCCTGGGGGCGGATGGCACGATCCTTGCCTCAAACACAGAGGCGCAGCAGATGTTACGCCTGAACCCGGGGGAAGAGATCAACGCGTCTGCGCTTTTTGACGGGCCGGGGCGGCCTTTGCGCGACTGGATCGCCGATGTCGCAGCCCATCGCGCGCCCGCCCGGACGGAGACCCTTCGGCTGCTGCGGGCGGCCAATCCTGACAGCTTTGTGCGGCTGACCCTGCGGCCCTGGGGCGGGGCGGCCCGCAACGGACTGCTGGCTTTGCTGATCGATGCCACCGAGATCCGCGCGCTGCAGGCGCAGTTCACCCAAAGCCAGAAGATGCAGCTGGTCGGGCAGCTCGCCGGGGGGGTGGCGCATGATTTCAACAATCTGCTGACGGCGATTTCCGGTCATTGCGATCTTTTGCTGCTCAATCACGGCGCATTGGACCCGGAATATGCCGATCTTTCACAGATCCGGCAGAATGCCAATCGCGCCGCCGGCCTCGTCAGCCAGTTGCTGGCTTTTTCGCGCAAACAGACGCTGCATGCGGAATATCTCTATCTGCAGGATGTGGTGCGCGACATGACCCAGCTTCTGTCGCGGCTGGTCGGAGAGAAGGTGCGCCTTGATGTGCGTCATGACAGCGGCCCGACACTGATCCGCGCCGATCGCCGCCAGCTTGAACAGGTCCTGATGAACCTCGTGGTCAATGCCCGCGATGCCATGCGCGCGGAGGGCGAAATCCGCATTCGCAGCGCGCGCGTTGATTTTGAATATCCCCGCCCCATGGGCGAGGTGAGCCTTCCTGCCGGGGCCTATGCGCTGCTGACGGTGACGGATGACGGGCCGGGGATCGCGCAGGAAGCGCTGGAGAAAATCTTTGAGCCTTTCTTTACCACCAAACCCGCGGGCGAGGGCACCGGGCTTGGCCTTTCGACCGCCTATGGCATTGTGAAACAGTCAGGCGGCTTTATCTTCGTGCAAAACGCCCCCGACGGCGGGGCGGAGTTCAGCGTCTATCTGCCAATCCACGACAGTGAGACGATCGATCTTCCGCTCGCGCCCGCGGCCAGCCCCCAGGCCAGCCTGCCGCTTGCGCGGGAGGGGGTGATCCTTCTGGTCGAGGATGAGGCCCCGGTGCGGGCCTTTGCGGCCCGCGCTTTGCGGCTGCGCGGCTATACGGTGATGGAGGCTGAGGACGGGCAGGATGCGCTTGAGCTGCTCAACGATCCGGATCTCGATGTGCGTCTCTTTATCAGCGATGTGATTATGCACGGGCTTGAGGGGCCGGCCTGGGTCCGCATTGCCCGCCAGCAGCGCCCCAGTGTCCCGGTCATCTTCATTTCGGGATATGCGGCTGAGACCTTTTTTGATGTGCTGGCCGATTTGCCGGGGGTGAACTTCCTCGCCAAGCCCTTCTCGCTGGCCGATCTGAACGCAGCGGTGGGGACCGCGCTCTGCGATCAGCCGGACAGGCTTTCGTAAAGCGCGAAATCCGCCGCCATGTGCTGCCGGAGCAGCGCTTTGGTCTCAGGCGATAAAGTCACCTCGGCCGGGGGAGAGACGTTGAGCTGCGGCAGGCTCAGCCGGCAGTTCAGCCGCTCTTCAAGAAAAGCCACATAGCGCGGCATGTTTTCATAGCGAAAGATATGGTCGACCCCCGGCTTTCCGGGCGGGGCCAGAAAACGCGCCTGAGATCCCACACGCGCGAACTCCGGCTGCGGATCGCTGCACCAGCCGCGAACGAAGGCATCAAAGCTGAGGCCAAGGGTCGAGTTTGGCCCGCCCGCCAGATCCTCGCGGCGGCGAAAGCGATACCAGCTTGCAAGCCAGTCCACGGGCTCACGCATCAGCGCCACGGTTGTGAACTCCGCACCGGAGGTGGCGCGCAGATAGGGGGCGATGAAGCGGTGATAGCGCTGCGAGGGGGTATGTTTGACCACCGGGGGCCGCTGCATTGAGATCGTCGCCCGCGCCTCAAGCGCGGCGGCCAGCGCCGTGGTGCCGGTCTTTGGTGTCGCAAGGCAGACCAGCCTCTGGTCCCAGAAAATCAGCATGACCGCTCCTTCGGTGATCGCCGCCGCCTGTGTCTGAGCGCGTATAGCGCAAAGATTGCGGCAGCGTCGTGTTCCTGCTGCGGCAGTAAGGCTTAATTAAGCAATTCCTGGCAATCTGCGCTGTGGGGCCTCTTGAATGTTCTTGTTATGCCCCTAATTTTATGCGAACAAAAGCGAAACAAACGGGTGATTGCCGTGTTCGGACGCCTGTGGGATAAGGGGAAGTATGATGGCGGGCGCAGCCCTTCTGGACTTCGGCGGGAAACGGGACATGGACAAGAGCAAGGCACTGGAAAGCGCGCTGGCGCAGATTGAGCGGCAGTTCGGCAAGGGCTCGATCATGAAGCTGGGGGCCAATAACCCGGTGACGCAGATTGAGGCGACTTCGACCGGTTCGCTGGGTCTGGACATCGCGCTCGGCATCGGCGGTCTGCCCAAGGGCCGCATCATTGAGATTTACGGGCCGGAAAGCTCGGGTAAAACCACGCTGACGCTGCATGTGGCGGCGGAAGAGCAGAAAAAAGGCGGCGTTGTTGCCTTTGTGGACGCCGAACATGCGCTGGACCCGACCTATGCCAAAAAGCTGGGCGTGGATCTTGATGAGCTTCTGATCTCGCAGCCCGACACCGGAGAACAGGCGCTGGAAATCGTCGATACGCTGGTGCGGTCGGGCGCGGTGAGCCTGGTGATCGTGGACTCGGTAGCCGCACTGACCCCGAAATCCGAGATTGAGGGCGATATGGGCGATATGCAGATGGGCAGCCAGGCCCGTCTGATGAGCCAGGCCATGCGCAAACTGACCGGCTCGATCGGCAAGTCGAACTGCATGGTGATTTTTATCAACCAGATCCGCATGAAGATCGGCGTGATGTTCGGCAACCCCGAGACCACCACCGGCGGCAATGCGCTGAAGTTCTATGCCTCCGTGCGTCTGGACATCCGCCGCACCGGCGCGATCAAAGACCGCGATGAAGTCGTGGGCAACTCCACCCGCGTCAAAGTCGTGAAAAACAAAGTCTCGCCGCCCTTCCGCGAGGTTGAATTCGACATCATGTATGGCGAAGGCATCTCCAAAACCGGCGAACTGCTGGATCTGGGTGTCAAAGCCGGCGTGGTTGAAAAGTCGGGGTCCTGGTACAGCTACGGGGATGAGCGCATCGGTCAGGGCCGTGAGAATGCCAAGAACTTCCTGCGCTCGAACCCCTCGGTCGCAGCGGATGTTGAGGCGAAGATCCGCGCGGCAAACGGCCTCGATTTCTCGGTGCCGCCGACCGAAGAAGACCTCACGGAATAAGCCTGAAAACGGCTGCGGGGGTTGTCACAGTGGACAGCCCCCGCAGCCAGCGTTAAACGGGGGGCAAGTACTTGCCAGGAGGCCCCGCCCAAATGCCCTCGCTGAACGACATCCGTTCCACTTTCCTTGATTTCTTCGCGCGTAACGGGCACCAGGTCGTGCCGTCCTCACCGCTGGTTCCGCGCAATGACCCGACGCTCATGTTCACCAACTCCGGTATGGTGCAGTTCAAAAACTGCTTCACCGGTGTTGAGAAACGCGACTATGTGCGGGCCACCTCGGCGCAGAAATGTGTGCGCGCGGGCGGCAAGCACAATGACCTCGACAACGTGGGGTACACCGCGCGTCACCACACCTTCTTTGAGATGCTGGGGAACTTCTCCTTCGGCGATTACTTCAAAGAGGGCGCGATCAATTTTGCCTGGGAACTGCTGACCAAAGACTTCGATATCCCGAAGGATAAACTGCTGGTCACGGTCTATCACACCGATGATGAAGCGGCGAAGATCTGGAAAAAGGTCGCGGGCCTGTCGGATGACCGCATCATCCGCATCGCCACGAAGGACAACTTCTGGCAGATGGGCCCGACCGGTCCCTGCGGTCCCTGCACCGAGATCTTCTTCGACCATGGTGAGCATATCCCCGGCGGCCCGCCCGGCAGCCCGGACGAAGACGGCGACCGGTTCATCGAGATCTGGAACAACGTCTTCATGCAGAACGAGCAGTTCGAAGACGGCTCGATGATCGATCTGGAGATGCAGTCGATCGATACCGGCATGGGGCTGGAGCGGATCGGCGCGCTGCTGCAGGGCAAGCACGACAACTACGACACCGACCTCATGCGCGCGCTGATTGAGGCTTCCGCCAATGTCACCAATGGCGATCCCGAGCTGGGCAATGTCCATCACCGCGTGATCGCAGACCACCTGCGCTCGACCTCCTTCCTGCTGGCCGACGGGGTGATGCCCTCGAACGAAGGTCGCGGTTATGTGCTGCGCCGCATCATGCGCCGCGCCATGCGCCACGCGCATATCCTCGGGGCGAAAGACCCGGTGATGTATAAGCTCGTCCCCGCGCTGGTGCGCGAAATGGGCGGCGCTTATCCTGAGCTGGGCCGCGCCCAGGCGCTGATCGAGGAATCGCTGAAGCTGGAAGAGACCCGCTTCAAACAGACCCTCGACCGTGGTCTGAAGCTTCTGGACGCGGAACTTGAGGGTCTGGACGAGGGCGCACCGCTTCCCGGCGCCACGGCGTTTAAGCTCTACGACACCTATGGCTTCCCGCTGGATCTGACCGAAGACGCCCTGCGTGAAAAAGGTCGCGTCGTGGAAACCGAAGGCTTTGATTCGGCTATGGCTGAGCAGAAAGCCAAGGCCCGCGCCGCCTGGTCGGGCTCGGGTGAGGCAAAAGACGCGGCCATCTGGTTTGAACTGGCCGAAAAGAACGGCACCACCGAATTCCTCGGTTATGATACCGAGACGGCTGAGGCGCAGATCACCGCTCTGGTTATTGAGGGGGCGGAAGTCACTTCAGCGTCGGGCAAAGTGCAGATCGTTGTGAACCAGACGCCGTTTTATGGCGAATCCGGCGGCCAGGTCGGTGACACCGGTGTGATCCGCTCTGCCACCGGCGCGGCCAAGATCACCGATACCAAAAAATCGGCGGGCGTTTTCATCCATATAGCCGAAGTCACCGAAGGCACGCTCGAGCGCGGCCAGGGCGTCACCCTGACCGTCGATCATGCCCGCCGCTCGGCGATCCGCGCCAATCACTCGGCCACCCACCTGCTGCATGAAGCCCTGCGCCTCGCGCTTGGGGAACATGTGGCGCAAAAGGGCTCGCTGAACGCGGAAGACCGTCTGCGCTTTGACTTCAGCCACACCAAAGCCCTGACCGCTGAGGAACTCTCGGCTGTTGAGGCAGAGGTGAACGCCTATATCCGCCAGAACACTCCGGTTGAGACCCGCATCATGACGCCCGACGATGCGCGCGCCATCGGGGCTCAGGCGCTCTTTGGCGAGAAATACGGCGATGAGGTCCGCGTGGTCTCGATGGGCCGCAAAGAGGGCTCGAACAAAGGGGCTGACGGTGCGACCTACAGCCTGGAACTTTGCGGCGGCACCCATGTCACCCGCACCGGCGATATCGGCGCTTTCGTGGCTCTGGGCGATTCGGCATCCTCTGCCGGTGTCCGCCGCTTTGAGGCGCTGACCGGTCAGGCTGCGCTCGATTATCTGCGCGACCAGGCAGCCCGTCTGGCTGAGGCGGCAGCGGTTCTCAAAGCCCCCTCCGCTGAACTGGCAGAGCGCGTGAAAGCCCTCGCTGATGAGCGCAAAGCGCTCCAGAACGAAGTGGCGCAGCTGCGCCGCGAACTCGCCATGGGCGGCGGTTCGGGCAATGGCCCGGAGGCCAAAGAGATCAACGGCGTGAAATTCCTTGCACAGACCCTCTCGGGCGTCTCGGGCAAGGATCTTCCGGCGCTGATCGATGAGGCAAAGACCCGTCTGGGCTCCGGCGCTGTTCTGCTGATCGCCGATGCCGGTGGGAAAGCGGCTGTCGCTGCGGGCGTGACCGCCGATCTGACCGAGCGTCTTTCGGCTGTGACCCTTGTCAAAGCCGCTGCCGAAGCTCTGGGTGGCAAAGGCGGCGGTGGCCGTCCGGATATGGCGCAGGCCGGTGGGGCCAGCGCTGACAACGCCGAAGCTGCGATTGCCGCGGCCGAAGCCATTCTCGCAAAGGTGTAAACATGCCGGCAGCCCTCTGGATTGCACATGTCGAAGTGACCGATACGGAAGCCTACGCAAAGTATGCAGCCCTCGCGGGTCCTGCGATTGCGCTTCACGGGGGCAAATTCCTGGCCCGGGCTGGTCGTTACCACCAGCTCGAAGGCCGGGATCGGCCGCGCAATGTGGTGGCGCAGTTCCCTTCGCTTGAGGCGGCGGTGAACTGCTACCACTCACCGGACTATCAGGAAGCACTCAACCACGCCCGGGGCGCCTCTGAGCGCGACCTCGTCGTCGTTGAACTTGCAGAGTGAAGACTATGAAAGCATTTATCTTTCCGGGGCAGGGTGCTCAGA
Organism: Falsigemmobacter intermedius; assembly: GCF_004054105.1. Taxonomy (GTDB): domain Bacteria; phylum Pseudomonadota; class Alphaproteobacteria; order Rhodobacterales; family Rhodobacteraceae; genus Wagnerdoeblera; species Wagnerdoeblera intermedia. The sequence goes on from NZ_SBLC01000032.1 coordinate 15,798, forward strand.
CCATCGGCATGGGCAAAGCCCTGGCCGAGGCTTATCCCGCCGCGAAAGCCGTCTTTGACGAAGTCGATGCAGCGCTCGGGGAAAAGCTCTCCGCGCTGATCTGGGAAGGTCAGCAGGATGAGCTGACCCTGACCGCCAATGCCCAGCCCGCGCTGATGGCGACCTCTCTGGCCGCCCTGCGCGCCATGGAGGCGGAGGGCGTCAGCATCACTGATGCCGCCTTCGTCGCCGGTCACAGCCTTGGCGAATATTCGGCTCTGGCCGCTGCCGGTGCGCTCAGCATCAGCGATACCGCCCGCCTGCTGCGCCTGCGCGGCGAGGCCATGCAGGCCGCCGTGCCGGTGGGCGTCGGCGCCATGGCGGCCCTCCTCGGCGCAGATTTCGCACTCGCAACCGAGATCGCGGCAGAGGCCGCTCAGGGTGAGATCGTTCAGGCCGCCAATGACAACGACCCGTCGCAGGTCGTGATCTCGGGCCATAAAGCCGCGATCGAACGCGCGGTTGAGATCGCAAAGGCGAAGGGCGTCAAACGCGCCATGCTGCTGCCGGTCTCCGCGCCCTTCCACTGCGCGCTGATGCAGCCCGCAGCCGACAAAATGGCCGAAGCCCTTGCCGGTGTCACCATCAATGCGCCTAAAGTGCCGCTGGTGGCCAACGTCCGCGCCGGGGCGGTGACCGATCCTGAAGTGATCCGCCAGCTGCTGGTTGAACAGGTCACGGGCTCGGTGCGCTGGCGCGAATCCGTTCTGTGGATGGCGGCTGAGGGCGTCACTGAGTTCTGGGAAATCGGTGCCGGCAAAGCGCTGTCCGGCATGGTGAAGCGGATCTCCAAAGAGACCACACAGCGCAATTTCGCAACGCCTGAGGATCTGGCCGGCCTTCGCGGCTGATCGGCAGAGACTGCAGCCTTAAACCCCGGCAGAGCGTCGCTCTGCCGGGGTTTTGCTTTTTCGCCCTGCGACCTCCCCTGCGACAGAAAAGTGTCAGGTCATTGGAAAATGGTCGCTTTTCCCTCTTGTGGCCGGTCGCGCCGAAAGCTAGAAAGCGCCCATCGGCTAGGTAGCTCAGTTGGTTAGAGCACATGACTCATAATCATGGGGTCGGGGGTTCGAGTCCCCCCCTCGCCACCACATCTTCTTCAGGGCAACCTGAATAACCAAAGATGTGGTGCGGATTTTCCGCTTGAAGGTCCCGCCTGTGACCGCTAGGAAGCAGGCAAGTGGCTGGGTAGCTCAGTTGGTTAGAGCACATGACTCATAATCATGGGGTCGGGGGTTCGAGTCCCCCCCCCGCCACCATACAATTTCACTATCTCATTGAATTTGCTGAGTTAATTTTCAGCTTTTTTCAATTCATCCCACGAAAAATCCCACACCTTGCGCTGGATGCCCTAGCGCCGCAAAGCACCCTATGAGACTTGGGGGCAGTCTGGGAATGTCAGTGGCGGGCTCTCTGCCTGCGTGATTCACCCCCTCCATGGCTCACCCAAAAAAATGTTTTCATTTTGGCCTCGTAAAAAATCCATGAGGCCCGCCGGTCCCGTAGATTGAGCCACCAGACTTCCGCATACCCCCCCGGCCGGGGGGCATGGGTCGCGCTAGGTTGTCGGGGGCGGCGCTCCGATGCTCTCCAAGTCAGCGTCTGTCACCTCCCCGCCAGCACGGTGCCGATCCACCAGCGCCTTGGCCCGCTCAAATGCCACATCCGGCGGAACGGTGCGTTCCTCATGGGCGGCGCGAAGGAAGCGCATGAAGATTACTTGCGTCACAGGTTCCATCTGCCGATAGAGAGAGACGATTTCCGCACCCTGCGCGTCAGACGCCCTCATGCCGCACCTCCCGCCCCCGCCGATGGTAAGCCATGACAAGCCCGCGTTCATCGCCAAGGCAAAACCAATCAAGGTTCAGACCCTGTTGATTGGCGTAGGCTAACAGTTCGCGGCTGAACGATACGTTCCTGCCCCTTCCTTCAAGGATGCGCTGCGGCGGGGTAGTGCCTGTCCATTCCGCGAACAAGGCAAGGCGCTCCATTGCCCCCCCAGGCAAGCCTCTCTCGGCTTTCGGATTATGCTTTAACATCTTCTCTCATCCTCCATGTCGGATTCATCAGGTTCACGGTGCCGCTCTCAGGCGGAGCGAATGCGAGACAATGGCTGCTACCCTGTTTGCGCTTTCGCTTACCGTGTAGTAGGTTTGATGTAGGGTAAGTGCTTTGTCAACTACCCTGTATGTGAAACATGTAACAGGGTAGGCATATGAAGCCGGAGCAGGTAAGGATGGCTAGGGCAGCGCTAGGCTTGGGTGTCAGGGAATTGGCGGGGCAGGCGGGCGTGTCTTTTACGACGATAAATAGGTTTGAGACGGGTAAGAGCGGCTTGCAGCTATCAAGCGCGGAGGCAATCCGCAGTGCCTTAGAGGCCCAAGGCGTCCAGTTCCTCGATAGCGGGCAAGTGGCAGCAGGGCCGGGAGTAGCCTTGGCTGCGAAGGGGTGAGCGGGCGGCGTCTTTGAATGTCAGCACAGCAGGGTTGGACAAGTTGTCCAACCCCCCCTCACCGCCCATCAGATCGCACTACTTTAGAGGCCATAGGGCGCATGACATAAAGCGGCAGGCCCCTGCATCTGTAGGGCTTGCCGCGAATGTCAGGGTAATCTCAGGGCGAAGCGCGGCATGGAGAAGATCAGCGCACCAGAGGAGATGCAGACTTTGCACCTCCTACATTTACCGACAATCAATCTGCCGATCGGCTATGGGTCTGCCGCCCATCCTCGCGCGTGCGCGTATCTCTTCGCAAATAGGCAGATCGGCTATTCCTGCGCTGCATCGCATTCCTCGCGCGTGCGCGTATCGTGTCGCAAATAGACCGATCGGCTATGGGTCTGCCGCCTATCCTCTATCCTCACGCGCGTGCGCGTATTGGTCGCAAAACAGCAGATCGGCCTTTGATTTCCTTTGAATTAAATCAGCCCCCAGATAGACGGCCAGCGCCCCGGACTGATCCATGTCGAAAGAGTGGACGACTTGGCCGCTCTCTTTCTTGCCGCACCATGCCTTTACCCCTCACTCCGAAAATCTCCAATTAGCTCATATCTTGCGCGACTGACCCCCGCCTGGTCCCAAAGAAGCGCGGCAAGTTGAAGACCACTCCCCCGTCATGCTGCGGCCCTCCGCCTGATATTTCCCACGGTCTGCGGGCTGCACCCGACACGGCGGGCAATCTCTCGATCGGAGATACCAGCACCCATTGCCAGCAGATCCAGCACGGCGGCGCGGCGCTGAGCCTGCGTAGACCCTCCATCCGGGCGTGACATGCCTTGCGCCTGCCGATCCAGTAGCGCGGCCATATCGCTGCACAGAGACGCGGCCAGCGACTTAAACCGCTCGGCACAGGGGGCGTTCTCACTCGAAGCTATAGACCTGAGCCACTCCAGGCGGGCGGTCATATCCTGTGCCGTTGTGCTGGGGAGATTATCCAGCAGCCAGCCCAATGCAGACGCCCATGCCTCCTCCCACTCCCAAGGGGTGTAATCCGGGCAGAAGGCAAAGCGGTCATCCTGCCGCGCCTCATGCGCCTGGTGAGCCGCCCATGCCCCATGAACCGTATCGGGAACGGCCACGGCCTCCCGCATGGCCTGCCACATCTCAGGGGTCGGCCCTTGGCTAAAGCTGAAACCCCGATAGCCATACATAGAGTCATCGCGGAATGATGCGAGTGCATCCCTCAGCCTCGCCTCAGTGTCAGTGGGGGCGAATACCGCCTCCCTTGATCCATATTCGGCCAGCAGTTCTTTGCATCGCGCCAGCCGCTTCGCCTCTCTATCGGCGCGGCGGCGGGCTTGCTCGGCCTTGTATCCCGGTTCCTTGGCTTCCATCCAGTCATCGAAGCCCGCGAAGAAGTTTCCCGGCGAGTTATCCGGCCCGTCCAAACTGGACAGAGCTTCTTTCAGCGTTAGCCCCGCCCTCGCGGCCAGCGCCTCGGCCTTGCCCTTCGCGGCAGAGCGTTCCCCTTCCGTTTTCCCGCCGTCCATAAGCGCCCTGACCTTGCGCAGCTTATCCGTATCCAAAGTGGACGCCATTACGCAGCCCCCCCAGCGCAATGCGGGCATTGCCTGACCCAAGCCTGACAGACTCCACAGAACAAGCGCCCATCAGGGCCATGGCGCTCCCATGCGGTCAGATTGCGCCATGCGTCCAGAGAGACAACGCGGCCCGTCCAGGTCTGGGGGTTCCCCGTGGAGGATCGGCCATGGGGGAAGGTATCCGCCTCATCCCGTGAAATGGCGGGCGGGGGTGCCGCTACACCCGCTACATTCGCTACACTCGCCCGATGCAGGTGGACGGTCGCGCATTTTTGGGGCGGGGGTGCTGCTACATCCGCTACATCCGCTACACTCGCCCGATGCGGTAAGGACGGCTCTGCGGGGCTTGATAGGATTTCGGCGAGAGCGGCTTGCACATCAAATAGCATGGATAGGCCTCATAATCTGACTGGCATGTGCCGCTACACCCGCTACATCCGCTACAAACAATCCAAGTGTAGCAAGTGTAGCGGGTGTAGCAGGGGGGTAGGGCCGGGATTCAGACCCTTGTGATGCGATAGGCCTCGCGGCGGGCGCTGCCTCGAATGACTGCCCCCGCCTCCATCGCCGTCAGGTGGCCAGCCCTTACCAATGCCGCGATAGGCCCAGCCGCTGCCTTGGCCTCTCTGAGAGAGTTCGGCCCATACTGAACGATTTCGCGGGGTGTCACATCATCATGCGGCCAGCTATCCGCCAGCCATTTACGCAGCCGCTCGGCCTTCGCGGTTTCCTCTGAGACAAGCCCCGCCTCGGCCAGCCGCTTTGCCTCTCCAAGGTAAAACTGCGCCAATGTGATGCCCCAGCCCATCGCCTGCGGCGTTACCTCCCGCGCTTCCAGATCGGCCCATAGGGTAAGCACCCCGGCAATGCGGGCGGCTTGTTCTGCGGCCTTGGAGCCATAGGCCCGCACATGCTCCATTTGCCCGCCAGCAGCTTGCGCCACCTCTACGGCCTCATAGAAGCGCCAGAGCAATTCCTTTGCGTCTTTCGACAGCAGGAGCCGCGGCGGGGTAAGTTCCTGCGGATTGCTCCCGGTCGGAAGCGGAGTTTCCAGAATAGCCCTAAGCCTATCCGTGAAGGCAGAAATGGCAGTATCGCTTGCCAAGTCATGCCCTCGCCGCAAGCGAGTGCCGATTGCGCTGGGGGGTTCGGTGATAAGGAAGCGGGCAAGGAATCCCTGACCAGACGCCTGCGGATCGGCGAGAAGCGGGCGGGCAGCGACAGGCTGCACCATAAGATGCATGGCCAGCCTGCGGCCTGGATAATCGCTTGCCCCATCACCGGAACGAATACGATTCACGGTGTCACCGTTCCAAAGCTGGGACAGCCCTGCGATGGTTTTCAGCTTGTTATCCGAGTTCATGGCGTGACCACCGATGAATCCCCCGGCCTCATCTGAAAACAAGCCAAGCGCGGGTCTGCCGATCTGGTAGAGCTTCAACAGGCCCTCGAATGTCGGTTCTTGCGCAGTGACATTAGGATAGAGCGGGGGGCGCGGCTCATGCCCAAGGTTGCGCAGATCGGCCTCGGCCCCGGTAGCTTTCAGCTTGTCACTTCCTGCGGCCTCGATCAGCAGGCGCTTGCGCTTGCCCTGCCAGATTTCGCGGGCAACTTCATGCTCGGCCATGTCAGCGCGGAATGTCTCCGCCTGCGCCCTCTCGTATGCCCTCACGCCCTTCATCAGCAGGCGGTCGCAGGATGATTTCCGCTCCCCACTTTCCGCAATGGTCAGGCAGAACAGCGACAAGGGGGCGTCACCTCCCAGTGTCTCCACATCAGCAAAGCCCTGAACGGCCAGAGAGGCCACAGACAGCGCCGATTGCGCGGCAATGCCAATGGGGGCTTGGCTCACATCATGCGCGGCCCGGACGGCCTCGGAAAGCGGCCCCAGCGCCCCCACAGGATAACGCTCCCCCTCCGGGATTTCCCGCATGAGGGGCTGCGGCCCTTCCGCCGTGAAGTGATGAACGCTGACAGCAAATGCCGGATTGATATTGGCGGGCGCGGTCATGCTGCGGCCCCTTTCATGGCTTGAATCACATCGTTCCAGTCACGCCCTTCGGGGGCGGGGAACACGGTTACGGTCCAGCCCATCGCCGTGGCCCGCTCGGCCAGCTTGGCCCCTGCGTCCCGTCCGGCAGGGTCGCCGTCAGTTGCGATAATTAAAGCGCCAGCACGGTCGGGCAGACGCAGGCCCGCCATGCCAGACGTGGAGAGAGCGGCCCGCACCCCCACAGAGCCACAGAGCGGCCCGCACAGCAGCGACAGAGACGTTTCTATGCCTTCCCCTACAGCAAGCGCGTCAAAGCCCCTGGAGAGCCTTACAGCGCCCCCAGCGCAGTTTCCCAACATAGCCTTGGCAGGCTCCGTCCCGGCCTTGCCGCTCCCATCGTGCCGCAGGTAGGTCCGATGCACAGCGAAACGCTCGGCCCCCTCGATCATGGCCACCATGGCGGGCAGTCGCTTGGCGCTCGGATGCCAGCAGGCAGGGTGAAAGCGCAGGGTCTCGGGCAGGTCGCAGGTGATGCCCCGCGCATCCCGCAAGTAAGCCTCTGCAATGCTCCCGCGAAGGGGAAGAGACTCGGCCCAGATCGCCTTTGCCTGTCCCTCCCGCTTCTCGGCCTCCCGCTTTTGCTCCGCCTGATAGCGGGCGAGTTCGGCAGGATCGGTCTGCGGCACAGTGCCGTGGCCCTCGATGATGCCCATCCCTTTCAAGGCGTCCAGAATGGCGGGGAAGCCACAGCCCGTCATGCATCGCGCCAGCAAGCGGCCAGACGGCCCGTCAGAGAGCGAGAGACTAGGATTGCGGTCCCCATGGGCCGGACAGCAGGCAAGCCCATAGCGGCCATGCCAGCGGCCTCTCAGGGCTGCGGTGATGCGCTGCGCCTCAGTCATGCGCGGCCCCCTTTCCCTGCGAAGGCGCGGGCAGTTGCGGCGTTGCGCCTAACCAGCTTCTCCGATTCTTCCGCACAGCCTAGGCGCTCAGCTAAAAGCATAAGAATTGCGCCTATCTCCCCAAGCCCATCGTGCAATTCGTAAAGCAGGCGGGGGGCGTCTTTTCGGGTGTTGGGGTCTTTCGCCTCAATCAGTTGCCGCGCCGCTATTGCGATGCCAGCCGCAATCGCAATCGCTTCGGCGGCGGTCGGCTCCCCTGCGCCTGCGACTTCCCGGCCAGAGATGTTGCCGCCTGTAGGGTGTTTGCTACTCATTGCAGCACCCCCTTTCGCGCATTGCTCAATGCAGCAAGAATCTCACCCAGGAGTTCCAGCCGGAATGCCAGCCCCTGCTTGCCGGGGCGATACTCCCCCCCGGCAGTGCGATACCAAACGCGAAGGCTGACAATTTCATGCCCCTTGAAGGTCTCCACCGTCAGGCGGATTTCTTCGGACGCGTTTTTGCGGATGGTGCCCAATTCCATCATGCCGCCACCTGCTTCTCAGCCTTGGCCTTGAGGATGTAGCGGGCATGATTGCCAGCGAACGGCCCGCCGTGTTGCTCATAGCGGGTCTCGATCGGCACATGCAGCTTACGCAGCTTATGGACATAGGCAGACCAGCGCGGCGCGGGGCGCGTGATCGGGGTGCAGCCCTTCGGACCTGCGCTTATCAGTTGTTCTAAAGCCCAGAGTTCGCGGCCCTCCACGGCAATCGTGAACGGGGAAGCGCCTTCGGGGTAGATGCGATACATGGCCATGGTTCGGCCTCCGGCATTGCGCCGGACAGGCGGGCAGGCTATCTTGCCTTTGCGTTTTTAAGACTTTCGATAGCCTGTTAGCCCCGCCCTGATCCGGCGGGGTTTCTATTAGGCGGCAGCAGTCGGGCGGGATTTCACCCACCCTTCAATGGCCTCGGACGGCCAGCCAACGGAACGCTCCCCCAGCTTCACGGGTGCCGGGAACGTCCCCTTCTTAATGCCCAAATAGATAGATGCCTTAGACAGGCCAGTGACCTGCATCACAGCAGGCAAGCGGTGAATTTTCGACACGGCTAAGTGTCCCCTTTATCCGCACTTGCGGATTCCGCAACTTGCGTAATCCACAAATGATGTAGTAGGACGGGGACAGAACAGGGGCTCAAATCTTGTTCCGTCCGGCCCCCGTCTTTGGCTTTAACTTGGCGGTTGAGCCTTTGGCGGGGGTCGCCATTTATCCTACATCTGCCTCGAACGGCCCGAGACTATACTACGTTTATTGGGGTTTTCGGTTTATCTCAATCCCGGTTTTTTGCTTGTCGCAGTAGCGTTGAGCCGGGGCGGAACAAATCCAAAACACTCTCCGTCCCCAATGATAGCATTTTGCTAAATTCCGCATTAGGTTCAATGCTATAGCGCCAAATGGCAAAGCTATTGATTTTATTAAGCGTTCCTTACCGGACGCTTTAGGCAGCATACTAATATTCTTGGCGTCATGCGCAGCAGCACCCGCAGGCTTGCCCCCTAAACTTCTCCCCAATTTTTTTCGGGTGCCGTAGAAATTAGCCCCAAAGACCCCGACAGCGCAGCGCATCAGGCCCCTCCCGTATCCGCGAAACTGACTCGAATCACCTTCCCTTCCCCCTCTGCCAGATACGCAGCCCATCGCTCCATGAGGTCGCGGCGCTTCTCGAACAGATCAGATCGGGCGTATGCCTGCGCCACAGTGCTACCGACAACATGGGCCAGTGCCGCCTCGGCCACTTCATGCAGGGCGCTTGTTCGCTCCTGCGCCCAAGTGCGGAAAGACGTGCGGAATCCGTGAACGTCCACCGGGAAGCCAAGTTCTTTGGTCAGCTTTGATAGCGTCATATCGCTTAGGGGGCGGCTCGGATTGCGGCCCGCGAAGATAAGTGGGGAAGGCTCCCTATCCCGTGTAGCGATTGTAGCGGGTGTAGCGGGGGGGCAGGGCCGGAATCTCTCGGCCTCTTTCAGTATCTCGATTGCCCTGGGAGATAGCGGCACCCGATGCGGGCGCTTCATTTTCATACGCGCTGCGGGGATTTCCCAAACTCTCGCCTCCATGTCGATTTCATCCCATCGGGCTTCCCTCACTTCGCCAGAGCGGGCGGCGGTCAGAATGAGAAATTCCAGCGCCAGCTTTGTCGCCGAGGTCGCGCCGGATGCCGCCAGAGCCGCTAGAAAAGTCGATACTTCCTGATAGGGCAGGGCTTTGCGGCGCTCCGCCTGTCTGGTGACTTTAGGCAATGCAACATCAAGATTGGCTGCGGGGTTGTCCTGCCGCCAGCCTTGCGCAATCGCCCATTTCATCACGGTCCCGATGCGCTGTTTGACCTTGCGGGCAGTCTCATGGGTTTGGGTCCAATGGGGAGACAGAACGGCCAGCACGTCAGCCGTGGTTATGTCCTGCACTTTCATCTTGCCGATGCGGGGGAAAGCGTATGCTTCCAGTGAGGAAATAAAATCCTTCCCGTGTTTCACATTGCGCCATGTTGGCAGATGCAGGGCGTGGACCCTCCGGGCAGCTTCCTCGAATGTCAGGATAGCCTGCGCCTCACGCTTGGCCCGCAGTGGATCGCCCCCGCTCCGGGCTTCCTTGAAGTTCTGTGCAGCCTTTTCGCGGGCTTCGGCCAGGGAGACGGCAGCGAGAGGCCCTAGCCCCAGATCAACCCGTTTGCCGCGAATGGTCAGGCGCTGCACCCATCGCTTAGAGCCTGCGGGCGTGACGATAAGGCACAGCCCCATCGCATCGCCGTATCTTCCCGGCTCGGAGACTGTGCGAACGAACGCCGCCGATAGCCCCTTGCTGCCTTTGCCCGCCATGGATCGCCCCACACTTAATCCCACATAAATTGTGGGACTGCCTGATACTGCTTTAGACGTCAGTGGACCAGTAGCGCAATAGAAACCTAATAGAATAAGACGTTCTTGCGCTTCTTAATTCGCCCTGAAACTAGAGTATGGTGGCCCCCCCCGCCACCATCTTCCTCAGATAAACAACGCCCGCCCGATCCGATGGAGCGGGCTTTTTCCTTTTTAGCCTGAGGGTCAGGACTTCGGTAACGGGACCGTCTTCGTCAAGCAGTTTTTGGCAAACGGGATTGTCCGCTGTTTGCGGGCTCATAGCAGTTTGTCTTCAGTCACCGAGCTGCTTCGTTG
>NZ_SBLC01000033.1 GCF_004054105.1 Falsigemmobacter intermedius
TCAGCTTCACTACACCCGTCTGCGCCGGTCCGAGCTGATCTGGTGGCATCGCCGCTATCTGCTCGCCCACTTCGGGACCCGCCTCTGCCCCTTCCCGGAGGCCCCGGGGGATTACGGCTCGCGCATCGCCCTGCCGATGACGCTCTTTGCCACCGTGATGGGCGCGCAGCAGAGGGAGCTGGCAGAGGTCAGAGCAGTATCAAGCCCTGCTCCGTCGGAGATTGTTGCCGCGCATAACCTCTATACGGGCTACACCCTGATGCTGCTCTATCTCGCCACCGGCCATCGTCCGGTTGGCAGCCCCTTTGAGCGGCTCGGGGATATGGATCTGGCAACGGGCCTGATCTGGATCAGCGACAAAACCACCTCCGGCGAACGCGGTGCGCGGGTGCTGGTTCTGCCGCAGGCGGCGCAACAGCAACTCCGGCACTGGTGTGATCATCTGCGCAGGCTCCAGACTGTGCTTGGTGTCTATCAGCTCCCCAGCCTTGAAACGCGCATTGAGGCCGCGCTCACCGCCGACCCGCGTGCGCAGGCACCGCTCTTCTTCCTCTTCTCTGATGAGGACCGCGTCACGGAACTCAGCACGGCCACGCAAAGAGTTCTTCTTCAGCGGTTCTTACGCCTGCCGCTGAACTGGTCGCGACATCTCCTGCGCTCGGCGCTGACCTCACGGGTGGACGGCCAGCTCATCGATGCCTGGATGGGCCACGCCCATTATGCAGAACTTCCCTTCAAGGCGGCCTCCGGCCTCGGGATCGGGGATCTGCGCAAAGTGGCGGGGGAGATTGATCTGATGCTGGAAGATCATGGCATCACCGCTCTGGAGAGTCCGCTGTGACAGATCCTGTTGCTTCCCCTGTCGGACGTGAGGCCCGGGCGCGCGCCCGCGGGCAGAGCCGCACTCTGCTGCGGGCCCGCGCAGAGGATCTGATCGCCGCCGCCGCACCGTGGCTTTTGCGTGCCGATCTGCCGGTCCCCGCTGAAGCCCATAGCCAGCTTCTTGAGCTGCAGGGGCAGATCCTGCGTCAGGCCCGAAGCCGCTCTGAGGCAGCGGGCATGAACGGCGTTCTGCAGGATCTGGTGGACCGCCATAACGCCCGCAGCCGCTCCTCCCCCGTTGCCGCCCCCGGTGCCATCACGGCGGTTTATTCCAAAGACGACAACTGGCGGCTGGAGGACCTGCAGTTCGCCGCTGAAGCGCGGCGGCTGCGCGCGCAGTATTGGAAGATCCGGGAGGAGGGGCTCACATGGCAGGCCTCCGCGGATCAGCTGTTTGGCCTCTGTCTGGCGTCCGCGCTCTTTGAGAGCGCCTGCCTCACCCCCACGCATCTGCAGCTCTTTGCGCAGAGCCTGTTGAGCGAGGAGACCGTTCTTTACCGCGCGGAGGATGTACCCGTCTGGCTGGATCTCAAAGAACGCAGCCACAGCTCTGCGCGCCGGTCCCGGGCGCTCAGTGTGGCAAGTGGCAAAGACGCAGAAGGGCTCTATGCCCTGCGGCGGCTTTTTCCCGCGTCCCCGACCCTGCGGCTGATCTCGCTCTTCTGGAACCTGCCGACCACCGCCCGCCAGAGCTTGCGTCCCGATCATCCGGTTCCCGAAGCGCTGGCAAAGGCGTTTGGCGAGGCACTGCCGCCATCCCTGCGCCTGCCGCAGCTGCTGCGCGGCGCGGCGCTGCTGCGCGAAGCCGAAGAGAACGGCCCCGATCACCTGCTGACGGGTCTGGCGCAGCGGCGGATCAAAAGCTTTGCCGCGACACCTGAGACATGGGCGCGGGCTCTGACCGGGGGAGCGACTGCGGGCGAGACTTTGTGCAAAAGCCCCGCCGCCTGGAGCCGGGAGCTCACAGCCCCGCCCGAGCGCCGCGTCACCCGGCTTTCGCATCCGGTTTTGCAAAGCGAGGGCTATCTGCGCTTCTATATGGCGCTTCATGACATCCGCTCCGAGGAAGAGGGCGCAGAGGAGAGCCCTGCAGCCCGCAGGCGCAGGCCGGGCGATCTGGCCCGCGATCTGCGGGCGGCACGCACCGGGGGAGACTGGCCGGATGTGCTCTGCCTTCTGAGCGATTGGTATCTCCATCTGCTGGAAAACGAAGGACTGCGGCCCTCCAGCGTGGAGCGCTATGACGACACCCTGGGCCTGCGGCTCTGCCTGCATCTTGAGGATCTTCCTTTACGTGACCTCGCGGCCGAAGATCTGGAAGATCTTTATGGTGAGATCCTCGAGGATGATCCCCGCAGTCCCGCCGAGCGGCGCAATCTCGCCAGACGCCTGCGCAGCCTGCATGCCTTCGCCATGAGCGCATGGAACTTCCCGAAAATCGATCCGGAGACCTTCTCTATGGAGGGCGACACACCTGCGCTGCGGGTGCGGGCCAATCTTTTGTCCTTCCGGGATCTCACCACTGCGCGTCTGTCCCTCGCCAGCGCCTTCGGCTTGCCGCCGGATCTCGCACGCACGCTGCAGGCGGCCTTCCTGCTGATGGCGCGCTGCGGGCTGCGTATCGGGGAGGTCTGCAAAGCACTGGCCGCGCATTTTGAGAACCCGGAGGGCACACCGGTGCCCGAAGAGATGGCAACCCTCTTCATCCGCAGCTCGCGCTTTGGCACCAACAAAACCCCCAATGCTTTGCGCCAGATCCGGCCAATGCTCCTGATGACCAGAGAGGAACGGGCCTTCTTCTCAGACTGGCTGGCGTGGCGGCGCAGTCTGAGCCCTGCAGGGCCGCTCTTCGGGATCCTGCAGCCGGACGGTACCTTCGCTCCGCTCGATCGCCTTGCGACCGGACGGCTTATCGCCGTAGCCCTGCGGGGGGCGAGTGGGCTGAGCATGGTCTCGGCCCATGATCTGCGGCGCACGGCGCTGAACAACATCGCCCTCGCTCTGGGCGAGGTGCGCGCACCGGCTCTGGCGCTCACGCAACGTCTGACCGGTTGGACCTCCGAGGAACGGCGCGCCGTGGTGCAGGCGGTGGCTGGTGTCTCTCAACGTGAACGCTGGGAAGCACTTGCCCGCTTTGCCGGCCACGGCAGTGTGGAGACCACCTTCCTGCATTACGTCACCTGCGCAGATCTGCTGATCTGGCAGGCCTGCGCGTCCGGGGAGCAAAAGGATCTGCCTGCAGATCACCTGAGCGGCCCTGCAGCAGAAAGGCTGTTCCAGCTCCTGCCCGAGCCGGAGGAGATGCCTTGCGATCAAAGCAAAAGGACATGGCCTTCGCTTCAGGACAGTGCAGCGGCACTTCACGCTTTACGGATTGCGCTCGACTGCCTGGACCGCGGCCTCGCGCTCCCGCGGGCCGCAGCGGCGGCCTCATTGCCGGAAGATCTCATTGTGCAAACTGCCAGAGTGGCAAAGCGCTGGTCCGCGCTGCGCTCTGCGCGCGGGGAGCTGCGACTGCAGAACAAGGGTGACGAGGGGCGTCTGCTCCCTGCCTCCCTGCCCAAGCCGAAGCGCGACGAGGCACTCGATCTCGCCGCGCAACTGATCGATCTCGCTGCTGATCAGCCGGAGGCGGTTTATTCTTGGATCCGCAGCACGCTGTCGCAGGCGTCGCGCACCAATGCGGGTGTGACCTTCCGGGACCCCGCAGAAGCCTCCGCCTGGATTGCGCTTGCGGTGCAGCTGCGCCCGGCCGGGCGCTGGCAGTTTGAACGGGTCTCGCCCGAGATCGACCCTGATCTGCGCCGCGAACGGGAGCTCTTGTGGCAGGGCGTGCGGCCGGACGAGATGCAGCGTGCCGCACGCCGCGTTGCTCGCGGCAGCAGCGTTCAGGTCCGCTTGCGGCTGATGGCACCGAATGTGGCGGAGCAGGGGCCCCGTCCTGCCGGGTCATGGGCCGGTGTGGTCACCGTCGCTGCCCATTACGCAGCGATCTGGCTGCAGCTTGCCCCGGATCAGGGGGCAGGGGATGCGGAGGCGGTCGAATGAACCTGAAGAAAGGACCTTCCTTCACCTTTGAGCGGCCGGACGGCACACGGCAGAGCTTTGATTATGAGCGCGCCCGTTGCGATGATCTCCATCTCACGCCAGTCAGCTTTGATCTTTTTTGCCGGCTGGAAGAACTGCCGGTCTTCAGCGCTGAGATGACCGCGCTCTGGATATCCGAGCGGGAGCCGCTTCCCGAACTTAGCATGGTGATCGCCGGAGCCCATGACCCGGAGGAACTTCCTAAACGTCAGAAGTTTGCGCTCTTCCCCATGATGCTGCGGCTTCAGGCTCTGCGCGATCTCAGGGCACATCCTTCTGTTCAGCGCTTTGCCGCTTCCGGGCCTTACCGTGATCTTTTGGAAGATCCACGACTTCGCCATGAGTTCCTGTCCCGCCACCCGCTGCGCGATCTGGAGGAGGCGCCCTTACTTTGCGGCTGGTACCCGGAAGAGCTGATGGAGTTCCTGGAGCGGACCCACCGCTGGGGCACCCATGAGATCTGCCTCGACGCAGGACAGAACGATCTTCTGCTTTGTGGGCCGACAAACGGCCGCCCGCAGGAATATCTGCCGATGACCACAAGCCATGGAAAGCAGGTGATCCGGCTCAGTGGGGAGCCGCAAAGGGAGGGCGCGCCACCGGTGGTGAGCGTCACGTTCCTCCGGCGCGCGGCCGGGGAGGTGACAGAACTGCAGCGTAGCCTTATCGGAACGGCCGGGCAGATCCGCTGGGTGGTGGATTTGTCCTCACAAGGGGAGGAGCAGGGCTGAGAAGACAGGGAGCCGTTGACAATTTGATTTGGGTGGTTGCGTTTAGCAGCCGGTAAACATGCTAAGGGAAGTCATGCGCATTCTTCTGACCGGCGGGGCCGGATATATCGGCAGCCATACGCTGCTGGAGCTGCTCAAAAAGGGGCATGACCTCTGCGTGACCGAAACCTTCGCCAAC
Organism: Falsigemmobacter intermedius; assembly: GCF_004054105.1. GTDB lineage: Bacteria > Pseudomonadota > Alphaproteobacteria > Rhodobacterales > Rhodobacteraceae > Wagnerdoeblera > Wagnerdoeblera intermedia. The sequence continues at coordinate 4,879 of NZ_SBLC01000033.1, forward strand.
AGCTCTCCCGAGGCTCTGCGCCGGGTGGAGGCGCTGGCGGGGCGCAGCTTTCGAGTTGAGACGGCGGATGTCTGCGACACCGCGCGGATGACCGACATTCTGCGCGACTTCCGCCCCGAAGCGGTGGTGCATTTCGCAGGCCTGAAGGCCGTGGGCGAGGGAGAGGCAGAGCCTTTGCGCTACTATGCCACCAATGTCGGCGGCACGGTCTCTCTGCTCAGTGCCATGGATGCGGCGGGCTGCCGGAAGGTGGTGTTTTCTTCCTCCGCCACGGTCTACGGCGATCCGGCCTACCTGCCCTATGATGAAAGCCACCCCCTCGCGCCGACCAGCGTCTACGGGCGCAGTAAGCGCATGGCAGAGCAGGTCATCACCGACTGGGCGCGGGCCACGCCCGGCGCCTCAGGGGTTCTGCTGCGCTATTTCAATCCGGTCGGCGCCCATGAGAGCGGGCAGATCGGTGAAGACCCTCAGGGCATTCCGAACAATCTCATGCCCTTTATCGCCCAGGTGGCGGTGGGGCGGCGCGAAAAACTTGGGATCTTTGGCGAGGATTACGACACCCGCGACGGCACCGGAGAGCGGGATTATCTCCATGTCACCGATCTTGCCCGCGCCCATATCGCAGCCCTGAGCTACAGCCCCGCCCCCGGTCAGGCAGAGGCCTTCAACATCGGCACCGGCGCGGGCATCACCGTGCGCGAGATGCTGACAGCCTTTTCAAAGGCCTGCGGGCGCGATCTGCCCTTTGAGGTGCTGCCGCGCCGTCCGGGCGATCTTCCGGCCTATTACGCCGATCCGGCCAAAGCCCGCCGCCTGCTGAACTGGCAGGCGGATCTGGGCCTCACGGAGATCTGCGAAACCACCTGGAAGTGGCAGTCGCAGAACCCAACGGGCTACCGCAGCTGACGGCAACCTGAAGCGTTTTTGAGACCCATTGGTAATGTCTGTGATCCCATCCACCGTGCCAGGAGTCTATCGTTTGCCCAGCTTGATGTAGAGGGCCACCGCCCTCATCCGCTCTTCATAGCTATACATGAACTATCTCCTCGATAGTCCAACTTTTCGTCCGCACCCCAAAGATCTAACTATGCCAAAATGTCCGATAATAGTAAATTATCAGCTTAACAAAAAAAAGATATACAATGGTCGTAATATGTCAATAATGAGCGCAATACTTCAGATGTCGTTAAGTCCGGGTTATCGGATATGATCATCATGAGAGGAGGTTCAGCTTATCTGAACAGGTCCTGGGCGATTTCTAAGTGGTTTTCCGCCTCGATGTGCGCTGCGGCGGCCGCATCATGATCCGCCACGCCGCCTCTGCGGGGGCGGCGTGGTCAAACACCGTCAGCCTTGATGAGGTGCAGGGCAATACGACGATTGCAGTCGTGCCACTCATGCCGGGGGTCTACTTCGTCCGCCCTATTGACGCCTCCGGGCAGTTGGGGCCGGTCACCGCGCTCTTTTCGGATGGTGCGACAGCTGTCGGCTTTGCGGATGCGGGCCTTTTGCAGGCCGACGATGAGTTCAGTGGCGCGCATGACGGCACTGTCGCAGCAGACGGCATCCTGACGCTCGCAGACGTTGGTATCTTCGACGATGTACCGAACACGGATGCGCTGACCTCCTGGGATTATCCCTATGGGGTTTCAGCGCGCGGGGTCTATACCTTCGCCACCACGCTTGCCTGGGCCACCCCTCGGCTGGTGCGGCTGCGCTCCGTGATCGAACTGGCCCCGCTGGTTCTTAACGACGACTGGGATCAGCGCGCCGGCACCGTCGACAGCTGGCTCAGCTGGGACGCTATGGCGGACGTCGAATGTGACGTCGAAATGCAGGTCCGCATCACCACAGACGACCCGTCCGGATCCCCGGTCTGGTCCCCATGGTCCCGCCTCGATGCAGGCGAGTACCGCGCGCGCGGCGTTCAGGCCCGCGCCATCCTTACATCCCGATCACCCGACGTCGCGCCGATCGTCTCAAGGCTGCGCGTCAAAGCAGAACAGGTGGCAGCATGAGCCAGCATCCCCGCTCAGTCCCTTCCGGATCCGGCCTCGCCGTCCGGGAGGGCTTCAACAACGCGCTCGACAGTGCGTTCACCCTCAACAGCGGGCCGACTGCGCCAGCGTCTCCGCAGGCAGGTCTGCTGTGGCTGGACACCGCAACCGGCGTGCTCAAAATCCGCAATGACGCCAATACCGCATGGGTCGATCTCGCGGACCGCCTCGCGGCTCTTCGCCATGACGCTGCACAGACCCTGACCAGCGGGCAAAAGCAACAGATCAGGGACAATATCGCCGCGCTTTCCTATGATGCACAATCATTGACCAACGCGCAGCGTCAGCAGGCGCGGGATAATATCGGTGCGGGGGCTGTCGCTACAGAAAGCGTAGTCCCTTTAAGCAAAGGCGGCACCGGAGCCACTACGGCAGAAGGAGCGCGGGCCGCAATTGGCGCGGGGGGGGCCTGCGTTTATGGGGGTCGTCGCAAATTTTAACATGAACGCAGGCGTCGTAATGACTAACCCCAGTTCAAGCAGCCCCCTGTTTGTGGACATGAACGCGACATCCACAGCTCAAGGATGGGTAGAACTTTATACCAGGTCGGGATCTTCGGCAGGGTGGGGGCTTATCGGCAGGGGTTGGTCCAACAGCCACGCTTCCACTTCAGGCATCGTGCCTCCGGGGTGGCAATACAAAATGGAAGGCACCGCCACCGTTGAAGTGAGGACGCATTACTGATGAAGCATTACATGTACGACAATGAGGTTTACGGCTTTCCGGAAGACGGATCGCAGGACCATCTGATCCCCGCAGATGCGGCCCCGATCAATCAGGAGGCCCTCGATGACTATCTGCAAAGCCGGATGCCCCCCGAAGAACGACTGGCATCCCTGTCGCCCGTTTCTCACGCCCAGATCATCGCGGCGCTGATCGGCGCGGGCATGCTCACAGAGACCGAGGGCGTGGCCTGGATCTCCGGAGCGCTGCCGGCCTCAGTTGAGGCCATGATTGCCGCGCTCCCGGCAGAGCAGCGCACCATCGCCCGCCTTCGTGCGATCCGGCCCTTCTCTGTGGTGCCCACCGATCCTTTGGTGGCCGCGCTGGCGGCTGCAGAGGGCAAGTCGACCGAGGATCTCATTGCGATCTTCACATCCGCCGCCGCGCTCTGACCGAGCCGACAAACTGACCTGACGCCCGCCGCGCGCGGGCTTTTTCATGCGCGGAGGGTGCTGTGACCGACTTCAAATCTCTCGACTTCTGGATCGCGGTCGCCGTCGCGCTTCTGGTCAAAATTAAAACAAGCTCTCAGCTCGGTGCCTGGCAGGTCATTACCACGCTGCTGGTGGCGGTGGGCACCGCGCTCGTAGGGGCTGAATATGCGGCTGAAGTCTTCGGCGTGCCGCTGGCCGTGGCGGCCGCCATTGTCACCCTGACGGCTGAGGGCGTCATGCGCTGGCTGCTGATCGCAGTGAACGACCCAAGCCAAGCAATCAGGCTATGGAAGGAGTGGCGCAAGCCTTGAGGCTTGTCTCAGTTAAAAGCGCGGACCACCATAAGCACCAGTAGAGAAATCCCTGCTACAGCGACCACCCAAACCGCCGACCTGTTCTTCAGGGGCGTGGGCTTGTGACAATAGCCGCATCGGCTTGCGTTGAAACGCATTTGGTGTCCGCAGCTGCATACGAACGGACGGAATTCCTGGGCAGACATAGGTTGATCCCTGGAGGTTAATTTAAGGTTAGTAAGCCGCTGAGGGCGCTAAAATGTTCTCCCCGGAAAAGCTCAGGGGCACCGGGCAGTATGGACCTCACTTCAACTCTTCACGCAATTCCCTCAAAGAAGGGAAGCCTTAACGAAACAAGGCGCCTTCATTGAAGACGCCCTGTCCCATCACATCTGGCTCGTAGCATGTTGTGACAGGACCGAAGTCATCTGTGACGCGATGCGCGTATAACCAGTTGATCTGAGCAGATTAGCATACCTTCACTGCTGTGCAGTTCACAAAAGCGTACAAGCTTAGCCTCTTGTTCTGGAAGCGTTTCTTGTAAGATCGGCATGCCAGTCCAGAATGCCGTCATAGAACCCCTCCAAGGATTTTGCCCAAACGACGGGCAGATCTTTTCCTTCGGGCGTGAAGAAAAAGCCGCCTGAGCTCGGAGCTGACCATTCGCCTGACAATCTGATTTGACCGACCAGCACCTCCCCAAAGGTGCGCTCGCCGTATCCGATCAGAATAACTTCAGACGCGTGGTGCATGCTGTCCTCCCCCCTCTGATCTGAAAATGATCAGTTTTTGTGCACCTGTAAACAATTCCTCTTTCCGCAGCCCCGTTCGGATCTTTCCGGCGGGGCTTTTTCAATGGAGCCCTTATGCTCAATCACAATCTCGGCCACACACGGCTGATCCGGGAAACCTGTGAGGCGCATGGCCTCTCGATCCCGCAGACTGCCTATGTGCTGGCGACTGCGCATTGGGAAACCAACTCGACCCTGCTGCCGGTGAAAGAGGGCTATTACCTCGGCTCCCGCGCGGAGAGCTTCCGGCGCAGCCTGCGCTACTACCCGTGGTATGGGCGCGGGTTTTCTCAGCTCACCTGGGAGCGCAACTATCTGCGCGCCAGCTCGGCGCTCAAAGTGGATCTGATCGCCAATCCGGATCTCGCACTTGATCCGGTGATTGCCGCACAGGTGCTGGTGCTCGGCTCCAAAGAGGGATGGTTCACCGGAAAGAAGCTGGCCGATTATATCCGCCCGGGCCGCACCGATTACCTGGGCGCGCGGCGCATCATCAACGGCACTGACAAGGCGGCTGCGATCGCCGATCTCGCGCTGGCCTGTGAGTACGATCTGACCCCTGCCCCGGCCTACCCTGCCCTGCGCCGTGGCGCGCGCGGCAAGGCGGTCACAGAGGCACAGATCCACCTCACCGCGCAGGGTTATGACCCCGGCCTGCCTGACGGGGTTTTCGGAGCCCGCACAGAGGCCGCAGTGCGCGCCTTCCAGCGCTCCGCCGGCCTCACCCCTGACGCCATCATCGGCCCCCTGACATGGGCGGCCCTCATCCCGGAAATGGAGACCTGACCCATGGAGCATATCCTCCAATTCTTCGCCTGGGCCCATCTGCCCCCGCACCTGCAGGCCGTGAGCAAGCCCTTCGGGGATCTCGCCCAGCAGATCGTGGACACCCTGCCCCGCAACCCGGAGCGCACCGTTGCCCTGCGCAAACTGCTCGAAGCCAAGGATGCCGCTGTGCGCGCCCTGGTGGCAAAGGAGGTCTGATCCATGCGACCGATCTTTATCGGGCGGACCCGCAGCTTCTGGCTCGGCATCCTCCCTTCCCTGCTCATTGTCCTCGATGTCGTCACATGGCTCGCGGCGGCAGTTTTTTCAGATCCTCAACTGGTGCCGCCGGTCGCCACGCTGGCGGGCTGGATGCTCGGCCTCGACGTGGTGGTTATCGAGGGCTGGATGCTGCGTATGTCGCCGCTCTTCGCCCTCATCATCGCGCAGCAGCGCGCAGGCTCTGTGCGGCCCTACACGCTCAATCCACGGGCCAAATGATGCGGGCGCTACTCTTAACTGTCTGGCCGTGGCTCGCGGCTGTGGGGGCCGTTCTGGCGGCGGCAATCGGCATTCATCGCGCGGGGCGTAGCTCCGGCATCTCGGACACGACTCAAAAGCAGAAAGAAGAGGACCATGCGCGCGCGCGTCAAATTGAAGAGGCTATGCCCTGCACGCGCCCGAAGTGGACTGCATCGCCAAAGGCAAGGCGCGGGTACGCTATGAGTTCGGCTGCAAGGTCAGCATCGCCACCAGCCTGGATGAGGGCTTCATCCTCGGCATGCGCAGCTTCGCTGGCAATCCCTATGACGGCCATACGCTGCGCGAGGCCTTAGAACAGGTCGAAATCCTCACCGATCAGCGCCCGGAACTGGCAGTCGTCGATCGCGGTTACCGTGGTCACGGCGAGACCAAAACCCGTGTCCTGATCAGCGGCACGCGGCGCGGCTTGACACCAAAGCTCATCGCCGATCTCCGCCGCCGCAGCGCCATCGAGCCTGAAATCGGCCATATGAAAACCGATGGCCGCCTCAGCCGATGCCCCCTGAAAGGCGCCACCGGAGACGCCATCTTCGCGGTCCTTTGCGCCTGCGGCCACAATATCCGCAAGATCCTTGCCCATCTCAGACTTTGGCTTGCCTATATCATGGCGGCCATTTGGGTAACTGCAGCAATGGAAAACCCGCGATCTCAAAGGGCTATTGCTTCCTGAACGCTTTGTTCAGGACCAACTACACCTCCTGGCTGATGGACACCCAGGGCAATAAGGCCGCCCATGTGCTGGTTTCGGAAATCAAAGTGGCGGCGGCACGGCTGCAGACATCGGTGCTCGACCGCGCGATTCAGGTCTATGGCGCCAAAGGCTTAACACCCGACACGCCCCTGTCTTACCTCTGGACCTGGGGCCGCGCACTGCGGTTCATTGACGGCCCTGATGAGGTGCATCTGCGCGGCATCGCCCGGCATGAGCTGAAAAAGGCAAAGGCGCGTCACGAGGGCTGAGCCCCCGTTTTCGCTGCAGAAAGGGATCGCCCGCCGGCAGGGCGGGCGGTTCTTTGCACAGCTTTCAGGCGCGACCAGCCCCCTGCAGCGCCTGCGTTGATTTATCATTGCCGCGGGCCTGGCTTTGCGCCTTGATAGCCCTGCCCCCAAAGGGGATCTGGTGGCCCCCCGTCCGGGTGCGGCCTGTCACAGTCGGAGAGCGGCCTGCGATGAAAGATTTTCTGCCCCCCAGCGAAACCCTGACGATCCCTGGCCTTCAGGCCGGGGCGGAGATCCGCATTGACCGCTGGGGCATTGCGCATCTGACCGCGCAATCGGCCCGCGACGGCTTTTTCCTGCAGGGCTTTAACGCCGCACGCGATCGTTTGTGGCAGATGGATCTGTGGCGCAAACGCGGGCTGGGGCGGCTGGCGGCCTCCTTCGGGCCGGGGTTTCTGGAACAGGATATCGCCTCGCGCGCTTTCCTCTATCGCGGCGATCTCGAGACCGAATACCGCGCCTATGCTGATGATATGCAGGAGATTTGTGAGGCTTTCGTGGCCGGGATCAATGCCTGGATCACCTGGGCCTGCGCCCTGCCGGAGCGTCTGCCGGAAGAATTTGCGCTGACCGGCTCGGCCCCCGAGATGTGGCGGGCCGAGGATGTTGTGCGCATTCGCAGCCACGCGCTGACCCGCAATGCGATCTCCGAGGTGCTGCGCTGTGTCATCCTGCAGGGCGCCACGACCGAGGCGGATCTTTTGCGCAAAAACATTGAGCCCGCCCATACCCCCGAGGTGCCCGCGGGCCTTGATACCGCGACCGTGCCTCTGGCGGTGCTCGATGTGTTCAAACTGGCCACAGCGGGGGTCAGTTTTGATCCGGGCCGGCTCGAGGCCACCCGCGCCGAGGCGGGAAAATGGCGCCGCGTCAACAGCCTGGCCGAAGTGGTGGCCGATGCGGCCTGGACGGGCTCCAACAACTGGGCGGTGGCGGGCAGCCGCACCGCCACCGGTCGGCCGGTCATTGCGGGCGACCCGCACCGCCAGCATGCCGTGCCCGCCCTGCGCTATCTGGTGCATCTGACAACCCCTGAGTTTAACGTGATCGGCACGGGCGAGCCGGCCGCCCCCGGCATCTGCATGGGTCACAACGGCACCTGCGCCTTTACAGCGACGATTTTCGGCTCGGACCAGGAAGATATTTACGTCTATCAGACAAACCCGGAGGCACCGCGGCAGTACCGCTTTGCCGATACCTGGGAAGAGATGGAGGTGGTCCCGGAGGTCTTTGAGATCCGCGGCCATGCGGCCGAGACGCATGAGCTGCTCTTTACCCGTCACGGACCGGTTCTGCTGGCCGAGCCGGCGCAGAACCGCGCCTTTGCGCTGCGCTCGGTCTGGTGGCAGCCGGGAACCTGTGCCTATCTGGCCGGGGTCTCAACCATGCGCGCACGCGGCTTTGAGGAATACCGTCAGGGCATTGCCCGCTTTGGCGCCCCGGCGATGAACCATGTCTATGCCGATACCTCCGGCACCATTGCCTGGCTGCCCTATGGCTTCACGCCGATCCGGCCGGAGTGGGACGGGCTGACCCCCGTGCCGGGGGACGGCAGTTACGAATGGGCGGGGATCGTGCCGCTCGATCAGATGCCCGCCATGGTCAATCCGGCGCGGGGCTATGTGATGTCGGCCAATGAATATAACATCCCGCAGGATCATCCGGGCGGCGGCGGGCAGATCGGCTATGAATGGCTGGAAAACTGCCGGGCAGAGCGGATCCATCAGGTGCTCGACGCAACCACTGCCCATACCCCGGCTGAGAGCCGCGCGCTACAGACTGACACCCTGTCGCGTCCGGCACAAAGGCTGCAGGCGCTGCTGGCGGGCCTCGATACCGGGCCGGATCTGGCCGCGGCGCGGGCGCTGCTGCTGGGCTGGGACGCGCGTATGACGATCGACAGCGCGGCTGCGCTTTTGCAGGAAGTCTGGCTCCATTCCCACCTGAAACCCGCGCTTTTCGCCCTTTTTGTCGCCGATCCGGCGCTGCGTGCCCTGATGTATCCAGGTGATGTGGAAGGCATGCTGCGGGCGCTGGAAGCCCCGGGGGCGGCTTTTGGCACCGATCCCCTGGCCGGGCGTGACCAGGTGCTGCGCGACACTCTTGCCGCCGCACTTGCGGATCTGCAAGGCCGCTTTGGCCCCGATATGACCCGCTGGAAATGGGGCGATCTGCACCACGCCTATTTTGAGCACCCGCTCTCGCGCGCTTTGGGGGAGAGCGGGCGCGGGGCGGGCGATATTGGCCCGCTGCCCAAGCCCGGATCGGGGGCCACCGTCATGCATGCCGCTTGGCGCGACGGGGACTTTCGCGTGGTCACCGGGGCCTCGGTGCGGTTTGTGCTCGATGTGGGCGACTGGGACAATTCCTTCGCCATCAACGCGCCTGGCCAGTCCGGCGACCGGCGCAGCCCCTATTACAGCAACCTCTTTGAGGCCTGGTCACGGGGCGAATATGTGCCGTTCCTCTACTCCGAGGCGGCGGTCGAGGCGGCAACGGCCCATCGCCTGGTGCTGCAGCCGGGGGGTTAAACCCCCTCGGCCCGCCAGACCACCTCACCGCCGAGCACCGTCATCACACAGGTGGTCGCAGCGATGCTTTCCGGCTCTGCCGTAAACAGATCCTGCGACAGCACCGCAAGATCGGCAAACTGCCCCGGCACCAGACGGCCCCGGCGCTCCTCATCATGGGTGGCAAAGGCCCCGGCCGCGGTATAGCAGTGCAGCGCCTCGGCCATGGTCAGCCGCTGATCGGGGCCGATGACCACGCCGGTCCGGGTTTTGCGCGTCACCATATTGGCGATGCCCGCAAAGGGGTTCATGGGGGTGACCGGGCAGTCGCTGGAGGCCGAAGGGTTCAGCCCCGCATCGACGAAGGCCCGCATGGGATAGGCAAAGGCCGAACGTTCCGGCCCCAGAGCCTGCAGATAATTCTCGCCGAAATAATACATAAAGGTGGGCTGCGGGGCGGGCCAAACGCCCATCCGCGCCATGCGGGCCATCTGCGCGGCGCTCAGCCAGCCACAATGCTCAATGCGGTGGCGGGCATCTTCGCGGGGGTTGGCCGTCTGGGCGCGCTCCATGGCGTTGAGCACCTGCTCAATGGCGGCATCGCCGATGGCATGGATGGCCATCTGAAAGCCCGCATCATGCACCCGCCGCGCAAGCGCGTCGCATTCCGCATCGCTCAGGCAAAAGAGCCCGGTCGAAGTCGTCCCCTCATAGGGGCGCGACATGGCCGCGGTATAGCCGCCCGCTGAGCCGTCAGTAAAAAACTTGACCGGCCCGTAGCGCAGCATATCGCTGCCCGACTGCGGCTTAAGGCCCGCGGCCCGGGCTTCGTCAAAAATATTCACATCTTTATCGCCCATCAGGCAGAGCGTGCTGCGCAGGGGCAGCCGGCCCGTGGCCTCGGCCTCCTGATAGGCAAGAAGCTCGGTCATGCCGCTGGTCATGCCGACCCCGGCGTCCATATGCGAGGTGATGCCGTAGCGCAGCATATCCTGGCCCCCGGCCTCAATCCCGGCCACATAGTCCGCCACTGTCAGCTCTGGCAGCAGCGCCATGACCGGAAACCGCGCGTTTTCAGCCAGAAGGCCCGTCAGCCCCTGGGCGTCGCGCGCAATACTGCCGCCGTCAGGATCGGGGGTGTTGTGGCCAATCCCGGCCTGCGCCAGCACCGCCGAAGAGGCCACCGCCATATGGCCACAGGTCCGCGTGAGCCAGACGAGGTGATCGGGGGCCGCGGCATCCAACTCGCTCCGGTGGGGGTGGCGGTTTTCGGCAAGGCGCGTGTGGTCATAGCCGCGGGCCAGAACCCAGCCGCCCTTTGGCGTCTGCGCCGCACGCGCGCGGATCCGGTCAAGCAGGCCCGCCATATCGCTTACCCTGTCGGGGCTGACGTCGACATCGCGCAGCAGACCCACACCATAGCTGCTTAAGTGGGCATGGGCCTCGCAAACTCCGGGCATGGCGAAACGTCCGGCCAGATCAATCCGCCGGGTGGCAGGGCCTGCCAGGGCTTCCATCTGCGCCGTGGTGCCGCTGGCCAGCACTTTACCGTCTGAAATGGCGAGGCTTTCGGCAAAACCATCGTCTTTGCCCAGCCAGATGCGGCCATGGGTAATGAGCGTGTCGACCGGCATCGGGGTTCTCCTGCAGGGGGGACGGGTGGATGGCGCAGTCAACCGCTCTGCGGGGCGCTTTGGCAACAGCTTTTCGCCGCGCGCAGGCAAAGGGTGCCGGTTTAGCAATATTTCTTGCGGGACTCCCGAAAGCCGCGCAGGCTGAGTTGAGTGCAGTTTAAGGGATTTTTGAGATGTTTACTCAACTTGACAGTCTGCGGCCCTATACGCTGGCGGCGTTGCGCATCATCGCGGGTCTTTTGTACTTCGCCCATGGCACCCAAAAGCTCTTCAGCTTTCCCATTCCTGGTCCCGAAACCCTCAACGCCATGGCGCTGACCTCGGGGATCCTTGAGGTTGTGGGCGGGATCTTGATCATCATCGGGCTCTTTACCCGCCCGGTGGCCTTTGTGCTTTCAGGCCATATGGCGGCGGCCTATTTCATCGCCCATGCGCCGCAGAGCTTTTATCCGGTGGCCAACGGCGGCGATGCGGCGATCCTGTTCTGCTTTGTATTTTTGCTGCTGGTCACCCACGGGCCAGGGGCTTTTGCCATGGACAACCGCGCAGGTCGGGGATCCGCGCGGCTGTCTCCGACAGGATCGCTCAGGCCCAGGTTTCCGGGCCGATATTGAGAAACAGCCCCGCATGATAGCGGGCGCGTTCCACAAGGCTGTCCTCAAAAACATGCTCATTCAGCGTGTGCAGACCGTCTCCGCGCAGGCCGGTGGAATCGAGCGTCGGCACACCAAGTGCGCCGGTGAAATTGCCGTCTGATCCGCCGCCATTGGGTTTATGGGTCAGCGTCCAGCCCAGATCCGCGCCGATTTTACGCGCCAGTTCAAAGAGCTGCAGATCCTTTGCCTGACCTGGCTGCCAGACCGGGCGGGTTACACCGCGGGTGATGCGGAACTCCACATCATTGACGGTTTCCGACAGCGCCAGCATGCGGGCGATGCCATCTTCGAGATCGGCATCGGTTTTCGCCATGGACAGGGCCTGGCCCTCTGCGCGCGAGGAGACGCAGTTCACCCATTGCCCGGCATGGACCACGCCCACCGAGAAGGTGCAGTCTTCGCCCGAGAGCGCCTCAATCTGGCCGATTTTGCGGGCCATCAGTGCAATGGCCGAGCGTCCCTCGCCAAGGCGTGCCCCTGCGTGAGAGGGCCGGCCAATACTTTCCAGATTGTAACGCGCAATCGCAAAGCGCCCGATGGTGGCCGACTGATCCGCACCGCAGGGCTCAGGCAGGATCACGCAGGCGCTTTGCAGCGCCTCCTGCTCAATCAGATCGCGGGTGGCGGGGGTGCCGATTTCCTCATCGGGCGTCAGCAGGAAGGTGACCGGCAGTTTCGTCTGCAGACCGGCACGGCGGATCTGGCGCATGGCTTCGAGGGCCACGAAATTGCCCCCCTTCATATCCTGAATGCCGGGGCCATAAACCCGGCCGCCTTCGCGCCGCCAGGGGTTTTGGGTCAGGGTGCCGACGGGATGCACGGTATCAAGGTGGCCCGAGACGAGGATCCCCGGCTTGCCCTGGTCAGGATGCGGGAAGCGCGCGCGCAGCGAGGGCCCAAGGCCGAGGCGGCCCGGGATCACCTCAATGCTGGCCCCGGCGGCGGCGCAGTCCGCCGCGGCCAGATTCACCATCCGCGCCATGGCGGCGGCGTCATAGGTGGGGCTTTCCGTCTCAATCCAGGGACGCAGACGGGTCAGCATATCTTCCGGATCAAAGGGCAGCGACAGATGATCCATTATGCCGCCTCCCCCCGTGCCAGCGGCATGCGGTTTTCAATGACGCGGGCATAGATTGACGCCCCGATCGGCAGCACCTCCGGGTCAAGCACAAAGCCCGGATTGTGCACCGGCTGCGGGCCGGGGTGCATGACGTTGATATAAGCGCCCGGCACGATACGCATCATATCGGCAAAGTCTTCCGACCCCATCAGCAGCGGGCCGTCGTCCGAGACATTTTCGGCCCCCAGGACTTCGGCTGCGGCATCCAGCATGGCCTGGGCAGGCTCGGCCGCATTGTCCAGCACGTTAAAGACATTGCGAATGTCGATCTCAATGCTCACGCCATGGCCTGCCGCCAGACCGGCGCAAAGCTCGCGCATGCGGGTGTCAACGAGCGCCATGACCTCATCATTGAAATAGCGCACGGTGCCTGCGATTTTCGCCTCGCCCGGGATGACGTTATAGGCCGAGCCGGTGTGGAACTGCGTGCAGCTGAGCACACAGGGGTGGACCGGATCGACATTGCGCGAAACAACCGTCTGCAGCTGCCCCACCAGTTCCGCCCCGATCACCAGGGCATCGCGCGACAGGTTCGGCGCCGCGCCATGGGCGCCTTTGCCATTGATGGTAATGTCAAAAAACGCAGCCCCCGCCATCATCGGGCCCCGGCGCAGACGCGCACGGCCAAGCGGCGACATCGGCGCGTTATGCATGCCGTAGACTTCGTCGCAGGGGAAACGCTCAAAGAGCTGCTCGGCGATCATCCGGCGCGCGCCGCCGAGGCCCTCTTCGGCGGGCTGGAAGATGAAGACGGCGGTGCCGTCAAAATTGCGGCTGGCGGCCAGATACTGCGCCGCACTGAGCAGCATGGTAGTGTGGCCGTCATGGCCACAGGCATGCATGGTGCCCGGGGTCTGCGAGGCGTAAGCCAGCCCGCTGTCTTCCAAAATCGGCAGCGCATCCATATCGGCGCGCAGGCCGATGCGTCGGTTGCCCTGGCCCTTGCCGCGCAGAATGCCCACCACACCGGTGGTGCCAACGCCGGGGTGTACCTCGTCAAAGCCCCAGTCGGTCAGCAGTTTTTCCACGATCGCCGCGGTCCGGCTTTCCTGAAAGCCGATCTCGGGATGGCGGTGCAGGTCTTCGAAAACCGCCCGCATTTCGGGGGCTTTTTGTGAGATAAAGTCAATAACAGCCATGTTTTCCCTCGCCCTCTCAGGCAACCAGCGGCCCGCGGGCCGCAAAATCCCAAAAACGTCCCGGTGCTGCGTCAATCAGCTCACGGGTATAGGCGTGCTGCGGATTGTGCAGCACCTCACCGGCCGGGCCCTGTTCGACCACCGCGCCGCGCTGCATCACCAGCACATCATCGCAAATCTGCGCGGCGACGCGCAGGTCATGGGTAATAAAGATGATCGCAATGCCGGTCTGACGCTGCAGCTCATCGAGCAGATCCAGCACCTGAGCCTGGACCGAGACATCGAGGGCTGAAACCGCCTCATCGGCGACCAGCACATCGGGTTTCAGCATCACCGCCCGCGCAATGGCGATCCGCTGGCGCTGCCCGCCCGAGAACTGATGCGGATAGCGATCCAGCGCATCTTCGGGCAGCGAGACCACCTTCATCAGCCGCCGTGCCTCGGCCAGGGCCTCGGATTTCGGCGTGCCGTAGTTGACCGGCCCTTCAATCAGCGACCGGCCAATGGTCCAGCGCGGGTTGAGTGAGCGGAAGGGGTCCTGGAAAACCACCTGCAGCTTTTTACGCCGCGGCCGCATGCCAACCGGGCTAAGATGCGCGATATCTTCACCATCGAGGCGGATCTGGCCCTCGGTCGGCTCAATAAACCGCATGATCGAGCGGGCAACGGTGGTTTTGCCCGAGCCGGATTCCCCCACAATCCCCAGGGTGCGCCCCGGTGTCAGTTTGAAGTTCACCCCGTAAGAGGCTTTCACTTCACGCTTTTTCGCCAAAAACCCGCCCGAGCGGTAGGTCATGCCCAGATCATTGACCTCAAGCAGCAGCCGGGTTGAGGTCTCGGGCCGCGAGGGGCGCGGCGAAAGCGAAGGCACGGCGTTCAGCAGCGCCTTGGTATAGCTGTGGGCAGGTGCGGCCAGCACCTGAGCGATGGGGCCGGATTCCAGGATCTCGCCATGGCGCATCACGCAGACGCGGTCGGCAATTTCGGCCACTACGCCCATGTCATGGGTGATGAACAGCACCGCCGTTCCGTGCTTTTCCTGCAGCTCGGCAATCAGCGCCAGGATCTGCTTTTGCGTGGTCACATCGAGCGCCGTTGTCGGCTCATCGGCGATCAGCAGGGCAGGGCCCAGGATCAGCGCCATGGCAATCATAATGCGTTGCCGCTGGCCGCCTGACAGCTGGTGGGGGTAGCTTTCAAAGATGCGCGGCACATCGGGCAGATGCACCTGCTCCATGATATCAAGGGCTTTCGCCTTTTTCTCGGCCCGGCTCAGGGTGGTGTGCAGGCTCAGCACTTCCACGATCTGCTCGCCCACTTTCAGCACCGGGTTGAGCGCGGTCATGGGTTCCTGAAAGATCATCGCCAGATCTTTGGCGCGGCGGGCCTTCATCTGGCTTGGGCTCAGGGCCAGCAGATCAGTGCCGTTGAGCACAATCTGCCCCGAGCGCACCGTCAGCGCACCTTTGGGCAAAAGCCCCATGGTTGAAAGCGAGGTCACCGATTTGCCCGAGCCGGATTCCCCGACCAGACAGACCGTCTCGCCGCGGCGGATGTCAAACGACACCCCCTTCAGCACCGGCGGCAGCACTTTGCCGGAGCCGACATCCACCACCAGGTCCCGGATTTCCAGCACAACGGGCTGGCCCGACAGGTCACGGTTGCGAAGCTGCATCTCTCAGCCCTCCCGTTTCTTCATACGCGGATCAAGGGCGTCACGCGCCGCATCACCGATCAGGTTGATCGAGAGCACGCAGATGGTCAGCAGGACCCCAGGCCAAAGCACCAGCCAGGGATTGATGCGGAAGGTCTGCCGCCCCTCGGCCATGATATTGCCCCAGGTGGGAATTTCCGTGCTGATCCCCGCGCCAAGGAACGAGAGCGCCGCTTCGGTCAGAATGGCCGAGGCGACGATATAGGTCCCCTGCACAATCATCGGCGCCATGGTATTGGGCAAAAGATGCTGAAACAGGATCTTCGGGGTTGAGGAGCCAAGCGCCACAGCGGCTTCCACATAGGGCTCTTCCCGGGCGGTCAGCACCACGGCGCGCACCAGACGCACCACGCGCGGCACTTCGGGAATGGTGATCGCCATGATCACCGAGCCGATTGAGGGGCCGTTCAGTGCCACCAATGCAATCGCAATCAGGATCGAGGGCATGGCCATCAGTGCATCCATGGCGCGCATGATGATCGCATCCGCGAGGCGGAAATATCCCGCCACAAGCCCGATCAGAATGCCCAGGGCCAGCGCCACAATGGCCGCCGAGACGCCAACGAGCAGCGAAATCCGCCCGCCGAGGATCATCCGGGACAAAAGGTCCCGTCCATAGCCGTCGGTGCCGAGCAGATACTCCGGCGAGGGCGGCTTCAGCCGCAGCAGCGGGTCCATGGCCAGCGGGTCATGCGGCGCGAGCCAGGGCGACAGCAGCGTCACCAGCAGCACGGCGAGCAGCATAAACCCGGCGATAAAGGGGGCAATCCCGGTATGGGCGGGGGAAATGCGCGACAAAAGCCGCAGTGCCAGGGGCTTTTCGGTCAGTTTCTGATCCCTCATCATCAGTAGCGGATCCTCGGGTCGAAAAGCGAATAGGAAAGGTCGATCAACAGGTTGATCGCCACGTAGAGCGTTGCGGTCAGCAGGATCAGGGCCTGGATCACCGGGTAATCCCGCGCCAGAACCGCATCGACCGTCAGCCGCCCGATACCGGGGATGTTGAAGATCGTCTCGGTGATCACCACACCGGAAATCAGCAGCGCAAAGCCCGCGCCCACAATGGTCGCAATCGGCACCGCCGCGTTTTTCAGCGCATGGACGAAGAGCAGCCGGCCTTCGCCAACGCCCTTGGCCCGGGCGGTGCGGATGTAATCTTCGTTCAGCACATCAAGCATGGCCGCCCGGGTCATCCGCGCGATCAGCGCGATATAGATCGAGGCCAGGGTAAAGGCGGGCAGGATCGCGCGCTCAATAAAGGGGCCAAAACCGGCGGTGAACGCCTTATAGCCTTGGGGCGGCAGCCAGCCGAGCTTGACTGAGAAGATCAGCAGCAGCACATAGCCGACGAGGAAAACCGGCACCGAAAACCCCAGCACCGAGAAGCTCATCACCAGGTGGTCCACAATGGTGCGGTGCTTCCAGGCGGCGATGACGCCCATGGGAATGGCGATCACAATGGTGATGATCATGGTCAGAATGGCCAGAGCCGCCGAGGGGCCGATGCGCTTTTCCACCATTTCCAGAACCGGCACGCCGGAGATCAGCGAATTGCCAAAATCGCCCTGCAAAATGCCGCCGACCCAGCGGAAATACTGCTGCAGCAGCGGCTGATCGAGGCCCATCTGCTGACGGATCCGCTCAAGCGTTTCGGGGGTGGCATTGTCACCGGCAAGAATGGCCGCCGGATCGCCCGGGGTCAGCCGAAGCATCAGAAAAACAAAGACAGACACGAGGATCAGGACGGGAATAACCGCGACGATCCTTCGGATAAGATAGCTGAGCAAGCGAGAGCGCCTCCGCTGAGTGCTGCGGGGGCCGGGCGGGGAAACCGCCCGGCTTGTCTTGCAAATAGGGGGGCGGATTACTCAGCCTTTTTCAGACCCCAGAACACCGGCACCGCGGTGGGCAGCATATCGGTCAGCCCGGCGCTGCGGGCCTGCGGGAACTGATATTCCCCCAGCGGCACATAGATCACCTGCTCCAGCACATGAGCCTGGATCGCGGCGGCAGCGGCTTTTTGGTCTTCGGGCGTCATGGCGGCGATGAAACCGGCCTTCAACTCTTCCAGTTTCGCATCTTCCGGCCAGCCAAACCAGGCCTGATCGCCGCGACCGTTCACCATCGGGTTGATGACCGGGTTTGAGATCTCGGGCAGCATCCAGTTGGTAAAGAAGATGTTCCAGCCACCCGCTGCCGGTGCCTCGCGCGAGGCGCGGCGGCCCACCAGGGTCTGCCAGTCCATGGCCTGCATATCGACGTTAAAGCCCGCATCGCGCAGCATTTTTGCGGCCACAACCGGCTGGGCGCGCAGGGTGGGCGAATCCGTCGGCTGCATCAGAACCACGGGGGTATTGTCATACCCCGCTTCGGCCAGAAGCTTTTTCGCGCCCTCCAGATCGCCCTTGCCGGTCAGGCTGTCCGAGCCGGTGGCGTCTTCAAAAGGCGTGCCGCAGCCCCAGATCGAGCCACAGATCTTGTAGTAATCGGGGTTGCCCATCAGCGCAGCCAGCACCGGCTCCTGCGACAGGGCCATCAGCGCGGCCTGACGGATTTTCACATTGTCAAAGGGCGGGTGCTTAAAGTTCATCCGGCCCATGGTCTGCATGCCGAGCGAGGCGCGGGTCTCGACAATAAACTCATCATCCCCGTCAAAGAGCGGCACCAGATCCACCGGCAGGCTTTCCAGGTAATCAATATCGCCCGACTGCAGCGCGTTCACCGCGGTCTGGCTGTCGGTCATGGTGATCCACCGGACTTTGTCCACGTTGACAACCTTACCACCGGCATAGCCCGAGGCAGGCTCGCTGCGCGGCACATAGCCTTCAAATTTCGCGTAAGTGACGCCCACGCCCGGCTGGAACTCTTCCTTCACCAGCATGAAGGGACCCGAGCCGATATGCTCTTCAATCGCCTTATCCGCCGGGGTCGCTGCGACCCGCGCGGGCATGATGAATGCGGGCACCGCCGATTGTTTACCCAGGGTGACCAGGAAGGGGCCGAAGGGCTCTTTCAGCGTCCAGACGACGGTTTTTGCGCCTTTCGCTTCGAGGCTCGCGGTGCGGTCGGCCATGGCCTGACCGCCGCTGTCACGCTGCTGCCAGCGCTTGAGCGAGGCCACCACATCTTCCGCCGTCACATCGGCGCCGTCATGGAATTTCAGCCCGTCGCGCAGGGTGAAGGTATAGGTCAGATTGTCGTCCGAGACGGTAAATTCCGCCATCTGCGGCTGAATTTTCTGATCGGCATCTTCGGCGATCAGCACGTCATAAATCATATAGCCGTGGTTACGGGTGATATGGGCGGTGGTGATTACCGGATCGAGCACCCGCAGATCCGAGTGCATCACCGCCGAGACGGTGGTCTCGGCCCAGGCCCCCGAAGTGCCGAGCAGGGCAAGCGCCGTGGCCCCCAGAAGGCCGCGCAGACGAAGCGTCGCAGTCATGGTGTAACTCCCTGATGGTTTTTAGTTTTATCGTTATTCCGCAGCGGTGGATGTCGTTGCATCCCCGCCAAACTCCGGCCCCAGCGGGCGCAGACGCATGCCGGGGCGCAGATGCTTCCACGGCAGGACCGAAGGACAAAGCGGCATCGCACCCGGTGCGGTGGCCACCAAAATCACTTCGGCAATCGGTTCAAAATCGGCCCGGAAATGGACCGAGCTTTTGTTGACCAGAATGGCTTTTTCTTCCGGCACCACGCCCAGGGTGCGGTAAAACTCGCGGTCGGCCATCTGCGAGATACCGCTGGTGACGATCACATCGGTACCGCCCACCCGCAGGCAGGCCGAGGGCCCGAGATCAATCTCATTGCCGCCGTAAAAAGGCCCCGTGGCTTTGACTTTTCCGGCACTCAAAGCGTGAACCTCGGCCTCAACCTCAAAGGGGGCATCCTCGGCGAGGCCCGAGCGGCCGCCAAGGGTGACGCGCAGTTTAGCCCCAAGCCCCGCCTCATGGGCGGCCTGGGCCGCGGCCGGGTCATACAGATTGCCGATGGCCGCGTTTTGCGCCGCGCAGGCCACCAGCGCGCGCAGCATCCCCGTGGTATCCGAGGAGCCCCCGGCACCGGGATTGTCCTGGGTATCGGCGATCACGACCGGGCGGCGCGCGCCCTGCGAGAGCCGCATGGCTTCGCGCACCGCAGCCTCGGGGGCGAAACTTTCCCCGGCAAAGGCGGGCTCGGCGGCATAGACCGCCGCGGCCATGGCGGCGGCATGGGCATCCACCGCGGCTTTATCCGGGCCATAGGCAAAGGCCGCCGGGCCGCAGCCCGCGAAATCAGCCGCCGGAAAGCCCATGAAGAGCGAGGCGGTGGCCACACCCTCGGGCAGATCGCGAGTCATCTGATAGAGGCCGCGAGCGGGTTCCATACCCGTGTACTGCCAGGCGATCGGGATCAGATAATCCACCGTTGCCATAGCCTTATGCCAGCTGCGCCCGGCTGCGATCAGCGCGCCCAGGGCCTCCGCGGTGCGGGTGCCGGTATCGGCCTGATCGACGTGGGGATAGGTGCGGTAGCCCACCAGAAGGTCGGCGGCATCAAACATCTCACGGGTGATATTGCCGTGCAGATCGAGCGCGACCGCGATGGGCGTGTCCGGGCGGATCCGGCGCAGGCCCTGCAAAAGCGCGCCTTCGCCATCGGGCAGATCTTCGGTCATCATCGCGCCGTGCAGATCGAGCAAAATGCCGTCGAGCGGGCCGCAATCGGCGATGCCCTGCAGGATTTCCGCGCTGATCACCTCCCAGGCCTCGGTGGTGACCGGGGCCGAGGGGACGGCGCCGCACCACAGGATCGGGACGATGTCCCAGCCCGCAGCCTCGGCGTGATCCAGCATGCCCGCGACCGCCAGATTGATGCCGCGCAGGCGCGAAAGCATGGCCTCACCCCTTTGGATGGGGGCATAACCGCTGCCGGAGACAAAGGCGGTCAGATCCGCCGGGTTGGGGGCGAAGCTATTGGTTTCGTGCAGAAATCCGGCGACAGCAATACGCAAATTCAGGCCTCACAAGTCGGGTCAGAACGTCAGGCGCAGCCGTCAGACAATGCCGCGCCAGCGAGCAAAGGAGTGCAGGTCTTAGGGCGAGACTAGCAGCCGCCCGAGAGTTGGCAAGCCCGTGTTCACTCTCAGGCTGATTTTGGGAACAGGTTCCGAAACTGCCTGCACACAATGCGAAATTGCCGCCCCGGGGATGGATTTCAGGCGCTCGCGGCCCCGGAATGCAAAAACGGGCCCCGAAGGGCCCGTCTGAGGTGCTGTTGACCGCTGCTCGCTCAGAGGGCGACGCAGTCGGCCTAGAGGCCTCCGACATCACAAGGCAATCGACCGCATCGCTCTGATCACCTTGCCCACGCCTTCCGCCACAAGCCCCCGGGACCGAAGAGAGGGTTAGACCCCGCCAGCC